>JBMZDW010000051.1:0-18056 GCA_049614565.1 Cognaticolwellia sp. | reverse complement strand
TTGATCCCGTCATTCTGAGGTTCAAATCCTCATACCCCAGCCACTTTCTTTTACTTTAGTTCGACATCATCTTAAAACGTGAGATGACTACCTGAAAAATGCGGAAGTGGCGGAATTGGTAGACGCGCTGGATTTAGGTTCCAGTATCGCAAGATGTGAGAGTTCAAGTCTCTCCTTCCGCACCATTTCAACTTATATATCCGTATTACCCTCGTATTTTCTATTTTAAATAATTCCTACGCTATTTACTTACTTCATCATCACAATATTTTTCTTAACATCAAGCTGTAAAACACTAAGCCGTAAAACACTATATCCCGCACGCATAGGCTAAGGCTTTATTTTTCAACGCCGGTAATTTATTGACCAGTGATAACCCTGCATTACGGGCAAATTTTGCCAGTGGCGATACATGACCAAACGATAAATACAGCGCGTCCATGGTGGTCATCATTAATAAATTATCGCTGCGCCTTTTTTGCTGATAACGCGACAGTACGTTGGGCTCGTGCCATAACTCGCCCTGATCTATGGCCGTTGAAATCACATCTTGCAATGCGTTAACATCTTTAAAACCTAAATTAACCCCTTGCCCCGCCATCGGGTTAATAGAATGAGCAGCATCACCAATAAGTAACACACGACCTTTTTGATATTGATTAGCATGACGGCGTGTTAATGGAAACGCCGCTTTGTTAATCACCTCGACCTGCCCTAAACGTTCAGGAAAGTGTTGTATAACTTCTTGGCTTAATTGGCTATTCGACAATGCTGATAAACGCTTAATTTGATCTTTTTCATGATACCAAACCAAAGATGCACAATTACCCGGCATCGGCAACATGGCCAGCGGCCCAGTTGGAAAAAACTGTTGCCAAGTAATATCTTGCTGGGGCTTTGCAGTGCGAACATTGATCAACATCGCCGATTGCGCATAATCCCAACCTGTGCTGCCAATATTGGCAAGCTTACGGACATAAGAATTACCACCATCGGCGCCAATCACCATTTTCGCCTGCACTAGTTGTGACGAGTCATTACCGGTAGATAATGTTAACGCCACTGACGATGAATTTTGCTCAAATTTAACTAAGGTAGCTGGGCAAAATAAGCTAATGTTTTGCTGTTGTTGCATTTGTTGCCATAGCGATAATTGAATTAAGCGATTTTCGATAATATGGCCTAAATGGCTTTGCTGAATATCTTGGGCGTTAAATTCAGTATAAGCCTGTTCCAGCTCCCAAACCCCTAAACGTTTGTAATCACACATGCGCCATTGTTGTAATTGTTGCCAAGCACCAAGTTGTGTTAGTAATTGCTCTGAGGCCAATGAAATAGCCGACACTCTTAAATCAAAGGCTTGCTCAGGAGAGAATGCTTCCGGCGCTGTTTTTTCGATCACCGCCACCGTCAAGCCTAACTCCGCTAGCGATAACGCACAGGCTGAGCCAACCATACCACCGCCAACCACAACACAATCAAATTGATCCATAATGACTTTCACACCCTTAGCAAGATAGCGTTATTCTACCCAACCTGATCGGGTAATTCGATGTTTATGTGCCAGATTATTTAAGCTTTTTGCTCAGCGTATTTCTAAACTAGCATCATGTGCAAAGAAAGAGTAAAATACGCCTCCTTAAATTCTCTAGCAAAAACTAGAATCAATTTCATAGAAAAGATTAGGCGTAAACACATGAGTAAAAAGCTATATATCAAAACTTGGGGCTGTCAAATGAACGAGTATGACTCGCAGAAAATGGCCGAACTTCTCGACTCAACCCATGGCTTTGAATTAGCCGAAGAAGCAGAAGATGCTGATGTTATTTTACTTAACACCTGCTCTATTCGCGAAAAAGCACAAGAAAAAGTATTCCACCAGTTAGGCCGTTGGAAAACATTAAAAGCTGACAAGCCTGATCTGGTGATCGGGGTTGGTGGTTGTGTTGCCTCGCAAGAAGGTGATGCCATTCGCCAACGTGCGCCTTATGTCGATATGGTTTTTGGCCCACAAACTTTGCATCGTTTACCGGAAATGATCCAACAAGTTACTGGCGATAAAAGCCCAGTTGTTGATGTAAGTTTTCCTGAAATTGAAAAGTTTGACCGTTTACCTGAGCCGAAAGCTGAAGGCGCCACTGCCTTTGTTTCCATTATGGAAGGCTGTAGTAAATATTGTACCTTCTGCGTGGTCCCTTATACTCGTGGTGAAGAAGTGAGTCGTCCGCTAGACGATGTTTTATATGAAATTGCGCAACTTGCCGAGCAAGGCGTACGCGAAGTTAATTTACTTGGCCAAAACGTTAACGGTTACCGCGGAGATTCACACGACGGCAGCATTTGTCGTTTTTCAGAATTATTACGCCTAATTGCCACCATTGATGGCATTGACCGTATTCGCTACACCACTTCACATCCAATCGAATTTACCGATGATATTATCGATGTTTATAAAGATGTGCCTGAGTTAGTGAGTCATTTACATTTACCAGTACAAAGTGGCTCAGATCGCATTTTAACGCAAATGAAGCGTGGCCATACCGCGATAGAATATAAATCACAAATTCGTAAATTAAAGAAAGCGCGTCCTGATATTTGCATGTCATCAGACTTTATTATTGGTTTCCCCGGTGAAACTGATGCCGATTTTGAAGACACCATGAATCTTATTAAAACGGTCGACTTTGATTTAAGTTTCAGCTTTATCTACAGTGCACGTCCGGGTACGCCGGCTGCCGATATGGTAGATGACATCAGCGACGACATTAAAAAGCAGCGCTTACAGATATTACAAGACCGTATTAGCCAACAAGCCTTGCGTATTGCTCGTCAAATGCTCAATACCGAACAACGTATTTTAGTTGAGGGGCCATCAAAGAAAAACCCGATGGAATTACGTGGTCGTACTGAAAACAACCGTATCGTCAACTTTGTTGCGCCACATACGGTAATTGGCCAATTTGTTGATGTAAAAATTACCGATGTTTATGCCAATTCGTTACGTGGTGAATTAGTACGTCAAGAAAGCGAAATGGGTTTACGTATTGCGCATTCGCCCGCTGATATTTTAGCGAATAGCCATCATCAGGCCGACGACAATACGGTAAATGAATTAGGCGTAGCCACTTTTACGCCTTAAACCATTCGCCTTGTATTACAGGCCAGATATAGAGGCAAGTATTGATAAAACATAACCTTATTTGCCCTATTTACTTAACGCTGCAAGCACTTGGGATCAACAATTGAGTAAAAATACCAGTATCAACTTTACCTTATCTCCCGCTGATAATAATCGCTTAGCGAATTTATGTGGCGCAATGGATGACAACCTTAAAACCATCGAACGCCGTATGGGTGTTGAGATCAGCTATCGCAGTCATGAATTTAAAGTGACGGGGTCAAGTGTGCATACTGCCGCCGTTAAAAAAGTCATCATTGATCTTTACCTTGAAAGCGAAACCGTTAAAGGTAAAGTCAATACCATTACCCCCGAAATGGTGCATTTAGCCATCGTTGATACTGGCATATTAGAGCAAACAGCAAGTAAAACGTCGGCGAGATATGACGAGATGGTGACGATAAAAACCAAACGTGGCATCATCAAACCCCGCAATGAAAATCAGCAAAATTATGTGCAAAACGTGATCACCAATGACATTAGTTTTGGTGTCGGCGTAGCGGGTACAGGTAAAACCTATCTCGCCGTGGCCTGTGCGGTAGACGCATTAGAACGTCAAGAAATTCGCCGTATATTACTGACCCGCCCTGCGGTTGAAGCCGGTGAAAAACTCGGCTTTTTACCGGGTGATTTATCACAAAAAGTTGACCCTTACCTGCGACCGCTATACGACGCTCTGTTTGAAATGCTTGGTTTTGAAAAAGTTGAAAAACTGATTGAGCGCAATGTTATTGAAGTAGCGCCGCTCGCCTATATGCGCGGTAGAACATTAAACGACGCCTTTATTATTCTCGATGAAAGTCAAAATACCACAGTAGAACAAATGAAAATGTTCTTAACCCGTATTGGCTTTAATTCACGCGCCGTCATCACTGGCGACATTACGCAAGTGGATTTACCGCGTGGCCAAAAATCTGGCCTGCGCCATGCCATTGAAGTATTAGATGATATTCCCGGCGTGAGTTTTAACTTTTTTCAGTCAAAAGATGTCGTGCGCCACCCCGTAGTGGCGCGTATTGTTGAAGCGTACGAAGCGTTTGACGAAAAAGAAAATCGCCTGAAAATCGAAAAGCAACAATTACGCGAAGAGCAGAAAAAAACTGAGGCATTAGCGCAAGCCAATGCAGCTAAACATGGCGAATAACATCTCGAAGAACAAGGCCAATATCGTTGTTGATCTCCAATTGGCCTGTGATGACCAAGCCGTGCCTGCGCAAGCTGATTTTCAGCGTTGGGTTGAGGCAGCGCTATTACGCTATAACAAGCCTTTTGAGCTGACCATACGATTAGTCAATAGCGCGGAAAGTCGTCAACTCAATCATCAATATCGCGGCAAAGACAAAGCCACTAATGTCTTATCATTTCCTTTTGAAGTCCCCGAGGGAATTGAGCTAGATTTATTGGGTGATTTGATTATTTGCGTTGACGTTGTCGCGCAAGAAGCGCTCAGCCAAAACAAAAGCCTCAATGCCCACTGGGCGCATATGGTGGTTCACGGCTGCTTACATTTATTGGGCTTTGATCATATTGACGATGAAGAAGCAGAAGAAATGGAAGCGCTTGAAACAACCATTATTACTGACTTAGGCTTTGCAGCGCCCTATTTAGCGCAATAGTGCTAAATAGCGCATACATTGCTAGGTATTGATCTAGACATTGAGCTAGCCAAGGAAAATTGTTTCCAAAGCATTTAAAGCAGCATTTAGTACTTGAAATTAATGAAAATCGGTTACAAACTAACTAACTCATTCGTGAACGACACAACCAACAGGAATTAACAAGGCTCTATGAGCGACGACCACCCCCACTCTAGCAACGGTTCTTCAAATAAGTCAATCTTGGATAAAATTATGCAAGTATTTACTGGGGAGCCGAGAAACAAAGACCAGCTTGTTGATGTACTAAACGACGCTGAAGACCGTGAACTGATCAACCCTGAAATCAAACAAATGATCGAAGGGGTACTTGAAGTCTCTGATATGCGCGTACGTGATATTATGATCCCACGCTCGCAAATGGTCACCTTAGATATTAACGATCCTTTAGAGAAATCGCTGGCGGTTATTGTTGAGTCGGGTCATTCAAGGTTCCCTGTGATCAATGACGATATTGATGATGTTGAAGGCATATTATTAGCAAAAGACTTATTAGCCTACGGCTTTAAACAAGCTGATGAAGCCTTCACCATCGCAAAGATCATTCGTCCCGCCATTATTGTGCCGGAAAGTAAAAAAGTTGATCCACTATTAAAAGAGTTTCGCCAACAACGTTATCATATGGCGATTGTGGTTGATGAGTATGGCGGCGTCTCTGGCGTTGTCACCATCGAAGATATTCTTGAATTGATCGTTGGTGAAATTGAAGATGAAACCGACGATGCCTTAGAAGAAGATATCAAATACCTCGCGGGTCAAGTCTATCAAGTGAAATCACTGACCGACCTTGCCGACTTTAACAGCTATTTTAATCTGCAATTTAATGAAAGTGATGCTGACACTATCGGTGGTATTGTTATTCAACAATTTGGCCATATGCCGAAAAAAGGCGAAAAAATCAGTATTAATAAAGTGATATTTAAAGTCACCGCTGCCGATAGTCGCCGTATTCAAAGCTTACAAGTCACGTTACCGAAGGAACATGTTGTGGCAGGAAAAGTGACTGATTAACACTTTATGCTAAAGAATTTTTTCAGCGCTATACAAGGCAATATCATTAGCAAAAATAATATTGTCAGCTTCTTCTTGGGGCTGGCGTTAGTGTTTTGCTACGCACCCTTTTCTTATTATTGGTTGATGGCAATCATACTGCCTGCATGGTTATATTCGCTACAAGGTAAATCCACTAAAGCTGCAGCCAAGCAAGGTTTTATTTTTGCCTTTGGCTGGTTTTCAGCCGGTATTAGTTGGGTACATGTGAGTATCGACCAGTTTGGCGGCTTACCGCTGGCAGTATCGTTATTATTAATGATAATGCTGTGCTTATATTTAGCGTTATTTCTTGCCCTTGCCTGCTACCTAGCCGCGCGATTTTCCTATCAACAGCGGCTGAATCTTTGGTTATTGTTGCCGCTTTGGTTGTTGGCAGAATTTTTACGCGCCAACTTATTAACGGGCTTTCCGTGGCTAACTTTAGGTTACAGTCAAATTGACGGGCCACTTGCTGTTTTTGCGCCGATAATCGGCGAAAAAGGCCTGAGCGCTGTAGTGATCGCCACCAGTATAGCGCTAGTGTATATCATAAAATCACGCAAGCGCCTGCTCAATATCGCCTTGCTTGCTGCGTTCGGGCTAACTTGTTTCGCATTGCAAAATAGCACTTGGGTTAACCCAACCGGTAAGTCAGTACAAACCGCGCTAGTGCAAGGTAATATCAAGCAAGCATTAAAATGGGCGCCCGAGCAAACCTGGCCCACCATGTTAAAATATCTCGATCTCACCCGTGGGCATTATCCTGCAGACCTTGTTATTTGGCCAGAGTCGGCAATCACCGCCGTTGAACCAAGTGTGCAAGCGCAAGACTTTCTCGACATTGCCCAAAGCTCAGCTTTGCTCAATAACAGCGCGATTATTTCGGGTATTATTGATTACAACATCAACAGTAAAAATTATTACAACAATTTAATTGTACTTGGTAAAAGCAGCATTGATGATAGCCAAGGCAGTTATCACTATAATGATCAAAACCGTTACGCCAAACATCACTTGCTGCCCATTGGTGAGTTTGTACCGTTTGCCGATTGGTTACGACCACTCGCGCCGTTTTTTAACTTGCCAATGTCGTCGTTTAGTCGTGGTGATTATGTGCAAAAAAACCTGCTTGCTAACGGGTACCACATACTGCCGCTGATCTGTTTTGAAGTCGCGTTTGCCGAACAACTGAGTGCTAATTTTACCAATCAAACTAATTTACTATTAACCGTTAGCAACGACGCATGGTTTGGCGACTCACACGGCCCGCATCAACATTTAGAAATTGTCAGAATGCGGGCATTAGAATTTGGTCGACCATTTTTACGTGCTACCAATAATGGTATTACGGCGGTGATTGACCATCAAGGTAATATCCTAAAACAAATTCCGCAATTTCAACAAGCCGTGCTAACCACACAAGTACCTTTAGTCACAGGCTTAACCCCCTATGCACGCTATAGCCGTATTATCGACTTTAGTGTACCGTTATTGTTGTTACTACTGGCCTTAATACGTCAGCGATTTTATAAAAAACACCAATAAGCCTAGCATTCTTCAACAGAATTTACCCAGCTTGCTGGCACTGTGGGCAAAATAATTTTAATAAAAATTTTATCGCATCAACTTGGCGCTAGCACGCTAAAATACCGTATCAACACGGTAAAACTCGCCAATTTCTCCACGCATTAGGTTAAGGTTTTAAAAATAATATTTTTATTTTTAAACCTTTTCTCTCCCCGTCACGACATAAGAATATATCAGAGCACTTTAGCAAACCGTTTTGCTCAAGGCACTGATCTGACATTCGGGGGAAAAGTCATGTCAATTAAAGATACCAGCGCGCAAGATAGTAAAGTCGAGCAAAATACATCAACAAAAAAGCGTTGGATAACCATCACATTAGCCACAGTGATCGTCGCCAGCATTATCTGGCAAGTGGCACCGTCAGCATCACGTTGGAGCAAAGCAGAGCAGTCAATTGCCTTAGACCGTGTTCGCCTTGCCACTATTACCCAAGGGGATTTTACCCGTGACATATCGGTATTAGGCCGGGTTGTAGCTGCGGTCAGTCCAACGGTATATAGCCCCGCTGATGGCACTATCACCTTAATGATAGAAGCCGGCCACGAAGTAAAAGCGGGACAAGTGATCGCAAAGCTTGAAAGTCCAGAGCTCAACAGCCAATTATTTCAACAACAAGCCACGTTGGAAAGTTTACAGTCAAGTTTTGAACGGCAAGTCATCCAAGCAAAAAAACAGCGCCTGATTGATCAAAAAGCCGTCGACCTTGCCAATGTAAAGTTAGTGACGGCTAAGCGAGAAAAACGTCGTGCCGATCTCGGCTTTGAAAAAAGCGCCATTAGCCAAATTGATTATGAAAAAGCCCAAGACGAATTAGAGCAAGCCACCCTACAACATAAACATGCGGTGCAAGACGCCGAGTTAAATATCGAGAGCTTAGACTTTGATAGCAAGTCACTGCAATTAGATATTCGACGCCAAACCTTATTGGTGCAAGAGTTACAACGCCAAGTCAACGGTCTCAGTATCGCCTCACCGGTGAATGGCATTGTCGGTAACCTCAGCACTGATAACAAAACCTTTTTAAGTAAAAACCAAGCAATTTTAACTATCGTCGACTTATCACAGTTTGAAGTTGAAATTGAAATTCCTGAAAGCTACGCCGACGATTTGGCGATAGGTATGGAAGTTAACATTCAATTTGAACAACAGCCCTTTCGTGCTCGTCTAGTAACGATTTCCCCCGAAATACTGAATAATCAGGTTACTGGGCGGGTGCGTTTCATCAACGACATTCCAAAAAAATTACGCCAAAACCAACGCTTAAATACGCAAATAATTCTTGAGCACAAAGAAAATGTTTTACAAGTACAGCGCGGACAATTTTTAGAAAGTAGCGGTGGTCGCTTTGCTTATAAAGTTAGCGATGGTTTAGCAGAAAAAACCGCCATCACCACAGGGGCGCGTAGCTTAAGCCATGTCGAAATATTACAAGGCTTACAGGTTGGCGATCAAATTATTATTTCCGGCACCGACACCTTTAACGCCGCCGAGCAAGTGCTGCTCAGTGACTAAATAGCTCAGCGACTAAATTGCTCAGTGACTGATAAAAGTACGTTAAAAAACAGTTAAAAATAAAACTAATTATTCGAAAGATACCAAGGAATTTCACATGCTAGTAATGAAAAATATCAACAAAATATTCCAAACCGCCGATGTTCAAACCCATGCCCTACGCGACTTTTGTTTACAGGTTAATGAAGGTGACTTTGTCAGTGTTACCGGGCCGTCTGGCTCAGGTAAAACCACGTTTTTAAACATCGCCGGACTGCTAGAAACATACAGCAATGGTGAGTTTTTGCTAGACGGAGAAGATGTTGGCCAACTGAACGACAACGGCCGTTCACGCATGCGTAATCAAAAAATTGGCTTTATCTTTCAGGGTTTTAATTTAATCCCTGACTTAAACCTCTATGACAATGTTGACGTGCCGCTGCGCTATCGTGGCTTTAATGCTAAAGAGCGCAAACGCAGAATTGAAGAAAACCTTGAACGAGTTGGTCTTGCTTCACGCATGAAGCATTTACCAAGTCAGCTATCAGGCGGACAGCAACAACGGGTTGCTATTGCACGGGCGTTAGCAACCGATCCACGATTTTTATTAGCTGATGAGCCAACCGGTAACTTAGATTCAGAAATGGCACAAGGGGTGATGACCTTACTTGAAGACATCAATCAACAAGGCACCACCATTATTATGGTGACGCATGATGCTGAGCTTGCCCAACGTGCCAAACGTACTATTCAAGTTAAAGACGGCCGCGTCAGTGAGCTAGAAATAGTAACACCGGAAATTAACCAAGCCATTGCGTAACGCATTAGTACAAGAAAAATAAGGACAATATTATGTTTAATTATTATTTACGGCTGGCTTGGATAAGTATTTTACGACACTGGGGTTTAAGCCTACTCATGGTATGTGCCATTGGTTTAGGTATTGGCGCGGCCATGACCACAGTGACGGTGAACTATTTAATGTCCGCCAACCCCATTCCCGAAAAGAGCGAGCAGCTCTATTATGTGCAATTGGATAGTTGGGACGCTAACGATCCGTTTGACGACGGTTTAAACCCGCCGGATCAATTAACCTATACCGATGCCAGTAATTTAATGCGGGCGAAAAAAGCTTTCCGCCAAAATGTGCAAGCACAAGCCTTTGGCGTTATTGAACCAAGCGATCCAGAGATGTTGCCGTTAATCGTCAACGCTCGTGCCAACAGTGCAGATTTTTTCTCGATGTTTAATGTGCCGTTTATTTACGGAAGTGGTTGGAGCAATCAAAGTGATGAAAGCAAAGAACATGTTATTGTCTTAAGTAAAGAAATTAATGACAAACTTTTTGGTGGTAAAGACTCAGTCGGTCAATCCATTAAGCTTGAAGGCAATATGTTCCGCATTGTTGGTGTTATTGACACTTGGCAACCTAAACCGCGTTTTTACGATATCAGCACTGGAGCCTTTAATGACGCTGAAGATATTTTTGTACCATTTCATTTAATTGCCGATGAAAAAATTTCCCGCTCTGGTAACACCAATTGTTGGAAACCAACCGAAGACGGTTTTCAAGCTTTTCTGGCCTCGGAATGTATTTGGACGCAATTTTGGGTGGAATTAAAAACCGAACAAGACAAAGAAGATTATCAACAATTTCTAAATGCCTATGTTGAAGAGCAAAAACAATTTGGTCGCTTTCAACGGCCATTAGACAACCGCTTAAGTAACGTCATGCAGTGGTTAGAAGTACAAGAAGTGGTGGCCCATGACGCACAAATGATGATGGCAATGTCGTTTATGTTCTTGGTCGTTTGTTTACTTAATACCGTTGGCCTATTACTCGCAAAATTTTTAGGCAAAGCGCCAGAAATTGGTTTGCGCCAAGCTTTAGGTGCCAGCAAACGCACGCTATTTAGCCAATACATTATTGAATCTGCCTGCATTGGTATTTTAGGCGGCATATTAGGTTTGTTACTTGCCTATTTAGGCTTAAAAGGTGTGGAAGGACTCTATGGCGACTACATGCAAGGTTTGGCAAGTTTAGATATTAAAATGGCAATATTGGCCGTGGTATTAGCACTAATCTCAACCATACTCGCTGGCTTATACCCAACATGGCGCGCTTGCAACATTCAGCCGGCTCAACAACTTAAAAGCCAATAAGCTCACGCAGACAAAGTAGGAAATAATTATGTTAGAAACAGGACTGATACTGCGCGCTTTGGCCCGCAATAAAATAGGGGCATTGTTGATAGCGCTACAAATCGCGCTCACCATGACCATTATGGTTAATGCAATTTTTATGATCCAAGACCGTCAACAACAAATGCAACGTGACAGCGGTGTTGATGAAGCCAACACCTTTTATTTAAGCAATGTCGTATTTGGCGAAGATTACAATATTCAAGCCCACTTGCAAACCGACTTAGATATGATCCGCAACACGCCAGGCGTTGTTGATGCAATCCAAATTAATGCAGTCCCCCTCACGGGCAGCGGCTGGTCGATGGCTCTGCAGCATGAATCTGGCCAAGATAAAGATGCCGTCGGCGCAGCGATTTACATGGTGGATGAACATGCCATTAATAGCCTGGGCTTAGAGCTTATCGCCGGCACAAACTTCAAAGCTTCTGATGTTGAATACCGTAAAAGCGGCCAAACAACTTGGCCGGCAAAAACCATAATTACTCAAGCATTTGCGAAAAATTTGTACCCTGATGATTGGCAATCGGCCATAGGTAAAACCGTTTATATATCCAATACCCAACCGATGCAAATTATTGGCGTCGTTAAAGCCCTGCAAGCACCTTGGAATGGTTGGGATGGCGTTGAACGTACCATGTTAGTACCCACGCATCGTGAAGCAAAAAGCAGTAAATACTTTATTCGCACCGAAGCAGGTCGCCGTGACGAGCTAATGCCAATTATTGAAAAAGCACTGGCCGAAAGCGATAAAGAACGCATTATTCGCCGCGTGACTACGCTTGAAGACACCCGTAAAAATAGCTACCGCCAACATAACGCCACCAATAAAATTCTTACCACTGTCGTTATTACGCTGACCTTGATCACCGGCTTTGGCATTGTTGGTTTAGCCATTTTTAGCATTAACCGTCGTACCAAACAAATTGGTACTCGACGCGCCTTAGGCGCCACTAAAGGCCAAATAATGCGTTACTTTATGATGGAGAACCTTATTATCTCAAGCTTTGGCAATGTTATCGGCTGTATTGGCGCCGTCGCACTGAATATCTGGCTGGTTAACACCTTTAACTTATCACCTATTGGTATTGAGTTAATAATTTTTGGTGTTATTGCGCTATTTATTGTTGGTCAAGTAGCGGTACTTTATCCGGCGCGTAAGGCGGCGATGATAGCGCCAGCGACCGCAACCCGCATCCTATAGTTACCACAAGTGTTTTAAAAAACAACCGATTTGCTATTGAAGTGGTTATGCACTTAAGGGCTGTAATGGCCCTTTTTTTTCGTTTAAAATTCTAGGTTTGCACGGTAAAAAAGATAAAAAACTACTAATTTTTCATGCTAGTATTTAGCGACTATAAAAGCTAAATCAAGGAAGTATGATGAATTGTTTATCAACTAAGGTCAAAGCCGCGTTGCTAATTGCGACACTGAGTCCAGCGCTCGTGATGGCGAAAACAACGCTGATTAAAAATGTCCAAGGTTACACCATTAGTAACAATAAATTGGCAAGCTTTACCGCCTTGACCTTTACTGATGATAAAATTGATCAGCTCTACGTAGCCAGCGATACCCTGCCAACAGGAAAAAACTTATCGATCATTGATGGTCAAGGAAAAACTTTAATTCCTGGCTTAGTTGACGCCCACGGCCATATTTTAAACTATGGCTTAAGCTTATTGCGCGCTGATTTAGTGAATACGCGCTCTGAGCAGGATGCCATTAACAAAACCTTAGCCTATGCAAAAGCCAATACTGAGTTAACTTGGATTCAGGGCAGAGGTTGGAACCAAACCCAATGGCCAAGTAATGCCTTTCCCAATGCTAAAAGTTTAGATATTGCCTTTCCTAACCAACCGGTTTGGCTTAAACGCGTCGACGGGCATGCTGGTTGGGCGAACTCCAAAGCCATGGCCTTAGCCGGTATTACCAAAGACACACCATCGCCCGAAGGCGGCGAAATTATCAAAGACAAAAACGGCCAGCCAACTGGGGTGTTTATTGACAATGCCATGGCGCTTATCGATAACAGTATCGCGCCATTAACGAAAGCGGAGAAAAAACAAGTACTAGTTAAGGCCATGGACTCCCTTGCAAGCTTTGGCTTAACCAGTGTTCATGACGCTGGCATTAGTGCTGAGGATATTGAAGTGTATAAAGAGCTTAGCCAAGAACAGGCGTTCAACATTCGCGTTAACGCCATGCTGTATTTGCCGTCGCCGCAATGGCAACAAGGCTTAGCTAAAGGCCAATATCAAAGCAAGGATGATATGTTCACATTTAATAGCGTCAAAATTCAGGCCGATGGCGCATTAGGCAGTCGTGGCGCAGCTTTGATTGAAGATTATTCCGATCACCCTGGTCACCGCGGCCTCTTATTGAATACCCCTGAAGAGTTTGAAAAACTGGTCAGTACCTCGATGCAGCAAGGCTTTCAGGTGAATAGTCATGCCATTGGCGATCATGCCAACCAACTGGTGCTCGATACTTACCAAAAGCATATAAAAGCCAGCAAGAGCCAAGCACTACGTCACCGCGTTGAACATGCACAAGTGTTGCGCCTCAGTGATATTCCGCGCTTTGCTGAGCTCGATGTTATCGCCTCAATGCAAGCCACCCACGCCACTAGCGATAAAAATATGGCGCAAGACCGCGTTGGTCCAGATAGAATATTAGGCGCCTATGCGTGGCGAAAACTGCTCAATGCCAAAGCGGTTATTGCTGCTGGCTCAGACTTTCCGGTTGAGTCGCCAAATCCGTTCTTTGGCCTACATGCTTCCATTACCCGTCAAGATCATAACAACAGTCCACAGGGCGGTTGGTTTGCAGACGAAAAAATGACGCCACTTGAAGCCTTTAGAAGCTTCACCTTAGATGCCGCCTATGCTGGCCATCAAGAAGATATTATTGGCAGTTTAGCGGCGGGGAAAAAAGCCGATTTTGTCTTACTCGACGAAAATTTATTTACCTTGCCTGAGCAAGATATTTGGAAAATATCGGTTAATAAAACTTGGGTGAATGGCAAATTGGTTTATAAAAAACAATAATGTTGACCTTGATAACTGATTTTATAAAGCAATTTTGGCAAGCTATCACTGTAGTGATCTTAGCGTTGATCACGCTAGGATCGTTATTTCCTGTTGAACATTTACCACCAGCGCCGGGTAGTGATAAAACCCATCATTTTATTGCTTATTGCGCCTTAATGTTGCCCACGGCATTACGCCGGCCTAAATACTGGCTCGCCATAGCGTTATTTTTTATTGTTTACAGTGGCGCCATCGAAATTATTCAGCCCTATGTGAATCGTTACGGTGAATGGTTAGATATGGCGGCAAATGCTAGCGGCGTAGTGCTTGGAATCATGTTAGCCCAGACTATATTCTACATTCAAAAGCAAATTAGGTAGCGAGAATGATGATTGCTTGCAAATACCTTTTGCCAGCTTGAACATAAAAAAAGCCCTGATGGGCTTTTTTTATGTTCTGTCATCGGGTTTTAAACCCCTGACTATTTTTGATGTATAGTCACGCGATTTCGGCCCTGCTCTTTCGATTGGTATAAAGCGTTGTCCGCGTACTCAAGCCATTGTGATACGCTGTCAAAAGACGGTTCAACTTCGGCAATACCGATACTAATCGTATATTGAATTTCGATGTCATTGTAGGTCACAACAGACTCTGCCACGGTTTTTCTAAGGCGCTCAGCAAATACCACGGCATCATCAATATGCGTATCGGCCAGTAAAATAACAAACTCTTCACCGCCATAACGCCCTGAAATATCGGTTTCTCTTGCCTGCTCTCGGATTAATTTCGCTAAATGTTTGATAACATCATCGCCGACGATATGACCGTAGTTATCATTAACCGCTTTAAAGTGGTCGATATCGAGTATCACTAAGCTGCTTGAATGTTGACTGCGAGTGTAACGTTTAAATTCCGTTTCAATACAGTGCTGCCAATGATTGCGATTAAATAACTGTGTTAAACCATCAGTTTGGCTCAAAATCGCTAAATCTTTATTCGCCCTTTTTAGTTCTTGTTTATGCATAGCATTGTCGGTGACATCGTACACGAGTAAACATAGGTGCGATATTTCACCTGTTGTTGACATTAATGGCATAAATGTCGTGTTTTGATACATAAAGTCCGCGGTACTGGTAATAGGTCGGTAATTATTAAACTTAAAAACATAAGGCCGCTGCTCCCAAATGGTAAAGGCTTTATTTTTTAACAAAAACACCGACTCTGCTTTACGACGAAACCAGTCTTGAGGAATTTCATCAAATAGTTCAAATAGCACTTTACCTTTGACTTCTCGTGGCAATAAACCGCTGTGGTTTTCCATAAAACCATTCCAAATTTGCACATGATAATCACGGTCAAGCACCACTAAACCAACATCAATACTGTGCAGTATATCCATCATCCAATGTAGTTCATTTAATTGTTCTATTTGCTCTGACATGATTAATCCAACAAGTAAGTCATTTTATTATTAAGCGTTGTAAGCGACTCTTCGGTAAATAGTATCAACAGCTCACATTTAATGGCGTAGTTTTCAATCCCGTAACTAATTTCTATTGCTAAGGTTTTCTTCCATTTATTGCTATTAGTCGCGATTAACTCAGAAATTTTTCGATGCTGACCTAACACCACAGGATGACCTTGACTAAATGGCATATCCAATTGCGTGGAGATGCCACGTAAACAGGCACCTATGAGCACATTGGCCAGATCCATCAATAATTCTAGCTCCGCACTGTTATCGAGGGCCTGCTGATACTTCATCAATTTTGCGACATCGTTAAAACATGAGTCATTGATAATTAACAGCGCTTCACCGGAAATACCCGCGCCGATAAAGCCTTGGCAAATACCAGACGTTGTTTCACTCTCTTCTACATCAGAAAGCGCCATGGTCAGCTCACTAACCTCAATTAAATTAACGTTGGGTATAGGCAACACCACAAAAACATCCAGTAAGCGCGCTAATAAATCACCCGCTTGGCCCATAGCAACATTGGCAACTTCTTGATAGCAATCACGCATTTCATTAGTCATTTCGACTAACGATTTGCTAGGAGCGTGAGTAATGTCACTGGTCAATGTTTGACTTGGACGGACTATACTTGCGTCATTTTTAGCCGCTTTTTGACTGGCATTTTGGGCTAACTCGCTTTTACTACATACCCCATACGCGCACAGTATTTCGGTAAGCTTTGCTTTATCAACCGGTTTTTTAATAAAATCTAACGCCCCTAGACTTGTTACGCGTTGATGCGCTTCAGGTTGAATATCGCCAGAGATGACGATCACTAAGGTCGGTAAATCTTGCTTTAGTATGGCTTCAAGCACTTGGTAGCCATCCATCACCGGCATATTTAAATCAAGTAATAGTACATCTCCTTTGCCTTCTTTAATTGCCGTTATTCCTTCGGCGCCATTACTGGCAAACGTTATCTCGACATCCCAACCATCGGGGAGTGAGCGCGCGACTTGTTTTCGCGCCATATTAGAATCATCACAAATCAGTAAAGATGTTGGCATAAAGGAAAGAGCCTTAAGTAACTATTTCAAAAAATTATTCGATAAAGACCGAGCCAGTATAAGGGATATTGCAGTGATTTTAAAAATAAAAGCGCTTAAATTCGCATTTTTACCTGCACAAAGGTAAGCTTGGCAATATTTTAGCCAAGTTAAACTCCCTATGATGAATATTTTAAAACTACCTGCGGTTACACTACTAAGCTCACTGCTGGCGTTTTCAGCGTTGGCTGAAACGACAAGCCCTTCACTGACAGAAACCACGGATTTAGTCATGGCCGGCAATAAGTACGTTACCTTATTGGGCAGCCAAGTCAACTTAGGTGACCCTGCGCCAAATTTTAAGGTGGTTACCGAATCATTCTCGCCGGTCACCTTAAGCGAATTTAAAGATAAAGTGGTATTAATTTCCGTGGTGCCAAGTTTAGACACCGGCGTTTGCGCGGTTCAAACGAAACGATTTAATGATGAAGTGGCGAATTTGCCCGCCAATGTGGTGATGTTAACCATTAGTAATGATTTACCTTTTGCGCAAAAACGTTTTTGCAAAACTGAAAAGGTTGATCATATCAAAGTATTATCTGATGCGGTTTGGCGTGATTTTGGCCAAAATTATGGCTTGCTGATCAAAAATATGGGCTTGTTAACTCGCGCGATATTTATTGTCGATACTGACGGAAAAATAGCTTATAAAGAACTCGTTGCCAATATTTCTCAACATCCTGACTACGACAGCGCATTGGCTAAATTAAAAGCCATCAGTCAGCCGAAAGAAAACGTTGAAATTGTCGCTGAAGCAGTAAAATAACCTCAGAACATTCGAATAAGTCTAAACAAATGCCAATAAGCAAAAGCTAATGCGCAACATTAGCTTTTATTTTAATAAAATAATATTACTTATATTTCAATAAATTAAACAACCTCCGCAACATCTTCTGAAAAATAAATCAATATTGCGCTTGAAATTAACAGCATGAATCCCATCTTTAATATTGTAGTCGCCAATAGGGTCTACATTAACCGCCTGTTCAAACTTGAAAGGCACATTAACATTCTGAGCAACGTCAGTTTTAAGATAATAATTCGCAGCATCGCTGGTTTTAGTCTTAAAAACATCTTGCCAGAAACCACATATTGCTAAACTTAAATAGGATATGAATTTATGCGTACATCTACAGATTTCAGCCCACTTTACCGCTCATTTATCGGCTTCGACCATTTAGCCGGATTAATTGATAAAGCCTCAAGAGCAGACAAACAGTCTTCTTACCCGCCGTATAACGTTGAGTTACTCGCGGAAGATCAATACCGTATCACCATGGCCATTGCCGGATTTTCAGAGCAAGAGCTGGAAATTGAATC
>JBMZDW010000050.1:0-18579 GCA_049614565.1 Cognaticolwellia sp. | reverse complement strand
TAGGCGCGATCATCATTGCCTTAGCAGTCGCGTTATTTATCAACCGTGAGTTGCTGTTTTCACTTGGTCAAGATGACACCGATAATACCGTGGCTAGTACTGAAGATTTACATCAACAACAAGCAAAAGCCAATGAAGAAAAGCAAGAAGATCGAGCGAAAGCGCTGGATAATAAAAACAACAAGCAATCCGTCGTACGGCCAAGTAAAAGCAAAAACGCGGCCGCAGAAGGCTTATCACGCTTTTACGCAAACGTTCATGGCGAGATGGACGAAGATGGGGTAAAAATTCGCAATAACATTGTTTACTTGCCTGAGCCCAAAGGTGATTTAGAAAAGATATTAGAAGCGCGACGTTTGATCACACGACCCTTACGCCAAAACTGGACCGGCAAAACCGACAACCACCCTTTTCGCCAAGGCGAAACCCTATTTCAAAAGCTTTCAGAATACGCGAAAGCCAATGGCCTTGAGATAATTTGGTGGCTAAACCGTGATTTTCTGGTCAAAGATGCGTTTCGCATTAATAAAAACATCATCAGCACCTCCTACCAGATAGGCAATGCCATTGAAGGACATTTTGAAAATGGTCTGTCGGTTTATTTTTGTTATCAACAACGCACGATTGTGTTAATTGACAACACCCCATCCTATTTAGTTAATGAGTGCTTGCTATTGCCTAAGTCAAAAAATTAGCTTGGCTGTAGCAATTGCTCAACGATGACCATCACTTCGTTTTGCTCGGCGATAAATGTTTCTTGCGCAATCAAAGGCTCAGTATTTTGTATGGTGGCATGATGGCCAAAGTCGCGCAGCTTGCAATAATTAGCCACTAAAACTTGTTGCTGCTGGTCTGTTATCACCTGATTGTTTGCCAAGCATTTTAATAAGCTAATATTGTCTGAGAATATACTCAATTTCGGATATTCAGCACTATAGGCAAGCACCAAATACTGCACCAAAAATTCAATATCAACTAAGCCACCACGCCCTTGCTTGATATCAACATGATCAACGGTTGACTTGTCTAAATGCTGACGCATTTTATCGCGCATTTTGATCACATCTTCGCGCAATTGGCCGTTGTCACGTGCTGTGGTTAGTATTTTCCGCTTAATGTCGTTAAAGCGATGCGCTAACCCTTGATGACCATAAATAATTCTCGCCCGCACTAAAGCTTGATGTTCCCACGTCCAAGCATCGTTTTCTTGATAATGACCAAAAGTATCAATATGTACCATTAATAAGCCAGCATTACCGGAAGGCCTAAGTCGCAGATCGAGCTCGTACAAAATACCGTTGTTCATGCGGGTATTAAATAAGTGCATCATACGTTGCGCCAGTTTTAAGTAAAATTGCCCTGCTGTTACCGCCTTTGGTCCAGAAGTCATTTCGGCTAAATCTGCATCATGAACAAACACTAAATCAAGATCTGAACTATAACCAAGTTCGTTACCACCTAATTTGCCATAGCCGATAACCGCAAAACCTTTATCATGGCCGTCGACCTTACTATTGGGAATACCAAAGCGCAGACTGACTTGCTGCCACGCTAAGTTAGCGACTTCTTCAATAATTGCTTGCGCTAAAGCGGTTAAGTGATCGCTAACCTTAGTGATAGGTAAAATACCGCTCATATCTGCCGCGGCGATACGTAGCTGTTTAACTTGCTTAAATTGTCGCAAGGTGATCATTTGTGCTTCTTGATCTTCTTCTGGAACCCGTAACATAGTTTCGCGCAGTTCAGCCACATACGAGGATAACAACGGCGGCTGATGAAACAATTTTGGATCAATCAATTCATCAAGCAATATCGGGTACTTAGCAATATGCTCTGCCACCCAACTACTGTTATGACACAAATGAATTAAGTGCTTGAGTGCCCCTTCATTTTCAAAGAGTAATTCTAAGTAGGCGGTTCGCGTTGCTACGGTTGACAGCACAGTTAACACCCGGTCTAACGCTTGGTCAGACAATTTTTGCTGAGCCAAATGCCAGAGCACGGTCGGGATTAATTTATCAAGTACTTGTCGGCCACGGTTGCCCATAACACGTTTGAGCATTTCTGCGCGAAAGTCACTTAAGGTACGCCATATGGTTTCGCTTTGCCAAAGTGTCTTACTTCCCGCATCGCCACGCAATTGTGGCGACTGCTCTATCCAAGTAATGGACTCTTCATCGCTCCATTGACTGTCCCACAAGGTGCTCCAATATTGATCAACGGCTTGGCGATTTGGGCTTTCCTCGCCAATAAGTTCACTAAATTGCTGATGAACTCCCTGCATATGCAAGCTAAGCTGTTCAAGAAAACTTGCCCAATCGTTGCAATTAGCATCAGCAAGTACGGTGATTAATCGTTGCTGGTCGAGTTCATTATCTGGCAAGGTTTGCGTTTGTTGATCGTGTAACGCTTGAATAATGTTTTCAACCCGACGTAAAAATCGATAACTATGGGTCAATACTTGCGCGCTTTCTTGGCTGATCTCTTGATGTTCAACCAGTAACGGCAATACCGTCAGCAGGTTACGATGTTGCAATGCACTAACACGGCCGCCGCGGATCATTTGAAACACTTGCACGATAAATTCAACTTCGCGAATACCACCTGCGCCTAACTTAATATTATTACTGAGCTGCTTACGCCTAACTTCTTGCGCGATCATTGCCTTCATACGGCGCAGGCTATCTATAACACTAAAATCAATATAACGACGATAAACAAAAGGCCGCAGCATATCTGACAATTGCCCGTGATATTTACCCTCGCCAATAAGCCGCGCCTTTAGCATGGCATAACGTTCCCAATCACGGCCTTGATCTTGGTAATAACTTTCCATGGCATTAAAAGATAATACCAAAGGGCCACTTTCACCGAAGGGTCGCAAACGCATATCAACACGATAAACAAAACCGTCCGCGGTTTGTTGATTAAGCGCAGTAATTAATTTTTGCCCTAAACGGGTAAAAAACAGTTGGTTGTCAATACTGCGCCGCACGCCTTGGGTTTGCCCAGATTCCGGATAAACAAAAATCAAATCAATATCAGAGGAAAAATTTAATTCTTGGCCGCCTAATTTCCCCATGCCGTACACCAGTAGGCTTTGCGGCTCGCCAACACGATTAGCTGGTACACCCCATTTATCTTGGCAAAATATAGTCAGCCATTGATTGGCGATAATAATCAAACTATCTGCTAATAAAGACAGCCGTTTTAAAGATTCATCAAGACTGATATTTAATAAAAAATCACCAACAGCAATGTGTACCATTTGCACTAAGCGAAAGCTTCTTAGGCAATGGTGCAGTTGTTCTTCACTGATGCACTTTTCGACTTGCTGTGCCAGCAAGGCTAGATAGTCAGGGGATTCTTTCGCGAGTAACCGCTCACTATTAAAAAGTTCAACCACCAATTCTGGCGCTTGTAAGGCGCTGCCAAGCATAAAATCACTTAAGGTAAGCGCTTGTTTAAACAGTGCTAAGCGTTGGGGGGCTATTTCTTTAGCAGCGCTTGGGTACTGATCACAAAACTGTTGCCATGCTTTATCTTGTTGGCTTTTAAGTAGCGACGAAAATGGCAAAGGCGATAAATCAGACACAATAACCTCGATAAATACGATAAACACATGGCAATAGTTAATAATAAGGTTTAAATTAATTTCACTGAACTGTGTAAAACAATAGACATAATATGTCATAAGTGATATTAATGAATGATAACCATAGCATTTTTGAGGGCACTATGGCAGAAATGCAGCCACTAAAATCAATTATATGCTTGCTAATGTTATTGCTCTGCGCCTGTGGAGACCCAATAAAAGAGCAAGTGACTCAACAAATTCCAGTTACTGAGCAACGTATCGAGTTATTGGCTCAAGCGCTTGACAGTGGACAAGTGCGCAATGCTAATTTAATTAGTCAGTACGCGGACAAAATCTTAAAAGTCAAACCGGATTATAAGCCGTTAATTGACGAGTTTTTAAAAGATACCGGCACTCAAGGGCCTATGTACCTTGCGCTGGTTGATCGCTTGAATACGGTAAAAAACCAGCCGCAAATGTTTGATAATTCCCAAGCGAGATATGAAGAATTATTAAACCTTTATCAAGCCGCAGACCCCGTTTTATATTCTGATGCCTTAAGCGACCCGCTAAATGTTTTAGCCGATATGTCCGATGGCGCGTTGCCGCGGGTTAATGCCATGTCAAAAGCACAAAGCTTAGCGGCCAATAAAGCGCAAGACTTCGGCGTTGGTGAACAACTGATTGGTAACCCCTCCTACGGTAGTTGGAATACAGGTTCAAACGGCATGTCATTTTGGGCTTGGTATGGCATGTACTCTATTATGGGTGACTTATTTGGCTCACGTCGCACCTATTATAATGATTGGGGCCGCAGCCGAAACTATAGTTATTACAATGATTATGGTCGCAAGCGTTACAGCTCGCCTAGCCAGCTGCGCAAACAAAACACCTTAGATACCCGTACAAAAAAATCATTTCAAAGCCGCGGGCAAAAATACACCAGTGCCTATAGTAAAAATAGAACCGGTGCGTCAAGTATTTCTAGCCAAAGTAAAAGTGCTCAAAGTAGTGCCAACCGCTTTGCTAGCAAAACCACCAATAAAAGCGCTTATGCTAAATCCAGTAAAAGCGGAAAAAATGCCAGCTTCAGAAACAGTAAAAGTACAACCTCACGTAGCTTTAGACGTGGAAAGTAGGGATAAATATGAATACATTTATTGAAATAACGGGCTTAAATCTAGAACTATTAATTTTCTTAGCCATTGATATTACCATTGCCATTATACTGCTTGGCGCCATGCGTTTTATTAGTGGCTTATCAGCAAAAGTAAACTCCACTGATGAGCTGGCCAAAGAGGATAACTTTGCCTTTGGTATTAGCGTAGCCGGTAGTGTTGCCGCGCTCGGCATTGTGCTAACCGGCGCTATTAGCGGTGAAAATGCCGATAGTTATTTAATGGAAATTCTCGGTATGGCCAGTTACGGTATTTTTGGCCTAATTTTGATCAAAGTGGGCCGGATTTTTCATGACCGCTTTGCCTTAAACAAAATTGACAAAAACGCGCAAATCAAAGCCCGTAATATTACCGTAGGTATTGTTGACGCTTCAGGCGCCATTGCTACCGCTATTGTTATTCGTGCCGTGCTGCTTTGGGTATATGGGCTAGATATCAATACTTTTATCGCGATTACCGCCGGCTTTGTCGTCTCTCAAGCCATGCTAGTACTAGTAACTCGTATTAAAGAGCGCCAATATGCTAGCAACAATCAAAATAACAGCATGCAAGACGCGTTTGCCCAAGGGCAAGTGGCATTAGCCATTCGTTATGCCGGCCAAGTTATTAGTACCGCGTTAGCCGTTACTGCTGCTAGCCACTTTTTAACTTATAGCCCTGAAACCTTATTGATCAACCTCGTCGGTTGGTTAATGTTTGGTATGGTGATGACGCTGTTGGTTGCGGTACTTACCTCCATTGCTAAACGCTTAGTATTAATGGGTATCAACATAGTAGAAGAAGTGGACCAACAACATAATATTGGTGTTGCCAGTGTTGAAATGGCGATCAGTATTTCTATTGCACTCATTTTAACCGCGTTAATGTCGTAGTTTTATGTAAATCTTACAAATTAAATAACCAAGCTCGATTTACTGAGCTTGGTTATTCTTGCCAAATTTCAATCCAATTAAAACTCAATTAACACTCAACAAAACGAGCTAGGAATCTTCATGACAAGCAATAAAAGCCGGCTCTGGGACGATGTGCTGCTGATTTTAACTATGGCGGTATTGGCCGGTTGCGGACTTGTCTACGAATATCTACTCTCTCATTATGCCGGTCGCGTGCTGGGCATTATGGAAAGTACTATCTACGCCATGATCGGCCTGATGATCGTTGCCATGGGCTTAGGCGCATTTGCGGCACGAAAAATTCAATGTGCTTTTAATGGCTTTGTTTGGCTAGAGCTGATGATTGCCTTTTTGGGCAGTAGCTCAATTTTAATTATTGGCGCCTTAATCGCCCTGACACAAACCTTTCCTGAGTTACTCGGCTCGATGTTTAACTTGCCGCCCGACGCTTATCCGCGAGGCGGGTTATTGAAACAACTCAGTTTTATCGCTTTTAATAGTCCTTACTTTTTCGGGCTAATTTTGGGTTTTTTCATTGGTATGGAAATTCCGCTTATTGCCCGTATTCGCGAAGAAATACACCAAAAACACTTAAAAAATAATCTCGGTACCATTTACGGTGCAGATTATGTTGGCGCTGGTATAGGTGCAGCCATTTGGGTGATGTTTTTATTATCAATCGATATCAGCAAAGCCAGCGCCTTAACCGCGGCGTTAAACTTGATCGCCGGTAGTATTTTTATCTTTTATTATTGGCAGCGGTTAACATGGCGAAAAACGTTACTCTCTGCGCATGCGATATTGTTAGTGATGATCGTCGCCATCTATCAGTTTGGCAACGGCTGGTTAAGCCAAATGAGCAATTTACTCTATCTTGATAAAGTGGTTTATAGCGACAAAACCCGTTATCAACAGCTAACGTTTACCCAGCGAAATATGGGCGCTACTCAAGGCAATATTATTAATTTCTACTTAAATGGCCGCTTACAGTTTTCCTCTGCCGATGAGTTTATTTACCACAGTTATTTAGTGAGCCCAGTGTTGGCAGGCTCAGCACGCCACGACAATATACTCATCATTGGCGGCGGTGACGGTTTAGCCTTGCGAGACGTATTGCAATGGCAACCTAAACACGTAACCTTGGTTGATTTAGACACTGAGCTGCTGGAGATATTTAAGCGTCCTCACGATAAGCTGCCTCAAGCACTTGCCAATGACATTGAAAACTTAAACGGCGCGAGTTTACGTGATAAGCGGGTTGAGATTATTTCTGCCGATGCATTTCTTGCCATTGATAAATTACTGCAACGCCAGCAAACCTTCGACGCCATTATTGTTGATTTACCGGACCCAAGTCATCCTGATCTTAATAAGCTCTATTCAGTCAATTTTTATGCACGGTTAAAACAATTACTCGCCGGTGATGGATTAATTGGTATTCAATCGGCTAGCCCATATCACGCCAAAAATGCCTTTATTGCCATTGGCAAAACCGTACAAGCGGCAGACTATGCACACGTGCAACAATATCATGACAACGTGCCCAGCTTTGGCGAATGGGGTTGGACCATTGCCAGTAAGCGAGGCGCACCGCCGTTAACTCGCTTAAAAGCATTACCTGCCCTACCCACACCTCATCATTGGTTAACCTTACCGATGACGCTTAATGCCTTTGAGTTTTCGCGCAACTTTTATCAAGGTAGCGACGACGTGCCAATTAATTATTTAGGTAGCCATGTGATTTATCAATTGCATCAACAAGCGTGGCAAGATCAACAGGGATTAAATAATGCTCATTTGCAGTAAGCGTAATTGATTAATCTGCGTGCTATAAGTTAAGTTATAAAAAGTGAAGTAAAAAACAGAAAAATGAAATTATCACTTGACATAATATGTCATAGTGCTAAATTAACCCTAAGGTGACATAATATGTCGCTGAGTAAAAACAGTGTTACTGATTTTTACGCTACTTATTAAAACATGAGGAATAACATGAATATTCATAAGATAGCTGATTACCTGAATACTTTGGCAGATGATTCAGATACTGGGATGGTATTTGATTGCCAGCCTATTTCAGGCGAAGTTGATGTATTACAAGTGACGGTTCTTGGTCGTGAAGAGTTACCGATTTTTGTTTCAGTAACCGATGATCAAATTCTGTGTATCACCTACCTCTGGGGTGAAGAAGAAGTTAAAACAAGCATGATTAATGAGATGCATGTCAGCATGTTAGAAATGAACATTCCAATGCCGTTATCTTCATTTTCAAAAATTGGTGATAAATATGTCATTTTTGGCGCGCTAGCAATTAGCTCAACATTTGATGATATCGAACACGAGCTAGCGGTATTGAGCAACAATGCCTTAGAGATTATTGACGATATGAGTGATTACTTAGTTTAAGCAACCACCTTAGGAGTATTATGATGAGTATTTTTAAAAAAATTATGACCGCCATTCGCGGCGGCGCAACTGAAGTGGGCGAGTCCATTGTTGATTCAAATGCTACCCGTATTTTTGAACAAGAAATTCGTGATGCTGAAAATCACCTCACCAAAGCGAAGCGTGACTTAACCGGCGTTATGGCACAACAAATGTCATCTAGCCGTGAGGTTGACCGCATTAAACGTGAAGTGGTTGAGCATGAAGGTTATGCCGTGCAAGCCATGGAAAAAGGTGATGACGCGCTAGCACTCGCAGTAGCGGAAAAAATTTCAAACCTTGAAAATGAACTTAGCACACAGCAACAAGCCCTTGATAGCTTTCAAGGCAATGCTGAGCGTTTAAAAGAACTAGTGAAAAAGAGCGAACGTCAAGTAACTGAGTACAAGCGCCAATTGTCGATGGTTAAAACCACCGAAAGCGTACAAAAAGCGACCTCGGCTATTACTGATAATTTTTCATCAAGTAACTCTAAGTTGTTAAATGCTAAAGACTCTTTAGAGCGCATAAAAGCCAAGCAACAAAAATTTGATGATCAAATGAAGGCCGCTGAAGTACTAGAGTCTGAAAACTCAGACAGCTCGTTAGAAGCTAAGTTAAAAGAAGCGGGCATTGGTGCAAGCGATAACAGCGCAAATTCGGTATTAGAGCGACTAAAAGCTAAGCAAAAATAGTACGCCGTCAATAACAGCCGCTTTGACCCTTTGATGCTTTATCAAACGGATTAACACCTTACTCAATTGAGAGTAAGGTGAGCGCGCTTTTAGCACCCACAGAGCTTATTTCGATCTAGTCATGCTAGATCAATAAGTTTTCTGCCGTTATCCGTTTGTTAATAAGCCCCTATAGGCTATATCTAGCAGGGTGAAAATTAAGGAGCAAGCCGTGAGTTTTTTAAAACGAATTTTCAATAAACCGAAACAAGAACGCAAGCTTAATAACGTTAAAGAGCTGACCTTAGGTGACATTATTGTTATGTCGGACAGTTTTGGCTTGCCGGAAAAACTCAGAGCGCAAGAGTTTCAAGTCAGCGCAGTCAACAGCTATGAATTTGAGCATAAAACTCAAGTCGAATGGATGTTACAAGGCAGTAATGACGTAGAGTTATACCTTACCTTAGACGTTGACGATAAAACCTATCTGAAATTTTCATTAAAAATACAGCACCAAGATGTTGAAAGCTTGTTTGATCTTGACCAGTTTGCCGAAGTATTCGATGAGCCCGGCCAAGCTCAACTGACGCGCTTAAGCGACAGCAACACAACCTCAGGTTGGAGTAGCGAAATGTATCAACAAAATACCTTTGGCCAAGTGGGTTATTTTCATCGTAAAGATCATCGTTCAAATAACTTATCTCCTTACCAAGGAAAAGACAGCGGCGAACAATTTGAGTTATATGCCTTGTTTGATGAAGACCAAGACTACGGTATTGATATTGAAGTATGGCAAGATGGTGATACAGAAGTGTTTTTAACTTTATTTAGACCGACGACCGATATTGTTGATATGTACCCAGGGAGTTAATTGTGTCACGAAAAATCCCCGAAAAATGGCAGTCATCCGTCAAAGCCGTTAAAGCCGTACAAGTAGCTTTTGATATGGATGAAAAAATTCAATTGGCTATTCGCCAACAAGCACTTGAAGCCGGCATTAGCCCGTCTGAGCAAATTCGTGATATTTTAGGCTTACCCACCAACAAGCGCCCTAAGCGCCCACGATTAACGGTGAGTTTGTCGCCGGTTGATTATCAACTGCTCGCTGAAAAGTATAACTTATTACCTGAGCAACAACTTGAAATTAAGAAAAAGTTGATGGATGATTTGATCCATTATGTTGATGCTGGCCAAATAAATACACCTTGAGCTAACATTTACCAATAAATATGTCTCAATAAAATAGCAGAGTTAAAAATGATAGTCGTTCAAAAAGCAATGGAAAAAAGTAACTTATACCGCATTGATGAGTTTGGGGTAAAAAATTACAACTACGGTTTTATAGGCGTTGTTTCATTTATTTTGTTTCTTACCCTTAACCTGTCACTCGGCTATATCACTTATCAAGCAGAACTTGGCCTTGAAGCCTCACCGGTAAAAAGTTACAGCGACGCCATTTGGCTGATGGTGATGTCTTCCACCACTATCGGCTTTGGTGATGTTTACCCGATAACCTTTATTGGCCGTGCTTCGGTTTTTATTATGTTTATTCTCGGTATCGGGATTCTCGGCGGTATGGGTGCGGTGTTTGTTAATAAAATATTTGGCTTTGCCGATACCAATATTAAAAACCGCGAGCTTAGAAAGCAAAATGCACAAATTATCGCGCAAAATACCGACATTAGTGAAAAACTGGTTAAGCTAGAAGCACAATTGGATATCATCAAAAAAAATCTAAAATAGCAGATTAATTGACAACGACAAGGGCAAAAAATCGCGATAACCTGATGAAATTCAAAATATTGATGATGAGAATGTTTTTTAGCCAGCGCTTTAAGTTTGTGCCATACTCAAAAATGCACTTACGCTTTATAAAATAAAAAATTCATTACCAATACAGGGAACGCATTATGCTATTAAAAAAATTAACTTTAGTTACCTTAGTTGCCATTATGAGTGGCTGTGCCAATACATCAGCACTAGAAGAGAATATTTCTCGCTTAAATCAAAAGGTTGATAGCTTGTCAGAGCAAGTTAATAGCCTATCGTCAAAAACCAATGCCATGTCGAGCGATGTAAGTGCATTGAGTTCAAGCCAAGCGCAAACCAACCAAGCGGTTAATGATATAAAAATGGCGGTAGAAAACGCCAACGAACGCATTGATAATATGGTTGCTAGCTTTAAAAAATAAACCTTACAACCGTTATTGTTTAAACATTTTTAAACTAAAAAGCACATAAATGACTATTTATGTGCTTTTTTATTTTTCTGCGGTGATGACAATGTCGGACGAATTCAACCAAAATTATGGCATATGTAATTCAGTCACTAAACCTTCTGGCTGCGCTATTTGCTGCATCAGCAGTGCTCTATTATCAGGCAAGTCGCCAACAAATTCTAACAAGCTATCCGTCACTTCTAGCCTACTTTGCTGACCATCATCGCCGGTTAGCGGACTATGTAGCTCGATGAGTTTTGTTTTCGGCTCGTAGGAGAGCTTTATGGTTTGATCAATAATGCGCACCGGCGTGTTCAATTTTACATGTTGATATAGCCACTCAATATCGTCGTCATATAATCTTATACAGCCTGAGCTTGCGCGCATCCCTATGCCAAAACGTTGGTTTGAACCATGCAATAAATACACACTCGTGCCTAAACGCAAAGCATATTTACCGAACGGGTTATTGGGTCCTGGCGGTACTTCATCAGCAAGCGTTTTGCCCCGCTCTTTTAAGTAGCGGGCTTTCATCTCAGCGGTTGGGCGCCAGACAGGATTTTTACGTTTTTCGCCGATATAGCTCACCGCTTTTGGTGTGGCTAGTCCTTGTCGGCCAATACCGACCGGAAAAACATGCACCTTGGCTTCATTGTCAGGAAAATAATACAAACGTAATTCAGGCAAGTTAATGACAATGCCTTCGCGTTTACCAAACGGCAGCAACATTTGGCTAGGGATAGTTAATTTATGCCCTATTTCAGGTAGAAATGGGCCAACACCCGGATTAGCGGTCATTAAGGCGAGAAAACCAACATCATACTGCTCCGCAATCGCCTGAAAATAGTCACCCTTTTCAACGATATGATATTGTTCTTCACCAATTAGCCGCGAGCCTTCAGCCGGTAGAGAATAGCTTTTAGCAAAACTTATTGGCGTTAAAAAATGGCACAGTAACACCGCACAGGCGATTGCTTTTATAGCACAAGGAGTAAAAAACTGCTGTACGTTAGCCATAATGCGATTCACTGCGACTCTTCCTTGCTGTTCGAAAGCAACACATTAACGTGACTCAAGCCAATACGGCGCCATAGCAACCGCAATAGCTTTAGTATTGTTTAACGCCGACAACAAGCCATCGACTTTACTTTGTTGCCACTGCAGTAATTTTGGCGGCGGCTCGACAAGCTTCTCTAATTGTAATTGCATGATCCATAGCGTTTGCAACTCACTTATTCCTTGTTGCAAATCCAACCAAGGGTGACGAAATTTATCTCGCAGCTCACTATCAAATAAGCCCGCTAGCCAAGTACCGGTTAACAAGCTGCGGTTTAGCAGCTTACTTTGCGCAATATATTGCTGACAACTGAAGTTTGTTTTAGATTTCATTTCACGGAGAACTTCACTTAAGCTCAATTCAATTCGCCCTTGGGCAAAATTAGTCAGCGTGACGCCGCTCGTTTTATTCGTCAATTCTGTGTCTTGGCTACGCGATAAGAACAGCTGTAAAATGGAAAGTTGCAGTTGGTTAAAACGGCTGCTATGCAAGAATTCATGTATATCACTTTGATCCGGAAAACGGCGTTTTTCTATTTTCAGCTGTTTGATAAGGTCTTTACTAAAGTCTAACTTTTTACGGTAGTTACCGGTTTTATTGGTTAACTCTTTTAGATATATTGCATTATCAACCCAAGCGAGTAAATGCACAAAATGGCTTAGCTCATCGCGCAGCGCTAACTCTTCTGGCGACAAATAATCTGCAAACAACCAAAAGCCATGACGAATAAGGGCCAAACTTTCCTTGATTTGCGCTAATTTAGGTAAACTTTCTTCGGCCAAGTAACACTCAATACTTTGTTGCAATGCCGTCAGGCCTCGATTTAAGCCCAGAGTAAACGCTTGGGCTATTGAGTCATGCTTATTGTCACAAATAAAGCTCTGTGCTCTCATCGGCTTTACACTCGGCTGTTTGTGCCACAAAGCATAGCCGCGTGCTGCTTTGCTTTTTAAACCCGGGCGCAGTGCCAGCGCCTCAAACAACAATGATGCCAAGGTAAACAAGGCGTTTTTATCGCCTTGTACTAACTCCAGTTCAAGCTCATCAATAATATCGCACTGCTCACCACTGACAATTTCGCCCTGATCGTAAGCCAATTCAATAACATTATTGCTGTTATCTGTTACAAGCCAAGTGCAACGTTTAAAATCGGTACTAAAAAGGGCGATTAGCTCATGCTGTAGTTTATTAACCGTTTGCTTAGCGTGCCAAATTTCATTGGGGAAAAGCGATAAAATAGGGAAATTGCTATCGATAAGAATATTATATTCAGGGCGGCTATGTAGCCCACCAACAGCCTGCCCTGCGGTTTTTATCGTTTGCTCTATTTGACCATTGCAGCAACGAATTCTTAACCCCATATCATGATGGCGCAAATTTAGCGCTGGGGTATCAAAATAACAATTGCTAAGTTGTTTTTCTTGATAACTAAACTGAATATTTTCACGGTGTAATGCTTGGGTGATTTTTTCTGCGGCATTATCGCCTAAAATTAAATATTTAAGCTCTATTTCGGTTGTCATACTTTTCCAATACGGGTTATAAATCAAGCTCATCTACGGCAAAGACGTATTTTATTGCATCATCACAGTAAATAATATCTCAATCTTACATGATTCATATTTTATAGCAAAAATCTGGTAAATCTAGGCATCATCACTTGCTATCATACGTGCAAAGCCCTACTATCTTTGCACTTCTGGGTTTAAATGACGTTATTGGTTATTTCAAGATGAACATAAAACAAACTTTCGCTGCCTTATTATGCTGTAGTTCTTTTTTATCTTTTGCACAAGAGGCAGAATTATCAACAACTGCGGGTTATATTTCTGAAGATTTAATTGTCTATATGCACACGGGTGCCGGTAAAAATTACCGCATTTTAGGCACAGTAACTTCAGGTGAAAAAGTCCAATTAACCGGCCAAACCAATAATGACTATAGCCAAATAATTACCGATAAAGATCGCACCGGCTGGATTGAATCCAAGCATGTGTCAACAACTCCGGGCATGCGTTACGTTATTGCCGACTTGAATGAAAAATTGGCCAGTTTTCAGGGCGAAAAAAGCACGTTAACCAATCAACTCAATGCAGCACGTAGCCAAGTTGATGCGTTAAAATCTGAACGCATTGATTTACAAGATAAAATTTCAACTCTTAATGTCGACTTAACACAAACCAAATCACAATTAAAAAATCAAGATACTGATATTAAAAAGCAATGGTTTTTTAATGGCGCTATGGTTTTGGGTGTTGGCTTGTTATTGGGTTTAGTTTTACCACGCTTAGCCGCCCGACGTAAAACCGGTATGGGTAACTGGAATTAGATAGCGCCAACGTTACGCGTTCAGATATTATTTTATGAAAATTATTTTTGATGTATTACATCTCTATTATTTACCTCAGTACCTGCCGGTATATCAGCAATTGATTCGCGAAAATGCCGGCAATGCTAGCTTCGTGTTTTATCGTGGTATACATGACGACATCATAAAAACAATTATTGCTAAAGAGCAACTTAGCCATATTTGGGTTGATAACAGCGCACAGGCGCGTGATTATTACTGTCAAGAGCAGGCGGACTGGGTGTTTTTTGCCAATGCCTTTGCGCACCTAGATAAAGTGCATCAAGTGAGTAAATCGGTACAACTTGGTCACGGTATCGGCCCCAAAGCCAGTTATTATACTAAATCAAGTACCGCAACCACAGTAAGGTTTGTTGAAGGTAATTACCGCACTCAGCGATTAAAGGCGATGTATCCAAACGATTGTTTTGTTGATGTCGGTTTTTGTAAACTCGACCCTATTATCAACAATGAATTACCCAATGATTCGTTGGCGCAATGGGGCTTAGATGCCACCAAAAAAACCTTACTCTACGCTCCTACTTTCTACCCTAGCAGTATCGAGTGTTTTGCGGACAATTGGCCCGAGTTATACGCGCAATATAATATTATTATCAAGCCTCATTATTTTTCTCTCGCCAAAGAAACTTATCAAGCACAGCGCAAATTATTAGAGCGTTGGAGCCAGTATGATAATGTTTATTTGGCGCAAGTAGATGATTATTCTTTAGTGCCTTTTATGGCCTTGGCTGATGTCTTGATCAGCGATGCCTCATCTGCCCTATTTGAATTTGCCGCCTTAAATAAACCGGTAATTTGGTGTGACTTTTTAAAACTGCGCTGGAGTTATCGCGGCATATTTTCTTACCGTTTTAAGAAAAGAATGGATCAAGATTACGGCGAATATGCCGATGTTGCTGTCCACGCAAAATCATTTAAAAACTTGCAGGCATTGGTTAAACAACAAATTGAAAAACCAAATGAGTTAGCGCAAACCCGACTCGCTTTAGCTGACAAATTATGTGGTAAAATAGACGGTAAGGCAAGTAGTCGAATTATCAACTATTTACAGAACCCAAGGTAGCTAAGGGCTATTTTTTAAATAGTCAACGCACGAGCGAACAAGCTTGCACTGTCAGCATTATCACTAAACATATTTTATTACTGGATTTATTATGAAAAAAATTGGTTATACCACCGGCGTATTTGACCTTTTCCATATTGGCCACCTTAATGTACTTAAACGCGCCAAACTTGAATGTGACTATCTCATTGTCGGTATTACTAGCGATGAACTTTCCATGTCGGCGAAAAACAAAAAACCTGTCATTCCTTTTCAAGAGCGTATGGAGATTGTCGAAGCCATCAAGTTCGTTGACGAAGTGGTGCCACAAGTCAATTATGACAAAGAAGAAGCATGGAATAATTTGAAATTTGATATGATGTTTGTTGGTGATGACTGGAAAGGCAGCGATAAGTGGAACCAAATTGAAAAAGACTTTGCTGAATTTGGCGTTGAAATCATGTACTTCCCATACACTACGCACACTTCTAGCTCTATTTTACGTGACGTATTAAGTAAAATATAAACAAAATCTATCGTACAACAAAGCGATTGTTATCATCTAGGCACTGTCAAAAAATATGAAATTAAAGCAACTTTGTGTAGCTATGCTACCGCTACTTTTTACGCCAATGTTGAGTGCCGAACCTTGGGTTGATACCTCCAATATATTTTTACGCTCAAACATTCAGTTGCTTGCCGATTCGGGGGTTATCACAACACCTGTCACTACATTTCCACTGATGTGGCATGATATCGCCCGTGATTTAAAAAACATCAGCTTAAACACCTTAACTGAGCGACAAAAAAATGCCTTTAGTTACGTTAATCACCAGTTTCGTTTAGCGAAAAAAAACCAAAAAACCTTGAAAACCAGCATTGCAGCTGATGATAAACGCTTTACCAGTTTTGGTGATAACTTCAGAGACAACAACTCGGCGACGTTAAGTTCGAGTTTTATGACCGACTCACTCGCTATCAACATTAGCACCAGTTATACACACTCACCAAGCGACGGCGATAAAACTCGTCTTGATGGCAGCTATATCGCGGCGTATTTAGGTAACTGGGTGTTTTCTGCAGGCAAACAAGATCGCTGGTGGGGACCGGCTTGGGATACCAGTATGAGCATGTCCAATAATGCTCGTCCAATGCCAACTTTAGCTATGTCGCGTAAATCAGCAATTGGCTTTGAAGTCCCGTTTACTGAACATTCGATACCTTGGACCGTGACCTCTTTTATGGGCATCATGGACGACGACAGAGTGATAAATGATGCACTGTTATGGGGCTTTCGACTGAACTTTAAACCCGCTAAAAACTGGGAAATTGGTATTACGCGTTTAGCACAATGGGCAGGTGACGGTAGGCCACATAGCTTAGACACCTTTTGGCGCGTGCTAAAAGGTGAAGATAATTGTGGTGGTAACGGGCCAACAATTGAAGAATGTCAAAATGGTGAAGAGCCCGGCAACCAACTTGCAGGTTACGATATTCGTTGGTCATCGAGCATATTGCAGCAACCGTTATCGGTATATTTTACCATGTTCGCCGAAGACGGTGATCGTAGCGGTGGTTTAAGCGTTTTTGGTGAAGAACGTTATCAACTAGGCGTTGACACCTACCTAAACTTTCTCAATAACGATTGGCGCGTATATGTTGAAGCTACCGATACCTACGCATTATGTAGTGACGGTGTGAATGGCGATGGCACCAGCACAATTGGTGATTGCTACTACGAGCACTCCACCTACAAAACCGGTATGCGCTATAACGGGCGTAGTATCGGCAGTAGCTATGAAAATGATGCCAGCACTTACGTGTTAGGTATGATTGCCCAAGGTAGTGGCGACACAAACTATGAGTTTAAATTACGTTGGTTACAGCTTAATAAAGACAATAGTGATCGTGCGCCAGGCAATGCGCAAATAGGTAATACGGTGAGCGAAATTGCGGAAAATACCTTAATGCTGTCAAGCAAGGTTCAACATAATTACCGAAATTGGCGCTTCACCGTCGGCGCCGATATCAGCCAATCTAGCTTTGATAACGACATCAAAACTCAAACCGATGTTAATGGTTATTTTACTATTCAATATAATCTGTAATTCTGTGCCGCAATAATTTTTTGTTGACAGCAATGTCGCTATTAAGTTACTAATAAAGCACTCACTATTTATTGTTCAGCAAATAAGCAAACTAAAAAATGACCACATTAACTAGCAATATTCGAATTAGCCTCCTGCTCGTAATTACCACGCGCGGACTAGGTTTTATTGCTTGAAAATAAATAGCTAAAATAATAAAAAACCAAACCCGCGCTAATTTCCGCGGGTTTTTTTATGCCCGACGTTTAACGCAAAATCATTAATAATCGGGGGATACCATGAGTACAGCTAACGATAAAGTACTTATTTTTGACACCACTTTACGTGATGGCGAGCAAGCATTAAACGCTAGTTTATCGGTACATGAGAAACTGCAAATCGCCCATGCCATTGAACGCTTAGGGGTTGATATTATGGAAGTGGGATTTCCGGTATCTTCACCGGGCGACTTTCAATCGGTGCAAGCAATAGCCCGAGCCGTTAAAAACTCTCGCGTTTGCGCCTTGGCACGCGCAGTAGAAGCAGACATTGACGCCTGCGCCCAAGCATTAAAACCTGCTGAACAATTTCGTATTCACACCTTTATTTCCACCTCAGACGTACATGTGCAGCAAAAATTGAAAAAAGACTTTGCTGACGTGCAAACCATGGCAATACATGCGGTTAACTATGCCCGAAAATTTACCGATGACGTGGAGTTTTCCTGTGAAGATGCTGGCCGCACCCCGATAGATAATTTATGCCGCATGGTTGAACAAGCGATAAAAGCTGGCGCAACAACCGTCAATATTCCCGACACCGTTGGTTATACCCTGCCGAATGAATTTGGCGGAATTATTAGCAATTTATTTAATCGCGTGCCGAATATCGACCAAGCGGTTATCTCTGTGCATTGTCATAATGACTTAGGCTTAGCCGTTGCAAACTCTATGTCTGCGGTGCAAGCGGGGGCTAGGCAGATTGAATGTACCATCAATGGCATAGGTGAGCGCGCCGGTAATTGCTCGCTTGAAGAAGTCGTTATGATCATGAAAACCCG
>JBMZDW010000049.1:0-18744 GCA_049614565.1 Cognaticolwellia sp. | reverse complement strand
AATCAATATCGCCGGTTTCAGGGTGTAAACCGTATTGAATGGCTTCATAAGACTTACCCGAAAAGTTAACATGTGAACCATGAGTTAAGTGACCACCGTGCGCTAAGCTCATGCCGAGTACTTTTCCGCCCGGAGAAACTAAGGCTTGGAAAACGGCGGCGTTGGCTTGTGAACCTGCATGTGGTTGTACGTTGGCGTAAGTGGCGCCAAAAAGTTCTTTTGCACGGTCAATGGCTAATTGCTCAGCAACATCAACATACTCACAACCACCGTAATAACGCTTACCTGGGTAACCTTCGGCATATTTGTTGGTAAGTTGTGAACCTTGAGCTTCTAGTACACGTGGACTACAGTAGTTTTCTGAGGCGATAAGCTCAATGTGCTGTTCTTGACGAACAACTTCACTGCTCATTGCTTGAGATAGTTCTGGATCAAAATCTGCAATATTCATATCACGTGTAAACATGTTTTATCCTCAAATGGTCGGCCGTTAGCAATACGGGCGTTAGATCAAAATTAATTGCGGCATATTTTGCCTGATCTTATGAGGCTTGTACACGGATAAACCGCGCTGTTTTCGCTCATTTTGTCGTCAAATAATATTTTTTCGGGCTATCAACAATAATCCCGATTAAGAACTTTAAAATCTACCAAGGCTAATCTACTGTTTTAAAATAAAAACAGCCAAAGCCAATAGAATAAAGGGAACATAAACAAATTGTATTTTTATGCTTTATGTAGCTGTTTGAGGTGCTGATATTCCTGTTTACGTTGCCTGTGTAGATAGTCCAAAACTATATAGGCAACCAGTAAAAAACCATTCGACATTAGATAGGCCGGTAAAACCGCTATATCACTTGTTTGGTCGACAGTATAGACAAACCAATTTAGCAAAGGTAAAAAAGGCAAAATAGAAACCTTGGATATCAACATGTACTTCATTGATGATTTACTGCTCGCAATAGCATTGTCGATTGCTTTTTCAGGACTATCAGAGAGTTGTGACCATGATGTTATGCGAATTTTGGTTTCAAAATAAATAAAGATAATTGACAGTAAACTGCCTAGGCCAATATAAATATTAAAAGGTTCTCCCCATTGACCATCGTAAACACCAAATAAAAATGCAAACACTAAGCCTAGTGTGACGATAATATTTAGCGCGAAAAAAAGTTTTGCGCCTTGGGTTCTTCGTTTAGTGCGTTTTACTAATGCGAGAATGTCGGTGCTTGGTGTGGGTTGCGCTTGCCAGTCTTGAGCTAACTCTGTCCAAGTGTCATCTAACACTTTCGATGAACCTACATCGAGCTCGGCTTCCTGGCCAACTTGCGTTTTTGTCGAGACACAACTGTTTAGTGATTTTTCGCTGTCAATTGCTTTGTTAACTTTATCGTTTTTGTCGTTCATATTGTCTCCAACAATTGCATTAAAGCAATTTTCGCTCGCTGTAATCTTACGCCAACCAAGTTAGTTGTAATCACCAAGACTTCGGCAATTTCTTGGTAGCTCATGCCCTCAAGTGCCAAGGTGATCACTTGCTGCTGTTCAAGCTTCAGTTTACGAATTCCTTGAGCAAGCCGGTGTTGTCTTTGCTTCTGATCTAATAATTGATACGGTGTGGGCTGCTGGCAAACCGAAGTATCTTCATGGCTTAATTGCTCACTATCTAACGATTCATGCACTTGTTCAGTTTTTACCGTTTTCATTGCTTTAGCGACATGCGTTGCTAAAACATTATGGGCAATTCTCGCTATAAAGGTTTTAACAGCTGAGTCCGCACGAAAGCTCGGTAAGGCTCGCCAAACATTTAACGCTATTTCTTGAAACAGCTCTTCTTGAATAGCAGGTTTGGCTTCAAAGCCGTTGATAATATGACGCAGAAGTTTCTCATATTCAGAAATCCAGCTGACAAATATTTCTTGGTTGCTCAATGAATAACCCAATTGATGTTTAGCCGTTTTACAACAGTTTTTTTGTGCGGTGACTAATTCTACTGAGTTATTCATTCAATACAATCCTAACTAACCATTATCAACTTAACGACATTACCACTTTTTCAGAGGTTAAGCGTTTCGCCAATATTAATACTAAGCCAAGGGTTAAGGCCAAGGTCGCCGAAGTGCTGATCACCAACGCACTCCAATCAATTGCTAGACCTTTAAAAACGTCTTCCATTAATAATGATTGACCAGAAATTGGCAGCCAATCAACCCACGCGGGTTTAGAGTCCATCATCATCAGGGCGAATGGAATAAAACTTGGCGCCATTATTAACATAGTGACGGTTGATTGTGCCTCTTTAAAGCTCTTAGCTTGAAAGGAAAACAACAACTGCAATGCCGCGGCAAGAAAGCATATTGGCACCAGTAGCAACATCAAAATTGCAAAGGTACTCACGTCGATACTAAAACTTGCGCCAATTTTTGTTAAGTCAACAAAGTTCATGGCAACTGAGGTCAATACCAGCATTAAGACAATCGAAATAATCGCGATTGAACTGGCACAGCTGAGTTTTGCGATAACGATTTTCAGCGTACTGACCGGCTGACACAATAGCATTTCCAAAACATTGCGCTCGCGTTCACCGGCACTTGAGTCAATCGCGACTGGTAAGCCTGACATAAATGCTGCCAGCATTAAATAAACCCCTAAAATTAGCGAGATCATGACAGCATTACTGCTCGGCAGCGAGGTGTCTTGTTCGAGCAATTTAATCGGTTGCAATAGTTTGACATCAATACCGCGTACTAACAGCCGTTTATAACCAATACTCAATGAATGACTTCGAATGGTATCTTTAATCCGGCGCAGCGGTGTATTTAGCGACTTTTCGTTATAGTCAGCGCGCAGAGTTAGCTCTATCGACCGACCATCAGCCATATCTGCAACAAATGTTTCGGGAATAGTCAGTTCAATATTGCGCTCGTTCCAATTACGCTTTTCATCTTCTGGCACTTCGGTAAAAGATAAAATATTGACGTCTTTTAGCGCTTCAATTAATTTTGGCGCATATTGTTCACCGGTATACTTTACATACACGGCGGGGTTGTCGACCGCTTCTTTAATCGCGACTTTCACCATCACGGTAATCATCACTGGCATTAACAATGCCATGCTCATAGCGACCATCAAGGCGCGCCTATCACGAAAGGCTTCTTTAAATTCTTTAACCACTAAGGCTTTTAATTGCATCATGCTGCCACTCCTTCATCTGAGCCAATCAATTTAACAAAGGCCTCTTCTAATAATTTTTCTCCGGCTAAATCGCACAGCTCTTGCGGTGTACCTTGCGCTGCTAACTTACCATTTGCGACAATAATCACTCGATCACAGAGCGCAGCAACTTCTTGCATAACGTGCGACGAGAACAAGATGCAGTGACCTTTTTCTTTAAATTTAGCTAAGTGATTACGTAAAATGCGCGTACTCATCACGTCTAAACCGCGAGTGGGTTCATCTAGCACAAAGTTTTTCGGTTGATGTACCAGTGCTTGCGCTAATGTCACCTTCATACGCTGGCCTTGTGAAAAACCCACGGTTTTACGATGGGCTAATTCCGTCATATCCAAATCAGTAATAATTTGCTCTATTGCCGTATGTTTCGCGGCGCCTTTTAAACCATGAATACTGGCGAAATAATCTATTTGCTCGTAAGCGGTTAAGCGCTCGTACAAGCCAAACTTGTCTGGGAAAATGCCTAGCTTTTTTCGTGCTTCAATAGGCTCTTCCGTGACCTTAATGCCATCTATGGTGGCATAACCTTCATCGGCACGTAGTAAGCCATAAAGTGTGCGTAAACAGGTGGTTTTTCCGGCGCCATTGGGGCCTAAAATCCCGGTAATTTCGCCGTCTTTTGCGGTAAACGATAAGCCATCTAACGCTTTGACGGTATTTTTCTTACTGACAAAACTTTTATGTAAGTTATTAACTTCAATCATGTGTTATTCCTTGGCCGTTTCTGGTGTTGTGCTTGGGGTATCGGTTGCTGCACCGCCACCGTTTAAGCCCAGCATAAATGATTCATCAGGTAATTTTGCAAAGCATGACTCATCAAGCTCTGTCGGTTTTTGTGAGCTTAAAAATTCATTCACTAGATTAATACCACAAGGGGTCGATGCCACGATATGGGCATTGTTTTTTGAAACAATATGATGGCTATTCGGCAAAAATTGATGCGATTTTTCACCATTGCTTGCTGGAGTTACTGGGTCTAACTCGCCTGATAAAATTAGCGTTGGAATATCGGCACGCACGGTTTGGTAAAACTCGCTACTTGGCTGATACTTTGGCCAAACCGAACATACTTTACCCAGTGTCGCTAAACTCATGTCTTGCGCGAAGTTGTTTTTACCATCTGCGATTTTCATTTCGGTCGACATTTTAGGGTAGTCTTCACTACAAACAATATTAAAATGTAGGCCAATGTAGATACCCATACCATCTTCACCTTGAGCGATAAGACCCGCTAGCGGTTTAAAATCACCTAAATAGGCTTGATGAATCAGCAGCGGCACCAAATTACGCGTTTGCATAGAATAGAGCTGCATTTGTAGGGTTGAAATAAATTTTTCTTTACTGATAGTAAAGGCCGTATTCGTGCCTAACCTTGGGTGGGCAATATTAACCGTAACAGGCGCTTGCGCGAGTTTAGCAGTGATATCGGCAAACTCTTTCTCTAATTCAGGGTATTGCGTCGCGCAACTTAACTCATTTTGACAATTATCAATAAGTTTAGTGAACGATTGCGCGGCGCTTTGACCAAACAACCCTATTGGCACCTCGATCGGGCCAACGCTGTCGAGCACGACACTTTTTAATGATTCAGGAAACATACGCATATACACTAATCCGGCGCGTGTGCCGTATGAACCACCGTAAATATGCACCTGTTGATGACCAAGTGCTGCTCTAACCGCGTCAAAATCTCGGATGGCGTTTTCTGAGTTATATTGGCTTAAATCTCCTTTCAGTTCAGTCAGACATTGTTCAACATCGGCTAGGTCAAAATCTTCCGGTATGCTGATATAAGGGTCTAACTCTAAGGTTTCAAGACACTGTAATGGTTGCGACTTACCCGTGCCTCGTTGATCGATAAGTAATAAATCACGGGTTTTTCTAATTTCATTAAAACCCGTATAAATTTGCACGGCAAGTTCCGACGCGGCTTGTCCTGGGCCACCTGCTAAAAACATTAGCGGGAGTTTTTCTTTACTATTATCAATGGCCGGTAACACCACGAAGTTAATATCAATTTTCTCGCCATCAGGCTTAGCATAGTTTTCAGGTGTGGTGTAGGTACCACATTGCACTTGTTGTCTGATGCCTTTGATATGACAAGGCTCAATTGCCAAGTTTTGCTCAACACTGCTAGCAACAGCAGTCTCGGCAAGGCTATTTGGGCTAAGTCCGGCGCTTGAAACAAGCAAACCTGCACTCAGTAAAGCTTTCCAATTTATCTTCATTTTTATCTACCCTTTTATATCATTGGTTGCTTAGTCTTATCATTTGCGATTTTATTACAGCTATTTTCCATAAATTGCATTAAATAGCAGAATTAACCATTCACATAACGCAAAAATAACGCTAGAGTCTATAAACAAGTATTATTCGCCAAATAAGAGGATGACTGATGGAACTAAATCAGTGGGTAGATGAGCTATTTGAAGTATTTGATGAAGACAAAGACGGTGTCATCAACAGAAGTGAATTTGTCGAATTAATTGACTGCTTATTGCAAGATAAAGGCATAAGAATGTGTGAAACCATTTTTAATCGTTTTGATAAAAACCACGACAACTCAATTTCTAAAGATGAGTTACGTGAAATGGTAATAGACCTCGCCTTGTAAGCAGCTTGTTCGCGCTTATTGTCCCAAACGGCTATATAAGCGCAAATACCCTTATTCATTCTTCTGAAAATTTTGTCTATTAAACTCAGTATATTTTATAGTTTTCGTTAGCACGCCAATCTAACTAATGCTACTTCGCCTTTTTCAGGACCCTTCTTTAATATCAAAACTTAGACCCCCCAAGGCCAGAACTAAGCCGTAGGCCTGTGAATTATTGTTCAAGTGCTATTAAAGGTCAGACCTCTAGTATTGCAATCCACAGTTTGCTACCATAAATAGCGTACACGCGTACACTGAAATAAGGGTAGATAACTTGCAAACTCAACACTACGGCTTAGCAGAAGAAATTGTTAATGCCATCAGCCACGGACTCGCGGCATTGCTTAGCGTCGCCGGCCTAACACTCCTAGTCACACTAGCCTGGCTGCAAAATGATATTGTTAAAGTAGCCAGTGTTGCCATTTACGGCGCAAGCTTGGTTTTACTATTTAGCGCCTCAACGCTTTACCATGCCTTACTGCATAACAAGGCAAAGCAGATATTTAAATTACTCGATCATTGCGCCATTTACTTACTTATCGCCGGTACCTATACCCCACTTATGTTAGTGACATTAGGCGATGATATTGGACCAGCCATGCTAACGCTAATCTGGGGACTAGCCTTGTTAGGTGTGGCGTTTAAAATAAAGTTTGGCAGTAAATACAAAAATTTGTCGCTGGCCACTTACTTAGGCCTTGGCTTAATTTCACTTACCATTATTCATAAATTAAATGCAAATTTAGCATACGAAGGTATGATTTTATTGGCGTTAGGCGGTATTATCTATGGCTTAGGTACACTGTTTTATGTGCAAAAAAGCAAAAAATATAGCCACGCTATTTGGCACCTATTTGTTTTTTTTGCCGCTCTTTGTCATTTTTTTATGATATTTTTTTACGTACTTTAATCAATTGCCCCATACCTTGCTTTTGCTCGCCACGCGGTGAGCTGACATTGCGTAAGGTTAACGTTACGCACTGAATCTGCCATAACACGGGATAACTCGGCTTTATTTAGCAAGGTAAAGTCATCATTTAATATGCTGACTAAGGCCTCAAAACCAAAGAGGTTTTCACCATTAACTTTCAAGCCGCTAAGCCACTTTGATGTTTCGGTTATCGACGGCTGATAATGATAATCTGAAATAATGATCAGTAAACCTGATGGCTTAAGCCGTTGAATAGCATTGATTAATAAGCGCTTAGGATCATAGCTTTGCTCCAAAGCATGTTGCAGTAAAATAACATCATATTGCGCAAAATTTTCTTTCAAATTGCATCCGTCACCCTGGCTAAAGCGTATGCGTTGTGGCTCAACTTGCTTGACCGACTCAGCTAAAGTTATTTCATTAAATTGACAGATTTCACCTTCAAGGGTGCTGGTATAACGCACACTCCCCCCCGTTTGCAATTGCACGCCGTGTTGTATGGTACGGGCGGAAAAATCAATCGCGTCAATATGTTGAAACTGAGGGCTTAACTCAAATGCCACGCGGCCAACGCTACAGCCGATATTTAGTAAACGCTCAGTCGCAACATTTTCGGCCACTATCAAGTTTGCTATCTGGTTCGCTATTTGGCGACCATAATTTTCAATACCTAAGGTGTTTTCAGCGTAATAGCATGTTAGTTGTTGGCAGATGTCTTTACTGGTTTCATAGCGGTTAACCGCGGTTTGTGGCAATAGCGGAGCGGCGCTCTCGACATATCTAAAGCCGGCATGTTGATAAAAATGACGACGAAAGGCATAGCGGGCAGAGGCTAGCGTTTCGTTACCGGTTGAAATCCATGAGCCGCCTTTGATTAAATTGTGCTTGCCATCAAACGTTGGCGTTGAAAAATCATCATAAAGCGGATGGACATTAAAGCCGGCAAAGCCATCAATGGCTGATTCTGTCCATTGCCATGTGTTGCCAATAACATCGAAAAATTCACCGTGTTGGTATTGGTTGACCGGACAAGAAGATGCGTAATACACTAAATTAGTATTACCAAGCGCTTCATCCCCTTGTTGTTGTCCATCAACAACATTTTTCCGTAAGCAATACCACTCGGCCTCAGTTGGCAAACGAATAGCCCCATCACCTTGCGTTTGCCGCCATTGGCAAAATGCTTTCGCCTCTAAGTAGTTCACCTCTACAGGCCAATCACGTGGCAGTGGCATTTCACTGAGCAAATTACGCTGATAATACTGTCCGTTGCGTAGGCGCCAAAACCTTGGCATTTTAGCTTGGGTAAACTGCAGCCAAGCTTGGCCTTCTTGACACCAAAACTGAACATTGCAATACCCTTGAGCTTGAACAAACGCCAGGTATTCATTGTTAGAGACTAAAAATTTCGCTGCCTTAAAATCTGCAACTTCAATCGTTTGCTGGCCATATTCATTGTCCCAACCAAAGGTGTTGTCTGCTTTTTTTTTGCCTAAGGAAATGGTTTGAGCGTGAACCGAAATGAACTCATTTTCCGGCGCCACAGATGAGTGTACACAAGGCTGCCAATTAGTTTGGCTAGTTAGCCATTGCAACGGCAGCATGCGCATAATTACCGATGAGGTTTCAAGATGAATACGTTCGTGTTCACAGCCCATTATGATGATCCACGCGAGTGAGTCTTGGCTGATAGGTAAGCTCAACTCCATGGTTTCAAGTAAATCTAGCACCCGCTGATACACTTGCTGGCGATAGTCTCGCACTTCATCGACGCTTGGCCAATCGTAATGTGCGCTATCTAAGTCATCCCAGCTCATTTCATCCACACCCACCGCACAGATTGCCTCTATGCGATTGTTCACTCGCTGATTTATAAACTTGCCTAATATCAGTTTATTAATATAAAAGCTCGCGGTGTGACCAAAGTAAAAAATAAGTGGGTGGCGCAACGGCTCTGGTCGCAAAAAGTAGGCGTCATCGTGGTTAAGCAACGAAAATAGCGACTCGTAAGTCGTCCAAGTATTTTTAAAGTAGCGGATCAGCTCTTGGCGCTTTTCTACTATCGAATTTCCATCAAGGTTTGGCGTGTTTCGTTGATTTATCATCTGATTTCACTAAGCCTTATGTTGCCTTATAGCGAACACTTCAATGTTGTCGTTTAAAAAACCAGTTCAGAGCGTTGAAACTGTTTTACATATTCGCATTGTATTTGTTGCCCAATACTCGGGCTTTCTAACACCTGCTGCTGTTTATCAGTAGAGGCCATCACGTTATCTATTGCTTTGGTAAACCAGTGGTTGCTTTTAAATAACGATATTGCGCCAAGGCTATCTTTTTGATCGTATAACGAGCTCGGTAATTCGCCATAATGACCATGCGCTATTGGCTTGCCACCTTGTTGGCCATCAATAGTGTCAACCACGTTGAGTAAGGCATAAATCACATTCAAATAAGGACTGTAACACATACTTGATGCCCCTAGCCTGTGCTCTATTCGGGCGGTTTTTTGCCAATTATCCTGACTAACAACAACATTACTTTTATCATCATATATTAGCGGCTCGACACCCATTTTTTGATTGTGTTTGCCTTTATCACGATATAGAGCAACGCTGCCTTGATGTCCCCCCGAAATATCAACTGGCGAGCATAACTCGGCGGCCAAACCGTATTTTTTCTTTAACGCTAAACGTTCAAAAGCTTCTTCTTCGGGTAAATAAATTAAACAGCAGCCTAAACTGGTTTGCAACAAGGTTTGCTGTAAACGTTCAGCTAAACCTGAAGCAACCATTAAGTTATTGCCCTGTAAGTCTTGGACACTAATATTCATTTGTATTGCATTAGGAATATGCACCGCACGTTTGTCAGTGCTAAAAATATGGCCACTACCCGATGCTAATCGACTATTGTCGCCCGCCCAAACTACGGGTTTAATTAAGGTTTTACTGACCCCTTGTGCTGAAAACAACTGAGGTAATAAATCCATCGCTAGTCTCAGATTATGCGCTTCTTTTAATGGGCTTTGACCATTGAAAAGTGAGACGTACTCCCATTGCTTACTCCAATATTCAGCCACCACCTCGCCGTCTATATGCTGCGCACGTAAATGTTTATTAACCTGCTGATAATCAAGCTGTGTGTTATCAGGCTTTTGATAGCACCCCTCCAACTCAAAATGGATTAAAACGCGATAGCCTTGTTCGCGAATATAGTCTTGTAAGCGCGAAATTACAGGTATAGACAATTGGGTTAAATTAGTTATCTTGGTCAACTATTTTTACCCTTAATGACTTGCCTCAAGTAGAGACTGAAACGGGGATGACGCACGATAACATTGAGGAGTGAAAAGTTTACGCAATAGTCAGTAACTAGCGCAAAAGGGCAACGTACAAAGCGTATGATTAAAGTGGCAAAGCAAGCGTAGCAAACTTTTTTCATATAGCATCCGTGACGACAGTCTATTTAACCTATGTCTTTACGCTATCACAAAAAAAACAAAGAAACGACCAAAGTTCATACAAGGGTGTTTGTCAATCGACAGCGTAAAATAGACATTTTTCGCGACTATTATGCGTTAAGTATTGAAGATTAATCTTGATATAGTTGGTTAAATTTTTTGACATTAAAGCCATTTAAGACCTGATCGCCTATTTTTAAAACGGGTACGCCACGCAAGCGCAGTTTAGCAAACTCTTTTTGCCCCGCGGCAGTTTTGATATTACATAAACGAAAGGGAAGTTTTTTTTCTTCAAGGTACTGTTTCGCACTTTGACAATGTGGGCAATTGTTCATGGTGTAGAGGATGATACGTTTCATACTGACGATTAGAAGATAGTGAACTTTATGGCATTATCGCATAATTAGCTCAGAATAAATAACAGCCTGTGCTATGTTCCCTTCCATATGATCAATTAAATGGCCTGCCATTGTTTACTCACGACGACTTGATCACCTTGAAGAACTCGCGCATCAAATATATCACCCACGCCAACCTTCCCAACGCCCGCCGGTGTGCCTGTCATCACGATATCGCCATCTTCTAAGGCAATAAATGACAAAATTTCTTCCATAATCACCTGTGGAGAATATAGCATCATAGCAACTGAGCCTTTTTGGCGGCATTCGCCATTTATATCAAGCGCTAACCCTAACTCTGCGTTAATAGCATCCAAAGGCACAAAGTCACTAAAAAGTGCAGAGCCTGTAAACGCTTTCGCGCGCTCCCATGGTAAACCTTTGGTTTTTAATTGCGACTGCAATGCCCGCTTCGTTAGATCTAAGCCGACAGCAACTGCGGTAAACTTTCCTTGTTGATACAAAAAACTAAGCTCGGCTTCATAGTGCAAAGTTTCTTGATTATGGTATGCACATAGTTGACAGCCAATGGCAGCATTCGACTTAATAAACAACACCATATTATCAGGCATTTCGTTACCAAGCTCATTGATGTGCGCAACGTAGTTACGTCCCACACAGACAATTTTCGAGGGGGTAATATCACCAGTAGCGGTGTTAATCGACTGCATTATTACTGCCTTAGTCAATAAGTTAATGCCGCTATTCTAAAACGGAACCGGAGATGATTACTATGCTTCCACTAACTTTAACTCAGGTTTTTCATGGTTTGTTGCCGGCACCTTAACGGTATCTGATACTCTACGCTTTTGTTTGAAACGTTCAAAGTTCACGCTTTCAAGTTCCAACTGTTGACTCATTTTGGTAAATGTTTGGTAATCTTCACGAGTAAAATCATCGTCTTCCCTGGTAAGTAATCCATCAATATAGGCGCTATTTCCATTTAAAGTAAAATTAGCGATAGCGGAATAAGGGTTACCAAAATCATCGACACGTATTGCACGTACCGACTTTACTTCAAAAATCCATTTATCAATTTGAACATAGCGGGATAGAGTTTCAGAAGAAGACTGATTTTTCATGTGAGTAGACCTTAAATTAAGTTTAAAAAGGTCGACTGATTGGCTGGGAATAAAGGCTTACAGTCGACAAAAAAGGCGAGCTAATAACTCGCAAAATCTAACTTGCTAGGACAAGGACTTCTTCATTTTCTCTAGGTATTGATTGAACTCTTGTTCGTTTATTAGTCTATCACCATTTATATCAAGTTGAGCAAAAATTTTCGTTAGCTTTTCATTATTCGCTAACTCCTTGGCGCTTAAGGCATTATTTTTATCTGTATCATAATCCATAATAAGTTTACTAAAAATTGATGCCGGCTTTTCTGCTTCTGGCAGAGCGTTATTGCTATCATTGTTGGCAAAGGCAAGGTTTGATATCAGTGACGCTGCAACAACCGAAATAGCTAATGTTTTTAAGTTAATATTATTCATCTTTGTATCCTTCTAATTAATTTTTAAGACATCAAAAAACATGTAGATAATGCTTAGTGTCCGTTACTGTACTTTTAGATATTGATTAAATTCTGCTTCGCTAATTTCTTGGTCGCCGTTGGCATCAAGTCGAGCAAAAATTTTGGTTAGCGTTTCATTGCTTGCTAACTCTTTTTCACTCAAGGTGTTATTTTTATCGATATCATATTCAGCGAGTAGTTGAGAAAAAGAAGATACAGGTTTTTCTACTTTGGCCTGAACGGTATCTAAGTCATTGTTGGCAAAAGCGTATGTTGAGATAAATGACGCTGCCACTACGGTAATTGATAAAGTTTTTAAGCTAATGTTTTTCATAATTCAATCCTTCTCATTGATTAATAGCACATCTAAGAATATGCCTACCATGGCATATGCCACCTACAACACAGATAAAGCACATGCTGTACCAACATTTTAAGTTATTGATATTAAATAATTTTATTTAATTACTAACATAATGCCTGTCACCTATTAGCAACAGGTTAAATTTTTTATAATTAACCTGCCGTCAAATAGAGCCAGAACACAATAAAATTAATTTTAAAAACAGAAAGTTAAATACAATCATCCACAGAAAAATAACTGTCTCCATATTGAGACATCATTGTGTTTTACCGGCTTTTGGCTAACACTAGACAGGTAAGCCCGTAAGCAATATAGGTCGCAAAAGTTATTGTGATAAGTTCAACAGCACCCATTATTAAGGCGCGTAAGAATCGTGCTTCAATAAAAAATCTTTCAATTAAATCTTTAACCTTATTAGGTTTTGGTTTAGTTGCTATTCCCCTTGTTATCGCCTTACTTTTTGGTGCATCACAGGTAAATACGCTGGCAAAACAAAGTGAAGGTGCAATTACTGATATTGCCAAAATCTTGGATATGCAGCAGTTATTAAAAAGCAGCCAAATTAGAATGGAGCGCAGCGCATCACAATATCTAGTGTTAAGAGATCCCGCGTTAGCCGCCAGTTATCGTCAACAAAGCCGACAAATACTATTGCTAACTCAGCAGTTAATTGCGCCGAGTCAAGATCTAGCGCTACAAAAATTGGTTAACGAATATGCTAAAACTGTTTCAACATTGATTGAAAAAACCATGCCAGCTGCTGAACAAAAACTACCGACAGACAACAGTATCATTAAGCCAATACAGCAAAAATTTAACGCCCTAACAAGCATTTATGAACAAATAGCCACACGCAGTAACGAGCTTAATAGCTTACATATCACCAATATTAAACAGGCTGCGCACTCCGTACGGGATATTATGATCCAAAGTTTGTGGATCATTCCTGTCAGCCTAGTTATTGCGGCCATCTTTATATTTTTAATCACCAGTCCGCTTAAAGTGTTGACCAAAAATATTGTCCGCTTACAACAAGGAAATTTTGCACATGAAATTGAACTTGCAGGATCACCAGAAATTCAAGAAATTGCCCAGGCGTTAGAGAATATGCGTACGCGATTACAAGCATTGGAGTTACAAAAATCGAGTTTTATTCGCCATATTTCACATGAACTAAAAACACCACTCGCAGCGATCAGAGAAGGGACCGAGCTGTTATATGATCATAGTGTCGGTGAGTTAAATGCTGAGCAGCAAGAAATATCTCATATTATTAAAAATAGCGTATTTCGGCTGCAGCAACATATTGAAGACTTACTCGACTTTAATATTGTGCTCGACTCTACCAGTTTGCAAGATTCAGAGCCCATGCAAATTAATGACGTAGTACATCAAGTGATTAATGACCGAAAACTAGATATTAAACGAAAAAAGCTAAAAATTAACAATAATTTAATTGATATATCTCTATTTAGTAACCGTAAACAGGTTGCAGTTATTATCGATAACATTCTCTCTAACGCAATAAAATATTCACCCGATAACGGTATTATTGATATTTCATCAAGCTTAGAAAGCAACCATCTGCAACTTATTGTTAGCGATCAGGGTATCGGTATTGCACAAGAAAGCCAGCAGAAGATATTTGATGCTTTCTACCAAGGGCCACCGCCTAAAAATAGCGTTATTAAAGGCAGTGGCTTAGGCCTAACAATAGTAAAAGAGCTATTGCTACGACTTAATGGCAGCATTGAACTTTTGCCAGTAAAGCGCGACCAACAAGGTACGAAAATAAAAATTTCCTTACCTCGAGCATACTCCCCTGAGGAGCATGTCGAATGATAACGATTAAGCCGTTTTCACGCATGATTTTACAGCTCAGCGTCGTTATTAGCGCATTATCGGGCTGCCAACTGCCACCTGAACCAGTTATTGTAGCCCCCGTTGAAACCGTTGCCGTCATTGAAAATAGACAAAGCTATGGTGAATATTACCTAACATTAAAGCAGCTTAATGAAGCGCAACTCATCGAAGAAGTGAATAAACAGCAAACGCATATCGAACAACAAGTGCTAACCAATGCCCGAGGCAGCTCTGATCCGCAAATAAAATTACTCTTGCTCTATAGCTTACCCAAATCTCCCATTTACAACAGCTTTAACGCGAAAGCATTATTAAATTTAATGAAAAGTGAAGGTGACAATGCCGCTTTTGCCCATATTACACCGTCAGAGCAGGCCTTTATTACCTTATTGCGCGACCAGTTAAATCAACGTTTGCTGATGAGAAATCGTTTGCTAGCTCAACAACAAGAGCAGCAAGCATTTGCATTAAAGCAACAGCAACAGTTGATTGAAAGAATTCAACTGTTAGAGCAAACCATTAAACAGCTTAAAAGCATTGAGCAAGCTATCGATAAACGCGATCAGTAACCTCCATAAAGGCGTAGCAACTATCACTGGGATAAGGGTTAGTTTTTACATAACTAGGTATAAATCAAGACATAGAGTTAGATATAGATCGAGAATATTATATGAATAACAGTAATTCGACTCCCGTTGAAACCGGTAGCAAAATTTTAATCGTTGATGACGATCCCAGCTTACTACGCTTACTCGGTATTCGTCTGTCCGCCGCTGGCTATCAAGTAGAGTCCGCAAAAAATGCCAAAATTGCCTTAGGCCGCTTGGAAAGTTTTCATCCTCAACTTGTGATCAGCGATCTTAAAATGGAAGGTATGGACGGCATGGCATTATTTGAGCAGATCAGAGCTAAAAACCCGCATATTCCAGTCATTATTATGACTGCACACGGCACAATACCCGACGCCATTAATGCCACTAAACAAGGGGTATTTAGCTTTCTAACCAAGCCGTTTGAAAGCAAAGAGTTACTCGACATAGTGCAACAAGCTATTCGCCTACAGCCGGCAGAGCTAAACCATAGCCAGGCGGATAACCAGTGGCGTGAAAAAATAATAAGCCGCAGCACCGTTATGGAGTCACTACTACAGCAAAGTAAGCAAGTTGCCCAAAGTGACTTTAGTTTACTGATCCACAGCCAAAGTGGTACCGGTAAAGAGCTGTTAGCCAAGGCGATTCATTTAGCTAGCCCACGTTACCAACAAAAATTTACCGCCATTAACTGTGCCGCCATACCCGAGCAGTTGCTGGAGTCAGAGCTATTTGGCCATAGCAAAGGCGCATTCACTGGCGCAGAAAAAAATCATATCGGGCTATTTCAAGCAACCGATGGCGGAACACTATTTTTAGATGAAATTGGCGATATGCCGATGAGCTTTCAAGTAAAACTATTGCGGGCACTGCAAGAGCGAGAAGTACGCCCTGTGGGTAGTACACAGTCAATAAAAGTTGATGTTAGGATTATTTCCGCCACCCACAAAAACTTACAACAAGCCATTAGTGATAAAACCTTTCGCGAAGACTTATATTATCGTCTTAATGTTGTCGAATTAGAGCTACCACCATTATCAGAGCGCAGAGAAGATATTCCCCTGCTAGCGCAATACTTCTTAAGCCAGTCAACAAAACAATCGCAGGTTAATATTTCAGGGTTTTCACAAGAAGCGATGGAAATTTTGATCAGCGCGGCATGGCCGGGCAATATTAGGCAATTGCAAAATGTTGTTGAGCAAACAGTGGCTTTATCTACAGAGCCCCTGATCAGTGAGATGCTAGTTAAAAATGCCTTGCGAGATAAAACCACAATTTTGCCTTCGTTCGTTCAGGCTCGTGATAAATTTGAACGCGGTTATCTGGCAAAATTGCTAAAAATCACCGCTGGTAATGTCTCGCAAGCTGCGAAAATAGCACAACGCAATAGAACGGAATTTTATAAGCTACTCAACCGTCATCATTTGTCTGCCGAAGCGTTTAGAGATGAGTAACAAGTTACAAAGCGCTATTGTATGGCTAAAAGTTCAACATCAAAAATGAGTAATGAACCCGGGGGGATTTTCCCCGCGGCGTTATTACCGTAGCCAAGTGTCGCCGGAATAAATAAGCGCGTTTTTTCACCCACCACCATTAACTGTAAACCTTCGGTCCAACCTTTGATCACTTGGTTTAAGCCAAAGCTGATCGGTTCATCTCGCTCCACGGAGCTGTCGAAAACCGTACCGTCGAGTAAGGTGCCATGATAATGTACCTTGACGGTTGAGACTGCGGTTGGGTGCGTATCACCAGTGCCTGCGTTAAGCACCTGATATTGTAAACCCGACGCGGTTTCTACCACACCATCGTTGTTTTTATTGGTTTGTAAAAACGTTGCCGCCTTTTCGCTATTCACTTTCGCGGCTTCACGATTGGTGTTGTTACGGACGAAAAAGCTAACGATTAAGCCCAACACTATGATCAGTACAATATATTTAGTCATTTTTATCTCTTATTTTATTTATGGTGGTTATAAAGGTTATTTTAACGTTTTTAATAAAAAAATTTTATTGGTCAATATCGGCAACTTCGTTCGCGGTTAGCGCCCGACTTTCGCCAATAGCTAACTGACTATCAAGCGACAAATTACCAATCGAGCTGCGATGTAAAGCCAGCACTGGGTTTCGAAAACGGCCGAACATGCGCTTAATTTGGTGGTAACGCCCTTCAACCAACTCCACTTGCGCTTGAAAGTCAGAAACTATGGTTAACTTTGCAGGCTTAGTGGTTAAGTCTTCAAATTCAAAATACATACCTTTTTCGAATGCTGCAATGTACTCAGTACTGAGCTTATTTTTCAAAGTTACCGTATAGCGTTTACTGACTTTACGCTCGGGTAAGGTTAAGCGCTCAGACCAGCGACTATCGTTGGTCAATAACACTAAGCCTGAAGTATTAAGATCCAAGCGACCAACAATATGCAGCTCATTTTTATACGGGTAATTAAGCAAATCAATCACCGTTTTGTGCTGTGTGTCGCGGGTTGCGCTTACCACCCCAATTGGCTTATGTAACATAATATAGTGCGGCATATTTGCTTGTATCACGGCTCCATCAAGCGTGATATGGCTAAAAGTATCGATGATTTGATCAATATCACGCGCAATTGCACCATTAACTACAACCCGGTTTTGCGCCAACATCAGTCGCACATTTTTGCGACTGACTTGACAGTATTGGGCAATAAAGCGATCTAACCTTGCTTTATCTAGTGCCATTTACATGACTGCGAAAAGTTCATAAAACTTAAACCGCTTCTTTAATAAGGTGGACATCGCGTTGCGGGAATGGAATTTTAATATTGGCTTTTTCCAGTGCCAAATAAATTTCTTTGTAGGCGGTGTACTTAGCTGTGTATAAATTTTCGGTTGGTGTCCATAAACGTACGGCAATGTTAATGGCGCTATCGGCAAAGGCGTCAATACCAATGAGCGGTTGGCGTGCCTCACTAACAATATCTAACTTGCCAATCACTTCTTCCAACATGGCGACTACCTCTAACGGGTTTTCGCTGTAATCAATACCAACGCTAAGCTCTAACAACGAGTCGTGTTTTGAATTATGTAAAACTTCACCGACTATGTGTTTGTTTGGAATGGTAATTTCAACGTTATCTTCATCAGCTAAAATAGTGTAAGCCAGTAGCACTTCTTTAACGAGTCCCGTCACGCCTTGTACTGTGATGGTATCTCCAACGACAAATGGGCGAATAATAATAATATTAAAACCGGCGGCATAGTTGGCCAACAGCCCTTGCAGCGCTAAGCCCGCACCTAATGAAATTGCACCAATGGCGGCAATAAAGGGTGTAACACTAATACCGAGTTTTCCTAACGCGATTATGGTGATCATCACCACAATCAGCATTTTACTGGTATTGGCTAAAAAGCGGCTTAGGGTGACATCCAGCCTGTGTCGTTCACATAAGCGCAATACCAATTTAGATATTTTACCGGCAAACATATAGCCAAGAATAAAAATAATAAAGGCGCCAATAAGCTGAAAACTATAATTGGTAAAAAACTCGACAATAATATTATAAATATGCCCGACTTGGTCAATTTCATCTTTGAGTAAATTGCTTGGATCTAAAGTGTTGCTAACCTGCGCTGTGGTGTTTTCGCTGCTCGACTCAGCCATAAATTGCTCCCTTAACTGGCATTAGGTAATCTAACTATATTACGACAATTTAGGGCGGAATTTACAACATTATTGCGCTTTATTAACCAAAAACTGAAAGTT
>JBMZDW010000048.1:0-18961 GCA_049614565.1 Cognaticolwellia sp. | reverse complement strand
CGATTATTATAGTGTTTTCGCAGAATATAGCAGCAAAATACTGGTCTAATCACTTACAGGTAATAATAAAGCCAGTAATAATTAGGTAAGTTGAAAAAAACTTACTAAACTCATTGTCGTAGGAATTTTAATTAATTCATTGATTTATTCGGTTGTAGGATGGAAAATCAGTTCGACTCACGGTCGTCATGTCGTTTTATGCTGGTAACAGGACGTAATTATTAAAAGCTTCATTTTGAATATTGCTGTGGTTATTTTATTGCTTAGCCCGCAAGCATATTCCATTGATATTATTTCAAATAGCACGGCCGATACCGCATCGTTGTCCGTTACTCAGCTGCGTCGTATTTACTCTATGCGCCAAGTTCGGTGGCCAAATGGCACTCCCATTGTGGTTTATGTTTTGGCAAGCAACCATTCACTTCATCAACAATTTTGCCAAGAACAGTTACGTTTATTCCCTTATCAACTAGACCGCATTTGGAACAAACTTACTTTTTCAGGTTATGGCGTCGCCCCAATTAAAATGGCTACTGAAGATGAGCTGATTGAAGCAGTTAGGTCGACAAAGGGCGCTATTGGATATGTGGAAAATTTATCGGAGGTCAACGATGTTAACATCATTAAAATTGATGAGTAGACCGTCTACGTTGTCGAGTTTGAAAGTCAGTACTTTCTTTAGTCTATGCTGGGCATTTAGTGTATGTGCAAGTGAGGCTAATAGTGAATCATTACAAATTCATGGCTTTATCGCGCAAGGCGTCATTGATGCCGATGGCAGTAATTACATAAATAATGATGAAAATGTTTCACTTGAGCTCACAGAAATTGGCGTGAATGCCTCTTATCAAGTCAGTGACGATTTTCGCTTAGCCGGCCAAGCCGTGTACCTTAACGGCGGTAATCGATATCACCCCGGTGCGCGCATTGATTATTTACTACTAGAATGGGATGCTTTTCAACATGAAGCTTGGCAGGCCAGTTTTTATTTCGGCCGAGTGAAAAACAATCATTGGTTGCATTCCAGTACCCGTGATATTCCCTTTGCTAGACCTTCGATCATTATTCCACAAGTGGTTTACTTTGATGGCTTTCGCGATATTGCTGTTGGTGGTGATGGTGCAGCCGTTAAGCTAGGTTATAGTGATGACAGTTTCGGTGATATAGATTTTAATTTTAGTCGTGGTAAAAGCGCCATCACAGATAAGCAATCGGATGTTATTCTTGGCCATTCAGCGACAGGAAAATTTGATCATGATCTTGATACCCAAGCGAGCATATATTGGCAACCGGCTTATTCGCAATGGCGTTTTGGTATTTCAGCGTTAGACTCAAGTTTCAATTATACCGAAGGTGAAATAGATAGCTGTACTGATGCAGACTTCATTATTCAGTTTTATACCGCAAATGCGGTATATGAAGGTGAGCATTGGCAATTTAGTGCTGAGCTATTCCAACAGCGTTTAGTGACCGATGGTTTTTATGCGCCGGGTTTTCATCGTGATGAAACGGGTCAAGGGTATTATTTGCAGGCAGATCATCGCTTGGATGAAAATTTGTCGGTAATGGCGCGCTATGAGTATTTTTATGCTAATAAAGATGATAAAAATGGCACTCAGTTACAGGCGGGCTCTGGCGGTATGATACCGTCGTATTTCGGCTTTCAAAATGATGCCATGATAGGTTTTTCTTATGACGTTTCTAGCAATTTCCGCGTTAATGCTGAATACCATTGGGTAGAGGGGACGGCAAGACTGACACCGATAGTTCAGCCAAATCCGATAGCCAACGATAGTAAAGATTGGCGAGTTTGGGCTATTCAAATGATGTACTGGTTTTAGCTATGAAGGCCAAGTTTCTTAGCGTTTCTAGCAAGCTATTTTCCTTAGTTGTCGGCGCACTATTGCTGTTGAGTTTGTCTATTTCTATACTCTCGGTATCTCGGCTAGATCAAGAATTTGCGCAATTTCAAAGTGATAAATCACGCCTTGGACAAGCGCAATTTGATATGCAAAGCCGGATTGCTAGAGAACAAATTGGTATTTGGCTTGAGTCTTTTACCGATATTATTCAACTCAAGCAACATAATAATTTTGATGTCGTGACTAAGGCATTAGCGCAACAGTTTGACGCGTTGCAAATAAATCACAATGTTGACGCGTTATGGTTAGTGTCAAGCGAGTTAAAACCACTTTATCAATCTGCCCCATTTACTAAGGACGTACAGGCGAGTATCAACCGAGTTCGAGCTAACTTTTCGCCTGATCACTACCTCAGTTGCCGACAACAATGCCAGCAATTGAGCTCGGTGCCAATCTTAAATGCACAAGGCGATATGGCGATAGTGACCGTAGCAACTTCGTTTGTTGATGTAATATACGCCATTAATCAAGCGTTAGAGAATCAAGTGGCGATAGTGGCGTTTAATAAATCGCAATATGCCACGTTAGCGCAAGCAAAAATTATAACCTCGTCTTCTACACAGTTGATGACGTCACTTTTTTCCTTGGAAATGCCTTTCACGCTTGTGTCGAAGATTAGCGAAAATGGCTTACAAGTGGAGTACGAAAATAATAGTTATTTAATTAACTTACAGGCATTAGCTTCATCAACCTCGCAAGACTTTTATTTAGCGCAGATTGATGATGTCAGCTTATTTACCGAAAAATATCAGCAATATCGCTGGCAGTTTATCTTGTCTGCACTGACCATTTTTATCGTGTTAGCTTTTTTAGTACGTTTTGTCGCTCGGCCTTTCACCAAAAGGCTACTGGAACTGTCTGATTTGTTGCCCTTATTAGCAGGCAAAGAATTCGATCGTTTTCGAGCGGTAAAAATCACGCAATCAAAAATTTTTCCTGATGAAATTGATGTGCTGATCGATGCCACGACTGAGCTAAGTTATGAGTTAGAAAAATTAAACCGTGAAGTAACACAAAAAACCAAAGAGTTAGAAAATATTGCCATGTATGACCTACTAACGGGTTTGCCAAATCGCAATATGTTGAACTATCAGTTACGGAAATACTTAGAAAATGCTACACGAGTAAGCAGTAATATTGGCATTTTGTTTTTAGACCTTGATGACTTTAAGAAAGTCAATGATAGCCATGGTCATGGTGAGGGCGATAAATTATTAGTTGAGGCCGCAAATCGAATTAATACGAGTGTCGGCGATGCCGGTACGGTATGTCGCTTTGGCGGTGACGAGTTTGTTATTTTATTAGCGAATGACGCCTCATATCAAGGGGCTGAAGATATCGCGAGTGCAATATTAAAAAGCTTTCAACAGCCGATAAAAATTAACACCAGTATGTTTTATGTCTCCTGTAGTATTGGTATTGCTATGGCTGAAGGCTGCTTAATACAAGCGAGCGAGTTAATTAGCCATGCCGATATTGCCATGTATGAAGCGAAAAATAATGGCGGCGCTCAGTATGTTGTTTATCACGGTGATATGCATCAACGCGTGTCACTGAGAGTAAGTATGGAAGGGGAAGTAAAACAAGCGCTTGCCAAGGGACAATTTAGTTTGAGCTTACAACCGCAACTTGAGGCAAAAACACATAAACTGCATGGCTTTGAAGCGCTGTTACGCTGGCAACACCCTGAGCGTGGCATGGTTTCTCCGGATGACTTTATTCCTATTTTAGAAAACTCTGAGCATATGATAGCGCTTGGGTATTGGGTTATTCGTCGCTGTTTTGAACTATATAGTGATATGCGCGACCGTGATTTGGGCGATGTCATCATCGCCATTAACTTATCCGCTGCACAGTTTGCTGATGTAAATTTACTAAATTATTTAACGCAATTACTGGCAGAGTTTGATGTTAAGGCGCAACACTTTGAGCTTGAATTAACCGAGCAAACCTTAGTTAAAGATATCGATAAAGCGATAGAAACCATGGAGGCTGTGCGGCAACTTGGTTTCAGCTTTGCCATAGATGATTTTGGCACCGGCTATTCATCGTTAGCGTATTTAAAACGTATGCCGGTTGATGTCATTAAAATTGACCGCAGTTTCGTCTTTGGTATGTTAGAAAATCATGCCGATTTTCAAATTATTATGTCAACCATTGCTATGGTGAAAAATCTCGGGTTAACAGTAGTGGCAGAAGGCGTAGAAACCCAAGCACAGTTGCGTAGCTTAACCGAAAGTGACTGTGATCTTATTCAAGGTTATTACGTGTCAAAACCCATTCCTGAAGTGGAGCTATTTGACTATATTCGTCGTGACATTGTTGATGGTAATTGGAAGGCGGCGATCAACGCCGATTCAATGGCTAATTAATGTCAATGCAACTATCGGTAAAAAAGCGCCAGATGGCGCTTTTTTTGATCATGCTAAACCCTTTGATAGCAGCTTATTTAGCAAAGGTTTTTAAGACATGGGCTGAAAATTCATCCGCGCCCATAAACCCCGTGACACGACGCTGTGTTAATTCCTTGGCCTGTAAATCAAAGAATAAAATTGACGGCAAACCAAAAATCTCAAAATGCGACATCAATTCAACGCTGTCTGCTGAGCCAGTATCGGTTAAGTCAATTTGCAATAATACGGAATCGGCAAGCGCGGCTTGTACGTTAGCTTCAAAAAAAGTGTATTCTTCAAACTCTTTACAGGCGATACACCAGTCAGCATACAAGTCCACCATAACGGTTTTACCTTGCGTATTAGCTTTCGCAATCGCTTGATTCATCTCAGCTAAGTTTTTCACCTGCTCAAAACCGCGATGTTCAATTTGTGGTGATGAGGCGACATGACTGGCCGGATAAACGATTTGGTAGGCTCTATTGGCACCAACAAAGAAAATCAAAAAGATAATGATACTACGAACACCAAAACCAAAAGTTTTCGCGGAATCTTGGTTAACGGTATAAAAGTAGCCGGCAGTGGCTAAAATAAGTGCAGCCCAAAGTACGTCAATGATCAGTACAGGTAAAAAACGCTCAAGTAAGAAAATTGGCACAGCAAGTAGCAATAGCCCGAAGATATTTTTAATAACATTCATCCAGTTACCGGCTTTAGGCAGTAACTTACCGCCTGAACTGCCCAATACTAATAATGGCAAGCCCATGCCTAAACTTAAGGCATAAAGCGCAGAGGCCCCGAGTAATACATCGCCGGATTGTGAAATATATAATAGTGCGCCAGTTAAAGGCGCTGTGGTACAAGGTGAGGCCACTAAACCTGAAATAGCGCCCATCACCAGAACACCAAAGTAAGAACCGCCTTTTTGATTGCTACTCAGCTGATTTAACTTATTTTGCCAACTGCTCGGCAGGGCTAAATTAAAGATGCCAAACATTGAAAGTGCTAAAAAGATAAACAACACACTTAAGGCAATTAATACGATAGGGTGTTGAAACATGGCTTGAAATTGCGCACCGGCAATAGCAACGACAATACCGAGTAAGGTATAAGTAACCGCCATACCTTGCACATAGGCAAACGATAAGGCAAAGGCCCGTTTCGTCGAAAGCTTATCACCTTGGCCAACAATAATGCCGGTTAAAATCGGATACATAGGGAAAACGCAAGGGGTAAACGAGAGTAACAAACCGCCAATAAAAAATGCCGCTAGCGTTAACCAAACATTATCACCTTTAAGCATGTCAGCTAACTGATGTTGCTCGCTGCTGTTACTGGCACTAGTTTTTGCCGCCTTTGCTTTGTTATCCGCGGCGTTGTTGCTTTGGTCAGCACTACGGCTCCCTAGCGCGGTTAAGACACTTTGCGCATCATTTGTTACGCTTGCCGCTAGCATTACTTCGCTTAACTCAATGGTTTTCTTTTTTGGCGGATAGCATAAACCTTTTTTGGCACAACCTTGATAACGAATGCTAATGCTGGCATCACGACTGGCTTGTTCAATATCTATGGTAAAAGCTACTTGGTCGAGAAAGATTTGTTGGACACCAAAAAATTCATCTTCGTAGTGTTCACCTTGAGGTAAATTCACTTCAGCAATCGTGGCATTTTTAGTGCTAAATTTAAATTGATGGCGGTACAAATAATAACCATCAGCAATATTAAAACTGACTTGCAGTTTGTTTTTCTGCTGATGAAAATCAAAAATGAAGGCTTCATCAACTTTTAAAAACTCGTCATCATTACTAAAAAGTGATGCTGGCGTGTTAAAAATTGAATCTTGGGCATTTGCTAATGGCGACGCCGCAAATAATAAGCTGGTTAGAATTAACCAAAAAACAGTAACAACTTTTTTCATAACCGTTATTTTAAACACTCGTTGATCCAGTTTAAATATTGACTATCGCCTTGCTGGATGTTCAACGCGATAACTTCAGGGGTGTCGTATGGGTGCAACTGCTTGATACGATTGTTCAGTAAATCAAATAATGTTGTTTTACTCTTGATCAAAAGTTGTACTTCAGTTTCACTCACCACATTGTCTTGCCAACGATACACCGAGGTAATATTCGGTAAAATATTGACGCAAGCCGCTAACTTTTCAGTGACTAAGTGTTGCGCAATGTCTTGTGCTATTGCCATTGTTGGGCAAGTACATAGTATAATTTGGTACATATCAATGCCGCCTTTACAAAGCTTATTAGGTTTAAAGTACCGCAATAAACCCTATTTAGGTGTTAATAGCAAATATCTGCACAGTTTACGCTAATATTTTTCTTTGCGGAAACGTCACATCTGTAAATAGCATTATAAATACGGCAAAAGCGCATCCGGTTGAAAAAGACCTGTTCAGCCCCATATTAGTTTCATTAAAGATTATTAGGAACCGCAATGTTTCGACTTTTATTCGTACTTTTTATTATTATTCCCATTATTGAAATTTCTGTTTTAATGCAAGTCGGCACAGCTTTAGGTGTTTGGCCAACGATTGCTATCGTTATTTTTACCGCGTGGCTGGGAGCAAAGTATGTTCGCCAGCAAGGGCTTTCAACGTTAAATTCAGTACAAAGTAAAATGGCGCAAGGGCAAATGCCGTCTGATGAAATAGTCACCGGCTTAATGTTATTGGTGGCCGGTGTATTGTTAGTAACGCCGGGCTTTGTTACTGATTTTTTTGGCTTGAGTTTACTTATTCCTGCTGTTCGTCACGCTATCGCAGGCAGTGTTAAAGCCCATATGCCAACCAACGGCAGCAGTCAACACTTCCAATTTCATCAACATAGCCATAGCAATGTTGATAACGCAGATGACTTTTCACCATCACAAGAGAGTCCATTTCAAGAACACATCAAGCCACCGCATAAAGGCGAAACTTTAGAAGGTGAGTTTGAGCGTAAAGACTAAAAAAAACTCAAGATAGGCTTGTGAAGTTTTTTTTTATCCCCATGTTACTTTTACAAGTAAAAAGTAACAAAAGTTACAGCCATTATTTTTATAAAATAGAATTTTTCTGGAGAAATAAATGAGTATTCGTCCATTACACGATCGTGTGATCATCAAACGTAAAGAAGTAGAATCAAAGTCTGCTGGCGGTATCGTATTAACCGGTAGTGCTGCTGAAAAATCAACACGTGGTGAAGTTGTAGCTGTAGGTAAAGGCCGTATGCTAGAAAACGGTGACATACGTGCTTTAGATGTAAAAATTGGCGATCAGGTGATCTTCAGTGAAGGTTACGGCATGAAAACTGAAAAAATTGACGGTGAAGAAGTGCTAATTTTGTCAGAGACTGACATTTTAGCCATCGTTGAATAATTAATACTTGGCTTGTCGCTATTTTACTTTATAGCGGCGTCAAAAATCACGGTTACATGACCGCTCGTAGCCATCCATGGCTTCACGGCATTAGTGCTTCCTTGCACGTCGATGTAAAAAAGTGACCCTTTGCTCTATAGCAACTCGCTTAAAGCAAAGCATTAATAAAATATTTTATATAGGAATTTATGAACATGGCAGCAAAAGACATATTATTTGGAAACGACGCACGTGTAAAAATGCTTAACGGTGTTAACGTACTTGCCGACGCAGTAAAAGTTACTTTAGGCCCTAAAGGTCGTAACGTAGTGTTAGATAAATCATTTGGCGGCCCAACGATCACCAAAGATGGTGTATCAGTAGCTAAAGAAATCGAACTAGAAGATAAATTCGAAAACATGGGCGCGCAAATGGTGAAAGAAGTTGCGTCTAAAGCCAATGACGAAGCCGGTGACGGTACCACTACCGCCACTGTTTTAGCACAAGCTATTGTTAATGAAGGTTTAAAATCAATCGCTGCCGGTATGAATCCAATGGATCTTAAACGTGGTATCGACAAAGCGGTTGTTGCCGCCGTTGAATCGCTAAAAGGTTTATCACAAGAATGTAGCGACAACAAAGCCATTGAGCAGGTCGGTACGATTTCAGCTAACTCTGATGAAACGGTTGGTCAAATTATTGCCACAGCGATGGACAAAGTTGGCACTGAAGGTGTTATTACCGTTGAAGAAGGTCAAGCGTTAACAGATGAGCTTGATGTTGTTGAAGGTATGCAGTTTGACCGTGGCTACCTATCGCCATACTTTATCAACAACCAAGAAAGTGGCGCGGTAGAATTAGAAAACCCGTTCATTTTGTTAGTTGATAAAAAAGTATCAAACATTCGCGAGTTATTAACAACATTAGAAGGTGTTGCTAAAGCCGGTAAGCCACTATTAATTATCGCTGAAGATGTTGAAGGTGAAGCACTAGCAACTTTAGTGGTTAACAACATGCGCGGTATTGTTAAAGTAGCAGCGGTTAAAGCGCCAGGTTTTGGTGACCGTCGTAAAGCTATGTTACAAGACATTGCGACATTAACAAAAGCGACAGTTATTTCTGAAGAAATCGGCATGGAGCTTGAAAAAGCGACATTAGAAGATTTAGGCCAAGCCAAGCGCGTGGTTATCTCTAAAGACAACACAACGATTATCGACGGTATCGGCGAAGAAGCTGAAATTCAAGCACGTGTTGCGCAAATTCGCGGTCAAATTGAAGACTCGTCTTCTGACTATGACAAAGAAAAACTGCAAGAGCGTTTAGCTAAGCTTGCTGGTGGTGTTGCGGTGATCAAAATTGGTGCTGCCACTGAAGTTGAAATGAAAGAGAAGAAAGCCCGTGTTGAAGATGCCTTACATGCTACTCGTGCAGCAGTTGAAGAAGGCGTAGTTGCTGGTGGTGGTGTTGCCTTAGTGCGCGCTGCTGATAGCATTAAAAACCTCGAAGGTGTTAACGAAGATCAAACGCACGGCATTAACGTTGCTATTCGCGCCATGGAAGCACCACTACGTCAAATCGCCACTAACTCAGGCGATGAAGCCTCAGTGGTATTAAACCAAGTGCGTAACGGCGAAGGTAACTACGGTTACAATGCGGGCAATAGCACATACGGTGATATGTTAGCTATGGGTATCCTAGATCCGACGAAAGTAACGCGCAGTGCCCTACAATTTGCTGCCTCAGTTGCGGGCTTAATGCTAACCACAGAAGCTATGATCACCGACGCACCAGTGCAAGATGCTGGCGCACCTGCAATGCCTGATATGGGCGGCATGGGTGGTATGGGCGGCATGGGTGGCATGATGTAATTTATGCTGGTCTAAATTGTTAATTTCTTCGTTGCTTTATAACTCGTTTAGGAAACACTAAACTTCGTTGTAAAGCGCCTTGAACTAAACAATTTATCCTGCGCATAAATGGCTTCAGCTATTTTAGCTTTATCTTTAAAAACCTGCCGCGGCAGGTTTTTGTATTTTAAATTAAAGAAAACTTTTAGCTAGCCATGGCGGGGTGAATATTTAATGTATTATTGGCGGAAGCTAAGGGCTAGGCAGACTCGTTTTTTGTTGAGTTACGGTTGATAAATAAAATTAGAATTTTATCGGCAAGAGCGTTTCAAAGTTAGTAACAGAGAAGTCTAAGTGGGTATTTAGGCCAACCTCAAAAACGCTCGGTAAGGCCTTTGAGTAATCGGACTTAGATTACCTCGGTAGCACGTGATTTGTGAACTAAACCATTTATCCTGCGCATAAATGGTTTCAGCGATTTAACGCTTAACTAAAAAAAACCTGCTTCGGCAGGTTTTTTTAATTAAGGCAGTTTTTGCTAACGAGGTATTAAAACTCTACTTTAAGTAATTCAACTGAGTCACTAAAGGTCATGGTTTGTAGCTTGCCTTTACCTTCAATATTGATGGTATTAACTTGGCTTGGCCATATATCCCTAAGGGCATTGTGACGAATACTCAGGTTCTCCAGCTTGGGCGGTTCAACTGTTTCTTGATATACCCAAAAAAACTGCCCGTCGTTTTCATATCCTACTTGAGATAATTGCAGGGGGCTACCATTTGCGAGCATGGCAAAGTGTTGATGTACGTAGTTGCTAAATTGCGCTTTGGTTTTTGTCGACGAGATAATATCGGCGTCTTTACCAAAAATGTGTTTTACCGCATGTTCTGCATCATGCATTCTAAAGCGGTGCATAATTTCAATGTTTTGCGTTCTTGGGTTGAATGAAACCGTACTAATCGCTGACTTTTGCTGATGAGCCATAGCGTACGGAGCTGCAAAAAGCAGCCCCGAAATCAGCATGATAATTAAGTATTTACTCTTTATCATTGTTCGCTTTATTGTCCTTTTTATCTTGTTTCAACTCAGTTTTTATATCCTGCATTATATCTCTAGCAACTTTTTGAGTTGATTTTTTCTTTTTGTATGCCTCGATGCGTGACGGAATAATTTGACGAGGATAGTGGTTATTATCAACATCTACATCAGCGGTTTCCCAACGAGGGTCAACCGTCACACTGACTAACTCTTTATCTTTATCAGTTATAATTAATTTGCTAACCGCTTTTGGCGTACGTCGCCAGATTTCAGCCGGAATATATTGATTTTCGATACTACCATCAGCAAATGTTAACTCTAAAATAATCGGCATCACTAAACCGCCTTTGTTAGAGAAGTCTAATACGTAGTAGTTTTTATCTTCTTTAATTGCACGGTCAAGCGCTTTACGTTCCCACGGCTTTAATTTATCTAGGAACTTTTTATATTTATTACGCTCTTTATTGGTTACGGTAAAACGATCGTTTTCATCATAAAAGTCAGTAATGTCTGGAAAACGCTCAATCCATAACTTTTTGCCTTCTGCCTTATTGCGCTCATCAGTTTTAGATAGTGGCTTATCTAATTCTTCTTGGCGAAGACGATTAAAGTCGATGTCAGGGTTTTTAGTGTCTAATCGCAATTTAGATATTTTATCTAATGAAATATCGACATGATCGGTGCTGTAAAACCAACCTCGCCAGAACCAATCTAAATCAACACCTGACGCTTCTTCCATGGTACGGAAAAAATCCGAAGGCGTTGGGCGTTTATACTTCCAGCGCGTGGCATATTCTTTAAACGCAAAATCAAACAGTTCACGACCTAAAATCGTTTCACGTAAAATATTCAGCGCTGCCGCAGGCTTAGTGTAGCCATTTGGCCCTAAACGTAAAACACTGTCCGATTGCGTCATAATAGGCACTTGCGTTGACGACTTCATATAACTAACGATATCTCGTGGTTCAACACCCCAAGGAATTGTTGGATCCCACTCACGGCCCGCTACGCCATCTAAAAAGCTATTCAGTCCTTCATCCATCCACGTCCATTGGCGTTCGTCAGAGTTCACAATCATTGGAAAGTAGATATGACCAATTTCATGAATAACCACACCAATTAAGAAGCGCTTTTCAGCTTGCGTATAGGTACGGCTGCCATCTTTTTGTAATTCTGTGCGTGGTCCGTTAAACGTGATCATTGGGTATTCCATACCGCCGACAGGGCCATTAACTGACTGCGCGACAGGGTAGGGATAATCAAAAGAAAAGCGAGAATATACTTCTAGGGTATGAATAATCGACTCGGTTGAATACTTTTTCCATAAGTCGCCACCTTCTTTTGGATAAAATGACATGGCCATAACCAAAGGTTGGTCTTTGCCACCTTGTTGGTGGCCGCGCGCATCCCACATAAATTTACGTGATGACGCCCAGGCAAAATCACGAACATTCTTGGCACTAAACTTCCACGTTTTGCTTTTGTTTGTTCCTGCTTTTTCGTTTTCTAATGCTTCTTCTTCTGTAACAATAAAGACAATACGATCAGAGGTTTCAGCTTTTTTTAAGCGTTTGCGTTGCGTTGATGTTAGTACGCTTTTCGCGTTGGTTAGCTTACCGGTTGAACTAACAATATGATCGGCAGGCACCGTTAATTCAACATCATAGTTACCAAATTCAAGGGTAAATTCGCCCCGTCCAATAAACTCTTTGTTAGTCCAAGCTTCATAATCAGTATAAGCGTGCAGACGAGGAAACCACTGCGCTAACAGGAAAATATCATTGCCGCCTTTGCGGGCATCATCAGGAAAGTGCTCATAGCCTGAACGTGCCGATACTGCATCTTCTTCAACAATATTAAATGCGTAATCAATGGCAAATTTAACCTGCTTTCCTGGTGCTAATTTTTTGCGTAAATCAACGCGCATATTCGTGCCAACAATCACATAATGTAATTTGTTACCTCGGGTATCGGTAACTGACTTTATGTCATAACCAACGACGTTGTCGTCCATATATTGCTGGCGACGCAGCGCATCTAAGCTTAGCTGTGCTGGTTTTGATGATGTTGCCGTTGCCGTTGCTGGCCCTCTATTTCCTATGCCACCAAACGTTGTGGTTGTCGCTGACAGTGAATCATTTTTAAATTTATTTTGATCTAGCTGTATCCACAAGTACTTCAGCGTATCGGGTGAATTATTGTGATAGGTGATGGTTTGGCTCGCTTGAATACGTCGTTTGTCTTCGTCTAATTTAGCCTTAATTTGATAGTCTACTTGTTGCTGCCAATATTGGTGGCCAGGTTCCCCAGCGGCATTTCGATAAACATTCGGCGTCGGTAAACTTTCATCTAATTGACGAAATTTATCAATAAAATCGCCCTTAGTTTGTTGTATTGTGGCATTTGCCGAAGCAAGTGTCGTTAACGATAACAAGGTTATCTTAATAAACTTAGTGAACATGGTTTTCCTTTTATATGGATGTTTGGAAAAGGTTTTATCTTCGCAACAGTAACGATGTGCCCAATACTAACAGATATTTTCTCGCTATGATCAAGTTAATATGAACCACAGTTAAAGATATGTTACTTTGTAACGTTTTTTATGTTCAAGCGATAATTTAAGTTGCTAAGTATTTTGTTTGTAGTGGTGGTTCGACTATTGTCTCATGCTACCCTAGGGACTATCGTCCTTTTAGGTTTCACTATGTTTCAACTAATATTTCTATAACCGTTAGTACAATATTTAAAACTACCGGCGTTTACTCGTGCGGTAGTTAACAGTTAGTTTTCCATAAGGTGCTGTCACGTTGTTTTAGTGACATTGCATGATTTTCACAAATTCACATTTGAATAATACTTGTTGGCTCACGCGATAACCGTGACCTGAAAATGTTCAAGACACTTTTTTCACTTTAACAGGTCTACTATACTGATAGTGATAAAAGAGGAAAGCGTGATGAATAAATCAATAGCATATTTTATAACGGCACTGGTCGCATTGGTGCCATTTACTGATGTAAAAGCGGCAGAGGTTGAAGTTAAGTGGTCAAACTCAGATAAGTACTCCGATATTGATGCAGGTGAAGAACATCGTAAGCATTTTAAAGACCGCACCTTTAAGGCTTTCGAGCAACATTTCACTAAAATGGCTGAGTCGTTACCCGCACAGCAAAAGTTGGTGTTAAATATTACTAATCTTGATTTAGCGGGCGATGTTAACCACGGCGGCATCAAGCGCATTCGAGTGGTTAAAAATATATTTTTTCCCCGGATGGAGTTTAGTTATCAATTGCTAGCTGCAGATAATACGGTAGTAAAAAGCGCAGAAATATCATTAAAAGATATGGGCTTTTTAAGCCACAGTAGCCTGAGATATCGCAATAAAACCTTAGGTTACGAGAAAGAAATGTTTGCGGATTGGTTTAAAAAAACCTTTGCTAATGAGTTAATAAAATAGCGCTATTTCAGTGCTATATTTTGAGAGCGAGAAAAAGAGTGCTAAAAAAACGCAGCCGGTGCTGCGTTTTTTATTCGCTTAATATTGCAATTAACTCTGCTCAAACTTACCGAGCACAGTAAACAGTTGTTCTATTTTTTTGACGATATCGATCAAGGTTTGCTGATCTGAGGTTTTTTGCCAAAAAATTAAATCATTTGCCACTTCTTCCACATAAGGCTGAAAGGTATTCGCTGAGCATTTAAAGCCGGCGTCTTCGGTAAATATTGCTGCAAAACCTGCTTGTTTTGCTTCACGCAAGGTTGTTAATGTTGCGTCTGCTGCTAATGACTTTTTTAAAATAATCGAAATATTGTCGATTAACTGTTTGTGTACTGCTTCGCTCATAATGCTATAAATTCGTGTTGGTGTTCAATGGCGCTATTATGCCAAATTGCTTAGGTGTTTGTTAGCCTATTGGCTAATTTCTCTTTTCGCATCACATAAGCAAGTTTAAGTTAAAGTGATTGGGGTTTTGTTGGCTTCACCGGCAATTTCTCTCACCAGTTTTGGCATTAAGTAGCCTGGTAATATTGCCATTAATTGCAATACAATTTCTTTTGCTTTTGCTTCACTAATATCAAAGTGGGCAACCCCTTGAACTTTATCGAATAAGTGTAAGTAATAAGGCTGAATACCGACATCAAATAAACATTCACTTAACTGAGCTAGGGTATTAGCATCATCATTAATGCCTTTTAATAACACACTTTGGTTAAATAATGGAATTCTTGCGGCAATTAACGGTTCTATCGCTTGCGTTACGCTGTCATCAATTTCGTTGGCATGATTAACATGAAACACCATCGTCGGCTTGAGTCTAGTGCTGCGCAGGGCGTTAACCAGTGCTGGTGTGATACGCTGTGGAATAACAATCGGCAAACGGGTATGAATGCGTAAGCGTTTTATGTGAGGAATTTTTTCAATTTCTGCTATTAACCAGTGCAAATGTTCATCACTGGCCATTAATGGATCACCGCCACTAAAAATAACTTCATTAATTTCTTTATTGGCTTGAATATAGTTTAGCGCCTGCTGCCAGCGCACTTTGTTGGGGCTGTTATCGGCATAAGGAAAGTGACGACGAAAGCAGTACCGGCAATTTACTGCACAGCCGGTTTTTACCATCATTAACACCCGATGTTTATATTTGTGCAATAAACCCGGTGCCACGGTATCGTGCTCTTCTAGTGGATCTTGGCTATATCCGTTGGTAATCGAAAACTCTAAATCTAATGGCATCACTTGTTTTAAAATAGGATCGTTAATATCACCTTTTTTAATGCGAGATAATAATGGCCGTGGTACCCGCACCGGAAAGAGTTTGCGTGCGGCAAAGTGCTGTTGGTACTTTTCTGCTGAAATATCGAGCAAGTCTAATAAGGTTTTTGGGTCAGTGATGACATTTGCTAATTCTTTTTGCCAAGAAGTGTGCAATTTATCACTGATTTGGGTTATTATTTGCGGCATTTCTATATTCAATTTTTAACCTTTACGTGTACTACGTGAACGAGCGAGCATAATAATTATGGCTAATTTTAGCACTAACCAGTTCAAAGCTGGACTTAAATTAATGATTGATGGTGAACCTTGTAACATTATCGACAATGAAATCGTAAAGCCAGGTAAAGGGCAAGCATTTAACCGCATTAAAATTCGTAAGTTAATCTCTGGCAAAGTGCTAGAAAAAACCTACAAGTCAGGCGAAAGTGTTGAAGGCGCTGACGTTATGGACTCAGAGTTAGGTTATTTATATGCCGATGGTGAGTTTTGGCATTTTATGAACAACGAAACCTTTGAGCAAGTTGCCGCTGACGAAAAAGCCGTAGGTGATGTTGCTAAATGGTTAGCCGAAGGGGATGTTTGTACCATTACATTTTGGGATGGCAACCCAATTTCGGTCGATCCACCTAACTTTGTTGAATTAGAAATTACCGAAACTGACCCGGGCCTTAAAGGTGATACCGCAGGTACAGGTGGCAAACCTGCCACTTTAGTTACCGGTGCTGTCGTACGTGTACCGCTATTTGTGCAAATTGGTGATGTGGTTAAAGTTGATACCCGTACCGGTGAATATGTTTCACGCGCTGGTAAGTCTTAGTTTCCTGCCCGGTATTTGAAAAAGCCTGCAAATTGCAGGCTTTTACCTTCTAGAGGTATTGTATGCCAATGCATGCGAAATTTATCGCTCGCCGTTGAAAACATCTAACTTATCTCCACGTTAAATAAACGCAATTATTTTAAGGTTCACTATGCAACCGGCATTAAAAATATCAGGATTAAAGAAAACCTACAAAGGCGGATTTCAAGCCCTCAAAGGTATTGATCTTACCGTCAAGCAAGGCGACTTTTTTGCTTTACTCGGCCCCAATGGCGCAGGTAAATCAACCACTATTGGCATTATCACTTCACTAGTGAATAAAACCGCCGGTACGATTTCGGTTTTTGGTCACGATATTGATCAAGCCCTGGAAACCGCTAAAAGTTTTATTGGTTTAGTGCCGCAAGAGTTCAACTTTAACCAATTTGAACCCTTAATGAAAATCTTGATTAATCAAGCGGGCTATTATGGCGTTGAGCGTTCATTAGCGGTGCAACGTGCGGAAAAATATCTTAAACAATTGGATTTATGGGATAAGCGCAACGACGCGGCCCGTATGTTGTCAGGTGGTATGAAGCGCCGATTAATGATCGCGCGTGCCTTAATGCATGAACCGAAAATGCTGATCCTTGATGAGCCAACGGCGGGTGTTGATATTGAGCTGCGTCGTTCAATGTGGGATTTTTTGCGTGAATTGAATCAGCAAGGCATTACCATTATTTTAACCACGCATTATTTGGAAGAAGCAGAAATGCTGTGCCGAAATATTGCCATTATCGACTCGGGCATTATCGTTGAAAATACCGATATGAAGTCATTACTGAGTAAATTGGACTTAGAAACTTTTGTTTTTGATTTAAAGCCCAATAGCGCGCCAACAGCCCTAGCAGATTTTAACTCGCGGGTAATTGACGATCACACCTTAGAGGTGGACGTTAAAAAGTCGCAAACCATTAACACAGTATTTTCTCAGCTCAGTGCCCAAGGCCTTGAGGTGCTAAGTATGCGCAATAAAAGCAATCGTTTAGAAGAATTATTTGTCAGTTTGGTCGGTAGCGGCCAAGCAGCAAGTGTTAGTAAGGAATAAAGTATAATGGCGTCTTCGAGAAATATTATTGCACTAAAAAGTATTCTCCATAAAGAAATACACCGTTTTATGCGTATTTGGGTGCAAACCTTAGTGCCCCCAGCAATTACTATTAGCTTGTATTTTGTTATTTTTGGCTCCCTCATTGGTTCACGTATCGGTGAAATGGGCGGCTTTGACTATATGTCGTTTATAGTGCCCGGTTTGATCATGATGAGTGTTATCACTAACTCTTATTCGAATGTCGCCTCATCCTTTTTTAGTGCCAAGTGGCAGCGTAATGTTGAAGAAATGCTAGTCGCACCTGTCCCCAATTGGGTGATTGTTGCCGGCTATGTCGGTGGTGGTATGGCGCGCGGCATTCTTGTTGGCAGTATTGTGACCATAGTGGCGATGTTTTTTGTCGATCTGCAAATACATAATATTTGGGTGATTATTGCCACGGTAGCGCTAACCTCAGCAACCTTTGCCTTAGGCGGTTTAATTAACGCGATTTTTGCCGGCAGTTTTGACGATATTTCTATTATCCCCACCTTTGTTTTAACACCACTAACTTATTTAGGCGGAGTATTTTACTCTATCAGTTTGTTGCCCGAGTTTTGGCAAGGAGTTTCGCAAATCAATCCCATTGTGTATATGGTTAATGCGTTTCGTTATGGCTTTTTGGGCATATCTGATGTCAGCTTAGCGTTATCGTTTTCAGTATTAGGAGTATTTATTGTCAGTTTATACACCATAGCTATGGTGTTAATTACTAAAGGTATTGGCTTAAGAAGTTAATCTAACAACTAGTTACTTTATTGAAATTTATAGGTAAAGGTAAAATGAGTTCGACAGAAGTCACCGGCGATTCAAAGGCAATAGTCACCAATCAGCCAGGTATACATGAAAAATTAACAGAGATTGTTGCTAAGCACCTTGAACATCCATCACAAAAGCCGATTCAAGGGCATACTCAACAAGCGTTTGATGAAATTAACGCGATTGTGCAGACATTTGCAGGCGAGATTATTTTAGATTCTTGCTGTGGTGTTGGTCAAAGTACCCGCCTTTTAGCACAGCGAAACCCTAATGCCTTAGTGATAGGGGTTGATAAGTCGGCCCACCGCATTAACCGCAATGTTGATGATATTGATCGTGGCGACGGACAAGGTGTTGTCGATAATTATCACTTAGTGCGTGCCGACTTAAATGACTTTTACCGTTTGGTTGTTGCGGCGAATTGGCCGGTGAATAAGCATTATATTTTATATCCTAATCCTTGGCCTAAAGCTAAACATGTGCAACGGCGTTGGCACGGCAGTGCGGTTTTTCCACAAATTATCGCTGTCGGACAAGAAATTATTTTACGCAGTAACTGGTTATTATATTTGCAAGAATTTCAGGTGGCAGCGGGCATTACTGGTTGTGTTGGTAGTATTACGCAAGTTAATGACAGGCAAGCGTTAACCCCGTTTGAAGCTAAATATCAGGCCAGTGGCCAAGTGTGTTGGCAATTAGCTCTAGTTAACCCGAGCTCGGCTTAACAAATGTTTATCTAGCAACTATTTTTCCTTACTCCTACGTTAAATTTACTTGCAATAGACTTGCTATTGACGCGAAATTTGCCTTGAATTAAGAAAAACTATCAAGCTAGCGTGCTAATAAAATAATTTCTACTTTATTTCCACTTGTTAAATATCTCTTAAACCGAGTTCATATATGGTCTTCTCCCGTATTGCAAGG
>JBMZDW010000047.1:0-20070 GCA_049614565.1 Cognaticolwellia sp. | reverse complement strand
GCCGAAGTACGCGCTAACAATGCTATTGGAGATGACATTACGCTAAGCCAAGATGACGACGTACTCGATACTTGGTTCTCATCAGCATTATGGACATTCTCAACCTTAGGCTGGCCAAAAAATACTGAAGATTTAAAAACCTTCCACCCAACTGATGTGTTAGTAACGGGTTTTGATATTATTTTCTTCTGGGTTGCTCGCATGATCATGATGTCGATGCACTTTAACAAAGATGAAAACGGCAAAGCTCAAGTTCCTTTTAAGAAAGTCTATATGACCGGACTTATTCGCGATGAAAATGGCGATAAAATGAGTAAATCAAAAGGCAATGTTGTTGATCCATTAGATATGATTGACGGCATATCGTTAGAAGATTTATTACAAAAACGTACCGGCAATATGATGCAGCCAAAACTGGCGGCGAAAATTGAAAAGCTCACCAAGAAAGAATACCCCAACGGTATTGAAGCCCACGGTACTGACGCCTTACGCTTTACCTTAACGTCAGTGGCAACCACAGGGCGCGATATTAGCTGGGACATGAAGCGTCTTGAAGGTTACCGTAATTTTACCAATAAATTATGGAATGCTAGCCGTTATGTGATGATGAATACTGAAGAGTTTGACTGCGGACGCTCTTTACCTCAAGGAAAGGCTAACGAGATGGAGTTTTCATTGGCCGATCGTTGGATCGTCGGTCAATTTCAACAAACCGTAAAAACCGTTCATGAAGCCTTTGACACGTACCGTTTTGATCTTGCCTCGCAAGCCCTTTACGAATTCACCTGGAATCAGTTCTGTGATTGGTATTTAGAACTCACTAAGCCGGTGTTATTTAAAGGTAACGAAGCGCAACAACGCGGCACGCGTCATACCTTAGTGAATGTTTTAGAAGCACTATTGCGTTTAATGCACCCGATTATGCCATTTATTACCGAAACCATTTGGCAAGGTGTACAACCCTTAAGTGTCTTTGAGAAAAACGGCGACTCCATCATGATTCAAGCCTTCCCTGAGTTTGACGCTGATAAGTGTGACCAACAAGCGATTGATGACTTGGAGTGGGTAAAGCAGTTTATTGTCGCTATTCGTAATATCCGGGGTGAAATGGATATAGCGCCAAGTAAGCCACTGCCGGTGCTGTTAAAAAATGTCAGCGCCGACGATCAACGTCGTTTATCTGACAATGAGCAATTTATCAGCGCCCTAGCGAAACTGGAAAGCATTACGGTATTAGCCGACGATGACAACGGTCCTGCCTGCGCATCAGCGGTTGTCGGTGAGCTTTCAGTATTGATCCCGATGGCTGGTTTGATCGACAAAGATGCCGAAATGGCCCGCTTAGACAAAGCGATTGAAAAGTTAACTAAAGACGCAGACCGTGTTCGCGGCAAACTCAATAACCAAAACTTTGTCGGTAAAGCACCAGAAGCCGTGATCAATAAAGAAAAAGCTAAGCTAGCTGAAGCAGAATCTACCTTAGCGAAAATGCTTGAGCAGAAAACTCAAATCGCAGAAATGTAAATATCTGTTCAAAAAAGCTATAAAAGCCAGCACCTTAGCTGGCTTTTTTATGGTCATAAAAAAGTAAAATAATCTTAATATTTTTTAGAGATTCCTAATTTTTATTGTGTTACCATATTTTCGCGTTGAGTTTTTGCGTTTCGGGAAAAGGAGAAGCCTTAGGGCTAGCCTAGACGCTTTAATATGTGTTACTGGAAACCTTTCTCTGCCGGTACTTTAGGTAGAGGGCATTTACTCCGTATATGGCCATTTTGGCTAAACTTTAATTTTTGACCTGAGAGAAATGTTGGTATGTCTGATACAGTAACTGGTAAAGTAAAATTTTTTAACGAATCAAAAGGCTTTGGTTTCATCGAGCAAGAAAATGGTCCTGACGTGTTTGTTCACTTCAGCGCAATCTCTGGTGACGGTTTCCGTACCTTGACTGACGGTCAAGCGGTAACGTTCAGCGTAAAACAAGGCCAAAAAGGTCCTGAAGCTGAAAACGTAGTTGCATCTTAATTTAAAAATGCATACTTAGCTTTAGCGAAGACTAAAGCATAAATAAAAAAACGAAACTTAGGTTTCGTTTTTTTGTTTTTATCACCTTAAAACTTACTGATATGTGGCGCTATTAATTCCACCATGGCCTCAATGTGTAATTCGTCATCATTTAGTGCCGGAATATAATGGTACTGTTCGCCCCCTGAGCGCATAAAGATATCGCGATTTTCATGCACCAATTCTTCTAAGGTTTCTAAACAGTCGGCACTAAATGCAGGGCTGATTATGGCCACATGCTTATGCCCTGCTTGCGCTAAGCTTGCTAAGGTTTCATCCGTGTATGGCTTTAACCATTCCGCCTTGCCAAAACGCGACTGAAAGGTCATCTCATAATCATCTTTGCCTAAGCCTAATTCGGCCGCCACTAAACGCGTGGTTTTATGGCTAAAACAATAATACGGATCGCCCTGCTCTAGAAAGTATTTCGGCATACCATGGTAAGAAAATACCAGCTTGTCCGGCTTACCGTGGCTTTGTATATGTTTAGTGATGCTTGCCGCTAACGCCTTAATATAAAGCGGTTGATCATGATAGCCACTTTGAAAATGTAGACTGGGGATCCAACGCCAAGTTTTAATTTTATTGACCACGGCATCAAAGGTAGAACCGGTCGTGGGGCCGCCATATTGTGGATACAAAGGTAAAACCACAATATTGTTAACCCCTTGGGTTTGCATGTTGTCTAAAGCACTTGAAATAGACGGTTGACCATAGCGCATCGCCAGATCGACCATAACGTTATCACCATATTTTTCTTGAAAAACCTCGGCAACTTTTGCTTTTTGTTGCTCGCTGATCACCAATAAAGGTGAGCCTTGCTCAGTCCAAATACTTTGATATAACTTGGCCGACTTTTTTGGCCGTACTCGCAAAATAATACCGTGTAATATGATAAGCCAAAGCAAACGCGGTATTTCTACCACCCGTGGATCAGAAAGAAATTCGCGTAAATAACCACGCAGCGCTTTCGGTGTTGGACTATCTGGGGTACCTAAATTGGTTAATAACACCCCTGTTTTTGCGCTTTGCTGATGAATTTCTTTACTTCTTCCTACAAACCTTGACATAAATTCTCTCTACAAAATCGCGTTAACAGCGTTAACAAAAACGTCTGAATCTGGCTTTACTTTACTATTAAAGTGCTTAATAGTTTTGCCATCAGCACTGACTAAGTATTTATAAAAATTCCATTTCGGTGCCGTGGTTTTATCCGCTAACGCTTTAAAAATAGGATGAGCGTTGCCGCCCCAAACATGTACTGGTGATAACATGGTAAAAGTTACGCCATAATTAACAAAGCAAATGTCAGCGGTATCTTTTTCATCATCTTCTTCTTGAAAAAAATCATCCGATGGAAAGCCAATCACCACTAAGCCTTTATCTTTATATGCTTTATGCAAGGCTTCAAGCGCGGTAAATTGCGGCGTAAAACCACAATGACTGGCCGTATTAACAATTAACATTGCCTTACCTGCAGTTAATTGACAAAGGTCGAGCATTTGCTTTGCGTGTAATTTTTTCTCGCTGCGTTGCATAAATGACACACATTGTGCGGTGTCAGCAGTCGTTAATGTTTTACTAACCGCGACATCTTCAGTTGCCGACGCCGTAAAAGCCGTGACCGTCATCACAGCAAGCAATAATAGCTTTTTCATAATTTTCCTTAATAAACAATTTATCGCGATATATTAGCGCATATCAGCAAGCAAAGGAATTTCCCATCTTGGCGACATAATACTGCTCAGAGACTAGCCTTTATGACATGATATAGTATTATGGCCGTGGTTTAGTGCGATCAAAGTCAAATTATAGTGACATAAGTCAAATCGTTATCGCATTTATTACGCTATTATCAGCCGATATCGCAATGCAGCAATTAAGTGGATAGGTTTGTCGAATTTAAACTCAAAGGTTAACGCAAGCGCCCAAAGCGCAGCAACATTACTACGTGCGCAGGGTTTAACTTGTATCCGTGAAGACAGACTCTTGTTTGAAGCGCTTGACGTTAATATTTGTGCCGGCGCTATTGTGCAAATTGAAGGACCTAATGGTGCGGGAAAAACCAGTTTATTACGTATTCTTGCCGGCCTTTCTCAGCCTTATGAAGGCAGTATTTATTTTCAAGATAGCAAGATTAGCCAGCAGCGAGAATCCTTCCATGAAAATTTACTGTATTTAGGCCATTTGCCCGGCGTTAAAGACGAAATGAGCGCGCAAGAAAACCTTGAGTTTAATCTCGCATTACATGGCTTAAACCCTGATGTTGCAGAGGCAACATTGGCCGAAGTTAATTTGCTCGGTTTTGAAGATGCCTTGGCTTCACATTTAAGCGCTGGACAACATCGTCGTATCTCCCTTGCACGTTTATGGCAAAGTCAGCATAAAATTTGGATTTTAGATGAACCCTTTACCGCTATCGACAAGTTAGGCGTCGCCAAGTTAGAACAGCTGTTTTTACAACACGCTGATAACGGTGGCTGTGTCATATTAACCACCCACCAAGATCTCTCATTACCCGCTGAGCGCGTAAAGAAAGTCACGTTAGCTTACCGTTTTTATTAGGCTCATCATTTATGACACAACTTTCTTATCGCGCCGCCTTTGCTTTAATTGTTAAACGCGATCTGATGATCGCCTTTCGCCATCGCGACGATATTATTAATCCGCTACTATTTTTTGTTATCGTGGTTTCACTATTCCCGTTAGGAATAGGGCCTGAAAGCACCACATTATCGCGCATCGCACCCGGCATTATTTGGGTAGCAGCCTTACTCGCCACCTTGCTGTCATTGGACCGATTATTTAAGTCAGATCATGCTGACGGCTCGCTCGAGCAAATGCTATTAAGCCCACATCCTGTTTTTGTTTTGGTATTGGCAAAAATATGTGCCCATTGGTTACTGACCGGATTACCGTTAATCTTAATCGCGCCATTGTTAGCGGTATTGCTGCATTTGCACGAAAGTAGCTACGGCGCACTAATGCTGACGTTATTGCTAGGCACACCGGTACTCAGTTTACTCGGCGCCATTGGCGTTGCGTTAACGGTTGGCATTAAAAAAGGCGGCGTGCTATTAAGCTTACTGGTGCTGCCGCTTTACATTCCGGTGCTTATTTTTGCCACCAGTGCCATTGATACTGCAGCAATGAACTTACCTTATAACGGTCAACTTGCTATAATCGCGGCAATATTTTTTGCCTCGTTAACCTTAGCCCCCTTTGCTGTTAGCGCAGCGTTGAAAGTGAGTACAAATTAATATGATGTGGAAATGGCTACACCCTTATGCAAATCCTGAAGTTAGCTACCATTTTGCCGGTAAACTGTTACCTTGGTGCGCACGCTTAGCCGCTACATTTTTAACCATTGGTATGGTTTGGGCATTACTTTTTGCCCCGGCGGATTACCAACAAGGCGATACCTTCAGAATTTTCTACATTCATGTGCCCGCTGCCATGTTATCCATGGGTATCTACTTGGGTATGGCGATTGCCGCGTTATCAGGCTTAGTGTGGCAGTTAAAGCTAGCTGATGCCTCTGCTGCCGCGATGGCGCCCATTGGTGCTACCTTTACTTTTATTGCCTTGGTTACTGGCTCGGCATGGGGAAAACCTATGTGGGGCACGTGGTGGATTTGGGATGCCCGCTTAACCTCTGAGTTGATATTATTATTTTTATATTTAGGCGTTATTGCCTTACATAACGCTTTTGAAGATAAAAGCTTAGCCGGTAAAGCCGCGGGTATTTTAGCCTTAGTCGGGGTAATTAATTTACCGATTATTAAATATTCTGTTGAATGGTGGAACACCCTGCATCAAGGCGCTACGGTGAGCAAACTCGGTAAACCTGCAATGACTGCCGATATGTTTTGGCCGTTTTTAGTTTGCTTTATTGGTTTCGCCTTTTTAGTGACTGCGTTAATATGTCTGCGTTTTCGTAGCGAGATATTACACAGAAACAACATGCGACCTTGGGTGCGCGAGTTAGTCGCCAATGAGGAGAAAAGCCATGCAGTTTGATAGTATTAGTGCTTTTTTTGCCATGGGCGGTTATGGCTTTTATGTCTGGTTAGCTTATGGTGTGAGTATCTTAGCGTTGGCATTACTTATTTTTTCTAGCTTGAATAGTCATAAAAAAGTTAAAAAGCAAATAGCGCAGCGTCAAAAACGCGAAGCTAAACTACGTAAAGCAGCCGAGCTACAACAAGCACAAGCTGATATTAGTCAACACAATTAAAAGCACTTAAAGCATCATTAATGCTTAGTTAATGCATAGTTAAGAGGTACAGTATGAATCCCCGTCGTAAAAAACGCTTAACCATAGTCACAGCAGTCATCATAGGTTTAAGTGTGGTTACAGGCTTAGTGTTATACGCCTTAAGTCAAAACATCGACTTATTTTATAAACCTTCAGAAATATACAATGGTAAAGAAGATACTGGCTTACGTGCCATTAATGGCCAGCGCTTACGTATTGGCGGTTTAGTGGTTCCTGATAGTGTGCAGCGTGATCCTGACAGTTTAAAAGTCAGCTTCAAGCTTGCCGATATGAAAATGCCGATCAGTTTTTCTGAGCAAGATCCCACAGTAACTGTGAGCTATGACGGCATATTGCCGGACTTATTTCGTGAAGGCCAAGGCATTGTCGCCAATGGCGTGTTAGTCAATGGCAATCGCATTGAAGCGAGTGAAGTACTGGCAAAACACGATGAAAATTACATGCCAAAAGAATTGGCTGACGACAGCGGCGCACCGCATGTTAAGCCTAGTTATAGTAAAGCGCAGTTAGCACCAACAAATTAAAATCACCCGTTACTAAAAAGCGAACAATGCAATTGTTCGCTTTTTAGTATCGGAAAGTTTTATCTCCTGAGCATTATTTAACGTGCATAACCCTTAATAAACATCGCGATACTGGACTTTAGATAGCGATTGATTTCCGCTTCAGTGAGTTGTTTTTTGGTATTAAATTCTACTCGCATCCACGTCTCGCCTTTCGCGATATTTAAAAACTGTAATGCGGCAAACTTGGCATCGGGAATAGCTAACGCTTGCATACGGTCTAACTCCGTCATCAGTTGTGACACGGCGGTAATTATGCGCTCAGGGCCTTCTTGATAAAATAACTCTGACAATTGCGGATAGGACTTTGACTCAAAAGCACAAATTTTATGTACCGCTAACGCTTCTTTTGATGTCAGCATAGCTAAAAAACGTTTGGCCAAAACAAATAAAACCTCGCTCGGCTCACAACTGCTATCGAGGGAAATTTCCGTCATCTGATATGAATCACATTTTTGCTTTATTGAAGCAGCAAATAAATCGTCCTTTTTGCCAAAGTGGCTATAAACCGTCTGCTTTGAAACCTGGGCATTTTTGGCGATCTGATCCATGCTCGTGGCACTATAACCTTGTTCGGTAAATAACTGAGTCGCCGCATCCAATATTTGTTTTCTTTTACTTGCACTTTTACTTCGAATATTTGCCATAAACTCCGTCACCGTCACTTCAATCAATAACAACCAACACCTAAATACCAAGTATCTATCGCTCGCGTTATTTAAAATATTATCACTGCGCATCGCTCGAATGAAAGCCTTATCTCTACATCACGAATATTTGCAGCACTCGCTTTAAATTAGACTAGACAGTCTAGTTTAGTCAGGCTAGACTGTCTAGTCTACTATATCGAGTTTAAGGTATCTGCCGTGTTTATTGCACCTCGTCGCAAATCGTTATTCACAAGTTTTGGTTTTACTCTTGCTTTCACACTTATGGTCACTTTACTTAGCGCATGCTCCAAGCCCAAGCAAGCGATAAAAGCGACGGTGGATTATCACCACAGTGCCGATATTCAAACAATCTCACCGAGTGAGTCATACCAGATAGTGCGCGAGTATGTCGGTAAAATAACCAGCAAACAATTATCATCACTGAGTTTTGAGTACGCGGGTAAGGTGGCAAAGGTGTACGTGGATAGCGGTGACATTGTTACTAAAGGGCAAGTGCTTGCCGAGTTTGATATTGAATTATTAACCATTAAGCAGCAAGAAACCGCAGCGAATATTCACCAGTTGAACGCACAAGCAGAGCTTAACCGACTCAACCTCGCCCGGATTAATAAATTAAATACTAAAGGTTACAGTTCTAAACAAGCGCTAGATGAGCTAGAAGCCGAAAAAAAAATCATCGCGGCGGATTTATCTCATCAGCAAGCCACCATAGCCACGGTTAAATATCAAATTTCGCAGGCGAAACTCCATGCGCCATTCGATGCCGTGATCAGTAACCGCGCGGTTGCTGAAGGCGAGAACTTTAACCCCAATCAAACCGCTTTTGAGATCATTAACCAAAGTCACCATGAGGTCACAGTTGGCGTGCCGGTCAAGGTCGCTAGTCAATTAACCATAGGGCAAACCTTGGGCGTCGCATTAAACGCACAAACGTTGGAAGCAAAAATATTGGTGATTGGTAAGCAAGTTAATGCCGTTAGTCGCACCGTTGAGTTACGTCTGGCACTCGCGCATCGTGCTGATTTTTTCAACGACCAATTAGTACAAGTAAAAATAGCGCAAACCATTGAACAAGCGGGATTTTGGCTGCCATTATCGGCGTTAACCGACGGTATTCGTGGTCAGTGGAATGTCTATCAAGTTGCTGAGCAAGCAAACGATTTATTTGCCATATCAGCAACCACCGTCGCGGTGCAATACACCACATTAGATGCTGCTTACATTACAGGCTTGCCGCTAGAAACGCAGGAAATTATTGCCTCTGGTGTACATCGCTATGTTCCCAAACAACTCGTTAAGCGCGCGAATACAAGGGTTAATAAAATTGCGAACACAGGAACGGCGTTATGATACGCTCATTTGTTAAAAACGGTCGCCTAATGTCATTGGTGATCACCTTATTAGTGGTGGCTGGGCTAGGGGCATTAAACAATTTACCTCGCACCGAAGACCCACGCATAATCAATCGAATCGCCAGTGTTGTGACTCAATTTCCCGGCGCGAGTGCCGAACGTGTTGAAGCATTGATCAGTGAAAAAATTGAACAAAAATTAAGAAAATTACCAGAAATAAAACTACTGACATCAAATTCTCGTCCTGGCATTTCCATTGTGCAAGTCAGATTACTGGATGAAGTTACCGATGCTAAACCGATTTGGTCACGGGTAAGAGATTTACTTAACGATTTAAAACCTAGCTTCCCTGTTGGCACGCTATCGCCAGTATTAGAAGACGATAGAGGCTACGCTTATACGCAAATTATCGCACTTAATTGGCAAGGCGCTGACACGCCTAATGTCGCAACACTAGGGCGCTATGCCAACGAATTACAAAATCAGCTAAAACTTGTGCACGGTACAGATTTAGTCAGCATTTTTGGCCGTGGCGCAGAAGAAGTGTTGGTGGAGTTAGACCCGCTTATCGCCAGCCAATTAAATGTTTCGGTCAATGAGGTCTCGGAAAAAATTCGTCAGGCTGATGCAAAAGTATCGGCTGGTCAGTTGATCAACCCGTATAATCAAATGCAAATTGAATTAACTGGGGCATTGAACAATACCGAGCGTATCGGCAACATTACCATTAAAACTGACACCGATAGCAACGTTATGCGCTTACGCGATGTCGCGAACATTGAAAAAACCGTTAACTATCCCGCCAGCGAAATCGCTATGGTCAACAACCAACAAGCGGTTGTGGTTGCTACGCGCATGTTGCCTAATTTGCGTATCGACCAATGGAGCACCTCTGTCAGGCAAGCGTTAGCGGCCTTTGAGGAGACCTTACCCACTAACGTGGCCTTAGAGGTAATATTTGATCAAAGTCGTTATACCGAAACCCGCCTTGGTGAGTTAGTCAGTAATATCGCCGTCGGTTTTGCCATTATTGCCGTCGTGTTATTGATAACATTAGGCTGGCAAGCAGCAACCATTGTGTCGCTTTCTCTGCCGTTAACCGTGCTATTTACCTTGTCGGTGATGAATTATTATGGCCTGCCGATCCATCAAATGTCGGTGACCGGTTTAGTGGTAGCGCTCGGCATTATGGTCGACAACGCCATTGTGATGGCTGATACGGTAAAAACTAATATTGAAAATGGCCAACGACGACTCAACGCCGTTGCCAATGCCGTCAATCACTTATGGCTACCTTTGTTGGGCTCAACCCTGACGACTGTATTAGCTTTTATGCCGATTGTATTGATGCCGGGCCCTTCTGGCGAGTTTGTTGGCGGTATTGCGCTTAGCGTTATATTTTCACTGCTCGGCTCGTATATTATCTCTCATACCCTTGTCGCAGGGTTATCCGGCCGCTTTATTAGCCAAAGCAGTAAAAATGATCGACATTGGTTGCAACGGGGCATAAGGTTGCCAGCTTTAAATCGCTACTTCGTTCGTAGCTTATACTGGGCGTTAAATCATAGAAAAACCATTATTGCTTTAGTATTTTGTTTGCCGTTATTTGGTTTTATCAGTGCTAAACAATTGCAAGAGCAATTTTTTCCCGCCTCAGATCGCGACATGTTTCAAGTAGAACTATTTTTGCCAGCCCAAAGTAGCATTATTAATACCCAACGCGTCAGCACAAAACTCACGCAATATCTTGAGGGACTAGACGGTATTGATGCTGTGCGTTGGTTTATTGGTAAAAATGCGCCGTCTTTTTACTACAACTTAATGCCGACTAAAGACGGTGCTCAATATTACGGCCAAGGCATGGTTACCGCCAGCAGCTTTCAAGACGCCAATCGTTTAATTCCACAAATTCAACGCACTCTTGATGATATGTTGCCTGAAGCACAAATATTGGTACGAAAACTGGAGCAAGGTCCGCCGTTTAATGCCCCGGTTGAGCTACGTATTTTCGGACCTAACCTGGATAATTTAAAAACCATTGGTGATGACATACGCGGCTTTATGGCAAAAACTCAAGACGTTACGCATAGTCGTGCAACCTTACAGCCGGGCACGCCAAAGGTCTGGGTCAATATTGACGAAGCAAAAGCCAATTTAGCCGGCTTGTCGTTAGTACAAGTGGCGCAGCAGCTTAATACCACGCTATCAGGTCAAACTAATGGTTCGATTATTGAAGCGACAGAATCAATCCCGGTACGAGTTCGCATTGGTAATACCCAACGCGATGATATCGCCGCCTTGGAGAACATCAATATCGTTAATCCAAGCTCTAAGCAAACCATACCGTTAACCGCCATTGCCGATATCGAAATTAAAGCCAGTCGCGGCGCTATTCCACATCGCAATGGTGTGCGGGTTAATGTGATTGAAGCTTATATTCGCGCCGGGGTATTACCGTCAGAAGTGCTTAAGCGCGTGCAAGACAATATCGCGCAAGCGGGTTATAAATTACCCCATGGTTATCAAATAGAGTTTGGCGGTGAATCGGCTGAGCGCAATGAAGCGGTGAGTAAGCTGATGGCCAGTATCGGCTTAATATTTACCCTGCTAATAACCGTGGTAGTGTTGTCATTTAACTCCTTCAGGTTAAGCGCCATTATCTTTTTATCGGCCTTTCAATCTATCGGTTTAGGGCTGCTCAGCGTTTATATTTTTGATTACCCATTTGGCTTTACCGTGATTATTGGTTTATTAGGATTAATGGGGCTGGCGATCAATGCCGCGATTGTGATTATCGCCGAGTTAAAAATGGATGAAAAAGCCATACAAGGTGACAGTGCCGCGATTATTCGTTGTGTGCAAAGTTGTGCGCGCCATATTAGTTCAACCACTATCACTACCGTGGGCGGCTTTTTACCGTTAATTTTGGCTGGTGGCGGCTTTTGGCCACCATTTGCGGTGGCGGTTGCCGGTGGCACAGTATTAACCACGGTTTTATCGTTTATTTTTGTGCCAGCGGCATTTTCACTGCTAAGCCAACGCCGCTTTTTTGAATTAACCAAACAAACGGCGCTTAGCTAAACGCTATACTAGGCAATAAAAAACGCAAAGTGTTGCCACTTTGCGTTTTTTTATCGATTATTTTAGGCATCAGGATCAATACCGTTTTTAATTTTTTCTATCCGCTCTTGATGACGGTGATGGGCTTTTAAGCCCGCAACAGCAAAACCGCCAACAATTGCTACTATAGGGATCAGTAGCGCTAATGTTCCTGGGTGTAATAATGTTTCTAACCATTGCATTGTATCAGCTACCTTTTGTTTCCAGTAAGTGTTTATTCTTCGAAGTAGGTTCCCCAACCATCATAATCAACTTTACATTGTTTGGCTAATTCGTACATTTTTTTGGTTTCATCAAAAATAATATCAAACTCTAACGCCTGCTCAGTAATGATATCGAAGGCAAACACTTTATCGCCATTTTCGAGTTCGGCTTCTTCGGGTTCTTCAATTTCAAAGCCCATTTTAAACGCGCTAATCGCGGCTTTTTCTAAAACATCAAAATCGACACTGGAAAAATGATGCTCAATGGTATGGTGCACTTCTTCATTAGTGCCATCTTCAATCAGCGCTTCAATTAGCTGCTCAGTATGTTCTTGCCATTGTTGCAATTCTTCATCAATCATTACTTTATCTCACTCGGTTGCTTATCATCTGACACTTTGTCTTTTGCTGATACAAGTTCATGACCCGTTTCGGCATTGAGTTGTTCAAGTTTCGCTAACATATCGCTGCGCGTTTGGTTGGCAACAAGGCGAATTTTGTCTTTATCTTGATCTGATAGCGAAATCGGTGCTAAAAACTCAATAATCATTTTACCGTTGTCCCAACGATTTAAATCTATTGCTTGATGGGTATTGCTCGCACAGATAGGTACAATCGGTACTTGTGCTTTTGCCGCGGTGCGAAATGCGCCGGTTTTAAAGGGCAATAGGCCTCGTCCATAACTGCGGGTGCCTTCTGGAAACAGCCATACTGATAGCTTGTTTTCTTTAATTTTTGCCGCCGTCATATCTATGGTATTCATGGCTTTATTTTTATTTTTGCGATCAATTAAAATATTACCGGTCAACCAATACATTTGACCAAAAAACGGGATCCATTTTAAGCTTTTTTTACCAACACTGACGGTACCCGGTTGCACTGCAGCACTGACGGTAAAAATGTCATAGCTGTTTTGGTGATTACAAATATACACCACAGGGCCAATATTTTTCACGGTATCCGGTATTCGTACTTCAATCTCCAAGCCTAAAATTTTCGCAACCTTGCCCATATATTTAGAAGTATGATAGACATTGTCGCGATGAAAGGGTCGCAGCAAACAGAATAAACAGGAGCAAATAGAGATGATGACTAACACTAAGGTCATCAAGATGATACGAATAACAGCTAACAAAAGGCATTCCTAGAAAATTTATCAGGCGTGATTATACCGTTAATTTTCAAAATAGCTAAACCTACCACTGCGCTTTTACTTTTTACTAATAAAAACAAAGCCCTAGATAAGTAAAAAGCCAATTCACTTTCCATGAACTGGCTTTTATTAAGTTATAGCATTACCGAAACGACGGAATTAAAAAAGATCTTCAGCCATATCAAACATTGCACTTTGACCAGATTTTGCCGAGGCGATTAGCGACTGACATCTTGGTAACAAGCGAGAAAAATAATAACGCGCGGTACGCACTTTACTTTCATTAAAGTCACTGTCATCACCTGCTAGCGATACTTCGGCCATTTTTGCCCACACATATGCCATTGCGGTATAACCAAAAACATGTAAATAGTCATTAGCGGCACAACCTAGCTCTTCAGGTGAGTTTTGCGCGGCGGTTAACAAATACTCAGTTAATGCTGCTAGCTCTGTGGTTGCCTGCGCTAACGGCTGGGTAAACTCTTGCATTGCTTCGCTATTGGTTTCTGCAATATAAGCTTGTACTTCTTCAACAAACACTTGCACTAGCTTGCCTTTGCTGCCCGCTACTTTACGTGCTAACAAGTCCATGGCTTGTACGCCATTCGTGCCTTCGTAAATTTGTGAAATACGGGTATCACGTACTAATTGCTCTTGTCCCCACTCTCTAACGTAGCCATGACCACCAAACACTTGTTGGCCTGCCACTGTGCTTTCAAACCCTAAGTCGGTAAAAAATGCTTTGGCAATCGGCGTCATTAAGGCCACAAGTTGATCGGCTTTTTGTTGTGCTTCGCCGCTGCCATACGTGGCAATATCTAACTGCATAGCAATGTAGGTTGATAACGCACGTGAGCCTTCATTCATCGCCTTCATATTAAGTAACATACGACGCACGTCGCCATGCACGAGCAAGGAGTCTGCTTGCGCATCCGGTGATTTAGCCCCAGATAAAGAACGGCCTTGAATACGGTCTTTAGCATATTCCAAAGCATTTTGGTACGAACGCACTGCCGCGCCAATACCCTGAATACCCACGCCAATACGTTCAAAGTTCATCATGGTAAACATGCAAGCTAAGCCTTTGTTTAGCTCGCCCACGAGATAACCTTTGGCGCCATCAAAATTCATTACACAAGTGGCCGAGGCATGAATACCCATTTTATGCTCGATAGAGCCACAACTAACGTTATTTTGCTCGCCGATTGTTTCATCGTCATTAACATGAAATTTAGGCACCAAAAATAAGGAAATACCACGAGGACCCGCTGGCGCATCGGGTAATTTTGCCAACACTAAATGAACAATATTTTCCGTCAGATCATGTTCACCAGCGGTAATAAATATTTTCGTACCGCTCACCAAATAGCTACCATCTTCTTGCGGCAGGGCTTTGGTTCTGATCATACCTAAATCGGTGCCGGCATGTGATTCAGTTAAACACATGCTAGCGCTCCAATCACCGGCATACATACGGGTTAAATAGCGATTTTTTAACGCTTCGCTACCGTGCTTTGCTAATGATAAGCCCGCACCCGCCGTTAAGCCTGGGTATAATGAAAATGAAATATCGGCAGAGCAGAGCATTTCTTCATGAAAAGCGGTCAACATTTTCGGCATACCCATGCCACCAAAGTCCGGATCGCCGCCTAGTGACGGCCAGCCACCTTCAACATAAGTATTAAATGCCGCTTTATAGCCCGGCGCAGTGGTAACATTGCCGCCGTTAAAGCTAACGCCCGTTTCATCACCGTTGCGAGATAAAGGCGCAATCTCTTGTTCGGCAATTTTAGCGCATTCTTGTAAAATAGCTTCTGCGGTATCTCGGTCAACCCGCTGGGCAAGTGTTGGTAATGACTGCCAAAGCTGATCCGCTTTAAATACGTCATACAGCAAAAAATTCATATCTTTTAAGGGCACTTGATACTCAGCCATTATCTTCTCCGAACAGGTAATTTAAACAAATAATTAAAACAGTTGTTTGAATATATATCAAACACAGCAAAAGTAAAGGGATAACTGGCAGTCTTGCTTATGCGTGGTTAAATTTCGCACAAGATCAAAAAGTGGTTAATCATTGATGATTTGAGCAATTCGCGCGCTCGCCTCGCAGGACAATTTCGCGTAAGCTAGTTTTTTTTCTCGGAGATATATAGGTAAGTTGTGAAGTATTCTGCTGTATTGTTTATTTTTGCCTTAGGTTTTTCTGAGTTAACTTTGGCTAAGCAACTGAGCTTTAGCAAGCAAACGGTCGATAACAATGTGCAATTTCACTATCAATGGTTAGATCAAAACCAAGAGCAGCAGTCACTAAATTTTACTATTGATAAAGTGACGTTATTTGAGCGATTTAGAAACTTTAGAAGTTATAACGCTCAGCTTGCAAGAAAATATGTTGACCAAAAACTCAGGCAAAAGTTAGTGCAAGAGCCAATTGCCGGTGTAAAAATAAAATGGTTAAGCAGCGATGATAATTTGCATATGGAGCTGATCGGCGAAAGCCAACCCCTTATTGACCAAGCCTATCAAACCATAACGCAGCTTGAGCAAACGTTAATGGCGCAGCACTTAGCTAATAACTTTTATCGCCAATTTACCAACTATGACCATACTCGTGCGATTAAGCCGGACCATATTCGCTTCGCACAAACCTCGGTTGATGACTTGGCGGTACTAAAACCATTAATTTTAAATAATGTTGCGGTACAAAATACCCGTAATGTCAGTAATTATGTGCTGAGCTTTGTACAAAGCATTCCTTATAACAGCTTAGAGTCGAGAGTCACCTCAACCGGTGCCGGTTTTAACCCGCCACTGCAAACCTTATGGCAAAACCAAGGCGATTGCGATAGCAAGGTGACCTTAAGTGCAGCAATTTTCAGAGCATTAATGCCGAACATCAAAATGATGATGGTATTTATCGACAATCATGCCTTGTTAGCAATCGACATTCCTGCTGAAGGGGACGAGTTAACCATTACCCTTGATGGCACAAACTACATTTTAGCGGAGCCGACAGGGCCGGCAATAATGCGTGTTGGTCAGTTATCAGAAGCAGCAGATTTTGCCATTAGAAATGGGCAATATTATGCGGAAATGTTTTTTGCCACTCCTCAATCATAGGTGCTTCAGCTGCGATAACATACTGTCACGTAAAGCATTAAGGGTAATAGGTTTGGCAATATGCAAGTTCATACCTGCCGCTAAACATTGCTGTTTGTCTTCTTCACGTGCATGTGCGGTCATGGCAATTATCGGCAACTGCTGATATTGCGACTGCGCGCGTATTTTTTTACTGGCCGTTAAACCATCCATCACCGGCATTTGAATATCCATCAAAACAATATCTACCGGTTCAGCCGCTAATTTATCGAGCGCTTGTTGACCGTTTTGCGCTACCACCACATCAGCCTGCAATGATTCCAGTAGTTTGGTGGCCACCAACTGATTCACCGGGTTATCTTCAACCAACAACACTTTTAACCCCGTAAGTGTATCCCCTGATGGTCTAGCGTCAGGCACAGACGGGTTTGCTATCGTGACGGGAACATTTAGCGCGATGCGGTCAATCTCTTGTGCTAATTTTGCAACAACATCACGATATAAAGGCATTTCCAACAACAAGTAATTAACCCCATTGCTATTAAGTTGCTCAACCAGCTGAGTAGCAATAACACTAGCCACCGGCTGACATAGCGCTAATATCGTAACTTGCTGCTTTATTAGGTTTAACTCACTGTCAGTAAAACCTTGAGAAAAGTGACTACTGTCAAGAAAGAGTACGGTATTTTCACTCGCTTTTGTGTTCTTTAACGCGCTGAACTGTCCAAGGTTGGTAAGCGACTGCTCAATATCGGTAAAGTTTTCCACCAGCTTATCTGGAATGTCGACCCCGATATTTACAAGGACATGGTTGTCAAATTGCGCTTTATATTTGGTGATACAAAACTCCGCGTTATCTACCTTACTCACAACATAGTCCGTAACATCGAGCGGCAGCGCTAAAGTAAACGTCGCTCCGTGCCCTAAGCGACTGTCGATAGCGATATCTCCGCCAAGCAAATGCGCAATATGCTGACAAATCGACAAGCCAAGCCCTGTACCGCCATAGATACGGGTCATTGACTCATCCGCCTGTTTAAACGCTTCAAATAGGCCCGCCTGTTTCGACTTTTCTATACCAATGCCTGTATCTTTAACGTTAAACAATACCGCAACATTGTCCGCGGTTTTTAGTTCGTCATGGCGGCACGACAACGAGACACTAAGCTCAACCTTACCGTGCTGAGTGAACTTAATGGCGTTATTAAGCAGATTACTCAACACCTGCACCAAGCGCATGGCGTCGCTGTTAATTTGCAACGGCACTTGGCTATCAATATTGACATTTAAATTTAGGTCTTTGCCCGCAAGCGAAGCAATATTGAGGTTTAGTGCTTGTGCAACCACGCTTTCAATATCAACAAACTCTTGGTGTACTGACATATTACCCGATTCCACTTTCGCTGAATCAAGCAATTCGTTGACTAAGTACAGTAAGGTTTTTGATGCGGTTTCTGCATTAGTTAAGTATTGTTGTTGCACTTTATTTAATCGACTTTGCTGTAACAGAAAGAACATCCCTTGAATGGCATTAATGGGTGTTCGTATTTCATGACTCATATTGGCAAGAAACTGACTTTTAGTTTGGTTAGCTTCTTCCGCTTGCTCTTTCGCGCGTTGCAGGGCTTGGTTAACCTCAAATTGTTGAGTCACATCGCGGATCACCACAATATCACCAAGCAAGGTATTATAATCACCATAAAACGGCGCTTTATAAATTTCTAAGGTTTGATAAGGGGTTGTTACCCTTTGTTGATGCTCAATTAATGATTTATCTGTTGGCGGTTGCGCGAGACTGAACGCCACCTCGTCACCAAAGTCATTGGCAATAAGTTCACTGATTTTCCCACCTAAAATGTCGCTTTCTTTTTGCCGTACTAAGTGTTCTACCGCTTGGTTGCAACCAATAAGCCGCCCTTGTTGGTCGTTAAACAAAATAAAGTCAGGAATGGCATCCATCACCGAACGCAATAAAGCATAGTCGCGTTGGTGTTGTTCACTTTTATAAAACAGGGCTTGGGTTTTTTCCTTCACGCGGTGGTCAAGTTCATTGTTTTGATCTTTTAAGCGCTGCATTAAGCTGCGGTTTTGACCAAATAAATCTTCAACAATTTTAAACCAATGGCGCCACTCCCTTGAGGGTTGAACTTTACCCGGATCACCCGCTGAGCAATGCTCAATATGGCTAATAAATTTTTTCGACGGCGCAATAAACGAGCGATAAGTCACTAAGTAAACCACCACGGACAAGGTTAACAAACCGATAAAAATACCGATAAAAATCATCAAAAATCGCTGTTCAATCGCCGCGTAAAAATTTTCTTTACGATGATACTCAATCAATAACCAATCATTGATCGGTAACTGTTGTCGTTGCACCACCCAATCGTCAACTTCCGCACTCACTGGCAACGCTAACAGTGTTTGATAACTTAAGGTATTTAATGGCTTTGGTGCGGCATCACTAAAGGCGGTGCGAGCACTAAGCGCTAAATTATCGTTACTTTTATGCAGCAAAACATGACTATATTTATCAACAATGATATAGCCGTGGTCCTCGTCGTTTACGTTAGGTAAATAGTGATATAAACCGGCGGTATTAATATCAATAAGCACCGCACCTTGCATCTCATCATTTAAGTAAACCCCCATGCCTAACGCGGCATTTAAGCCTTTACCGACGGAGTCAACATAAGGACGAGACCAAAATTTCTCATCTGCTAACTTAGCGGCTTTAATCTTTCGCATTAAGTCATTAGTTAAGCTGTTATCGCTGTATTGCCAAATATTTCTCGGCACCCAAGGGTATAAATTGACAAAACGGCGCTTCGAAATATAGTACAGCCAGTTCGCTTCTTTGATTGACTCTTGCGCGGTAACAAACGCCGGCGTTAATGCGTTTGCCATCATCAATTCATTTTTATGCGCTTGATTAAAGCTATCTATCTGGCCAATGCCAGTGATATTGCCACTCATAATACGGTCAGTTGGGCTTAAGCTATGGCGAGATTTATTAAGATAAAAATATTTACCGTCTTGCTGCAATGGCGGAATAGTGCTGGCGAGCTCTTTTGGAAAACGCAAATAATATTGCGCAACATCGCGCAGACCGGTCAAGGTCTCTACTGTACCGGCTAACTTTTTATTGAGCTGAGAGCTGTACTCCCCCATCTGCGCTAACTTATCGTTAGTATGCGATTGACGGGCAAGGTAATAACTATAAAGGGTGATCATAAGCGCTAGCAGCATAACGCCAGAAAAAACCACGATCACTGAGGTATTGTAGCGTTGAAAAAGTTTATCTTTTGAATTTTGTCCAAACACTCAAATGCCCTGCTAAATGATGGTCTAAACCCAATACTAAATCAAAGTCGCTATCGAGCATAGCATTGAAAGCAATTAGGGTGATATAGCAAGCGGATATCCCAAAACTAGGCATATCACCCTAAATCTATTGCCAACAATAACGCGCGATATATTTTATTTAAATCATAAATTTTCTTCGGCGAACGAGGCTAAACGGCTGCGTACCACACCATTAAGATTAACCGTGCTACTGCCGG
>JBMZDW010000046.1:0-21252 GCA_049614565.1 Cognaticolwellia sp. | reverse complement strand
GAAGAGCTATCTCTGGCTGGTTTACGGCTACCGATAAAGCTTTTAACTATCAAAACTTTAGTACTTGGTGTGATTATTTAGAGCTTTATCCAGCCTATAAGAACTACCAAAGCTACTAAGGTAGATAATAAATCAAAATGGGGAAAGGGCACTTGGGATAAGCGAGAACAGTACTAACAAGTTAACCTCAAAGAAATAAAGGTTAACTTGCTCAAAGGACGAACTAATCTTGCCAACGTTTAAAGATTAACGAGGTATTAATACCGCCAAAAGCGAAATTATTGCTCATCACATAGTCGGTATGAATTTCACGCCCTTGCTTAACAATATAATCAACATCACCACATTGTTCGTCGACATTTTCTAAGTTAAGGGTTGGCGCAAACCAGTTATCTTGCATCATATTAATACTGGCCCAAGCTTCAATACTGCCACAAGCGCCTAGGGTATGACCTAAATAACTTTTTAATGAACTTAACGGCACTTTGCCAAAAACATTGGCGGTGGCGTTAGATTCTGCAATATCACCTTTATCGGTCGCCGTGCCGTGGGCATTCACATAACCGATAGCGTCAGCGGTTAAACCCGCATCTTCAAGCGATAACTCGATTGCTACCTGCATGGTTTCAGCAGTCGGTTGCGTAACATGCTTACCATCAGAGTTTGAGCCAAAACCAACGATTTCCGCTAAGATATTCGCGCCTCGTGCTTTTGCGTGTTCTAGCTCTTCTAAAATAAGCGTACAAGCGCCTTCGCCAATCACTAAGCCATCGCGTGCTTGATCAAAAGGTTTCGGGGTTAATTTAGGTTGTTCATTTTCAGTGCTGGTTGCGTACAAGGTATCAAACACCGCCGCTTCGGTGACACACAACTCTTCAGCGCCACCAGCGATCATCGCTTTTTGCTTACCAAACTTAATGGCTTCATAAGCGTACCCAATACCTTGTGAGCCCGACGTACAGGCAGAACTTGTGGTGATCACTCGCCCTTTAGCGCCAAAAAACACCCCAATATTCACCGGCGCAGTATGCGACATCATTTGAATGTAGCTGGTGGCTGTTACGCCATCCATGGTGTGGTTTTCCATCATATTGCCAAAAGCAACCAATGGCGCTGTTGAGCCAATAGAAGAACCGTACGAAACGCCAGTACTGCCATCAGTTAATGCGCTGTCGTTAAGTAAATTGGCTTGCTCTAACGCGAGTTCAGTAGCGCGCGTTGCCATTAAAGACACCCGCCCCATAGAGCGGATCATCTTACGTTTGTAGTGTGCTGGTTTTTCAAAATGCGTAACCGGCGCCGCCAAACAGGTATTTAAACCGTCTAATTGTTGCCATTGCGGCATAACTTGCACGGCATTTTCACCGCTTTCTAACCCGGCTCTAAACGTCTGCCAATCATCACCCAAGGCGGTAATTGCTGACATGCCTGTGATCACAACTCGTTTCATTACACTATGCCCCCATTAACTGAAATCACTTGCCGGGTGATATAAGCCGCGCCATCTGAGATTAAAAAAGCCACGGTTGCGGCAACTTCTTCTGGCTTACCGACGCGTCTTAATGGGATCATTTTTTTCACCTCATCTAACGGTAAATCTTGTGTCATATCGGTATCAATTAACCCAGGGGCGACACAGTTAACGGTAATTTTACGTTTAGCCAGCTCAAGTGATAATGCTTTAGTCGCCGCGATAACACCACCTTTAGCGGCACTGTAATTCACTTGCCCGCGATTACCGGCAATACCTGACACTGACGCCATAGTAACAATTCTGCCGCCTTTTTTAGCTCGTACCATCGGCATAACGATTGGATGAATCACGTTATAAAAACCATCTAATGCGGTATTTACTACGCTACTCCAGTCGTCGCTTTCCATCGCCGGAAAGGCCATATCTTTGGTAATACCGGCATTACACACCACAGCGTAATAAACGCCGTTTTCTGCCATATCATCTTCTATTGCTTGTTTTGCCGCTTGTTGGTCACAAACATCAAATTGCAAAAGTGTGGCTTTGCGGCCAAGCGCGGTAATTTTTGCTTGCGTGTCTTGCGCTGCTTCAATACCACTTCGACAATGCACGGCGATATCAAAACCATCTTCAGCGAGCTTAATGGCTATCGCCTTACCTAAACCGCGGCTTGAACCGGTAACTAAAATTCTTTTAATATCGCTGGTCATGTTCATTATTCACTTATCATTCAAAAGTTATTTAAAAATTATTATTTGCCTAATGCTTTTTAGGCGTAGCTTTCTTGGATAAAAGCCTGTGGGTCTTTCGGCTGAAAAACATTAATATTGGCCTGAGCCAGTATTTCATGTTCTGCGCTTAATATTTCACACTCAAACACTCGTAAGCCTGAGTCTTCTCGGTACAGTTCTTTAATGGTAATCGTTAAGGTTTCGCCAAGGCTAAAATAGCCACGTTGAGTTTTATACTTTCGCGAGCCCAATAAAAAGCCAATTTGCACCTCTCCTTGAGCATCTAAGGTGTTCGCGCCAGCAAAAGCTGCGATAGCTTGCGCCATATATTCACTGCCAATATAGCTAGGTACCGATTTTTTGTTCGCATCGAAAAATGCACTTTCAGGCGCAATGGTAACCGTACAACGGCAAGAATCGCTGTCATAATGTTCAAGGCTATCGATTAAAATCATCGGTGATTGATGCGGTAATACCTGGGTAATATCGTAGTTATTCATACTTTTTTCCAATCACAGCACTAAAGTTATTACCGCCAAACGCAAAAGAATTACTTAAGCAATATTGCATCTTGGTTACCGTTTCACCTTGAGAGAGTTTTATCAAAGGCATGGTCTCATCACGCGTGCCACTATGACAATTTGCTGGAAGGCGATGATCAATATTGTCATCACTTAACAGTAACCAACAAAGCCCAAGCTCCAACGCACCGGCAGCGCCTAAGGTATGGCCTGTTAAGTGCTTGGTTGAACTACATAGTACATCGGCGCCACATATCTCACTCATGGCAATCGCCTCCATGGCATCATTTTTCACCGTACCCGTACCGTGTAAATTGACATAATCTATTTGCTGAGCGCTCAGTTTGGCATTTTTAATCGCTAACGCCATGGCATCAGCCGCACCACTGCCATCAGGAATAGGTGCCGATATATGGTAAGCGTCTGATGTTTCGCCCGCCCCCAATAAGTGTATACCGTCGCTATCTTTGGTCATAACAAACAACGCCGCGGCTTCACCAATGTTGATACCATCTCTGTCACGACTAAAAGGCTGGCAAATATGCTGACTGATTGACTCTAACGACTTAAAACCATTAACGGTGAGTTGCGTTAAGCTGTCAATACCACCGGCGATCACCACATCAGCCAAGTCATTTTCCAGTAAACTATTGGCACTGATCAAGGCTTTACCACTGGACGAACAAGCGGTAGATATGCCATAAACTGGGCCTTTAGCCTGAGCTAAATCGGCAATGTAAGTTGCCGGTGCCGACATTTCTTGTACTTGATATTCAAAATATTCAGGGAAGTCGCCGCCATTGGCTAGTGATTTTCTCGCTAGTTCGCCTTCATAAATGCTGGCAGTACTGGTACCGATAACCACCGCAATACGGTGCTGCCCATACTTTGCAACTAAGTCTTTTAGCGAGCCGGCAATTTGTTGATAGGCCAAATAAGCCAATTTATTGTTATGAGTAGTAATTTCGGCCAACTCTGCGGTCTTTGGTAAAGTAACACGACCAACGTATTGCGGTGCCTCTAATGGCAGTTCATTATCTAGCGTTAAAAATGTTTCTTCGCCAGAAAGCAAAGCCGCTAAAACCTCTGCTTTATTATTGCCCAGTGCACAAACGACACCAAATTCTTTTAAACACGTAGTCACGAAATTTTACCTTTCCAACTGGGTTAAGCGAATGCGATAACCACGAGTGATATTTTCTAATTGATAACCATCAGCAAACTTGTCAACTTTAATGATCAGGTTATTGTTCTGCATAATTTTTCGCTGCCAAGTAACGGCTTTTTCATTGGCGACAGGCTGTTGAGTTACGCTGACATCTGTCCCTTTTAATGACGACTTTATAGTCTGTAATGGCCAATTACACAGCTGAATATCAGCGATAATAAAGCCAATATCAACATTCGGTAACGGCACATATTGATTAATTTCGTTGTTTTTATCGCTAAACCAAATAAAATCAAACAAGGGTAAACCTTGTGGTGAAATCGCTGCCATGGCAATTTCACCGCCACGATATTCTACTTGGGCAATAAACTGATGCTTTTTGCCATTCGAGCTAATTTCAACCAAGTGACTATCGACGGTCGCCATTTTTTCTGCCGGTGGCGACGTAAGTATAAAATGTAAATTATCCGCCAAAGCAACCGACTTACTATCGGAATGACTGTCAAACTGACTACCCGATTTATTAGCCAAGGTTGACGCACATCCCGTTACCAGTACCGATAGTAAACAGCACAGTAACTTGCTGGCTAAGGATAACTTGTTAGTTAATCTGGTTGACATATTTCTGCTAAAACCTCTAAACGTCGAACACTTTTTTCAACATAAGGATTTTTTTCATCCCAAGCGTAACCGGCCAAAATAGAGCTGATCATACGGCGCACTGCGTCATCATGATGATCATGATAAACCACATTTTGAAAACTCTCATCGTACCAAGCTTCCACAAAACATCGAAAGGTATCAACACCAAATCTCAGTGGCTGAGCGTACTCTTTTTCCCAATCAACATTTTTGCCTTGTAGCTGTTTTGTGACTAAAGGTGCGGCAAGCAACGCCGATTTCATAGCAATGGTCACACCCGATGAGAATACCGGATCTAAAAACTCGCCGGCATTACCCAATAAAGCAAAATTATCGCCCGAGAGTTGCTTAACATCAGCGGCGTAGCCTTTAATTGCTCTCGCTTGTTGAATAGGCGTGGCATTTTTCATTAATCGCTGTAAATTAGGATCTTGCTTGATAAAAGCCTGCAAGGTATCAATAGCAGGCAAGGCCGCGTCAAAGCGCTCGGGTAAACCCACAACACCGACACTGGCGCTGCCATCTGAAAACGGGATCAGCCAATACCAAACATCACTAAAGTTAGGGTTTACCGTGATCAAAATTTTATCGCGATCAAAGTCAGGGCAATCAATACCATCTTTAAAGTGACTAAAATAGCTATGCCGAACCGGAAACTCTGACGGTAATTCTAAATCTAGCAATCTAGGTAACACGCGGCCAAAACCACTACCATCTAGCAAAAATTTAGCCTGTACTTGATAGCTATTACCTTCGTCATCAGATACTGCTAAGCAAACATCGGGCTTAAGTCTGACCACGGCATCAACCTGATGACCATAGCGAATGCTAACACCTTTTTTCTCTGTTTCATCCGCTAACAATTTATCAAATAACCCACGTTTCACTTGATAGGTGGTGCCTCGTCCTTCGCTAAATTTCTCAGTAAAGTTAAATGATGTATCTTTACCTTGTTTATGAAAGGCAGCACCATTTTTAAATTGAAAACCAAACTCGCTGGCATAATTATCTAAGGCTTGCTCTAATCCCGCTGCTTTTAAAAACTCCATACACTGAGGCAACAAGCTTTCGCCAATAGAAAAGCGTGGAAAATGCTGTTTCTCTAATATCAGTACGGATAGGCCATCCGCCGCTAGCAGTGACGCTGCAACACTACCGGAAGGCCCGGCGCCAATAATAACCACATCAACATGATTTTCTAAAACTGAAGACTTAATATTCATGAATGTTCCATCTAGATGAATTTACGCTTTTTTGTCGACTTATTTGCCGACTACTATACCGATTGTTTTGACGACTGCTTTGCTGACAAGGGCGCTAAAATAAAAATACTAACAATACCCATCATCACTGTTAAACCAAAACTACTCACCGCCGGCGTGACGCTAAATACCAAAATACCAAATACCGCTGCCGATGATAGCGCAGATAGACTTATGGCTAAAAACGTTTTCGCTTGCAAGCCATGCTCATGGTAAAAAATGACGTAGTCTATGGCTAGCGCAATAATAAGCAACACCGCGAGTAAATTGAAAATATTTAAATGGTTCGATAATAGCTGGCTAAAAGTCAGTGCTAATAACGCACTACCTATGGTTGCTATCGACGATAACGCGCCCGCTTTAATACCATATTTAACCAACAAGATGACCGTTACTGCAATAAAGGCGCTCACGAGTAGCCACAAAACACCGTGGCGATACTCACTTAGTGCGCCACTAACAGTACCTGCGGTATCAAATAGCGCAACATTTTCCTGCTCGCTTATCCAGCGTAAATTCGCTACTGACAATGGCTCTTGGCTTAACTCTAACCACAAAGCGTACTCAGTAGTTTCTTCATCATTAGTCGGATAACTGGCAATATAAGAGTGCGCAATCGGCGCTAATGGCCCTTGTAAAAACGCAGCTAAAGTTAATGGCTGAAAATCTGTTATCGGATCCGCTAAACCGCTTAGCGCCATAACCTGTTGAAAATGTCCCTGTGCATCCGCCCTAGCTAATAAAGAATAATTTTGCTGTTGGCGCTTAATTGACGGTAACAGTTTATCCATGCCTTTAACGCTAATATTCGCTTGCGTGGCCGATAGTTGAGCAATCACTCGCTCTTGAGTTGCCAACATTTTTTGCGGCGTGTCAGCTTTGATGATCACGCGCTGAGAATTTTGATAATTCAACAGCTTAGCCACTTTAACTTCTTGGGCAAGTAACCATTTCGGACTGGAGTTTAACAGCCTAACATCGTCATTAAATTTTATCGGCGCGATAATAATAAGGAGCACTAAGGTTAACACCAGTGCTGAAACTATCACCGTTTTATAATTGAGCAAATAGCGAAAACCGCTAACAGCAAACTCACTTAGGACAATCGCACGCGCAGAGCGACGTATGGACGAAAACCCTTTCAGTTGTGGTAGTAACATTAACACCGTAATTAACGCGCCAAATAGGCCAAATATCATAAACACTGCCACTTGACTCAATAAGGATAAGGGTGAAAAAACCAATAAAAAATAGCCAATAGCTGTGGTAATAAAGCCAAGTACTAAAGGCTTGAGCAATGGATTTCTCCGCGTTTCATTATCTTGTTGAGTGTTTGCATCAGCACTCTCGGCATAAACATTTTCTGCATAAGCATTTCCTGCGTAAACAAAGGCGTGAAAACAATAATCGATAACCACACCAATTAGCGTTACCGCAAACACTAAGGTTAATAAATGTAAGCTTTTAAAAAACAGTAACATGGCAATAAAGCCGTAAGCACTGGCAATAGTCAGCACCAAGATAGCCGCAACCAAAGGCAATAACGAGCGAAAAACCGTCCAGATCAATAACAACACCGCAAGTACAGAAAAAACGCCGAAGCTTGATATTTCCGCTTGCGCTTGTGCAGTAGACTCCGCGGTATGAAACAATATGCCCGAATAGACTATGTCGACGTTTTGCGCGGCCTTAAGTTCACTAAATAACTGCTGTAATTGCGTGGCAATTTCAGCACTGGCATTAAGGTCTAAGCCATCAAGACTGACCTGAAAACGGCTAATAAAATAATCTTGCCCTTGGGCATTAACAAAGGCAAAGCCTTGTTCAAACTCAAACTCGCCGAGTTCAGATAACGCCACTTGCATATAATCTGCTAAGTTGAGCCGTGGCGCTGTTGCTATGGTTGCACTGACAAAAGGGTTGGCAATTTGCACCAACTGCTCACTCGCCAACTGTAATAACACTTGGCTGTCATTTATATTCTCAAGGTATGAAGGAGTTAATAAATTATGTCGATAGGGCAGGTAAAAGTCGCTAATCGCTGACAACGACGGCTCAGGTATTTTCATGCTATCAACAGCGGCGATTTCATTGATTTTTTTCGCTAACGTTTGCGATGCTGTTAAGGCATTTTCGCCCGATATTAGTACGACCAGCTGCTGACTTTTATCACTAAACAGTGCTTTTTCAGCAGCCTTAAAGTCTTGCTGTTGCGCCGCTTTTGGCAATATTGACAATAAATTTGTTTCAACTTGCCAATGGCCAAAAAATACTAAGTAAGTGCCCAGCATTAATACCGCAAACAATTGTAGCCAATAGATTTTTTTTAACTTATTGAAGTCGCGCACGCACTGCCTCTGGCAAGGTTTTTAATGCCGTTAACTGCACGTCCATTTCGGTGCGATTACCACTATGTTCAAACAAAACAATACGGTTAATGTTGTTTTCACTTGCTTCACTATCACGGTGACATAATTGTACGGTTTTGATGACTTTAGCCAGTTGAGTCAATTTTGGCGTTAAGCTCAAACAAGCATTCTCACTGAGCGTGTCATCCGCGAGGGTAAAGTTTTCTGCTATTTGTTCACTATCGCCGGACATAATATTTAGCAACAATTGGCTGATTGCACTAGCGCCTTGTATTTCTTGGCGTGCACCGCGATCATCTTCAGTGAACAGTCTATTTTTAGTCATTAATAACGCGGAATATAACGGCTTATTGGTTTGCCACAACAAGCCAAGGTCGACATCAAAATATAGCTCACCTTGCGATTTAATCGGCTGTTTAAGCACAGTAAAGTACTTACGCTGAACGAAGTTTCCTGACGCTATTGGTATGGCACTTAGCTCGACAGGCACTGGATTAGTTAGCTGAGGAGCTTGCGCAAATACCGATGTGCTAAAGCTTGTAAGCAATAACAAAGCCAGCAAAGTAGCGCGACAAGCGTGATTAAACAAGGTCATGGTCGCTAACGCTAAGTTGATGAATTTTATCTTGTAACACAGCAGGTGTGACATACAACATTTCTTCTGTCGCTATATCGATAGCCACTTGTACGGTATAGCCTTTGGTTAATTTTTTCCCGCTCGCGGCACAGCAAATAACATAATTAATTTTCAAGCGTGACTCATATTCCACCAATTCGGCGGTCACGATAATTTTTTGAGTAAAAACCGCAGAGCCAATATATTTAGTGCGCATATCAACAATGGGCCACACGTAGCCTGACGCTTGCATATCAAGATAGTCATAAGAAATTTTACGCAGCAGCTCGCACCTTGCTACCTCAAAATAGCGGGCATAATTCCCATGCCACACCACCTGCATAGGATCGCAATCATGAAAGGGCACATCAATGGTAGCCTGTGCCGATAAATAGACGGTTTTACTCATACAAGCTCCAACGCTGAGTTTGTATGGCGTCAACGGTAAAGCGTAATAATTTATCTAATGGGCGATCATCGATTAAGGGGTCAAAAAACTGACAAATATCATCATACATCGCCATAACAGGTGCGGGCAGGGTATCGTGATCAAGTTCATTGTTGGCAATACGAATACGAACCCCTTGTACCGCTGCCAACAGCGCACTGGCAAGCACTTGTTCGGTTAATTGTAATACCCGCATCGCATCGCGGGCTGCTATCGTGCCCATGCTAACTTTGTCTTGATTATGACATTCAGTTGAGCGAGAAAAAACACTGGCCGGCATGGTATGTTTCAAGGCTTCAGCCGTATAAGCTGAGGCGCCAATTTGCACGGCTTTAAAGCCATGATTAATGTAGCGACGCTCCCCGTCACTCATGGATAAATTCGACGGTAAACCATTGTTATAGCGGGTATCCACCAAAGACGCGATTTGGCGATCAGCTAAATCAGCTAAGTTTGCCACCGCCGGTTTCATGGCATCCATTACCATAGCAATATGACCACCGTAAAAGTGCCCGCCATGTAATACATGCTCACCCGGGCCATCAATTATCGGATTATCGTTGGCAGAATTAAGCTCATTCTCGATCATTTGACGAAACCAAGGTAAAGAATCTTGCACTACGCCAATAATATGTGGCGCACAGCGGATGGAATATCTATCTTGCAAGCGATCGGCATTACGCGGGTGATCAACATGATTTAGGTCGTTGCGGATCCACGTGGCTATTTGTTGCTGACCCGGATGCGGTTTTACCGAAAATAAGATCTCATCAAAGTGATGACTATTTCCTTTTAACGCTAAGCTTGATAAAGCGGTAATGCGCGTCGCCAATTTTGCTAAATACTGGCTGCGATCAAAGGCTAAACAAGCAATGGCGGTCATTACCGCGGTGCCGTTCATAATCGCTAAGCCTTCTTTTGGTCTCAGCACAATTGGGGTTAACTTTAAGCTTTGCATCACCTCAAGACTATTGCGTATTTGTCCTTGATAATAGACATCACGCTCACCAATTAACGCGCCGGCAATATAAGACAATGGCGTTAAATCACCACTAGCGCCTACTGAGCCTTCTTGTGGAATAACCGGTACAATATCGTGTTGTAAAAATGCTTGTAACAGTTGCAATAATGGCCAGCTAACACCAGAGTAACCTTGGGAAAGTGACGTTAACCGAGTCGCTAAAATAGCACGGCCTTCAAATGAGCTAAACATTGCCCCGAGTCCACAGCCGTGAAATCGCGTTAAATGCAAAGGTAATTCTGGCACAAGTTCAAGCGGTACATTAACCGTAACCGAGTCGCCATAGCCGGTGGTAACACCGTAAATTACGCCATCTTCTTGCAAAAGCGTATCAAGAAACTTAACCGCAGAGTCGATTTTATGGGTGAAATCAACCGACTGACTTAACTCAACATCAAGATCTTTTTTCGCGATATCGACAATATCTTCTATTTTAACGCGTGCTTCACCAAATTTAATGGTGTTTTGATTCGTAGGCACTGAGGTTACTCCAATGTTTCATGTGTTGAGCTGTTAGTTGGTTTTTCACGGATAACATTTTCATCATTCTGCCAGAAGTCGAAAAAATTAAACCACTGTAAAGGATAGGCTAAACAATAGTGCTCTAAGCGTTTAGCGTATTGCTCCACCACAGCGTTAAGTGAGGCTTGCCGATTTTTACGAGAAAACTTTAAGGTCTCGGCGACATGTTCGAAAATCACCCGATAGTGATTTTTTTCTTTCAAACAAAATAAAAAATATACTGGGCAGTCTAAAATTGACGCCAAAATAAACGCCCCCTGTGAAAACGGTGCAGGCTCACCCAAAAATGGACTGTATATCACCCGACCTTGGGCGCTAACGCTAGTACGGTCACCAGCAATCACTAATATTTCACCATTATCGATGCGTTCTTTCAGTAAAATAGCGAGATCGGCGCCCACGTGAGTTGCTTGGATCAAATCAACATTAGAATCAGCATTGATTTTTTTCATTACTTTATTAAATTCAACCGCGTGATGGGTAAACACTAAAACATTAATACGGGTTTGATAACGACCGTGACCCAAGGCGCGACAAACTTCTAAATTACCTAAATGTGAGCCAATAAAAACTGCACCTTGTTGCTTTGCTTGCAATTTTGCCAGCGGATGCTCTTGGTTATAAATAATGTTAGCTGGCGTTATCCGCCCCATCCAAGCGTCAATTTTGTCAAACGCACTTTGCGCAAAACTGTAAAAGTGGGCGATACCTTGGCGGTGACTAAAAGTTTTTCCCGACTTTTGCATGGCATAAATACGCTGCCAATACTGCTTAGACGCTTGTTTACTAGCGCCGCCGGTGAAATATAAATACGCCACCACGGGATATAAGAAAAAAGACAAAATTTTGCGGCCAAATAATCGATAAACAAATATCAACACTTGAATGCCGAGGTAAGTGCCACGCTCTTGCATTTTTGACCAATGCTTTGCTTGTGCCATTTTACTAACTCAACTTTCTTAATAGTAAGCTAGGAATGCGCGGCAACATCCCAAAAAACAAGCGGGTATGCATCCAAGAAATAAGCAGGTTATCTTCTAAAGCTCTAAAATGAGAAACGCCATGTTCAGGATAGTCAACTGCGGTATCAATAAACTTCATGTCTACCTGCTGCCAAAACAGCTTTACCATCACTTCAATATCAAAATCCATGCGCTTACCTAACGCTTGTTCATCAATTAACTTAACGGTAGCCGCGAGCGGATAGACGCGGTAACCGCACATGGTATCTTTAATTTTAAATGACAGGGTTTCAACCCAAACCCAAAAATGGGTAATATTTCGCGCGTAATATCTATGTTTAGGGATAGAGTCATCATAAACAGGTTTGCCGCTAATGAGCGCCTGTGGAAATTTTTTTGATTCATCAAGTAACTTAGCAACATCATTCAAGTCATGCTGGCCGTCAGCGTCTACTTGCAGAGCATGAGTATAACCTTGCTCAAATGCTGCACGTAAGCCGGTTTGTACCGCACCACCTTTGCCTTGATTAACTTGATGTTCGATCACCATTAAATAAGCGTATTTTTCAGATAACTCAGTAAATAATTGTTTTGCCGTGGCATGACTCGCGTCGTTGATCATAATAACCGGTAAATTGAATTGCCCTAACGTCGCCATTAATTCATCCAATAACACGGTATGATTATAATTAGGGATTACAATACAATAACTCACAGACATTCCTCAATGACCCTGTCTTCAAATACAATGCGGCCTGACGCGTGTTGACCTTTATCTGAAGCGTACGAAAACAGCACTTTATTTGCGGCTTTTTTTACCAAGGTTAAAGTTAAGTTTTGTCCCGGCACAATCACCACTTGGAATTTCAGCACTTCAATATTTTTCACCTCTACTTGCGTCAGTAAAAAGTGTTGTTTGCTGTATTCTACTGCCCAATGTAATTGTACGACACCAGCCAAAATAGGCGCATCAGGAAAGTGACCATTAAAATAATCCAAATCGCTCGGGATCATTAATTGCAGTTCAATTTCGCTCTCGCTTGCATGCTCGGCCAACACTTTAGGCCAAACATTTACCAAATCGTTATCGGTGCGCACTACCTTAGTCAAACAACTTCTCCAAATCACTCAATACCAGTTTTCCTTGCGAATTATACGGGAATTCCGCCAAGTATCGCCACTTTTTTGGTAAACAAATGCGTTCAATATCGCGCAGTAAATGTTGCTTGAAAGCGTTATTCAGTGCGAGTTTTTCGTTACTTGCTAAATGCTGCTGCCCATCAGGCGTTAGTACAATAACGGCAGCTAATATTTTTCGTAATCCGCTTGGCTTGTTGTTCAGCACAATCACACGTGCTTCTAAAACCCATGAATGTGCCACTAACTGACGTTCTATTTGATTTAAATTAACCCGTTTTTCTTCAATTTTAACCGTGCGATCAACACGCCCTTTCAAGAGAAAACGCTTGGTATCAAGCAAGGCTACTTTATCGTCAGTTAAATAGGGTTGCGGCACGACATAGGGCGAAAAAATTGCTAAGCGCTGACTATCGGTTGCTACTTGCACGCTGATGTTATCAAACACCTGCCAAGGTTCATCTTGACTGTTTTGGCCACATCGCCAAGCAATGCCACCGGTTTCAGTGCTGCCATAGACTTCAATAGGGGCTATTTGCATTTGCTGCTGTAAGGCTTGGCTGGTGGCTTGTGATAACAAACCGCCAGAGCTAAAAATGGCGCTAAAGCGCGATGAATAGGGTGCTAAGACATTGTCTTGTGCTAAACGTTGCAAGTGTGCAGGGCTTGATATCAATATCACTGTTTTAGCCGCCGCTAATGGGTTAGATAACGAAAATTTATTGAGTAAGCGAGAGATATGCTCAGGATATTCAAAGGTTTCATTGACAATAACGTTACCCAACTGCAACGGTAGTAATACTTTAAATAGCAAGCCATAAATATGTTGATGAGAAACCGTACTAACCAGACAAGTAGCAGTATCAAAACCTGTTGAAAATTCAGCTTGTAAGGTAGCCACTTCTAACAACAATTGTTGGCAGCTTTTATTAATGGCTTTGGCTTTTCCTGTCGACCCTGAGGTATAAAACGTTACCTTGCCGTTAAAAAGCTGAAAAAACTGTGATCGTGTAAAGCGTTGAGCGTTAATAGCATTATCAACGTCTGCAAACGAACAGCGTATTTGTTCTTTATCTGTTAAGGATATCGAACCTGCGCTGGCATCACATTGCGATGCTAGCTCAACTAACGTACCGGCTTGGGCATTGGGCGGCAGCAAGACGTGTTTTTTTTCAAAAATAAGCGCAAATAGCCATACAGAAAATTGATAACTGTCAGCGTCAAATAACAACACCTTGTTTGCAGGCACTTTTTTAATCGCAGCGCGCGCCTGAAAAATATCCTCACAAAAGCGCGAGAATGTAATCAATTTGTCACTACGGTAAAAGCAAAAATCATTCATTTGAATTTGCACTTTCAGGTAACTCTGTGGTTTCTTCACTTGCTAATCGGTGTTGTTTTTTTACTTTTAAACGCACCAGATATTCAACCAGCATCAAGGTGCCCATTAAAATATATGACAGCAAGCCGTTATAAATCATCCATGCATCTAACGACATAAACAACGCTGTATATAATGAGGTTAAACCGTTTACGATAAAAAACAGGCACCAAACTAAGGTGACTTTAGCGGTATATTGAATAGCCTGAGGCGAGATGTTTTTTTCACTCAAACGAGCAAATGATTCAATCACCGTTGGCGGTTTAATATAGGAGTATGCAAACACCATCAACATAGCAAAATTTATCGCTAACGGATAAAGTTTAAAGCCTATCGAGGTATCTGTTAGCGCGCTAAATCCAATAGCAACAATACCTAACACCGAGGCAGGGATAAGCCAAGGTAATTTACTTAACCGGCTACGCACTAGAAAAACTCGAACCAAGACAAAAGCGATCATGATCATCGCCAAGTAGCTAGGTGCGATATTATTCAAGCCAATATAAACGGCAAAGGGATACATTAATAGTATCCCTGTTGTCAGTGCGGTGATAAAAAACTTCACTAAGCGGCAACCAGTTTTTCTACCTCAATAACCACATCTTCGACCGTACGAACTTTTTTGAACGCTTCTGGATCAATTTTTTTGCCGGTAATGGCGCGTAATTTAACCACTAAATCAACGGCATCAATGCTGTCTAAGTCTAAATCTTCATATAAGTTTGCCGTTAATTCAATTTCCGCTTCATCCACTTCAAAGTCATCTCTAATAATGTCGACTAAGGTAGAAAAAATGTCTTCTTTTGATTGCATAATAATTTCCTTTCGCAACTATTTACGCTTTTGCTTGGCTAACAAAATCATAAAGTGTATTAATTGATGAAAAATGCTGCTTAGTCTCATCTGAGTTAGCATCAATTTTAACGTTATAAGTTTTCTTAATGGCAAGCCCTAGCTCTAAGGCGTCAATACTGTCGAGTCCTAAGCCATCAATAAACAACGCTTCGTTGTCTTCAATATCGCTTATTTCAATATCTTCTAGGTCTAAGGTATCAATAATTAATTGCTTTAGTTCTATCTTTAAATCACCCATGTTTACTGAGTTCCTCTGTAAAAAAAATTTCCAAATCTCGATTATATTGCCGAACGTTTTTGGAGGTTTGTAAAACATTATTTTCCGGCAAAGTAGGCGAGTGGTCCACGACCATTGCAGAGAAATGTGCTTTTGTTGGCGGTATTTTATACCAAGGCGTGTTTTTTGTTAATGTTAACGGCACAACCTTTAACATTACCGTGGTTATTTTCGCCTGACAGCGGATGGCAATATTTGCTGCACCGCGTTGAAATTTCAAACTTTCATCCGGTTTTGATCTCGTGCCTTGTGGGAAAATAATTAAATTATTTCCAGCCTTTAACGACGCTTCACAATCTTCCAGTAAACCCGCGGGATCGGCATTACTGATATAGCCAGTGTTATTAACCACCCCTTTTAAAAAGACATTTTTAAACAAGTGTGTTTTTACCACGCAATCAGCATTGGGGATCATAGAGATAAGCATCACCACATCAATTAACGACGGGTGGTTAGCCATAATTAAATGACCATTGAGTGATTTCAGCTGCTTAGCCTGCGTAAAATCAAACTTGTACATGCCAACAAAATCCATAAATGTAATAAAAAACTTAAAGGTATAATGTACGGTTTTTCTGGCAACTCTTTTCTGCGCTTCTTCATCTTTAATCACTAAACGCTGAACAGGAAAAACAAAAACTGAAAGTAATAAGCCACCCACACCAAATAGTGCAAAGCTCATTCCCGTGGCAACTACGCGCCAATAATAATTAATACGCTTAAACATGTTTATCTAGCATCCATTGATAGTGATTACTCGATAGCGCTAATTTTTGCTCAGCGCTGTCGTACCATAGTGCAAATAATAATGACGCCGGCATGCTATTGACTATGGTCTGTAAAAAATGCTCAAACCGAAAAGAAATATTGTGTTCATTGGCAACATTTTCTCGCTGAGATGGCAATGAAACCACCATAGCAATGGCATGTGACAATTGCTGTTCATCTTGAAAACCCAAATAGGTTTTTGGCAATTTTTGATCGGCATGAATAAATAAAATTTCTTCTGCTAAACCTGACTTTAAGCGCGTATACACATCAATTAAGCCCATCATAAAGCTGTCTTGACCGGCAGATATTGCGTTAATTGCTTGCTTATTGTTGGTTAATATACTGAATAAGCTTGGGATGGCATTATGCACCGACAAGCCAAACGCCGTAGGTGACAAAGGGTTTTCATCAACCAGATCAGCTAATAATACTGATGTTTTTGGCAAATCACCATGGCGACTTGAAAAGACAATTGGTAACTTATTTTCAATGCCGGTAACTGATTTATTCGCCACCAATAACGCCATTTTTGCAAATGGACTTAAACGCCGCCTTTGCATTGGCGGTACAAAAGTGAGTTTTGGCCAGACTATATCGTCTTCGCCACGCACAATCGCTTGTTCTATAGAGCTCTCATCGCAATGAGCATGCCACACGCTAACATTACGTATATTGATATCCATAGTAAATTCCTGCGATAACCTAGCGACTGTAAAATAAGGGACGAAATGTTATACAATAGGGGCCAACAAAGCAATTAAAACAGGTGTTTTAATAAAAACGGGTTATGACTTTATGGAAAACTGCATTGCTTAATACTATTGCGATAAAAATTGCCGATATTAATGAAGTCGCTCATGCTGATAATCCCTGTTGCATTTTAAGCAAGGCTAACGACATTGATGAACAAAATTTGTCGAGATTATCGTCAACACTGTTACATGAACAAGAACAAAAAGTTTTTCTGCAAAGAAAAAACATAACCGCTAAAAAAGAATACCTTACCAGCCGCTTTTTAATTAAAACTGTGCTCAGCCAGCGCTTAAACTTACCTTATGAAAAAATGCAGCTGCGTTTTAATAGCAAAACATCAACACTAGAAGCACTGGTCAATAACAAAGCGCTAGCAATTAATATTTCATTAGCACATTCAAAAGGCAGCGTTTTTTTCGCCATCAACGACGAAAAATCAGCCATAGGAGTGGATATAGAATATCAAAACAGCAAGCGCAACATTATTGACGTTGCGAAAACGTTTTTTCACCCTGACGAGTGTAAAGTGCTGACCAAAGATAGTATTCAGCAGTTTTATCAATTGTGGACACTGAAAGAGTCGCTAGCCAAAGCAACAGGGCAGTCAATTTTTCAATTGCTGGGTCAAAATACCAAACAACTACTGAAACATTATCAATATACCCTCGGTCAATTTGAGCAGTTTCAGTTAGCCGTTATCCACACCAATCAATGCAGCACTATTCCCTGCTACGTTGTATCGCTCAATAACCTAATGCCACTTTGCCATGAATAAATTATTAGTATTTTACCGAAAGCACGTGTTGCTGCGTTGGCTGTGGTGGTTAGCGGTAATTATCCCGGGCATACCTTTTGTATTATTATCTGTTGGCTTCCAACTCTATGCCCATTGGCCAAGGGGTTATAGTGAGGTAACATCGATTGCTATAAAGCCTAATAGCCAATATCTGACGCTTTCGGCCCATGGTGTAAAAGACAGCCCCTTAAGTTGGAGTAATGCACTACAAAATATGATTAAACACAGTAACTCTGCACAGCTTAAAGGCGTGCCCGCTACGCAAATTAGCTTAGATTGGCGGCCTTACTCAAACAACGCATTAGTCTGTTCAGTCACTGCAAAAAATATTGGCGCTAAACTCGGCGAGAAAATCGCCCAACAGCCCAATATAAAAGCCGTTCACCTTATTGGTCACAGTTGTGGCTCGTTTGTTATCTATGGCTTATGTGAAAAGTTAAAACAACTTAAACCAGCAATAAAAGTACAAACTACTTATCTTGATCCTGTGTCAATTTATTCAGGAGTATTTTGGCGATATGGCGTTGATAAATTTGGCGATTGTGCAGACTTTAGTGATAGTTACATTGACACCCAAGATGGCGTACCCGGCAGTAATGAAAAGTTAAAAAACGCTTATACGTTTGATGTTACCGGCAAACGCTTAGCCGAAAAGCTGCCGTATGCTCCACATGCGTGGCCAACGCATTTTTACCTTGAAGCCTATAAAAATAAACAAGTACCCATTTACTTTAATAATCCAAATAACTTAGACAAGCGTTTTGATAAAAACGCGCTTATCACGTGGTAAATGGCCGCACGTTTAATCGACTTTATTAGAAGTAATAAAAATATTCGTTTGTCGATCATGCTTGTTTTGCATAAAGGTAAGTCGCTAGGGTAATGAAGGAGCAAATAACCTGACCGTTCGTCGACGTGCATGAATGCACTAATGCCTCGGAAGACAGGATGTCTGAAAGAGGCCTGCACATCGTCACTTTTTCACATCGACATACATGGACGTATCAATGTCGTGAAATCACGGATGATTAGGAGCGACCGTGTGATCGTGCCATTGCCGACAGGGACGTCGGTACTTAGGTTATGTCCGGAACAAATAACCTGACCGTTCGTCCTGAACATAAAAAGCCATAAATAAACATTTATGGCTTTAGTGGTTATCACAAAAATTTGATAATTATTTAGTGAGGTTTTGCACGTCAATAGCACGTAGCAGTCTAGTTACCCAGTTTGCATATTGGCGGTGAATGTTTTGACCATCGTATTTCAAATTAATCGAACTTTGATAGTTCACGGTTAAATTTTTGTCATCATGTTTAATTAAAATAACTAACTGATGCTTACGAATATCTAACGTCGCTAAAATTTCACCTTCAGATCTAACTTTCGTTTTCCAACCTAAAGACGCTGCCGCTCGCACAATTGAACGTTCAACGTCTTTGACCGTGCTTGTTGACGCATTATGTTGAGCAACAGGCTGATCAACATATTGCGGCACTGGAATAGTTGACTTACAGCCGGTAAGTACCACTAACGCTAAACTGATAGCTAATAGATAAATTTTCTTCATTTTAATACTCCTTATAAATCCTTAATCATAAAAGCTTAATACAAAAACTTTATTCGACCGTAACTGATTTCGCTAAGTTACGCGGTTGATCAACGTCAGTACCTTTAATAATCGCCACATAGTATGACAATAATTGTAGTGGCAAGGTGTAAACGATTGGGGCAATTAAGTCATCACATACTGGCACATTGATCACTTTCATGGTGTCGTCGCTACTAAAGTTGGCACTTGCGTCAGCAAAGACATACATTAAACCGCCACGGGCACGTACTTCTTCAACATTGGATTTAAGTTTTTCAATTAAATCGTTTTTAGGTGCAACGACAATAACCGGCATTTCCGCATCAATTAGCGCTAACGGGCCATGTTTAAGTTCACCAGCAGCATAGGCTTCAGCATGAATGTATGAAATTTCTTTCAGTTTCAAGGCACCTTCCATCGCAATTGGATATTGGTCGCCTCGGCCTAAAAATAACGCATGATTTTTATCGGCAAAGTCTTCCGCTAAATCTTCAATAGAACTAGCGAGTGCAAGGACTTCTTCAAGCTTATTCGGTAAGGTCATTAACGATTGCGCAATATCATTTTGTTTGTCTTGCGACATGCCGTGATGCTGACCTATGGCTAAGGTCATCATCAATAAACCCACAAGTTGCGTGGTAAAGGCTTTAGTTGAGGCAACACCAATTTCAGCGCCAGCTTTGGTCATAAAGGCAAGATCTGACTCACGTACCAGTGATGAACCGTCAACATTACAAATGGTTAAGCTAGCACGATACCCTAGCTCTTTGGCTAAGCGTAGCGCGGCTAAGGTATCTGCGGTTTCGCCTGATTGTGAAATAGTGACTAACAGGGCATTTTTTGGCACATGGGATTGGCGATATCTAAATTCGCTAGCAATTTCGATATTACATGAAACACCGGCCATGGCTTCTAGCCAATAGCGTGCCACCATGCCGGAATGGTAACTGGTACCACAGGCAATAATTTGCACATGTTCAATTTCTTTAAAAATATCATCCGCGCCAGCGCCAAAGGTTTGCGTATCTAATACGTTACCTAATAAGCGGCCTTCTAAGGTATTGCGAATAGCGGTTGGTTGCTCGTAGGTTTCTTTAAGCATGTAATGGCGATATTCGCCTTTATCACCGCTATCATGGCTGACTTCTGACTCTTTTGCTTCACGGATAACCGGTTGACCGTCAATATCAAAAATATTAACTTCAAAGCGAGTCACTTCGGCAACATCACCTTCTTCTAAAAATGAGAATTTACGGGTAACGGGCAATAAGGCCAACATATCTGAGGCGATAAAGTTTTCACCAACGCCGTAACCTACAACCAATGGGCTACCTGAACGCGCAACTACAATACGATCTCTATCGCGGGTATCAACAACTACGGTGCCATATGCACCTTCGAGTTGTTTAACGCTAACTTGCACTGCCGCTAATAAGCTGTCGGCCGATTTTAATTCATGGTGAACTAAGTGAGCGATAACTTCGGTATCGGTTTCAGAAACAAAAACATAGCCTAAAGCTTGTAGGCGCGTACGTAAGCTTTCATGGTTTTCAATAATACCGTTGTGTACTACGGCGATAGTGTCTGATGAAACATGTGGATGGGCATTGGCTTCACTTGGCGCGCCATGGGTTGCCCAACGGGTATGGGCAATGCCTGTACCGCCACTTAACGGCTGGGCTTGCAAGGCATCAGCAAGTTCTTGCACTTTACCTAAACGCCGAGCACGTTTAAGTTGGTTATCCGTATCAATAATCGCCACGCCAGCAGAGTCATAACCACGATATTCTAAGCGCTTTAAGCCTTCTACTAAAATCTCTGCTACGTCACGCTGTGCGACAGCACCAACAATTCCACACATATTTTCTATCCTTTTGAACTAGCGATAACGAGGTTAACGCCTTGTTTAATTATTTCATTTCGCACGTTTTCAGGCATATCAGCATCTGTGATCA
>JBMZDW010000045.1:0-21443 GCA_049614565.1 Cognaticolwellia sp. | reverse complement strand
CTGGTACTTCACTGAAAATAACAGTTTTACCACCGCCATGGAAAACATGGTGGGCATATACCTTGTACGGCTTGGCTTTATTACTTGTCGTGTTTAGCTATATTCGATCACAACGACACAAATTAGTTTTTGAGCGACAATTAAACGCCCAGTTAGAAAGTAAAGTAGCTGCACGAACGCAAGAAAAACAAAACTTAATTGAAAATATATCACACGAGTTAAAAACACCCTTAACACTTATTTTTAACGCGTTAGAAACCATACCGAATAACGAATTAAGTGCTGAAAATAATAAAAAAGTAAACAATATAAAACACAATGGCCAGCGGTTATTTCATATTGTTGAGCAGCTGTTATCCCTTGCGAATAATGAACAATCAACGGCAAGTAAATCAATTGTTGTATTAGAAGATATTTGTAAACAAGTGCTTAATAACTTCTCTACTTTCGCCGCTCAAAGAGCGCTAACGCTTGAGCTTGAATGTAATACCAATGCCGAGTTAATTATTGAACAAACCGCATTAGAAACGGTACTGAATAACCTGCTGTCAAACGCGATAAAATATGCAGATCATTCCAGCGAAATAAAGCTTATTTGTACACTAGAAAGTCCGCTCTGTCTGATTAACGTTGTTAACTCGGGCGCTAACCTTTCAGAGCAAGATGAAAAAGACATTTTTACTAAGTTTCATCGTTTAGCGCACCATCAACAAATTGAAGGGCAAGGTATTGGTTTAGCATCAAGTAGAGAGCTTGTTGAATCTTATCAAGGTACGTTAACGGTCGATAACTCTCAGCCTAACTTAATACAGTTTATTGTTTCTTTACCTATTGATTTAATTTTTAATATTGATCAGTCATTAATTGAAACAGCGTTAACCGTTCATGTACCTGATAGTAATACGCAAACATCGCATAATAAAAAATTACTTATTGTGGAAGACAACCTAGAAATTAATCAGTTTCTAACGCAACTATTAGCCTCAACTTATGACGTGTTAAGTGTATACAATGGCAAAGAAGCACTTGAGCATATTGACGACTTCAACCCAGATTTAATTTTATCTGATGTAATGATGCCATTAGTTAACGGCTTTGAATTATGCCAACAGATAAGAGAAAGCGATAAGCCTTTTAATAAATGCCCCATTGTTTTACTTACTGCAAAAAGCGATATGTTAAGTCAAAAGCAAGGCCTTCAAGCGGGAGCGACCGATTATTTAAGTAAGCCATTTAGCGGCGAAATATTAACGTTAAAAATAGCTAACTTGTTAGATTCTGCAACGGAACAAAGAAATAAAATAACCGCTACAGCATCAAGCCTACTAGCAGTAGAAGTGCCAGTAGACGAAACTCACAACAGGTTTATTCAGCGGACGAGGAACTTTTTAAAAATACATTTTCCAGATCCTGAGTTTAATGTTAACAAACTGTCTGAGTTATTAGCGATGGATGAAAGAACATTAAGGCGAAAGACCGAGCAGTACTTATCGCAAAAGCCTAAAGACATTATTCGTGACTATCGCTTGCAGTGCGCTTATGAAATGTTGAAATCGGATAGTAGTATTTCAAATATATCAATAGCTTGTGGTTTTTCAACGTTGCCACATTTTTCTAAGTGTTTTAAAGATAAGTTTCAGAAAACACCTAAGCAAGTTCAGCAACAGCTTACTTTAACGTAATAAAAAAGGGCATCAAATGATGCCCGTTTTCTTAGCGATGTAATGAACTGATATATTGAGTAAGGTTAACGTTTATTAATCTTCTTCAACTAAGGTCATTAATGAGGTGTTACCACCTGATGCGGTGGTATCAATACTAATGGTTTTTTCAGTAAGCAATCGTAATATTAAGTTATCGAAGTACTCTGAGGTGATCATCGGTAGTATTGCACCTTGACGCTCAGCTAGCTTTTCACTAATAAAGTGTTTACGGTCACACAAGCTGTCTACCACAATGCCTGATAACGCTGGGTGCGCTAACATGGTGGTTAAATGACGCAAACGTGCCACTTGGAATACGTTTTTGTCTTCACCTGTAGCGATAAATTTATCTCTAAAGGCGATGGCTTCGTCGTAATACAAATCAGACACAACAGTAATAACCGTATTACCTGTTGCAAGGGCGGTAACAATTGAAATTACCCAAAAGTGAAAGCTTACATTTTTATCAGCAAAACAGATGATGTTGCCGCGATTCTCTAAATAAAGAATATTCGACTCACCTGTTGGCCCAGGTAAAAACTGAGGCTTTTTCAAACGCTTTTCAATATTAATTAATTGTGAGCGTGCTGACGTTAAGGTGCGATTTAAATCGTCAGCTAAATCATCAACAATATCTACATGAGCTATTTTTGCTAATAATTGGCGTACACAAGAAATACGTGTGTTTAACTCAGTTAAGCGCCAGTTTTTTTCTGCCGCATTAGCATTTTCCATGAACAAAATAGCTTCTTTTTCTGATTGCTCATCGCCGTCTAATGCTTCTACTTGCCATGGCAATAAGTTAAATTGTTCATCGTCTGGTGTTGCTTTTTCTTTCACTAAACGGGTTAAGTAGTTTGGCCCGCCTGCTTTAGGGCCTGTACCTGAAAGGCCTCTACCGCCAAAAGGTTGTACGCCTACAATAGCGCCAATCATGTTGCGATTAATGTAAATATTACCTGCGCGCGACAACTTAGCTAGGTCAAACGCTCGGTGCTCTATGCGGGTATGAATGCCCATTGTTAAGCCAAAGCCTGTGCCATTAATTTTATCAATAACGCTTTCTATTTCATCACCTTTAAAACGCACAATATGCACACAAGGACCAAACACTTCCTTTTTAAGTACGCTAATATCGCTAATTTCATAAAGGCGTGGAGCAAAGAAGAAATGCTCATTTTCAGCAACATTGTCGGTTATTTCGCTGGCGATAGGGCATTGATACAATAATTTGCCCTTGTTTTTCATGTAATCGCTGTGTGCATTGAGTGCGTCTAGCGCTTTTTGGTCAATAACAGGGCCAATATCAGTACTTAAGTATTCTGGGTTACCCACATGTAACTCGGCTAATGCGCCTTTAAGCATGGTAATTACATTGTCGGCAATGTCTTCTTGTAAAAACAATACTCGTAACGCGGAACAGCGCTGGCCTGCTGATTGAAAGCCTGATGAAATAACATCGTCAACAACTTGCTCAGGTAGGGCGGTAGAGTCAACTACCATACAGTTTTGACCACCCGTTTCCGCAATAAGTGGCACTTGGTCACCACCGCGACTTGCCAATGTTTGCGAAATTACTGTGCCTGTTTCTGTTGAGCCAGTAAACATAACCGTTTGAATACGGTCGTCAGGTACAATAACGCTACCCACTTGGCTGCCTCTAGCAATAACCGCTTGTACCACGCCTTCAGGCAAGCCAACTGACTTCATTAATTCAATAGTGCGTAGCGCAATTAAACTGGTTTGCTCTGCTGGCTTGGCTAATACCGTATTACCCGTTGAAATAGCGGCCGCCACTTGCCCCAAGAATATCGCTAAAGGAAAGTTCCACGGGCTAATACATAGCACCACACCACGGGCTTCTAAGCGTTCATCGGCTTCAATTTCAATCGCTTGCTGTGCGTAGTAGCGACAAAAATCAACGGCTTCTCTTACTTCATCAATACCGTCTTGGGCAATTTTACCTGCTTCTTTTATACATAATGCAATAAGCTCGTCGGTATGACGCTCAAGAATATCAGCAACACGGCAAAGTAGTGCGGCACGCTCAGTTACAGGTGTAGTTGACCATGCAGTAAATGCAGTTTCGGCGGTGTCGATCATCGCGAGCATATCACCTTTATTATGATGATAATGAAAGCCTATAATTTCACCGTGGTTTGTTGGGTTTTTAACGGCAACTGCGCCAGCTGGCACGTCTTCTTCGTTCAGTTGATTCGCTGAAAACCAGCTGTCTAATGACGACTTTAATGGCGTGATACTGTGAATGTCGGTTAAGTCTAAGCCTTTAGAGTTATCGCGGCCAACGCCTTTGCTGTCGTGATATAACGCAATAGGTTTAACAATTTGGTTGTTGTATTTGTCTTTTAAGCGCTGCGTTCTTTCAACAGGATCTTCCAGTAGCGACTCTACTGGCTGAGACTCATCAACAATAGCGTTTACAAACGAAGAGTTAGCGCCATTTTCTAATAAACGACGAACTAAATACGCTAATAGATCTTCATGATGACCAACTGGCGCATATATTCGACATTGAATACTTTCACCCGCTACAATTTGGTCGTATAACGAGTCGCCCATGCCATGTAAACACTGAAATTCAAAACCTTCTTTGTCGTCGCCAGCAAGTTCAACAATGGTTGCTGCGGTGTAGGCATTGTGCGTCGCAAATTGTGGATAAATGGTATCTCTATATTCAAGCAATTTATTGGCACATGCATGGTAAGACACATCGGTAGATGACTTACGCGTAAATACAGGAAAGTGGCTATGGCCGTCTTTTTGGGCATTTTTAATTTCTGAATCCCAGTAAGCGCCTTTTACTAAGCGCACCATCATTTTTCGATCAACGCGTACGGTTAAGTCGCGTAACCAGTCAACCACAAAAATAGCGCGTTTTTGGTAGGCTTGCAGTGCAATACCAAAACCATCCCAGTCGCCTAAGTCGTTATCACTAAATACCGCTTCAATAATATCAAGCGAAATATCTAAACGTTCAGACTCTTCGGCGTCAACGGTTAAACCAATATTGTAGTTTTTAGCTTGTAAACAAAGCGCTTTAAGTTTTGGCACAATTTCAGCCATTACGCGTGCTTTGTGGGTAAACTCATAACGAGGATGAATAGCTGAAAGCTTAACTGAAATACCCGGCACCTTGCGTGGGTTATTTTTACCTGACGAACGAGCAACAGTGCCAATAACGTCGATAGCGTCTTGATATGCTTTTAAGTAACGTTCAGCGTCGGCCATGGTACGAGCACCTTCACCTAGCATGTCGTATGAATAAACATAACCTTTTTGCTCTTTTGTGGCTGCACGTTCAGTTGCTGCGGTAATGGTTTCGCCCATCACAAACTGCTTGCCCATAATTTTCATGGCATAGTTCATTGATTTACGAATAACAGGCTCGCCTAAACGGCCAATGGTTTTCTTTAATAAACCTAAGCTGTCTTGCTTACGTTTGTCTGAATACGTCACCATAGCGCCAGTAATTAATAACCCCCATGAAGAGGCATTAACAAATAACGAATCGCTACTACCAAGGTGAGTACTCCATTGGCCTTGCGATATTTTATCGCGAATTAAGGCGTCTTGGGTGTGTTTATCTGGCACCCGTAGCAAGGCCTCAGCCAAACACATTAAAACTACGCCTTCTTCACTTGATAATGAGTATTCATTTAATAGTGCATCAATTGCACCATTGCCCGACTGGTCTTCACGAATTTGCAAAACCATTTTACGGGCTCTTTCCCACGCCCTACTTCTTGCACTTACGTTAACCTCAGCTAACGGAAGGATATGATCTACCGCGGTATTTTCATCAATACGATAAAATTCGCGAATTTTCTGACGGATAGGGCAGTCTGTGGTAAACGAACCATTAAAAAGCATGGGCTTTTCCTCAAAAATAACCTAGTAACTTACTAGGTAAATGGTAACTAGAGTTATACCAATTTGTATCAGAGAGTATTCTCTAAAACGGCGTGGTATTACAGTAAAATAATGCGAGCATTCTAATTAAAACTTAGCCGTAAGTGCTAATGAAATTTTGCTATTTATCGATTAAAAATATCGATAAAGTGAAATATTACCGTAGATTCTATGTAATGTTTTAGTTATCACGTTATTTATTCATAGTGAAATAATTTTTTTGTGAGCTTTAAAGAGGCTTTTAAATGTAATATTCACGTTAATTTTAAATAAGCTATACTGATTTCATGTCAGGAAAAAACTATAGATAGGTTGTATTGTGGCTGTTGAAGTAGGCAATCGAATGCTTATTAATTTATATAGAGGTATCAAAATATATGCCTCAATCCATTGATTTTTATTCAGAAACACTGTCGAAGTGGACGTGTGAGTTTCAAAATAGAGAACAAGAAAACGATTTCTTAGCGAGTAAATTGCAAGCTGATAAAAGAGTTGCCCGATTCTTAGTGTGCGTTGTTGCTTGTGTTTTATTGTTATTACTCTTTGTCGATAGGTTTATTATTAAACCCGAATTTTGGCCTACTATCGCGCTAGTTTGGCGCGGCGGTTTTGTTGTAAGTTGTTTGGTGGTTGCCTTTGCTATTCGTTACGTTAATACCGTGCGCCAGCTTCAGCTGTTTACTCAATGTTTTGTTATATATATGTTTTTGAATGTTCAAGCGATGGTTATCACATATGATGATAGTTATGTTTTGCATGTTTTTTTCGATATCATTATTCTTGTTGCAATATATTTTTCGACACTCTTTCCTTTTAAAGTCTCATGTCTATTTGGTTTGCTGTATGGCGCTTTAGGTATAGCAATGGTGCTGCAAACCAAAACGGTAAGCTTCCACTCCTTTAGTGTGGTAATTATGGCTTATATAGCTGTTAACTTAGTTGGTATTGTAATATCGGCACAAGAGCACTTATTAAAACGTCGCTTGTATTATCGCAATGAGCGGCTAAAAGCGTTGGCGTTAGAAATGAAATCGCAAGCGTATAAAGATTCACTAACGCAAATACCGAATAGACGAGCGTTTGACGAAAATTATCAACGTTATCAAAGTACGGCGCAGCGTTTGGTTGGCGAAACCGACAGTGTTTGTGTTGCCGTATGCGATATCGATTTTTTTAAGCGAGTAAACGACACCTTTGGTCACGATGTGGGTGATTTAGTGTTAATTGAGTTTGCCCAGTTTTTATTAAAATCTGTTAGGCCAACTGACGGTGTCTATCGCTTTGGTGGTGAAGAGTTTGTTATTGTTTTAACCAATTGTTGCAAAGCCGATGCCATTAACCGTATTCATAAAATTATTAGCGATTTAACCAACTCAGTGTTAGATATTGAGGAAATTGGTTATCCAATAACGGCAAGTTTTGGCTTGGCAATATTACAACCTAAAGAAGATCAAAAAACAGTGATCGCACGTGCCGACATGGCGTTATATCAAGCGAAAGACACAGGCCGAAACAAGCTTTGTGTGGATGAAACTATTACATGAAAATTGTTGATGTATTCGTTTTTTGTTTTAGCTTTATTGGTTCATTTTTACTTAAACCTTATAAAGTAAAAGGGAGAAGTTGGTACTGTGAATGTATCTTTCGCAGCATTAAAATCACTATTTTAAGATCGCAAAATAAACCGATAAAATGGCTGCGTATTCAACAACAAACATTGAGCAAACTGTTACCTGTATCAGATAAAGTCGCCGCACAAAGCATAAATTTAGCTGGCTTATCTTGTCAGTACTATTCAACGGAAGCGATACCTGATTGGCAACAACTTATTGTGTATTTTCACGGCGGTGGCTTTGTTATGAATGGGGGCAATGCGTATCATCATTATTGTCAAATGCTTGCTAAAGCAACGGGAGCGACTGTAGTGCTGCTTGATTATCGGCTTGCACCCGAGTACCAATACCCCATTGCGCATAACAACTGTTTTGATATGACCCAAGCGCTTATTGAGCGTTACCCTAACGCCCAATTTCAATTTATTGGTGATTCAGCAGGCGGGGCGTTATTACTCGCAACCTACCAGCGATTACTGGCCGATCATAGATTACCGTCACTTAAGAATATCGCGTTAATTTCTCCTTGGATTGCACCCAATCGTATGGACGATTCAATGCTGAATAACGAAGCGTTTGATTACCTAAACCATAAAGTATTAAACAAGTGGTTTGAGGCTTACGGTGAAAAAGAGCAACAGCCGTTACTTGAGCAAGCGAGTATGAGCTTTTCATTTAAAGATACACCACCTATTTTTATTCAATATTCATCGCATGAAGTGATGGCGCAGCAAATTAATGAATTTGCTGCCTTAGGTATTAAAAAAGGGGCGGAAGTTATCAGCGACCCAGTTGACAATCTTTTTCATAACTTTCAAATAATGGCGCTGCCAACCAGAGAAGCTAAGCAAGCCAACCAGCGCTTAGTGAGCTTCCTCAACGCGAATAACGCTCTGTAAATATTATTTATTTTCTGTGTTGTCGCTAGTCGTATTATTCCACCAACCGCCACCTAGCGATTGAAATAAAGCAACGGTGTCTGCAAGCTGGGCTGCTTGCGCTTGTATGCTATTAATTTTGGCCTGATGTAACGCTTGCTCTGCACTTAATAAGTCTAATTTCGTTAATGCGCCAAGCTGTTTTTCTTGCTGACTTAGTGCGTATAAGTCGGCCGTATTTTTTTCAGAAGCAAGTGCCTGATGGTGTGTTTGCGCGTCGTAATCTAAAGCGCGTAGGCTGTCTGCTACTTGCTTAAATGCTACGAGTACGGTTTGTTGATAACGAGCATGTGACTGTTCAAAGGCAGCTTGTGCCGCGGCTTCTTTTTGTTTGAGTTCTCCACTATTAAATAATGGTTGCGTTAGCCCTGCGGCTGCATTCCAAACCACGGACGCTGGCTCAAATAAGTTAGAATGGTCGAGTGCTAAAGTGCCGTAGCTGCTGCTTAATGTTAGTTGTGGATATTGGTTGGCTATTGCGATCCCTAATGCGGCATGCTGAGCTTTAATGACACTTTCTGCAAGTTGAATATCTGGGCGTTGTTGTACTAATTGTGACGGCAAGCTCACGGGTAATGTTGGGGGAAGTGTCATTTCCTTTAATGTTGGTAACGATAAGGTAAGTTGAACAGGCGTTGTGCCTATTAATATGGCTAATTGATTTCGGGCAAAAGCACGTTGTTTTTCGATATTTCGTTGTGCTTTTTGCTGCGTATTCATTAGATTTTTTTGGGCGAGTAAGGCTGCTTTAGCGGTACCGCCAAGTGCAATGTCTTGTGCTAAAAGTGCGAGTTTGCTTTGCTCTATAGCTTGTAGTTTTTGTTGTTGTTGTAATTCATCATTAAGCGCTGCTAATTGAATGTATTGGCTGACTAAATTAGCGGTGAGCGTTAAATGAGTTGCTTTGTGTCGCCATTGTTCTTGTGCAAGTTGGCTTTTGGCCACTTGTTGACTATTTTTATTTTTGCTAAAAAGGTCAATAGTATATGAAACATCAATGGAAGCGTTATATAGCGTAAGAATTGTTGTTTCTGCATCTGGAATGCCGACACTGGCACCTGAAAATTTTTGTCGAGATACCCCAGTGTTTAAATCAACACTAGGTAAATTGGTAACACCTCGGGCAAGGTAGTTTGCTTGTGCCTGCCGAATAACCGCTTGTGCTGCCGCTAACTCAGGGCTCGCTTTTAATGCGCGTTCGATGAGTATATTTAATTGTTCCGATTTGAATAACGTCCACCATTGCGCTGGCAAATTATTCTCATGAATTAATTGTTGAGAGGTATTGTTATTATCTCCACCAATGATACTTGATGTAGCAATGTGAGTGTATTGCTGTGTACTAGGGAGTGATGGCGCTTGATATTCAGGCACTATCGAGCAACTTATTAACAATAATAAACTACTTAATACCACACCATTTGCTAAACCTGATGATACGCTTTTTTTAAGTACTGTGTTTAAGGATAATGACATTACTTTACTCCTAGCGCTGGGCAACAGAAAGACCGTCAACAAGCTCTGCAGCGGGGTATAGAATTACACTATCTTGGGCAGACAATCCGCTAGTTATACTTGCCTGAGTGCCATTGTTTTTTTCAACGGTAACTGCGCGTAATTGTGCTTTATTGTTGCTAACAACAAAGGTTGACCATTGTCCCGCTTCACGAAATAAAGCGCTTGATGAAACAATAATCGCTTGCGATTTTTCCCATACGACTATAGCCACATCTACCCTAAAACCATGGCCAAGGTTAGCTGCTGACGGCGGTAACTCATCTAATTTTACAATCGCTTTAACGCGGCGCTCTTCAACGCCAAGGGCTGAGGTTTTTATAAAGCCTAATGGCTCAATGTGACGAATTTCACCGTGCAATGTGTCTATTCCGCCCCAGTTATTCACTAAAACCTGCTGTCCTACTTTTACTTGAACAGCATCGCTTGATAATAGTTCAACCACCACTTCTAAACCGTTAACTACATCGCCAATATGTACTATAGGTGTACCAGCTGTTATAACACGCTCGCTTTCTTCAACAACTTTGAGTACTTTTCCAGAGATAGGTGCATAAACGTTAATTGCATCAGCAATGCTGCTTTCGTATTGTGTGTCTATAAATTGAGCATTGATGGCTGCTAGGTCTGCTTGTCGAGCTGATAATTGCGCATAGGCAGTGGTTAATACTGAATGGGCATTGGATGCTTTTTGTTGTGCTATTTCGTTAGTGGCAGCGCTGACGGTGCCAAGACGATGCTGTTGCGAGCTACGTTGTGCTTGTTGTAACGCCAGTTTTTGCTCAGATTTTGCTTGCTTAAGGTTGTCGTTGGCGGCAGTAATAGCGGCATTAGCGGCCTTTAATGCTGCGCGACCTTGCTCGGTGTTTGTACTGCCAGAGGGGCTTGGTAGTATTTGAGCTACAATGGTTTCACCTTTAATAACGCTATCGCCTGCAACTAGGTTGATGCGCAATAACCGTCCTGAAATAGGGGCTGATAACACATATAAGTCGCTAACACGGGTGGTTGCCTCTTCGTTTATGGTCACTTGAATTGCTCCTGTTGAAGCTGTGCCAATATCAACAAGAGTTGGCTTGGGCCAAAAAGCAAATATTAAGATAAGTGCAATGAATAGCGTCACGCCAATGGTTAACGTTGCACGAGAAAGTTTCTTATTTGTCATAATGCTACTCTATATTTATTCTTTTGATTTAAGGGCCATAACCAAGTCTACTCGGTCTATGTCACGTTTTACTAACCAGCCAGAGGCTAATGCGGCAAGCAATACGGCAACCCCCGCTGTGCCATAACTTTCCATGGAAAAAGTGGCAGGAATTTGATAAATATCGGTACTAAAACCTTGTGAAATACCAATAGATAAATAGTAACCAAAGAATCCTCCAAGGGGGAGCGCGGCTAAGGTAACTAAAGCAAGTTCGCCTAATAATACAAAGGCTGTTTCGCCTTTGGTAAAACCAATAACGCGTAAGCTGGCTAAATCGCGCTCCCGCTCGGCGTAAGCTATACGGGCGGCGTTATAAACAATACCAAAGGTAATAATGCCGGCAATAAGCACCATAATATAGCGCATAGCACCCGCTCCAGTATCCATCATTTTTTCAAAAGCAATATGGCTATCACGTTTAAGTGTCATTCCTGCAACGGCTGGCATATCCTTAATCCCTTGGTAAACGGCTTTGCTTTCGTTGGTATCTATTTTTAAGTATGCTCCCGACATGCGCTGAGGTTCATTTAAGTAACGATTTAACCAGCTAAAATTCATGTAGGTAGGCGAACCTAATAATGTTTCTGCTACACCAATAACCGGCATAGTTAACGTTGGCCTACTGCCTTCACGTACTTCTACGGTAAGTAACTCACCCGCCGAAATATTTAAAATTTTTGCCAGTGGTTTAGCGAGCACAATACCATTTTGGTTTAATGGTATAGGTTGATGCTGGTTGTCTAAGGCTCGGTACAGGCGTGGTGATTCAACTAGCCCATTAATTGCTCCGCGATAAGTATGGCGACCATTACGAAAAACCACCGCGACGGTACGAAAAGGTTCGACATAAGTAACGCCTGCTAATGAGACAAGTTCAAAACGGGCTTTTTCTGCAATAGGGTGGGTAAAAACTACTGTGGCGTCGCTGCGATCAACCACATTAAAGGTTAAGTCAAGGGTGGTGTTAAACCCTGACAATACCGTTAGCATACCTACTGACAATGCCATGCCTGTAGCAATGCCTACTACTGCACCAAACATCCGGCCGGGTTGGCGTAATACGCGGCGTATAACCATGCGTGTTGGTTGGTCAAATAAATGGTTAATGCGTTTGAGTAATGTGCCCGATTGACTATAATCTGACGGAGCGCTAGGGCGCATGGCTACAGCAGGCGATAGTACAAAGATATTTTTTAATACCAGTAACCCACCAATAGAGGCGGTAAGAATACTCACCGTGAAACCAATAATGAATGCTTTTGGATCAACCTGAAAAACAATAAACGGAAATTTAAAATAATTTTGATAAAAAACCGCCATGCTCTGCCCCGCAGCCACCCCCATTAAGCTCCCTACTACAGCACCAGAAGCAGCGATCACAATGACTAATTTTAAATAGTGCATACTGACTTCTTGACTGGTATAACCAAATGCTTTGAGCAAGCCTATTTGCTCACGCTCAGATTGCACCATACGAGAAATAACGATATATAGTAAAAAGGCGGCAACACCTAAAAAAATGGGTGGTACACCAACGGCAGAAGCTTTTAGCCCTGAAATTTCTTCAGTCACAAAGCGGTTTGATGTTTGGTCTTCAAGGGCATAAGCGCCAATACCTCCGTAAGAGGAAACAATACGATCGGCATGATTTAAAATAGCAGGTAAACTTGCTTGGCGAGAAATCGATAGTAAGGCTTCATTAAACGCTCCTTTCATATCATAAACGGCTGATAAGGCGGTACGGCTCATCCAAAATACGGCAAAGCGGCCATCGTCAGGCACTAATTCGCCAGGTGCTGTGGTATACAAAAATTCTGGCGATTGTGCCAAACCAACAATTTCAAAGGTGCGTCGAGTACCATTCATTGTAGCGGTTAAGGTGTCGCCTAACTTGAGTTGGCGTGCATGAGCAAAGCTTTCAAGCAATAAAATTTCATCGGTGTGGCGCATGTCAATCATACGCCCCTTGGTTAGCACTACATCGTTAAGTTTAGGCGCGCCAAAGTCTGGTAAAGAGACGGCTTGCGCACGTAAGGGAATAGCGACATTGGGTAAATCGATTAAGGCATCGCCATTTACCCGCCCTTCGATGGAATCAACACCTTCAATATTTCCTAAGGCTTCAAGTACATTATTAGGGGCGCGTTTTACGGGAATAAATACATCAGCTAAGCGATAGCGTTCGTAGTAAGCTTGGCGGGTTTCGTCTAAGGTGTTAACTAAACCGTCCATCATCACCAGCATTAACACGCCGAGTGATATTACTAAGCCTATGGCAAATGCTTGCCCTTTCATGCGCCATAAATCACGCAATAACTTGTGATCGAGCGGACTAATGCCTACCATTCTATTTCCTCGGCGGACAATTTATGCTCATTTTTTATGATTTCTTTAATATCGCCATCAGCAAAGTGAATAACGCGATCGGCCATTTTAGCCGTATTGGCGGCGTGAGTTACAATCATCACGGTAGAACCAAGCTCTTTATTCACATTTTGCAGTACTTTTAATACCGCTCGCCCTGTGGTGCTGTCTAAAGCGCCTGTTGGCTCGTCACAAAAAAGTACGGTAGGTTTTTTAGCAACTGCACGCGCTATGGCAACACGCTGTTGCTCACCGCCAGACATTTGTGAGGGAAAATGATCAGCCCTATCTTTTAAGCCGACTAAGGCTAATGCTTCAAGTGCATCCATGGGGTCATCAGCAATTTCGGTGACTAATTCAACATTTTCTTTAGCGGTTAAGCTTGGCATTAAATTATAAAATTGAAAAACAAAACCGACATGGTCACGGCGATATAGCGTTAAGTCGCTGTCGGAATAAGTTGTTAGGTTATTATGTTGAAAGAATGCGGCACCATCGGTTGCTTTGTCTAATCCGCCTAATATATTCAATAAAGTGGACTTTCCGCTACCTGAAGGACCTAATAGTACAACTATTTCGCCTGCAGGTATTTCAACAGTCACGCCGCGCAAAGCATGTACCGCAATATCTCCTTGACCATAAACCTTAGTAATATTTTGGGTTGAAAATGCAGCTGTAGGTTTGTGGGTGGAGTTTGACATTGAAAACCTATAATTATCTATTAAAGAAGCCAAATAAGCTTAGCACACTGTTTTAATAGCATAATGTGGAAAATTAATAGTTATATTTTTATATGATACTTATTTTAAAGTCAAGTTGTTTAGTCTTGACTGAACAAAATGAATGAATTATTATTGCGGGATGAAAAAAAATATAACAGCAACAACCAATCACTTTATTGAACAAATGGGCATGACAGCTCAAGCTGATGGCTTGCCCCGAATTTCAGGTAAAGTATTAGGTTTATTAATTATTGAAACAGGCCCGTTTAGCTTTAGTGAGCTTGCTGAGCGTTTAGCAGTAAGTCGTGGTAGTGTAAGCACTAATACGCGCTTATTAGAAAGTCTTAATATGATTGAGCGTGTGTCAAAACTAGGTCAACGAGGTGACTTTTTTCAATTAGCGAAAAACCCTTATGCAAAGTTGCTTCAAGGGGTTTCTCAGCGCATGGAAAAGTCGATGACTATTGCTAATGAAACGATTAAAGCACTTCCGAGTACTGAAATAGAATCACAAGCCCGATTGCTAGAATTAGAAAATTTTTATGCCGAATATTTAAAAAGCACAATGACCCTAATTGCCAAGCTTCAGCAACGTTAGTCATTATTGTTTACAACAATTAACTTATTTTAGGACGATACGCCATTTATAGTGTCGTTGAACAAATCAAATTTTAACAAGGATATTGTATGAGCCAGACATTATCACCTTTTACTCCCCTAAGCCTTATTGCAAAAGCTGTTACATTACTACTTGTAACAAGCAGTTGCGTTGCTGCTGAAACGAATAAAGATAATTCATCACCCATTTCGGTAGGGGTAGGAGCCTTTTATGCGCCGAAATACACCGGTGCTGAAAAATATGAAATACGTGCTATTCCTCTTATTAGCGCCACTTATGGCCGATTCACTATTGGCGGCATGGGCGGGCTTAGTTACGATATTGTTAAAAGCAAAGGCCTGAAAGCAGGTGTTTCGCTTGGTTATTTTAAAGGACGTGACGAATCAGATTCTAAATACCTTCGTGGGCTGGGTGATGTAGATTCAGCGGCAACTATTGGCACCTACTTTAAACAATCGTTTGGATCGTTTTACATTTCAGGTAATGTAAAACGCGATTTTAGTGATGACGTGGGGGGAATTACTGCGGGTTTATCTACAGGGTTTTCTTATAAAGTCACGCCTCAAATTATGCTGAACACCAGTGTTAGTGCTCGTTGGATGAACGACGACTATGCCCAAGCTGTTTTTGGTGTTAGCTCAGAACAAGCGGCGGCGTCAGGCTTTGACGCTTTATCGGTAAAATCTGGCATTGAAAGTGCTACCTTGTCATTAACAGGGCTGTACTTTGTTGATAAAAAGTGGACAGTCACAGCCATGATTGGCACAACAAATTACATGGGGGATGCAAAAAGCTCCCCAATTACGCGTGAGCAAAATCCTTATATGGTAATGTCAGGTGTTTCGTACCGTTTTTAATTGTTCGATATTATTAGCTTGGTTTGATACCCGAGCTTAAAGTGGAAAGTGAGTAGTAATGAATAAATCTTATATGATCGCTATTGCGATGGCTGTTTCAATTGTTTTATGGATGGCTAGCGGCTTGTTTGCTTCACCAGAAAAAGAAGCAACAGCAAAAACTAAAGCACGCAGTGAAACATTAATGTTAGTGCAAACAGAAATGCAAGAAGCTTCTCCTGTAAAGCTGGCATTAACCATTCAAGGGCAAGTAGAACCCCAGCGTATGGTTAAAGTACGTGCTGATATTGCGGGTTATATTTCAAAAGTGTCAGCACAAGAAGGGCAATGGGTTGAAGAGGGAACTGAACTTGTTCATATTGCGTTAGAAGATCGTCAAATTAAGCTCGATAAAGAAAAAGCCTCGTTATTGTCAAAGCAAAAAAGCTATAAGCGAATAAAAGCCCTTGCTAAAGACAACCTACAATCGAAAAGTGCATTAGAAGATGCTTTTGCGGCATTAAAAGCAGCGAAAGCAAATGTTGCCCAAATAGAGTTTGAAATTAAAAAATTAACAGTAAACGCACCATTTTCAGGAGTACTGGTTAAACGTATGGTTGAGCAAGGCAGTTATGTTGCTGCTAATGCTGAAATTGCAACTTTTGTTGATCATAGTGTATTAAAAGTTGTAGCTCCTGTCGCGCAACAAAATATTCAACAGTTACAGCTAAATAAAACCGCACAAGTGACCTTTGCTACAGGTGAAGTTAAGCAAGGCACCGTTAGTTATATTTCAGTACAGGCTAATGAAAACACACGTACTTTTAGAGTTGAAGTTGCTGTAGATAATAGCGATCGTGCTATCCCTTCAGGCATAAGTGCTGAAATTAGTATTCCTACTGAAGAAGTGCTTGGTCATTTTGTTTCACCAGCGATACTAGGCCTAGGTGAGCAAGGTGAAATGGGTGTAAAAACGGTAAATGAAAACAACCAAGTGGAATTTTATCCAGTTAACATTATTCAAGCTAGCACGAAAGGCATTTGGGTGTCAGGTTTACCACAATCGGCTCATATTATTACTATTGGTCAAGGGTTTGTAGCTGCTGGTGTAGAAGTGGATGTAAAACAAGTGAATTCAGCGACAGCATTATTGCATACCCCATCAGACACGCAGGTTAAATAGTTAATATGAATAGCCTAATTGATGCGGCATTTAGCCGTGGTAGAACCGTTGTATTACTCTTTTTAATTATATTGTTTATGGGCGCTAGCGCTTATATGACGATTCCGAAAGAGTCTGAACCTGATATTGCTATTCCGATGGTCCACGTGTCGGTAACTTATGAGGGAATTGCACCTGAAGATGCTGAACGTTTATTAGCTCGCCCATTAGAAAAAGAATTACAGTCTATTGAAGGCCTTAAAGAGGTTAGAGCGGTTGCTGCTGAAGGTTATGCGTCAATCACCTTAGAATTTGAAGCAGGGTTTAACGCTGACAAAGCAATACAAGATGTGCGTGAAAAAGTTGATTTAGCTCGCGCAGAGCTGCCGCCAGGGAGCGACGAACCTCGAGTAATGGAAGTAAACGTTGCATTATTTCCCGTGATCACCGTTATGCTTTCTGGTGAAGTGCCAGAAGAAACCTTAGTGGTTATTGCACGTAACTTGAAAGATGAAGTCGAAGCACTTTCAGGTGTTCTGGAAGTAGAAATAGGTGGCGATCGTGAAGATGTATTGGAAGTTATTGCCGATCCTTCAGCACTTGAAACTTACAACATTTCTTTTACTGAACTTTTTAATTTTGTTCAACAAAATAACCGTTTGGTTGCCGCAGGAGCTTTAGATAATGGTGCGGGTCGTATTGTTTTTAAAGTCCCGGGTGTTATTGAAAGTATAGAAGATTTAGCGACGCTACCGATTAAAGTTGACGGAAATACTGTGGTAACTTTTCAAGACGTTGCCACATTACGTCGCTCATTTAAAGACCCTTCAGGTTTTGCGCGTATTGGCGGCCAGCAAGCACTTGCGCTAGAAGTGTCAAAGCGTAGTGGTGCTAATATTATTGAAACCATTGAAAGTGTGCGTGAAATTGTAGATCGTGCTAGCCAACATTGGGGCCCTGCCATTCATGTGAGTTATTTACAGGATAAATCTGAACAAATTCGTATTATGTTAGGCGACTTAGAAAATAACGTACTTACTGCCATTATTTTAGTAATGATCGTTATTGTTGCCGCATTGGGCTTTCGTCAATCGGTATTGGTTGGCTTCGCTATTCCAGGATCATTTTTGGCGGGTATGATGATCTTAAACTACTTAGGCATTACGCTGAACATGTTGGTGCTATTTAGTTTGATATTGGTGGTAGGCATGTTGGTTGACGGTGCTATTGTCACTATTGAATTAGCCGATCGTAAAATTGCTGAAGGTAGTTCACCGAAAGAAGCCTATGCCCTTGCATCTAAGCGTATGGCATGGCCGATTATTGCGTCAACCGCAACTACCTTAGCGGTATTTTTTCCACTACTATTCTGGCCGGGAATGGTAGGTGAATTTATGAAATTTTTACCGATCACCGTAATCATTACCTTGCTTGCTTCATTGACCATGGCACTTATTTTTATTCCCGTACTTGGGGGGATTTTACACCCAAAAGATAAAGTAAAAAACAAACAAACTAGTGCGCAAAATCAGAAAAAAAATAATGCAATTCAAGCGGCTGAAAGTGGTGATTTAGAAAGTATAGAAGGTTGGTCTGGCCGTTACTTACGTAGCTTAACGCTACTGTTAACACATCCTGGAAAAACGTTAGGTGTGGCAATACTGTCAATTATTGCGGGTTATTCGCTGTATATTGCTTTTGGTAAAGGTATGGAGTTTTTCCCTGCTATTGAACCTGATTTTGTGCAGGTGCAAATACAAGCTCGTGGTGATTTGTCAGTATTTGAACGAGACCATCTTGTTCGAAAAGTAGAGCAGCGTTTATTAGATTTACCCCAATTAAAGTCTGTTTATGCACGTACGTTAGGCTCTGGCGGGCAAAGTGATGGCAATATGCCAGATGATGCTATTGGTGTTATTCAGCTCGAGCTTATTAATTGGCGCGAACGCCCTGCGGCAAAAGAAATTATTCCTGTTATTCGTGAAAAAGCAGCAGGCATTGCGGGCATTAAAGTCCAAGTACGAGAGGAAGAGTCAGGCCCTTCGTCTGGTAAGCCTATTCAAATTGAAGTCAGTGGCCTTAACCCTATAGTGTTAAACCAAGCGGTAGAACAATTGCGTGAAACCTTAGACCAAGTGGGTGGTTTTGTTGATGTAGAAGATACTCGACCATTACCCAGCATTGAGTGGCGTTTAAAAGTCAACCGCGAAAAAGCAGCGCAATATGGCGTTGATGTTTCATTACTGGGTAATGCCGTAAAAATGATCACCAACGGTATTATGCTAGCGGAATATCGCCCTGATGACGCGGAAGAAGAAGTTGAAATTCGTTTAAGGTTTCCTGCCAGCCACCGAAACTTAGAGCAACTGACACAATTACGTGTGCCTTCATTTGGTGGTTCTGTACCTATTAATAATTTTGTTACTTTTGAGCAAGCACAAAAAACAGGGGTTATTAACAGAACTGATGGTCGACGCGTGATGATGATTAAGGCGGGAGTGGAAGCTGACTTATTACCTGACGCGCAAGTGAATAAACTTAAAGCGGCTTTAAGTAAACAAACGCCGCCGAATGGCGTAATGGTTCGCTTTAAAGGGCAAGACGAAGACATGAAAGAAACCATGTCGTTCTTAGTTGGCGCTTTCGGTACGGCTATTTTTCTCATGCTGATGATATTAGTAACGCAGTTTAATAGCTTTTATCAGGCGATATTAGTATTAAGTGCAATTGTCTTTTCAACCGCAGGGGTATTGCTTGGTTTATTAATTACAGGGCAAGCGTTTGGTGTGGTAATGGGTGGCATTGGTGTTATCGCGTTAGCAGGCATTGTTGTTAACAATAATATTGTTTTGATCGACACCTATAACGACTTAAAAAAACAAGGCTTACCAACAACTGAAGCTATTTTACGTACTGGCGCGCAACGTATGCGCCCTGTATTACTTACTTCAGTAACAACGGTATTGGGCTTGCTGCCTATGGTATTTGCTTTGACTATCGACATTATTGGACGTGATTTATCGGTTGGTGCGCCATCAGCACAATGGTGGACACAACTCGCCAGTGCAATCGCTGGTGGGTTAACCTTTGCAACAATATTAACGCTGTTTTTAACGCCTTGCTTATTAATGTTAGGAGATAACGTGTCGCAATGGCGTAGCAAGAGAAAGGCGCGTAAAGTAGAAGCTTAACTGAGCTTTAAAAATCACAAAAAATAATAAAACGCTTGATAGAGCCAGTGTCTATCAAGCGTTTTTTGTTATTTGGAGAACGGTGAAAATTGTGATTAAAAGCCTTGCCAGTAAAGGTTAAGGCTTACTTAATACCACATCAGTTTCAGGGATCGCACTACAAGCTAATACATAACCTTGCGCTTTTTCGTCATCGCTTAAGCCGTCATCGGCTAACTGCCTAACTTGGCCGCTCTCAAGTTTAATTTTACAGCGTCCGCACATGCCACCTCTACATGAATAGGGCAGAAGCAAGCCTGCGTCTTCCCCTTGATCTAATATTGGCTTTTTAGTGTTGCCTTTCACTTCTTTATTCCAAGAGTCGAAATTAAGCGTAATGGATGATTTTTTCTTGGCCTTCTTATCAGGCACTTTTTTAGCTGGCTGGCTTGCGTTTTTTGTTGTACTACTTTTTTTGATAAACACAGGCGGGGATTGTTGGTCTAAAATAGTCACTTTATCGCCTAAGTGTAGCTGTCCCTTATTTAATGCCACTAAATTTTGTCCAAACATAACATCGCCACTTTCAACTTGCCTAAATTGCTTCAACGTTTTTAGTGGTTGTTGTACATTACTTTTTTCAGCAGTGGCAGGATTTACTGTTGTCATAATGCAGCGCGAGCAAGGTTTTACTAACTCAAACTCTACTTCGCCAATACGAATATGCCGCCAAGTGTCTTCTTCAAAGGCTTGGGTATTTTCAACCACTAAATTAGGACGAAAATGCGCCATGGTAACCGCATGTTTTCCTAAGCGTTGATTAAGATCGGCTAACGACGATTGTGAAATAAGCAATAGTGGATAGCCGTCAGCAAACCCTACTTGTTTATTGCTGTTCTTAACATAGCGAGTTGAGTTTTCAGAAAAAAAGTGTAATTGACACGGACGCTTTAAAAATTGGCTAAACCAATGATCAATTGCGGCACTACAATGCTGGCTATTTATCGTGTCTTTCCAAACGGTAACAGACTGATGGTTTTTAGAGAAACCGCTATACGACAATTCTAATAATGGCATGTCTGGCGCCGTTAATATTAATCCTAGCGGGGTAATACTTGCTTGAATTAAGCATAAATTTGGCTCAGTGCGGGCACTAATAAATTGCCCTTGTTCGTCGGTAACTACAAAACGTCGGTCAAAGCTTAAACCGTAATCGTCAACCCATGAATTAGAAAGTGAAATACCCGCGGTTGATTTTATTGGATAAATATTAATTGAAGTGAGCGTAGTCATGGTCATAATGCGTTGCTATTCGCTTGTTGTTAATGCTAAGGCTAGATAGTGGCTAAAACTTAAAAGCAAAGCAATGGTTTAAGATAAATATTCGTAATTTAGATAATCTACTGTTAACCAATGGGCTAATTCGGTTATATTGAGCGCTAATTATTATTTATTAAAAGCGCGCTGCGCCGAAGTGGTTTTAACAGTTTTATGCATATTCATATCCTTGGTATTTGTGGCACGTTTATGGGCGGAATTGCGGCAATTGCAAAGCAATTAGGCCATCGTGTTTCTGGTTGCGACGCCAATGTTTACCCACCAATGAGTACACAGTTAACCGAATTAGGCATTGAGCTTAAACAAGGCTATTTGGTTGAACATTT
>JBMZDW010000044.1:0-21889 GCA_049614565.1 Cognaticolwellia sp. | reverse complement strand
TAGACAGATAGAGGGGAGGAAAGTCCGGGCTCCAATGAGCAGGGTGCCAGGTAACGCCTGGGGGGCGCGAGCCCACGACAAGTGCAGCAGAGAGAAGACCGCCGATGGCTACTTTTTCGAAAGTTTCACAGGTAAGGCTGAAAGGGTGCGGTAAGAGCGCACCGGATTGCTGGTAACAGTAATTGCAGGGTAAACTCCACCCGGAGCAAGACCAAATAGGGTTTCATATGGCGTGGCTCGCGTTGAAACCGGGTAGGTTGCTTGAGCTATAGAGCGATTTATAGCCTAGACGAATGATTGTCACTTTTTTTCGGAAAAGCTACAAAACCCGGCTTATGTGTCAACTCACCAAATTTAGAAGCCGCTTGATTATTTTTTGATAATCAAGCGGCTTTTTTAATGCCTTTTATTCAGTAATTCACAGCTAAAAAATAATCTACGGCGAGTCATGTTGTTAGAATTTTTTCATATCTATATTTCGCCAATTTAGTTTTAAGTTTATTTTTGCAATATCGTTAGGCTCAGTGTTTGTAAAGTACGCGGGTGTTGGCGCTTAATTTCAAGCTCACAAAACCGTTTAAATTTTTTCAAGGACCTACAGGGGAAAAAGCACGTAATTTAACTAAAAAATGCCCTAACTACCGCCAACTCAAACCGAAAATAAGTGGCGTAAAGCGAGTTTGCTGGTTTGTCATCCAGCTAACTTGGTATTTAGCTATCGTCGATAATTAATTTGATTTATCAAATGCTTGTTCTAGGCTGAAAGAGCCTAATGTGTGTTGATATAAGTTTTTATCCTCTTAAAACCTGTACGACATACTACGCCAATGATAGGGAATGAGTTGTATGGCGCAATCAAACTAAACATATTCTATATGTATGCCTCATCAATGAATTTGCCTACTAGCTAAACAATTAATTTTTTACATTACGTCATGGAAGGGAAGAAGATGTTCAACAAAAAATGTCATAACGGTCTGCTGATGTTGATTTTAACTATTTCAGCCAATCAAGTGTTTGCGAAAGATATTGAAGTGGGTATGTCTACAGCCCTTAGCGGACCAGCCAAAGCTTTAGGTATTAATGTAAAACTTGGTGTTGAAAGCTACTTTAAACGCGTTAACGATAATGGAGGGGTTCACGGTAATAAAGTGAAACTAGTGGCACTTGACGATGGTTATGAGCCCAACAAAGCGGCACCGAATATGCGCAAGCTGATCGATGAAAAAGGCGTGGTAGCGGTAATAGGCAATGTCGGTACGCCTACGGCTATTGTTACAGTGCCGATTGCCAATGAAAAAAACACGCTATTATTTGGTGCCTATTCCGGCGCAGGAGTTTTACGTAAATCGCCAACGGATCGTTATGTTATTAACTATCGTGCGAGTTACGCACAAGAAACAGCCGCTATGGTAGATGGCTTGATCGCCGCGGGTATTAAACCAACGGAAATTGCGTTTTTTACGCAAAACGATGGCTATGGCGACGCGGGATATAACGGCGCGATTAAGGCGTTAAAAAAACACGGTTATAGCGCCACAGAGCAATTGGCTCATGGTCGTTATACCCGTAATACTAGCAATGTTGAAGATGGCTTGATCACCATACTTGATGCTGAGGTAGAGCCTAAAGCCATTATTATGGTTGGTGCTTATATGCCGTGTGCAAAGTTTATTGAGTTAGCAAAACAAGACTTGCCAGAGGCATTATTTCTCAATGTTTCATTTGTTGGTAGCGTGGCGTTAAAGACTGCACTAGGAGCAGAAAACTCAGAAGGGGTGATCATCACGCAAGTTGTGCCTCACTACAATAATGGCAAACTTTCGGCCGTTAAGGACTATCAACAGGATATGAAGAATTATGATAGTGGAGCAACATTTGGTTTTGCGTCACTTGAAGGCTACTTAGCCGCAAAGGTGCTAGTTGAAGGCATGAAAAAAAGTGGTAAAGACCTGAACTCTGAAAGCATTATTACCGGGTTAGAGGCATTAACTAGTCTAGATATTGGTATTGGTACTACGCTCTCTTATAGTGAAAAACAGCATCAAGCGAGTCATAAAGTTTGGCCGACGGTGATTAAAAACGGTGACTTTGTCAGTTTCGAATGGCATGAACTGTCACTAAATTAAGGACGATGATATGGGCATTAGTAAATTCTCTATACGTTCGAAATTGCTTATTTGGGTGGTGCTAAGTGGTTTATCGGTATCGATTCTGGCATATACGGGGTTTAGTGCGACTAAATCACTATCGAGCAATATTGAGCAACTAACCGATACAATTGTACCTATAGCTGAAAACAATTATCAAAGTTTTGTTGTGGTTTCGCGCTTTATTGAGCAAGCAGAAAGCATTCAAAAAGCCGAAACTACTGACCAGCTTGCAGCGACCAAAGCTATATTTTCACAGCGTGATCAATTTGACGTAGCGGTAAACGACTTAAAAACGCGTATCAAAGGCGATGCGCAAGCAAGTCGGTTATTAACTGAACTGACAGATCATTTTTATCAGTTAGTGGCATTAAATCAGCAGAGTTATGCACTGGCAGAGCAGCGTATAGCACTACAATCGACGAAAGTTAAACAGTTATCTGCCATTGACGACCTGTCGGAGGCAATTCAAAAAAATACCGAAGCTATCGCTGGCAAAGCTCGTTTTGCCAATAAAAGGGTGAGTAGGCGCTTAAAAAAAGCCCTAACAGGGAACAATATTGAGCTAATTAAAAAACTAGGCTCGCAAGCGGTTTCAGGAGAATTGACCCAAGCGCAACGAGAGGCGGGGAAAATTCAACGTAATATTCTTCAGCTATCTGTTATAACACAAGAACTTGCCCAGACTAAAAACCCAGATTTATTTGTTAACTATGAAAGTAATATTATACCGCAATTGCTTAGTGATACGCGTCGATCGGCGCAAGCGTTAAGCTCAATAGATTTTGATAAAACGGCAAACAAAATATTAATTAACTTTGATCGTCAACTAACGAATCTGTCAAATAAAATACTCGCGGGCGATAACTCCATTTTAAATGTTTCCCAGCAGTTATTGTTGATAAACCAGCAGTTTAATGAAATATCGCGTGAATCAGCGTTAAGTAAAGTTGGGGTGATTAGGGAGCTAGATCGCTTATCGTTATTTGCTAATAAAATGCAAGTTGCAACTAAAAAACAAGGCAGCGACGTGATAAAAGACAGCCGTATTACCTTGGCGCTATCTTCGGTAATTTTGGTGATATTAATGTGTTTATTGGGATTAATTATCGCCAGAAGAATAAACCTGTCACTATCTCGTATTAGCGGCGCAATGAAGGAGTTGGCGACCGGAAATTTAAAAGCCGCTGTTGACGTTGATTACCAAGACGAGTTTGGTAAGTTATTTTTGCAGTTTAATAACTCGGTTGAACAGCTGCGAAAAATGATATCGACCACCAGACAAGCGGCAATGAGTATCAATGGCACCTCCGAAGAACTTGCCGTCACCACAGTGCAAACGAAAAATGGCATTAGTCGCCAACACAGTGAAACGGATCAATTAGCCACGGCTTTAGATGAAATATCGGCGACCATTCAAGAAGTCTCGAGAAGTGCTATCAATGTCGCTGAATCGTCTCGTTTGGCGACCAGTCAAGCACAACAGGGGAATGATGACGTTAACAGTACCATAGACGCGATAGCCGCGTTGGCCAGTCAACTTGAAAAAGCAATGGACAGTATTAATCAAGTTAATAGTTTTAGCAGCGAAATTAGCTCGGTATTAGATGTAATTCAAAGCATTTCAGAGCAAACCAATTTACTGGCGTTAAATGCCGCCATTGAAGCCGCAAGGGCGGGTGAAGCCGGTCGAGGTTTTGCTGTTGTTGCCGATGAAGTACGCTCCTTAGCCTCAAGAACACAAGAGTCAGCAGGTAACATAGAAGGTATGATCCAACGATTACAAGTAGGAGCTGAAAATGCGGTCAGCATTATGACCTCAAGTAAAGTGCTGGTTAGCGACAATGTTAATAATGCAAAATGTGCGGGGGAGAGCCTCGGCAAAATTGTTGAGCACGTTAACTCGGTATCAGATATGAGCGCACAAATAGCCTCGGCAACAGAGCAACAAAGTGTTGTGATTGAAACATTGAATAAAAATGTTATTAGTATTAATGATATTTCCAGTGAAACAAACGATGCTTCGGGTGCTATTGCTAAAACCAGTGACGAATTAGCTTTCCTATCACGGGGCTTACAACAACAATTGTCGGCTTATTCGGTGTGATATTGTCGCAAGGTGTCTAGTGAGTATTAAGCATAATAACTCGCAGCCCAGGCTTTAGAAATAGGCAATGATGCCGATATAGCTATACTAATTGGTATTATTGTTTGCGTTGATACGTAGAGGTAAATATTGTGAGCTCACCCGTTAACCCCAATACTCGCTATGGTCCAGATACTCGAGCACTTGCGAATACGTCTGAAAATAAGTCAGTGCCTGAGCAGGTGACCGATCCAAAAACCGTCAAAGAGCCAGAGTCTATTGCACTGAGCAATAAAAAACAGCTTAATGCCGCCATCATAGAGTCGACGCTGAAGTTTAGTAGCTCGGTCGGCGACCAACCATTATCTTTACTATTAAAAACCGCATTACAGGGCATTAATGAAGCGCTACAAGCTTCTGGAGTGGAGAATAACGTTGAAGCGGCTTTTGAATCTGGTACTGATTTTAGTCCGCAAGCAACCGCTGAGCGTATTGTTGCTTTTAGTACGCAATTTATCTCGGCCTATCAAGAACAACACCCGGACATGGCGCAAAAAGAATCACTAACCAGCTTTGTTGATATTATCAAAGGCGGCATAGAGCAAGGCTTTGGTGAGGCGAAAGATATACTCTCAGGTTTAGAGGTATTGGCGGGAGATATTAGCGACAATATCGAACAAACTTATCAGTTAGTACAGCAAGGATTACAAGCTTTTGTTGATGATTTTAGTGACACAGACGAAGAAAAATAACCTTATATGAATTAGCATGACGCAAACAAAAATACGGGCACCATTTGGTGCCTGTATTTATTTAAGACCTTTTCGCTATGGAGTCGCTATTTTATCTGGTCAATCGTTAGTCTTCTTCAACCAAGGTCATCAGTGAGGTATTACCACCCGAGGCGGTGGTATCAATACTGATGGTTTTTTCAGTTAACAAACGCTGTATTAAATTATCGAAATATTCTGAGCTGATCACCGGTAATATCGCGCCTTGGCGCTCGGCTAACTTTTCACTGATAAAATGTTTACGGTCACAGTTACTATCAACCACAATGCCTGACAAGGCAGGATGTGCCAACATAGTGGTTAAATGACGTAAGCGCGCAACCTGAAATACATTTTTATCTTCGCCGGTGGCAATAAATTTATCTCTAAAGGCAATCGCTTCATCATAAAATAAATCTGAAACCACAGTGATGACAGTATTACCGGTTGCCAACGCCGTAACAATCGACAACATCCAAAAGTGAAAGCTGACATTTTTGTCGGCAAAACAGATAATTGTGCCACGGTTTTCCAAATACAAAATATTAGACTCACCGGTTGGCCCCGGTAAAAACTGTGGCTTTTTCAAACGCTTTTCAATATTAATCAGTTGTGAACGCGCCGAAGTTAAGGTGCGATTTAAATCGTCGGCTAAATCATCAACAATATCGACATGAGCAATTTTTGCTAATAATTGGCGAACACATGAGATGCGGGTGTTTAACTCGGTTAAGCGCCAGTTTTTTTCCGCAGCGCTTGCCTTGTCCATAAACAAGGTCGCTTCTGTTTCTGATTGCTCATCGCCATCTAGTGCCTCGACTTGCCAAGGTAATAAGTTAAATTGTTCAGCATCAGGTGTGGCTTTTTCTATCACTAAACGCGATAAGTAGTTAGGTCCACCCGCTTTAGGGCCCGTACCAGAAAGGCCACGGCCACCAAAGGGTTGTACGCCGACTATCGCGCCAATCATATTGCGATTGATATAAATATTACCAGCACGTGATAGGCGAGCTAACTCAAAGGCGCGGTGCTCAATGCGGGTGTGAATACCCATGGTTAAACCAAAGCCGGTACCGTTAATTCTATCAATAACCTGTTCTATTTCATTGCCTTTGAAGCGCACAACATGAACACAGGGGCCAAATACTTCCTGTTTGAGCACGCTAATATCGCTAATTTCATACAGGCGTGGCGCAAAAAAGAAATGCTCGTTGTTAGCTAAATGACTTGTTACTTCATCGGCAATGTCGCATTGATATAACAAGTTGCCATGTTTTTTCATGTAGTCACTGTGAGCGTTCAGAGCGGCAAGGGCTTTTTCATCAATCACCGGACCGATATCTGTGCTGAGATTCTCAGGATTGCCAACATGTAATTCTGCTAAGGCCCCTTTGAGCATAGTGATAACGTTATCGGCAATATCGTCTTGTAAAAATAGTACTCTTAGCGCAGAGCAGCGTTGGCCGGCGGACTGAAAGCCAGAAGAAATAACATCGTCAACCACTTGTTCAGGTAAGGCGGTCGAGTCAACTATCATGCAGTTTTGACCGCCGGTTTCAGCGATCAGTGGTACTTGATCTCCGCCACGCTGAGCTAAGGTTTGCGAAATAATGGTGCCGGTTTCCGTTGAGCCAGTAAACATCACGGTTTGAATACGTGGGTCAGGCACAATAACACTACCCACCTGACTACCGCGAGCAATGACCGCTTGTACCACGCCGTCTGGTAAACCTACCGATTTCATCAATTCAATGGTGCGCAGCGCAATTAAACTGGTTTGCTCGGCAGGTTTTGCTAATACCGTGTTACCGGTGGCAATGGCAGCGGCGACTTGCCCTAAAAATATCGCTAATGGGAAATTCCATGGGCTGATACAAAGCACGACACCGCGCGCTTCTACGCGTTCATCGGCGGCAACTTCAACGGCTTGCTGAGCGTAATAACGACAAAAATCAACCGCTTCTCGTACTTCGTCAATACCGTCTTGGGCAATCTTGCCTGCTTCTTTAATACATAAAGCGATAAGCTCGTCACTGTGGCGTTCAAGAATGTCGCCAATGCGGCATAATAACGCAGCGCGTTCAGCCACTGGCGTTGTTGACCATGAGGCAAATGTCGCTTGTGCGGTATCTATCATCGCCAGCATATCGTCTTTAGTATGATGACGATGAAAACCTATAATTTCATTATGGTTAGCCGGATTTTTAACGGCGATAGCATCGCTGGGAATGTCATCAGGGTTAAGTTGATGACTTGCAAACCAGTTATCGAGTGACGCTTTTAATGGCGTAATTTTATCAATATCGGTTAAATCTAAACCTTTTGAGTTGTCACGTCCGCCCCCCATTTGGTCATGATATAAAGCAATTGGCTTGAGTATTTGGTGATTATATTTATCTTTTAGGCGTTGCGTGCGCTCAACGGGATCTTCAAGCAGTGACTCTACCGGTTGCGTCTCGTCGACAATGGCATTAACAAATGAAGAGTTGGCGCCATTTTCTAAAAGACGGCGTACTAAATATGCTAATAGGTCTTCATGATGGCCCACTGGTGCGTAGATGCGACATTGAATGCCTTCACCGGCAACAATTTGGTCGTACAACGAGTCGCCCATGCCGTGTAAGCATTGAAATTCAAAGCCCTCTTTATCTGTGCCTGCTAATTCAACAATAGTGGCTGCCGTGTAGGCATTATGCGTAGCAAATTGTGGATAAATGGAATCGCGATATGCTAATAATTTATTGGCACAAGCGTGATATGACACATCGGTTGATGATTTACGGGTAAATACAGGGAAATGTTGTAAGCCATCTTTTTGGGCATTTTTAATTTCAGTATCCCAGTACGCACCTTTAACTAAGCGCACCATCATTTTTCGCTCAACACGCAAGGTTAATTCGCGCAGCCAATCAACGACAAAAATAGCGCGTTTTTGATATGCTTGTAAGGCAATGCCAAAACCATCCCAACCGTTAAGCTCGCTATCACTAAATACCGCTTCGATAATATCCAGCGAAATATCTAAACGCTCAGACTCTTCTGCATCAACCGTTAAGCCAATGTTGTAGCTTTTTGCCTGTAAACATAATGCTTTAAGTTTGGGCACAATCTCAGCCATCACGCGGGCATTATGGCTAAACTCGTAGCGCGGATGAATAGCAGATAGTTTTACTGAAATGCCCGGCACTTTACGTGGGTCGTTTTTACCACTAGCGCGTGCAACCTTGCCAATAGCGTCAATTGCATCTTGGTAGGCTTTAAAATAGCGCTCAGCGTCACTCATAGTGCGCGCACCTTCACCTAACATGTCATAGGAATAAACATAGCCTTGTTGTTCTTTGCTAGCAGCACGCTCAGTAGCGGCGGTAATGGTTTCACCCATCACAAACTGTTTGCCCATAATTTTCATGGCATAGTTCATGGATTTTCGGATCACTGGCTCACCTAAGCGGCCGATAGTTTTTTTCAATAAACCTAAGCTGTCTTGTTTACGCTTGTCGGCATAATTCACCATAGTGCCGGTGAGCAACAAGCCCCATGAAGAAGCATTAACAAATAGCGAGTCGCTGCTGCCAAGGTGGCTGCTCCATTGTCCTTGAGAAATTTTGTCACCAATTAAGGCATCTTGGGTATGTTTATCCGGCACACGTAATAGTGCTTCCGCTAAGCACATTAACACCACACCTTCTTCGCTAGAGAGTGAGTACTCTTGTAATAAAGCATCTATTGCACCGTTGCCGGCTTGGTCTTGACGAATTTGCAACACCATTTTACGGGCGCGTTCCCACGCACGGCTACGGGCACTAACATTCACTTCAGCTAACGGAAGTATATGATCTACAGCGGTATTTTCATCAATACGATAAAATTCACGAATTTTCTGACGAATGGGGCAGTCTGTTATAAATGAACCATTAAAAAGCATGTGCTTTTCCTCAAAATGACTAAATCGTAGCGAGGTACTCGTTAGCGACAGTTACAATAGATTTAATGCCCGCATTCTAAATAAAAATTTGTCGAATATACTAGTAAAATTTCGCATTTTAGGTATTTAAAATTACCAGGCTAAAGCAGCATATCCCATCACCAAAAGCAGCCCAGATAAACTTTGCGGTTATTTGCTGCGAAAATGATAAAACATGCGAAAATATGAAGTTATTTATCGGTAAAATAATTAAAGGTTAAATAAGGTAAATACTGTGGTTAAGCGATTGCTATTTTTCGCTTGGCAGCATATTTTACTTAAATACCATTGACCCATTTATCGGGTAACTATTTTCAGGGAATTCACGGTGAATTTAGATAAATCGACAAAACGTATTGCAAAAAAAGTGAAGCAGGGCTTTCAGGGCTACCCGCAAATTACCTTGGCATATTTCGGCAAATCTGAGAGCTGCGCCACACAGGTGGTGGTTAGTTTTGTTTTAGAAGAGGGCGCTAGCGCTCAAGAAGAAAAGTTTGCTAGTGAAAACGATGTTAGAAAAGATGAAACCATTCAAACCACGTTAGTCAAAATTATTGAGCGTGCAGATGCAAAAACCGTTATCGAAGTTGCCGGTGTTGCTATTATTTAGTTTTGGCTCGTGCCAGCGACAGAAGGATTGAACAATTGCAGACGTATACGGCTATTGTTCGTGACAGCAGCCTGAACATGTTATGATCGGCGTTCATTGTTTTTGTTATGTCAAAAATGTAAAAAAATGCCAAAAGTTGCTATGCCCAATCACACCACTTGCTTTACCTCGTTTTCTCAACGCGTTAAAGATATTACTTTGCCAGAAAAGTTTACTTTTCCCTTTTATTATCAGCCTCACCCGTTGGCGGTGGCGGCCGTTACGCAACTTCAGCAACAACTTGAACAGCAGTCGCCAACGCTGCAAGCGGCATTAAATGAAGATTTTGCCGGAAAAATGTTGGGTGTGCTGGTAGTACAAAACGCTGAGCAAGAACTGGGCTATTTATCTGCCTATTCAGGGCAGTTGGAAGCTGCAAACGTCGATATCAACTTTGTGCCAGCAGTGTCTGATATGCAGTTAGAAGACGAGGCATTTCTCACTGAAAACCGTATTATCAATAATATTAACGCTGAAATTAAAGCGTTAGAAAACAGCCCTCAGTTGCAGGCGGTTAATGATGATATTAGTGAGGCGAGTTCGACATTTGAGCAAAAATTGACCGCGCAGCAAAGTGTCATCGTCGAGAGTCGCTTGCAAAGAAAACAGCAACGCAGTGCAGCAATGGAGCAATTATCCGCCGATGAGTTTGAGCAGTTAAAAGCGCAGTTAGCCGGGCAAAGCATTGAACAGAAAAAACAACTACAAGCGCTCAAGCAATATTGGCAAGAAAAACTGGCCATATTACAGCAAGAACTGTCGATAATTACCGATGAAATAACCAAGCTAAAAAAGCAGCGTAAGTCGCGCTCAAAACTATTACAGAAAAAGCTCTTTGCTCAGTACCAGTTTCTTAATGCTCAAGGGCAAGTTAAAGATCTAAACGCTATTTTTGCTGAGTTACCTGAGCATACACCACCATCGGGTGCAGGCGATTGTGCAGCGCCTAAATTATTGCAATATGCTTATCAGCATAACTTGAAGCCTGTAGTGATGGCCGAATTTTGGTGGGGCGCGGCGCCAAAATCTGCCATCAGGCAGCACAAAAATTACTACCCATCTTGCTATAGTAAATGCCAGCCTATTTTAGGGCATATGTTGCAAGGCTTAGCGGTAGACGATAATCCCTTGTTGACCAATCCTGCCCAAGGTAAAGATCTCAGCATTGTTTATCAAGACGCGGATATGTTGGTGGTTAATAAGCCGGCTGAGTTTTTGTCAGTGCCGGGAAAAAATATTGCCGACTCGGTCTATATGCGCATTAAAACCCAATTTCCGCAGGCGTCAGGCCCGTTGATTGTGCACCGTTTAGATATGTCGACCTCAGGCTTATTGGTTATTGCTTTGAACAAACGCGCCCATAAAGCATTGCAAAAGCAGTTTATTGAACGCACCATTGAGAAGCGCTATGTTGCCTTGGTTGCAGGTCATGTTGTTGACGATAGTGGCAGCATTGATTTACCGTTACGTTTAGACTTTGATGACAAACCGCGACAATTGGTCTGTGATCAACATGGTAAACCAGCGCTAACCACTTGGCAGGTATTAGCGCGAAAAAATAACACCACTCGCTTACATTTATTCCCGAAAACCGGCCGTACCCATCAACTCAGAGTGCATTGTGCGCATAAGTTAGGCTTAAATGTGCCGATAGTGGGTGATGATCATTATGGTGAAAAAGCTCAGCGGTTACATTTACATGCCGAGTATTTATCACTGCAACACCCGATCAGCCATGCGCCATTGGAGTTTGAAGTGGCGGCGGATTTTTAGCGCTAAAGAAAATAGCACTGAGAGAATAAAATAAAGGGGCGAGCTAAGTTATTAGCACTACCCCTGTATAATTTATCGTTAGGGAGGATTGATAGGGTTTGAAAACTAAGTTGCGACTAAAGTTTGCGACCTAAGCGTTTTTCGATTTGCTTTTTTTCCCAGTCCGCGCCAAATAAGTTAAATATTTCGAATACGCTTAAGCCATGTGATACAAGGCCTATGCCCCAGCCCATTGCCGCCCACAATACCCAATAATATTGTGGCGTGGCGAAAAAATTTATTAAAAATAAAGCGAATATTACCACGGTATAAGTGATCAAATGGTTATAAAAACCTTTAATTTCTTTCACATGTTCAATGACACGATTTTCTTCTTCATTAAATTTATCTGCGCTAGTCATATCTTTCTCCATTAATAATGTCTCTAGTTCAACGTCAAAAACAGCGGCAAGAGATTTTAGCGATTCCAAGCCCGCTTTTTGGCCACGCTCAATGCGTTGGATAGTGCGTATATTTAAACCACTTAATTGCGCTAATTGCTCCTGAGACCATGCTCGTTTAAGTCTCAATTTTCGAACGATCATTTACTTCTCCTTGTGCTGTTGTGACTGAACTATTCATTATTTTCGTTTTGCGTGCTACGACTTTCATCTGACTTTTTAGTGACAGTTGTTAAAATTCAATGACTTATGTTTCCTTAATGAGTTTTCATAAATAGCTTTCTTGAAACAGAGAAACAACTATTTTAGTTTTTATTTTCTTCGCGCTCAGCCCATTGCTGAATAATGCTAGCGAGCTGATCTACCCCGTCGGTTAACGCAGCAGGTCCGGGTTGTAAAATATCAGTTGAGTTTATCTCATAGATATCACCATTTTTAATCGCGGGAATATCTTGCCAACCTGCGCGTGACGTGACTTTGTCTTGATCAAATTTACGACCACACCATGAGGCAATGTAAATATCGGGTTGTTTGGCAATTACCTCACTCGCATCAGCGACTATTCTATTTTTCGCTAACGATTGCGTAGAAAATTCTTGATAGCAATCTATGCCGCCAGCAATTTCTATTAATTCACTGACCCAACCAATGCCGGTGATAATGGGATCAAACCACTCTTCAAAATACACCCTTGGGCGCTTGCTTAACTTAGCCGCTTGTTGCTGAATGTTAACTAAGTTGTTTTGCAAATCGGTGACCAGCTTTTCGCCTTTTTCTGGCTGACCAATTAAGCCTGATACCGTGCGTATCATCTGCAATGTTTCGCTAATACTACGATGATTAAAGCAATGTACTTGGATACCTTCTTTGATCAAGTCAGCAACAATATCCGCCTGCATATCAGAAAATGCCAACACTAAATCAGGCTTTAACGCTAAGATTTTTTCAGTTCTAGCGGTGATGTAAGCACTGACTTTGGTTTTTTCTTTACGGGCGCGTTCAGGGCGCATGGTATAGGCAGAAATACCGATAATGCGGTGATCTTCCTCCATTAAGTACAGCGCTTCTGTGGTTTCTTCGGTTAAACAAATAATTCGTTCAGGCCATTTAGGCTCAGGAATTGGCTGCATGTATTTTCCTTGTTGTCTCGCTAATAAAGGGGCATGTTTTATCTTATCAAATGCGCAGACACAATGATGTGTTTTTCAGTGCGCACTGTTGACGACTAGGTAACAATATTTAACGTGTTAATACCATAAGCTTATTTGTTAGACTGTGCTGAAAAATATCCAAGGTAAATTATGAAAACATTAATGGTGCAAGGCACAACCTCAGATGCTGGGAAAAGTACCTTAGTCGCAGGGTTATGCCGAGTACTAGCGAATGCCGGTGTCAATGTTGCCCCCTTTAAACCGCAAAATATGGCTTTGAACAGTGCGGTCACTAAAGACGGCGGCGAAATTGGTCGCGCGCAAGCGTTGCAAGCGATAGCGGCGAAAGTTGAGGCGCGAGTAGATTTTAATCCGATTTTATTAAAACCCAATAGTGATACTGGCGCGCAAGTTATTGTTCATGGTAAAGCCTTGTCGAATATGGAGGCGGGCAAATATCACGATTATAAAAAAGTCGCGATGCAAGCAGTATTGGAGTCTCATCATCGCTTGGCAAATGATCATGAGGTATTACTCGTTGAAGGGGCCGGCAGTCCGGCGGAAATTAATCTTCGCGCCAATGACATTGCCAATATGGGCTATGCCGAGGCAGTAGATTGCCCAGTGATTTTAGTAGCAGATATTGACCGTGGCGGTGTTTTTGCGCATCTTGTGGGTACTTTAGCTTTACTCTCTAAGTCAGAACAAGCAAGGGTAAAAGGCTTTGTTATCAACCGTTTTCGTGGCGATATAAAGTTACTGGAATCTGGGCTGGATTGGCTTGAGCAGCGTACAGGAAAACCCGTTTTAGGTGTTTTACCCTATTTACATGACTTAGCGCTAGACGCCGAAGATGCGGTGGCGCTTGATAACAAAGTTAGCCAAGCTAAGGTAAAAGTGTTTGTACCCTTACTGCCGCATATGAGCAACCATACCGACTTTGACCCCTTACGTTTGCAGCCCAACATTGATTTACAGTACATAAAAATCGGCCAGTCGTTGCAAGGGGCTGATCTCATTATTCTACCCGGCAGTAAGAATGTTATTTCTGACTTAAGCTTTTTAAAGCAACAAGGTTGGCAACAAGACATTGAGCAGCATTTGCGCTATGGCGGTAAGTTACTGGGAATTTGTGGTGGCTATCAAATGTTAGGGCGAGAAATTTTCGACCCTGAGCATATTGAATCAAACGTTGCACGCACCTCTGGCTTAGGCTTGCTCGATTTCACTACCACCTTAACGCAAGATAAAACCTTACGCCAAGTCAGCGCCACCATGACCCTCAATGGTGAAAGCTGCCCGTTACAAGGTTATGAAATACATTGCGGTGTTTCTACCGGAGCTGCGTTACAGGCATCATTGCTTAATATTCATCATCAGTCGGACGAGCAGGTTCAAGATAAACCTGATGGCTGTATATCAAAAGACGACCAAATTATTGCCACTTATTTGCATGGCTTTTTTGATTGCCCCGAGCCAACACAGTTGATATTAAATTGGTTAGGTATTAAAGATTTACAGCAGAGCGTTGTTGATATCAATCAACACCGTGAAATACAGCTCGAACGACTTGCTAGCACTTGCAAGCAACACCTAGATATGGAAAAAATTCAGCATATTATTGCCGACGGTCAAAGCACATAACGGCAGAGCTAAAAAAACCGCTATTAAGCGGTTTTTTTCGTTTTGGTGCCACAGCGCAAAGCGTAATGGCTGGCGTTTGCCTTATTCTTCAATAAAAGCAATCGCGCCAGGGTTTAATTCGGTCGCAAATCTTGGTAATGCTTTAACATCTGTTTCAGTATTGATGACATCAACGCCCGGGTTTTCTGGGTTGCCAATACTAAGCCATAAGTAATTCGCTGCATCTAACGCCATATAACTAATTGATTCAGTACCCGTTTCGGCAACATTTTCAGCAAGCACTTCACCGGTAGTAGGGTTAAACGCATATACCGTTGAAAGTACATGATAGAAAGGCGTAAAGAATGTTTCGCCAGCAACGAAATAACCTTTAGTTGCTGAAACAATTACGCTTGAGTCGATAAATGCTGCCGTGTTTTCTGCGATATCAGCCGCTGTTAATACCGTAGTTAGCGCGTAATCACCAGTAGCAATAGCTTCGATACGGCTAAACGATAAATCCGTGTCGCTGTATGAGTTACGTGTGGTGACATAAACTACGCCATCTTTGTTAACGACACTGCCGCCAAGTGGGTTTACACCGACTAACGGAATACCTTTAACTGTGTCACTTGCATCAGCGTTAGTTTCAATTTCAACGTCTGTTTCAGTGTCAAAAACAGCAACATAGGCAGTGCCCGGTGTATAAGAGTCAGACATACGTTGCATGGCAATAAATAGTTTTCCGTCAGCAATAGTCGCTGCGGCTGGGCTCGGTGTTCCTTGGCTGTTATCGGCAGGAATATAATCAACCAGATCTAACTCACCTGTTTTAAAGTCTTCTTGCGTCGATGCTTGCGGGTTGACAATCCAAACCTTGCTCGAGCCGTAACGAATTACATAAGCTTTAGTCTCGCTAGCAAAAACAATATCGTACGGGTTACGAGACGTTGAATCACCGTTATCTTGTGTGCTGTAAGACCAAGTTTCGACATCTAACGCATCAGCATTGTATTTTGCAATGGTATCAATAAAGAAGCGGCCAATATGAAAAACATCATTTTTGTAGCTACGTACCGTGTAATCAGAGCCGTCTTTAATGTAGTAACCTGTCGCCACTACTTCAGTTGCTGGGTCTAAGGTTATCACTTCAGAGCCTGAATAATCAGGGGCTACGGTTTGTACAACGGCAAACGACGGCGTGTCTTTAACATCGCCAACGGTTACTTGTATTGCTAATTCACCGGTTAAGCGTTTTTTGCTGTCGTCAGTGGCAATAATGGTAACGGCGAATGGGCCGGTATCGCCATTGTCAAAATCAGGGGCGGTTAAAAAGCTTAATTCACCCGCTTGTGTGATAGTAAACAAAGCACTCGCCTCACCACTTAGGGTTAAGGTGATTGCATCGCCGTCAGCGTCAGTGGCGGTATAAGCGCCTACTAAGGTGGTATTTTCTTCAACAACTGGGCTTGTGTTGCCGCTGACAAAAGGTGCGTCACTGCTGTCTGAACCGCCGCCACAACCGATAAGTAGTGTTGAGCCGAGCACTAAGCTCAATGGCAGTAGTTGTTTTTTAAAAGTAGTAAACATTTATAATCCCTCGATGGTGTATTTTATTTTTAAACTGCGACCTTGCGACCTTCTGTTCGCCAGATCTTGATATTTTTCGTCAAATAGATTGTTAGCGCTGAATGAAACGCGGTGTTGGCCTTGATGCCAATTGACCGATAAGTCGGAAACCGTACGGTCAGCTGGGTTGCCGTTGCCGAGGTTACTGTCATTATTTTCAAATCGGTTGATCAAGTTAAAGTATAAGTCTTTGTCCTGGCTGGTTTTTAATGACACTTGCCAAGCCTGATTAACTTTATATTGTAGCGCCAGGCTGTATTGCTGATGATAAATGCCAGGCAGCTTATTGTTATCAAAAGCGACAAACCTTGAGTGCATTTCACTGTCAATAATATTGACTTGCAGCGCTAACGACAGCGGTTGAAATAATTGATAATTTGCTTGCAGTTCAACACCGAGTAAATCCGCATCACTAACATTTCGATAAGTGCCGATATTGCTGGAGTTGAAAATAGCGACAATAGAGTTGGTTAATTTTTGTTGATAAACCGATGACGATATTGACAGGGCTTTATTGTTGTATTGGCCACCCAACGATAGTGTGGTGGCTTCTTCAGGTAATAAATTGTCATTGCCTTTAAATGCGCCGCGATCGCCAAATAACTCGTATAAGGTCGGTGTTCTTACGCCGTCACTGACATTGGCCGTCACTTTAAAATTACCTTGTTTAACGGTTAACCCTAGCTCTGTGGTGAGATAATTTTCATCTGCTTGAAGTTTTTCAGCGTTAGGTTGATTAAGCGCATAATTTGAGTTTTCTTCACGTAAATTGCTAATCAATAAGTAGCTTTCTAGTGGTAGTGACGCTGGCTGCCATTCAAGGCGAGAGCCGAAACTCAGCTGTTGTTGTGTCGCGCCAATATCACAGCTGCTATTGCCATTACATTGCGCCGGTTCGCCATTGTGGCTACTAATTGAGGTAAATCTTTGTTTATTGAAACTGATAAATGGCAGCAAGTTAAAGCTTTGCCATGTCAGTAGCGGTTTAAAACCAAGGTGATGTTTTTTGGTTTTATAATCACTGATATCAAGTCTAATTGAGTCTGGGCTTGAAATATAACGCTCGTCTTTATCGTCTGCGTAGGCCTCAAGCTCAATAGCATCTAACCAAGATAAATCACTTAACCATTGGTGCTGATAGCTGTAGCGTATATTGTCTGAGCTTAATGACGAACTGTTTTCCGGCGAATTGTTGCGGTAATTGGGTAAGGCTTTATCTTGATCATTGTATTGCACATTTAAGCGAATTTGATGCTGACCAAACTGCATCACATCATTAATGAAAAAGGTTTTTTTGGTAAATTCATTGTTTCTTAGCGCTTGTTCATCAGCCGTGCTATCGGCAAAGCTTTGTGGCACTAAAAACTGATAATCGTTATCACTATTAACATAATGACCGCCAAACGATAGGCTGTGTGATTTAAAGGCCTTGTTAACTAAAGCATTAACTTCGCGGTAGCCAAATGAGCCCGTCGCTAAGGTTAATTTCGCTTTATCTTCGCTAGGACTGTAGGTATTGATACGAATAACGCCGCCAATAGGCGTTGAGCCAGTGCCATTGGCTTGGTTTTTACTAATTTCAATGCTTTCAATTTGCTCAGTAGGAATTTGGTTTAAATCAAAACCACCAAATTGGCTATCGTTGATCAATTGGCCGTCAATATAAAGCTGTACTTGTTTGCTGCTAGAGCCACGAATAGAGACCGATACTGGATTACCAATACCACTGATTTGACGAACTTGAATGCCATTAACGGATTGCAGAATATCGGCCAGTGTTTGCGATGAATGCACAAAGCTTTCGCGCTGAAGTACTTGATAGTTTGGCGAGTTAAATGAATGGTCGTTTACCACTTCAATAACTTCAATATCTTCAATGTTTTCTGTTGAAGCCGATGCTACTTGCGCAAACGCGGGCATAGCCAGAGGGCAAGCAAGGGCTAAATATCGTAAACAAGAGAACATGAACACCTCAAAAGTTTTGAGGGAGATACGGAAGAGTCGTGACGATATAGCACAGGCTAATGTCATTAGATCTCCGTAGCGCCCACCGCACTGCAAATAATTTGATGTTGTTTAGGCCGGTCTCCGGGCTTAACTTTGCATAAACAAAGTATTACCGTTGCGGGGGCAGCGTTAGAATTGTGCACTTGGCAATTCACTAACTTCCCGATTATCTCTTATCTTTACGTTTGTAACGTATAAATTTCGAGCACCTAAGCAATTTTGAGCCGCCATTCTGAGCGCATCGCTCTAGCTTGTCAATAGTTAGGGTATTAAATTTGCTCTAGAGCGCTGATGAATAAAGGCGTTGAGTGGCGGTTGGAGGTTTAACTTCGGCAATATTGTTCGTTAGGCTAAGTGCTGAAAACTTTGTTTTTCATGGTGATAGCAAAATTGTAAAATACAGCCGTTGTCGAATAAGTCATAAGCATTGTCCGTGGCACTGTGGCCTAATTTTGCTAAAAAGCAACGTAACGCTTCACCGTGAAAAATAACTAACACATTTTTATTTTGCTGCGTTTGTGCCAGCGCTTTAAGTGTGTGGTAAATGCGCTCACCACACCCTTGCGCACTTTCTCCGCCTTGAGGGCTCAGCGCAGTATATTGGTGAAATATTTCCTGATAGTCGCTATCACTTTTTAAGTCATCAATATATTGCCCTTGCCAGTCACCTAAATCTCGTTCACTCAGGCCATCTAAGCGTAGTACTGTCGTAGATAAGTGTTGCTGGCAGATGTTAGCACTTACTACAGCCCGTTCTAGCGTAGAACAAACAATTAAATCCAGCTGTTTGTTTTCAAGCTGTTGCGCCACGTTTTTAGCTTGTTGAATGCCTTGTTCGGTCAGACCGCTGTTTAATTGCCCTTGAAAACGTTGCACCTTATTCCACTGGGTTTGTCCGTGGCGAGCTAAATATAATTGGGTTGTCATCTGATTTTTTCGCCATTGTTGGGTTTGGGAGTATGTTAGTTGCGCGATGAGAATAACTAACACCGTCATTACTTTCAATAACTGAAGATTTTCGAAGCTTTTAAGAGTCGCTAAAAAGTTAAAAACGACGTGATAGACAGTGTGAGATATCGGCTCCTATGGACGCCAATTCGCGTTAATCACCTAGCAACATTGGTTTAGTGCTAGTTGGTGGTATGTATATTTGCAAACTGGCGAGTATGGGCTATTGGTGTAATGCTTTGTATGTATAGTTAAAGGTTGGGACAGTATCCAAATGCCGATTGTTTTATGTCGTCGTACAAAATATTTTAATGCACGATTAATAGAAGGAACAGCGAATGAAAATCCAAAAACCAAAGGGGAAAAAAACAGTTTTCTTCGGGGTTATCGCACTGATATTAACTTCACAGAACTGTTATGCAGAGGAAGAAAAGCGTGGGGTTGTTCTTTACGATCAAAAAGGAGTGCTGTTGACATCACCTAGCTGGGTACACATAGACAAGTGGTGTATTAAAGAAGGCATAAGTGAGCAATCTGTAACTGTAACCTACAACGTGTCGCACAGAGAACGAGAGCGGTTGATAGGTGAAAACTACGAAGACTTTGTCCGAACCATTGTATACCCTAGTATTATAAAGCAATGCGGTGATATTGAACTGCCAGAAGTAAGTTTGCGATTTCGTATGCGCGGAGATGAGATTTTTTGGGACGCTATGTCTTTTTCGATATCCAACAATGGGAAGTCTGTTGTTAAGAACTATTACACGCCAGGCAATGAAGCTGAAATAAGCATGTCGATGGAAAAACTGGCTTCGTTAATACCTGACGACGAAAACAATAAGTGGCGTGACGCTGGACGAACAAAAGAAGCTCAACTTAATAAAATAAGAAATCGAAAGAAAAGTATTTCAGCTTGGGGCAGCTCTTGCCGTGGGGCGTTTTGTAACCTTAGGGGCGGTACATACTTAAACGCTATTTACAACAACGATGTTGTAGCCATTAAACGTATGGATGCGTTGGCGAATCAAGCTCTTCATAGGTCTGCAAATAAAGCTTTGGGCAACAGTGAAATGGCTAAGCTTATGGAAAAATTCAGAACCAGAGAAGCACCGAGTGTGACATTTTCACTGTTACCGATATTAGCGGACAACTATTTCTATTCTTATAAACATGATTTCGGGTTCAAATGTTCTGAAGACCTAGTTAGTCGACGCTATCGCTGGAGCAACGACAGCTATGAAACCTACATAGGACACATTTACACTGGGCAGGCAGGTGGTGAACAACTCACTGCATCGTACATAATAAAACCCGCGTTTGTTTCTCTATGCGATAAAGTGTGCAACCATCTTGGTGGTGAAGCAGGACGGAAGGCGCTACAGCGTATTAACCATCAACCTTCATTGATGACGCTCTTTGGGCTGGACGACGTGCCGGATAACTACAGTTGTTCGAGTAGTGAAGTGCTACAGTTTGAAAAACATCTTATGTCGCTTACCAAAAATTATCTCGTCAACAAAGAAATATGGAATTGAATTAGGCCTCTGTATTTTTCAATAGAATTAGTATTATAAATATTACGCCGAACTGATGTTTTGGGAAGTAGTGAGGGGCTAGTTGTTGAAAATTTATATGACAATAAACGTCACCTCAGGAGGTCTATTTTTTTGGTTTTTTTGTTGGTTTTTACTTTTTTACTTTTTTACTTTTAATTTAATGCCTATTCAGGCCACTAATTACTTAAAAAAGCATGATGAAATCTATTACGATTAGCGTAATGTCATTTATTTTAGGTGTAACCATAACGGGTTGCATTGGTTATAAAATGTTTATCGGTTTAGCACATATGGGCATATTAACTGCAATGGATGCACATTCCGTTTCTTAACTATGATTTCAGTAAATAAGCTTGGCGATCTAAAAGTCTCATTGTTTTGTTCTAAATACGGTCTTCGAAAGTTACGAGCAAGTTGAGCATAATTATTGGTCGACAGATAATACGAGAGGCTCACCTGAAATGACTCAAGAGTTGCTAGATAGAGTTAAAATGAGGTGAGAAATGCCAGCTTGTGTTTAAGTAGATAGTAAGGCTGTGAGCATGGAAAATAACACTTGGTCGTTTGGCTCTTTTGATGCTTATTTTAGCCAGCGATTATTTGCCCTTTAGGAGGCGTTGCACATTATGGATAGTTCAGTGAAGTTAACGGGTGAATGTTTTTGTGGTGAAATTAAATACCAAATCTGTGGCGCATTGTTCGACGCAAGGTCGTGTCATTGCTCACGTTGCCGAAAAGTATATAGCTCACAAGCATCTGCTTATGCGCTGGTGAATCCCGCTGAGTTTCGTTGGATATCTGGCGTGGATTTATTAACCACATACGCGAGTGAAAAAGATTTCGGTTTTCAATTTTGCAAAAAATGTGGCTCGACTTTATGTGGTATCTACCAGAATAAAGTGCACGGAATAACACTTGGCTGTCTCAATGAGGATCCACAAATTACAATTGAACGTCATATTTTTGTCGGGTCAAAAGCGAGCTGGGAAGTTATCCCAGAGGGCATCACGCAATTTCAAAAAAATAAATAACAAGTTGCAAATAAGGAATAAGTCATTGTTGGCTTAGCTCGACTTGCACTTGTTTTATTAACTAACCTGATGTGATGGTCTCCTCCCAATACGGCATCTATGTGCCATGATT
>JBMZDW010000043.1:0-22401 GCA_049614565.1 Cognaticolwellia sp. | reverse complement strand
GCATGATGGTAATGGTTTAACCTGCGCTGCAGAGGCTATTACGATTAAAGCCTGTACCAATAGTGATTGTTCGAGCTATAGCGATTTAAGTACTGAGTCGGTGAGCTTAGACTTTACCGTGACTAGCCCAACAGATGGTACTCTTGTTAAAGCATCGCCGACATTTACCGGCAGTACCAGTTTGACGTTCAATCATACCAGCGCAGAAAATGTTACCTTGTCGATTAACGGCGCGACTATTGCAGCTAGCCATGCTATTGAGTGCTCAGGTGCCGGCAGCAGTTGTGATATGAGTTTTTCCGATGCCGGTTATATCTTAACCCTAAACGATCACAAGGCCTGCACAGCGCCTGAGTTAACGATTCAAGCAGTTAAGCTGGCGGACAATGGTGTGAGTTGTGCCCCCGCCTATACTGGTGCTCAAGCGCTTGATTTAACATTTAATTATAGTAGTCCTAATACCGGTACTCTGCTGCCAATATTAGATAATATTGTTATGGCAGCTAATGGTATTGCCCAATCAAGAACGCTAAATTTTGACGCTAACGCTCGCGTGCAACTCCCCTTTCAATATAATGATGCAGGGCAAATTAATGTTGCCGTGACTCAAGGTACAGATGCCGGTTTAGCACCGGCCAATGTTACCGCGCTTGTCAGCCCTGATCACTTAGCCTTGAAGGCGATTGACGCCGATGCGGCATGCTCGAGTGCAGATCCTAATGATCCCAGCTGTAATAAATTTAAAGTTGCGGGTGAGAGTTTTGCTATTGAGTTGGGCGCGTATTGTGCTGACGGCACAACGACTACGCCGAATTTTAAATTAGATAATATTGTACTCAGCCACAACCTGATTGCACCAGCGGGTAAAACCTTAGGTAAACTTGGCAGTAAAACTATCGATATTAGCCAAGCTGGTGTCTCGGTAATATCAAATCAAAGTATTTCGGAAGTTGGCGTGTTTACCATTACCGCTACACCGCCAAATGGCGGTTATTTTGGTCAGACAATTTTGCCGACGAGCTCGGAAAATATCGGTCGCTTTGTTCCTGAACACTTCACTGTCAGTAGCGTATTTGAGGGGGAGTTGGTGAATGTCAATGGCAGTAGCTTTGCCTATACTGGCGAGATGAACAAAGCCAATTTATTAAACGGCGCTATTGCCTATAGCCCACTAATGGAGCCGGAAGTTTTGATCAGTGCAAAAAATACCGCGGGTGAGATCACTGAAAATTATACCGGCGGTTTTATGAAACTCAGTGATTCAAGTTTTAGCATCACCTCGCCAACAACTGATACGGTGCAAATGGGTCGCGATACGGTTAATGAAACACAATTAAGCGCTGATATTCATATTTTGCCGGAAAACTTAAGCGATAAAGGTAATGGCACTGTCGAATACCAATTTAATGAAGCTGATAATTTTCACTATACCCGTAACGAAAATGCCTTAGTTGATAGCTATACAGCAGCGTTTGAACTGCATATTAGCGCTATTGAGGACAATGATATGGTCAAGGCAAATTATATTGATAACCTAGAAGAAAACGGTGTTATTACCTTGAAGCCCAAAGGACTTGATATCCGTTTTGGTCGTTGGAATACTGAAAACACCTACGGGCCAGAAACCGAAAATTTAGTGCTGTCAATGAGCGCCCAGTATTGGAATGGTGCTGAATTTGTCAACAATACGCTTGATAGCACAACGGTTTATGATGCCAGTATTGCCGGTAATTATAGTAAGAGTAATACCGGTTTATCGCCGCAACTTAATACCGGTGTTGTTAATGTTTCAGGTGTTGGTCCGACGTTTAATTTAGGGCTAGGAGAATTACTGTTATCTAAGCCAAGCAATGGCGCACAAGGGCAAATTCGCATAACGTATGAAACCGTGCCCAGTTGGCTGAAATTTAATTGGAACAGTGTTGATGAAGGCAGTGATGGCAATATCTTTGATGATAATCCGTCTGGGGTAGCAACCTTTGGGCTGTACCGTGCTAACGACCGCATTATTTCATGGCGAGAGGTATCAAACTAAGCGAATACACGCCGATGGAATGTTTTATTTGTAATAATGGCTGATATGTTGGCTTATTTGCTTAAAAAGCTCAATATTTCATGATATTTTTGCTTTAGCAATAACACAAGCGCGATAGTCTGCGGTATGATAGCGTGTTAATGATACCCAATAGCATTTGTTAGGTGCGAGTACGCAAACAAATGCAGCATAATAATATTCTGGCAATTTGTTGCCTAGGTGATGTTTAAAGGACATTTCGACAATATGTTTAAGAAATTACGCGGCATGTTTTCTAACGATTTATCAATCGACTTAGGAACAGCAAATACCCTGATTTATGTAAAAGACCAAGGCATTGTTTTAAACGAGCCTTCAGTTGTAGCTATTCGTCAAGACCGCGCTGGTGGCTCTAAAAGTGTTGCTGCTGTTGGTACTGCTGCTAAACAAATGTTAGGTCGAACGCCAGGTAATATTGAAGCGATTCGTCCGATGAAAGACGGCGTTATTGCGAACTTCTTCGTTACTGAAAAAATGTTGCAGTACTTTATTAAACAAGTACACAGTAATAACTTTTTACGTCCTAGCCCAAGGGTTTTAGTATGTGTGCCTTGTGGCTCTACACAAGTTGAACGCCGTGCCATACGTGAGTCAGCTTTAGGTGCTGGCGCGCGTGAAGTGTATTTAATTGATGAGCCTATGGCGGCAGCAATTGGTGCTGGCATGCCAGTATCAGAAGCAACCGGCTCTATGGTAGTGGATATTGGTGGTGGTACCACAGAAGTTGGCATTATTTCCCTCAACGGTGTGGTTTACTCATCGTCTGTTCGTATTGGTGGTGATAAGTTTGACGACGCTATTATTAACTATGTGCGTCGTAACTTTGGTAGTTTAATTGGTGAGGCAACTGCTGAGCGTATCAAACATGAAATTGGCTCGGCCTATCCGGGTGAAGAACTGGTTGAAATTGAAGTGCGTGGCCGCAACTTAGCCGAAGGTGTACCGCGCAGTTTTACCCTAAATAGCAATGAAATTTTAGAAGCACTACAAGAGCCGTTAACCGGTATTGTTAGTGCTATTATGGTGGCACTTGAGCAATCGCCACCTGAATTAGCCTCTGACATTTCAGAGCGCGGCATGATCCTAACCGGTGGTGGTGCATTACTTAAAGATCTCGACCGTCTGTTAATGGAAGAAACTGGTATTCCGGTCGTGGTTGCTGATGACCCTCTTACTTGTGTAGCGCGAGGTGGCGGTAAAGCCATTGAAATGATTGATATGCATGGTGGCGATTTATTCTCTTACGAATAGCATACCAATAGACACAAGTTTATTTTATGAATCCTATATTTAAACATGGACCATCCCCACAGCACCGACTTATCTTGGTGCTGTTTTGTTCTGCCTTGTTAATATTTTTTGATCATAAGATGAACAGCTTTGAGTCTGCTCGCGGCTATTTGCAGTCTATGGTCAGCCCGTTGCAGTATTTAGCGACTGCACCAAAACAAATGATGAATTGGGCGGCGGAGAATATTGTTACTCGTCGACAGCTTATTGATGATAATGAGCAATACAAAATCAACGAACTGCTTTTTCATCAGCAATCTTTACAACTCGATATTATTAAACACGAAAATGAACGCTTAAGGGCGTTATTGTCGTCGCCGCTGCGTGGTGATGCGAAAAAAATGGTCGCGGAAATTCTCGCCGTTGATAGCGACCCCTACACCCATCAAGTGGTGATCAATCGTGGCGAAAGTGATGGTGTTTTTGAGGGCCAAGCGGTTATTGATGACGAAGGAATAGTTGGCCAAATACTACATGTGGGTACCAGTAGTAGCCGCGTGTTATTGATCACCGATGTTACCCACGCGGTGCCAGTGCGTATACTGCGTAATGGCGTGCGATTGATTGCCAATGGCGTTGGTGCTATTACGCGTTTAAGCCATAACCATGTGCCGCACAGCACGGATATTCGTGTGAATGATATGCTAGTTACCTCAGGCTTGGGCGGTAAGTTTCCTGAAGGTTATCCTGTGGCACAGGTGAGTTCGGTTGTTCAAGATGAAGGCCGTGCATTTTCTTCCGTGCAGAGTCAACCGGTGGCCAAAATTGATCGCTTACGTTATGTCTTATTATTATGGCCAGAACAAGCCGATACCCCAACCGTTGAAAGCAGTATAGTAGCGCCGGTTAAAGAGGTAGTGAGCCAGTGACTGTATCGAGTCGAGTGATTATTCTGCTAACATTTTTAGTGGCACTGATGGCGAGTATTATGCCGCTACCGCTCAGCGTAGATGCTTTTCGCCCTGACTGGGTGATGGTGGTATTACTGTATTGGTGCTTAGCATTACCGGCGCGGGTAAATGTGATGTCTGCTTGGGTGATGGGCTTTATTCTCGATGTCTTGCTCGGCTCTACCTTAGGCGTGCATGCAGGGGCTATGGCAATTTCTGTATTTATTGCTGCCGATAATTTTCAAAAAATACGCAACTTTTCGGTTTGGCAGCAGGCCATGATCGTCGGCGTATTATCGGCCTTATACCACTTAATTGTTTTTTGGTTACAGCGCTTTTTAACCGACGCGGTCTTTGTGCCGAGTTATTTATACCCAGTTGTAACAACGATTATTCTTTGGCCTTGGGTCTTTTTATTATTACGCAAAATTAGACGAAACTTTCAAATTAAATAACATGTCCAATACTTTAATTCTGGCGTCACAATCACCGCGTCGAAAAGAGCTTTTGCAACAATTGGGTTTCACCTTTAACTGTGCGCCGGCGAATATTGATGAAAGCGTATTAGCGGCAGAAACACCTGAGCAATATGTTGCTCGTTTAGCTTTGGAAAAAGCGCGGATTATTGCTAGGCAGCTCAGTGATGATGTCGTCGTACTTGGCTCAGATACTAGTGTGATCTATGGCCAACATATTTTAGGTAAGCCTGAATCACTTCAGGATTGTCTCGCTATACTGAAAATGTTGTCGGGCAATACGCATCAAGTGCTCACTGCCGTTGCCGCAGTGAAAGGTCAGCGCAGTGAAGTAGTACTCGTGAGCACGGCAGTGGATTTTAAAACGCTAACCGAGCATGAAATAATGCGTTATTGGCAAACCGGTGAGCCACAAGACAAAGCCGGTGCATACGGTATTCAAGGTATTGGCGGACAATTTGTTACAAAAATTCGTGGTAGTTATTCTGCCGTTGTCGGTCTACCTTTATATGAAACAGCCCAGTTGTTATCGGCATTTGGCGTAAATTCGTCAATGACATCAGCATAAATAGGAAGCGATATGAGCGGTGAATTACTGATCAATGTTACCCCCAGTGAAACCCGAGTTGCGTTAATTGAAAATGGTTCACTACAAGAGGTGCATGTTGAGCGTGAAGCCCGTCGTGGCCTAGTAGGCAATATTTATCTCGGTAAAATTATTCGCGTGCTACCCGGCATGCAGGCTGCTTTTGTTGATATTAATTTAGACAAAGCCGCGTTTTTACACGCCTCTGATATTAATTCGAAACTAATTTTAAAAGACGATAATAAGTCCGAACAGGTGCCAGATATTCGCAATTTGGTTCATGAAGGCCAGTTTATTGTTGTGCAAGTGGTTAAAGATCCGTTGGGTACTAAAGGGGCGCGCTTAACCACTGATATTACGGTCGCGGCGCGATTTTTAGTGTTAATGCCCAATGCTAATCATGCTGGGATCTCACAACGAATTGAAGATCCCAAAGAGCGAAATCGCTTAAAGTCTATTGTTACGCCTTATTGTGGTGAACACCATGGTTTTATTGTACGCACGGCTGCTGAAGGCGCTGGCGTTGAAGAGTTGCAACACGATGCCGAGTTTTTAAGGCGCGTGTGGGCAAAGGTGATTGAGCGCAAAGAACGCAAGCAAACCAAAGACCCAATTTATCGGGATTTATCGCTAGCCTTTCGTGTACTGCGCGACTTTGTTGGTGTTTCACTCGAGCGTATTCGTATTGACTCAAAACTAACCTATGAGCAACTTCTTGAGTTCACGACAGAATTTGTACCGAATTTAGCGCCGATGTTGGAATATTATCCCGGTGAGCGACCGATATTTGATTTGTTTGACGTTGAAAGTGAAATTCAACGTTCGCTACACCGAAAAATCGAGTTGAAGTCTGGCGGCTACTTGATCATAGATCAAACCGAAGCTATGACCACCATAGATATTAATACTGGCGCGTTTGTTGGTCATCGCAATTTAGCAGAGACGATATTTAATACCAATATCGAAGCCACGCAAGCCATTGCGCGACAGCTTAGGCTGAGAAATTTGGGCGGTATCATTATTGTCGACTTTATTGATATGAATGATAAAGAGCATCAGCGTCGAGTATTGCATAGCTTAGATGTGGCAATGGCAAAGGACAATGTTAAATACAGTTTGTCAGGTTTTTCGGCTTTGGGATTAGTGGAAATGACCCGCAAGCGCACACGCGAGAGTTTAGAGCATATTTTATGTGGCGAGTGTAATGTGTGTCATGGCCGCGGTTATGTCAAAACCGTGGAAACCGTTTGTTTTGAAATACTGCGAGAAATTGTTCGGGTAAATCGCGCTTATGACAGTGATCAATTTATTGTTTATGCCTCTTCTGCGGTCAGTGAATCATTGATTAACGATGAGTATCACAACTTAGCCGAGCTTGAAGTGTTTATTGGTAAGCAAATTAAAGTGCAGACAGAAAACATGTATAATCAAGAGCAGTTTGATGTAGTCATGATGTAGTCATTACTCCCATGATTAATCATCGAAATAAATGTATAAGTGCAGCAAGGTTTAGTTAAAACATCATGAGTGTGTCAGCGGAATTAAATCGATGGCTTAAACGCCTGTATAAACTACTAGCAATTTTGTTAGTGGTTTTTGCCGTGCTGATCAGTACCTTGCGCTTATTTCTACCTTATGCCCACAATTATCGACAAAATGTCGAAGACTACCTAAACACTCGCTTTAACAGCAGTATGGCCATAGGCGAATTGAGTATGGGTTGGGGCAAGTCTGGCCCAACATTAGTGGCGAATAATCTTGAGTTGTTATCTAAAAATAACCGGAAAATATCTGTAGATGGCTTAACGGTTGAGGTGAATTTTTGGCGCAGTTTACGTACCGGGCAATTGGTTACCAAGGACTTTGTTATTTCAGGGGCAAAGCTGCACTTTTATCCAGCGGCCTTGGTAAACTCTTCGCAAGCACCAGCGACAAATGATGCTAATCAAGAAACCTTAACGGAATCACTGTCGACGATTTTACTTGAGCAAATATCACGGTTTTCTATCCGTGATAGCCACGTACTTATTCATACGGAAAGCGGCGAGCGGGCTTTTACCGTTAACGATTTATCTTGGTTAAACACAGAAGAACGCCACCGCGCGACTGGCACTGTGATAATTGATGGCTTGAGTTCCAACAACTTTAAACTGTTATTAGACTTTAAAGGCCAGAGTTTTGACAACCTTAGCGGCCAGGCCTACCTTGAAGCGAACGATGTTGATATAACGCCTTGGTTAGGCCGCATGTTAGCTATCGAAGATGCCAATACCCATTCAGCCATCAACTTTAATGCTTGGTTAAATATTAGCGCTGGAGAGGCTGAGTCTATCCAGCTTGCACTGGGCAACAATAAAATTTCTTGGCAGCATCTTGATAACACACAATCCTTTGAAGTGATGGGAGGTGATATTAAAATCACTACCGAACATGACTTTGATTATCAGCTAACCAGTACCCCGTTAACCATCAAACGTAATGGCTTAAAAACCAATAAACTGTCGTTGCTGGCGAATGTTGATGGTAAGAACATCGATGGTTATATCAGTGGTATCGAGCTTGCCAGCTTTACCGGTGTATCGCCGTTATTATTTGACAACACTGAGCTTGAAGCGCTATTGGGCGATCTTAACGCCGTGGGTCGTATCCAAGATATACACGTTCGCAAACACGCCGAAGAGCTAGCAATATCAGCGCTATTTAATGATGTAAATAGTAACTTTAGTCACGGTATCCCGGGGTTAGAACACCTTAGTGGTGAACTGCTTTATAGTAATAACCAGCTGAAAGTATTGGTTAACGCCGTTGATGGCGCACTCGATTTTGACCAACATTTTAAACAACCTATTCCCTATACAAAGCTCAGCGGTGAAATTAACGCAAAATTTGGCGATGACGGTTGGCAGCTAGCGGTAAACAATCTTGCTTTTAGCTCTGATAATTTAAATGTTATTGCCGACCTGCAAGTTAATAGTGTTAATGAGCAAGCGGTTACTATGTCGCTATTAGCCAGTGCCAGTGACGGCAATGCTAAAAACGCCGAGCTGTTTTATCCGCATTTATTGATGGGAGATGATTTAGTCGCTTACTTAAATGGTGCGATTGTTGATGGCACTATTGAGCAAGCTTTAGTGTTATTTAATGGCCCCTTACAGAGTTTCCCGTTTGCTAACAACGAAGGCATTTTTGTTGTTGACGCTGAGTTGTCAAACAGTCGCTTTGTCTTTGACCCCGAATGGCCAGCGATGGAGAACTTTGCCGCTAACCTTAATTTTACTAACGATAGTATGCTAATTACTGGTCGCACTGGCACCTTATCTGATATTGATGTTACTGGCGTTGAAGCGGCAATAGCCGAGTTATCCGGCGCGCAAGTGCTGACAGTTGATGCAGATTTTAGCCAAGTGCAACCGCAACACGTCGGTCAACTAATGAATGCTAGCCCAATGCAAGACTCTATCGGCGCTACCTTAGAGCAAGTGGTGGTTTCAGGGACGATTAATGGTGATTTTTCGTTAACCTTACCGTTAAACGATCCTGACGCGGTGATTGCACAAGGCCATGTTGGTTTTAAAAACAATGCTATTGGGCTGCAAACACCAGGCATGGACTTTGCTCAGGTCAATGGCCGTTTGGATTATCATAATGACGTGCTGTCGGCGAACGGCGTAACCTTAAATTGGCGTGGTTTACCCTTGACCCTCAATGTCGCAGCAAAACAAAAAGCAGAATTTTATAACGTTAACATTGAAACCCTAGCGCAGTGGCAAGAAAAGCATTGGCAACAACAATTACCGGCAGAACTCGTTAAATACGGTCATGGCACATTGGCGTGGCAAGGGCTTTTGGCGCTCAATATAAGTGACGAAGATTTTAGTTATGACTATCAAATAGACTCAACATTAGACGAGCTTGAGTTGTCACTGCCAGCACCATTTCATAAAGTATCAAAAGAAAAACGCTTAAGCAGTATTCACGCCTTTGGCGACAAAACTAATAGCACCATCAAGGCGGAAATTGGCGATAATATAGATTTTCACGGCTTACTCGAACACCAACAAACGCGCTTTAATTTGACCCATTTAGTGTTGGGAGAAGCGCAGTTATGGCTACCGACCACAGGCTTTCATATTACCGCTGACTTGGCGCAGGCAGACTATCAACAATGGCAACCCCTAGTGCTAGATATATTGGCGGCCGTTGACAGCGATGAAACACTGGCGTCATCAAGCTCAAACAGCGAAAAAGAGCGCGAAAAAACTGATACCAGCGGCACAAGTGTATTATCTGCACCGGATAAAATTCATGGTCAGATCAAAAATCTAGCCGTCTATGGTGAAGACTTTCAACAAGTAGACTTTGCTATCACCCCCGAAGCTAATTGGTGGTTGTTAAATATCAATGCGAAAGAATTACGCGGTTCAGCAAAGTTTTATCCTGACTGGCATCAACAAGGCATTGCGATAAACGCTGACTTTATGCATTTAAATAAGGCTGACAGTGATTTAGCGATAGCTGAGCTCAGTGAGCAGCTTGATAAAAAAACATCATTAAGTCATGCCGATGCAACGAATGCAGAAGTTGCACAAAGTATTCAGCAAGCTCAAAATAGCACAGCGTTGACAGCGGAAAGTCAAAATGCAACACCTGTACCGGCATACATTGATCAGGCCAGTAATAGTGAAATATTTGCCAATGTGCCGCCGTTAACCTTTGCATGTGCCAGTTGTAAATATGGTCGCTATAATTTCGGCGAGGTTGCGTTTACCGTTGAGCGGGAGAATGAAAATACTTTATTAGTTAACAAATTTTCCGCGCAACGGGATAAAACTAAGTTGGCGTTTGATGCAAAGTGGCAGCAAAATGTCGATGGCTCAAACACCAGTATTGTCGGCACACTCGCCACTAACAATGTCGCCGCTGAAGTCGAAGACTTGGGTTTTGTCTCTATCATTAAAGACAGCGGTATCAAGATGGATTACGACGTGTCATGGCAAGGTGGTCCTCATGACTTTGCCACCAAAACGTTTGATGGCAAGTTACAGGCAAATTTTGACGACGGCTATTTGGCTGATGTTGACGATAGTGGCGTGCGTATTTTATCGCTATTAAGTTTGCAGTCGCTAGTGCGCAAACTCAGCTTTGATTTTAGAGATATTTTTAGTGATGGTATGTTTTACAGTGAGTTACAAGGGGGCTTTACGGTAAAAGACGGCATCGCTTATACCGACAATGTGTTGATGAAAGGCGCAGCGGGTGATTTAACTATTGTTGGTAATACCAACTTAAATAATGGCGACCTTGATTATCGTATGTCATATAAGCCGAATTTAACCTCGAGCTTGCCGGTATTAGCTTGGATAGCAACGCTTAATCCGGTCACTTTTTTAGCGGGTGTCGCACTTGATGAAGTGATCACTTCATCGGTGATTGCTGAGATAAAATTTGAAGTCACTGGTAATTTAGACGAGCCACAATTTAAGCAAGTGAGTCGAAAAAATCAAAACATCAGTGTTGGTCGTTCTTCGCCGCCAAAAATTGTCGATAATATACCGGAAAAAAATATCCCGCCAGTTAAAGAAAAAGCCATGCCAGAACAGCCTGATAACGGACATTTTGATGGCTAATTTGTCGATGAGTAAATATTGGATAAAGTATGGTGTTAAGTAAAACCATGCAACTTTGTGCAATACAATTGTGCTCAAGCACAGATATCTCTGATAACTTTTCAGTTATAGAGCAGCAGTTGTCGACACTTGATAAGACCAAACAGCAACTTGTTGTTTTACCTGAATGCTGTTTATTTTTTGGCGCTAAAGACCAAGGGCAATTAGCCCTTGCAGAGAACAACTATCCCCATAATGAATTAAAATCACGGCTTGCGGCACTCGCACGACATTATAATGTTTTTCTTGTTGCTGGCAGTATGCCCGTGCTTTCTGCTCAGCAAAATAAATTTACCAATAGGTGTTTTGTGTTCTCGCCAGAGGGTCAAGAGCTGGGACATTATGATAAAATTCATTTATTTGATGTCGAGGTGCAAGACAAGGAAAAAAACTATTGTGAATCACGCTACACTCAAGCGGGTGAGCAATTATCTGTGGTTGATGTTGCAGGTGTTAATGTTGGCTTATCTATCTGTTATGATTTGCGCTTTCCTGAATTGTTTCGCCAATTATCTCAGCAAGGGGCAAAAATAATTACTGTGCCCAGTGCCTTTACCCGAGTAACAGGCGCCGCGCATTGGCAAATATTACTGCAGGCGCGCGCGATTGAAAATCAAGTGTATATTGTCGGCGCCGGACAAGAAGGCGTGCATGAAAATGGTCGAGAAACTTGGGGCCATAGCATGATCATCAGCCCGTGGGGCGAAATACTGGCGCAACATGATACCGGAACAGGTATTATTTGTGCAGATTACCAAGAACAAGCATTAGCTAAGGTGCGCAGTGCGATGCCGGTTGCTAGTCATAATCGTTTTAAAAATAAGTTGATGTCGAATGAATAATGTTGAGACCGAGCTGTTAGCCGATAGTGCTATTGATAAAAATATCCTAATAGAAACTTTAGATAATATTTATCAACGTAATGTAGATTTAGCAGATTTATATTTTCAAGCCAGTAGCCATGAGTCGTGGATGCTCGAAGATGGTATTGTCAAAGAAGGCTCTTATAACATCGAACGCGGTGTTGGTGTGCGGGCAATATCAGGTGAAAAAACCGGTTTTGCCTACTCAGATGATATTTCAGCGTCAGCATTAAAAAAAGCCGCCGATGCCGCCAAAGGCATCGCCAACGCAGAAAAGTCTGCGCGTGTGCAAGTGTTTGACGGAAAATGCATTAGCCAAAATGTTGAAAAATATCGAGCCGTTGACCCCCTAGCAAGCTTACCGCAAGAGCAAAAAATCACCTTGTTGCATGAAGTTGAAGCACATGCCCGTAGTGTCGATAAGCGGGTTAAGCAAGTGATTGTTAACTTGTCAGGGGTTTATGAAAAAATATTAGTCGCAGCCAGCGATGGCACCTATGCCAGTGATATACGACCACTGGTTAGGCTTAATTGTTCAGTGCTGGTTGAAGAAAATGGCAAACGTGAACGTGCCAGTGCCGGTGGCGGTGCGCGTACAGATTACAGCTACTTTTTTGAATTAGAGCATAACAAACCGCGCTATTTAGCCTATGCAGAAGAAGCGGTACGACAAGCCTTAGTGAACTTAGTAGCGATTGACTCACCGGCGGGGTTATTACCCGTGGTACTGGGCGCAGGTTGGCCTGGGGTGTTGTTACACGAAGCCGTAGGCCATGGCCTAGAAGGGGACTTTAACCGTAAAGGCTCGTCGGCATTTTCTGGTAAAGTCGGTCAACAAGTCACCTCTGAGTTATGTACTATTGTTGATGATGGCACTATGGCCAATCGTCGCGGATCACTTAGCATTGACGATGAAGGTACACCAGGGCAATACAATGTGCTGATCGAAAAAGGCGTGCTTAAGGGTTATATGCAAGATAAGCATAACGCAGGTTTGATGGGCGTAAAACCAACCGGTAACGGTCGACGAGAATCCTACGCGCATTTACCTATGCCACGCATGACTAATACTTATATGTTAGCGGGCGAGCATAAGCCCGACGATATTATTAAGTCGGTAAAAAAAGGCATTTATGCGCCGAATTTTGCCGGCGGGCAAGTGGACATTACCTCGGGTAAATTTGTCTTTACTAGTTCAGAAGCCTATTTAATTGAAAATGGTGAAATTACCTCACCCATTAAAGGCGCTACTTTAATTGGTAGCGGCCCAGAAGCCATGCAAAAAGTGAGTATGGTCGGCAATGACTTGCAGCTTGACGCTGGCGTTGGTGTTTGTGGTAAAGATGGTCAAAGTGTACCAGTAGGGGTTGGTCAACCGACCTTGAAAATTGATGAAATGACCGTCGGCGGTACCCAATAGCCTGTATTGGTCACTATATTTTCAGAAAAAAAGCCCGTAAGGGCTTTTTTTATTTTAGTTGCGGCAAGTGCTTTAAGATTGTTTTAGTCGAATGCCCTTAGCTTCAATGGTGATTTTGCCCTGTTTCATTAAATTGCCCACCGTGGCTTTAAAGGTTTTTTTACTGACCCCTAAAACCCGCTTGATCAATTCAGGGTCACTTTTGTCATGCAAAGGACTAAAGCCGTTATTCTCGGCAATATGGGCTAACAACTTATCACTAAAATCTTTAACTTTGCCTTCGCCTGAGCGGGTTAGTGATAAATCAATACGACCATCTTCTCGCACTTGTTTAATATAACCGGTAATTTTTTTACCAATACGTAAGGGTTTAAATATTTCGTTATCGTACAATAAGCCCCAATGTAAGTCGTTAATAATGGCTTTAAAACCAAGGTCGGTTTTTGGACCTATGGTTAGTTTTACTTTATCCCACTTTTGGTATTCTGCCGGCCAAATATCAATAAATTTATCCAGCTTACTCGAGGCGGCTAAACGATCAGTTTTTAAATCGAGAAAAATCCTGACCAGGTAATATTTACCCACTTCCATCTTAGTGTGCTGCTGGTTGTAAGGTACCAGTAAATCTTTGGGTAAACCCCAATCTAAAAAGGCGCCCATTTTATTCACTTGACTGACTTTTAACGAGGCAAATTGATCCACTTCCGCTAGCGGCTTTTCTGTGGTGGCAACAATGCGATCTGCGGTATCCGCATAGATAAATACTTTTATTTCATTGCCGACTTTGCAATCTTCAGACACAAAACGTGAGGGCAATAAAATTTCACCGAGCTCATTTGCGTTAAGATAGGCGCCGTTATCTGTTATTGCGACTACGGGAAGAGTGTTATATTTGCCAATGCTTGCCATGGGGATTCTTGAGGTCAGTTAACTTGCGGCTATAGTAACCGATCTGGCGACAAGTTAACTATAACTTTCCATCGTAAGTGGTCGTTTTATTTGTCGGCACTATATTTTGCTTTGCAGATTAATTTAGTTTCAATGTATTCGCTATGGCGCAAATGTAATAAGTCGGCAACTTTGCGAATAATATGCTCTTCAATGCTGGCAAGTTCGCCATCGGCATATGCCACTTGCCATAACAGCTCTAACATTTTTATCCGTTGCTCAAGGCTGTAATTTTTATTGATTTTAGAAGTGAATTGATGAAAGTCAGTGGCGTTTTCACATAGTAACAATGATTGTGCGATAATTTCGCTAACCTCTGTGCTAGTGAGCTGAAATTGGCTGGTGATAATGTCGTTTAATTTTTCTTGTTCTGCATCAGCAAGCTGGCCATCGGCTAACATGACTTCGCACAATAATACGCAGCAGGCTATCTCTAAGCTGATTTCGTTTGTGGATGGGTGTTCTGTTTCAGCAAATGATTGTAAAAACGCACTAATTTTTGACAACATAAATTTTCCTCTGGTTATACCGTTCATATTAGGGCTTGTTGATTGCTGACGACAAGGCCTTAATGGCGGTATTTAATAACAAATTGTAACTGTACGCTATCTCGTTATGGTCAGCGCTTGCCTGCGATAGGTTTTAACCATACCGCTATGTGTGATGGCAGGCTGTAAGTTTTAAATGAAATTTGATATTGGCGATATCGACGAATTATTTTAAGAAAAGCTTAATTATTTGGTGAAAAATACCACTATAAAATAATAAACATTTTTATTTTTTAATTTTATTGTCAAAAGCAGTAGTCGATTTCAGCTTAACTAGTTGTTATATAATTAATTTTTAAACTTTTTCATGCGAATTTTAAAAGCGGCGCGAATTTTGTAACAAGCATTTACAACTTTATTAGTTTTTGTCGTCACAGATTTCTGTATCCTATGCGTCATTATACTAGTAATTCCAAAATTTTAGACTTTATGGGGACGTAACCGTGGCACGGAAAAAACAAATATTTATACCTTTTGCTATTTTAATCGCAGGTATTGCAATCTTTGTGCTCTTTTCAGGTATGAAAAAGCCGCCAGAAGAGAAAGAAGAAGTTGATAATACGCCGATTGTTGCTGTAGAGGCGATTAGTGTAGCGCCCATGACTTTACATGTAGCATCGTACGGAGTCGTTAAACCTAAATATGAAACTGAACTTATCGCACAAGTAAGTGGGCAAGTTGTTGAATTATCTGAAACATTTGTTCGTGGTGGTTTTGTAAAACAAGGCCAGTTGTTAGCACGAATAGACCCAAATGATTATGAAGCAGCCTTGATTGATGCGGAAGCGACGATGGCATCCGCGCGCGCGTCTTTAGAAACAGAACGTGCACAAGGCCAAGTAGCCGAGCGAGAATGGAAGCGCATTACGGATACATCTCCTACCGAATTAAGCTTACGTAAACCGCAACTTGCACAAGAAATTGCTCGGGTAAAATCGGCACAAGCAGCAATATTGCGCGCAGAGCGCAATTTAGAGCGTACTGAAATTAGAGCGCCATACGATGCCATGATTGATAGCCGAAACATCGGTTTAGGTTCATTTGTTGGTACAGGTAGCATGGTAGGTAAGTTACTCGGCACAGCCGTTGCTGAAGTGCGTTTACCCGTTGCAGATAACCAACTCGAGTTTTTAATTGATCAAGGTAAAAAAGCCAGCGTCAACTTAGTGGGCACTTATGCCGGTAATGAAACGGTTTGGTCGGCCAAAATCGCGCGTAGTGAAGGGGTTATCGATAATAAAAGTCGCATGAGCTATTTAGTGGCTGAAATTCACGACCCATATGCCTTGTCGGAAAAAAATGATAAAACGCCTGCGCGTTTTGGCTCTTATGTAAAAGCGAAAATTTTAGGGGTAGAAATTGCCCAAGCCACTAACGTACCGCGTCATTTAGTCGACAATAACCGTGTCGCCATTATGGACAATGAATCTAAATTACGTTACTCAGAAATTGATATTGTTCGCCAAGATGGCCGCAATGTTATTGTTTCAAACGGTTTATCAGATGGCGACCGCTTGATTGTGTCGGCACTTGACTACCCCATTGACGGCATGAAGCTCGCATTGATTGGTGATAAATCAACACCGGATAGCGAAAAGCAAGCTGATGGCAGCGAAAATGCGACTCAGGTTGCCTTAGCCGATAGCGATTCAGGGGAATAATGATGGCGTCTGATACTCCAAAAAAGAAGGCAGAAGTCGACCACAGCATTGATGTCAATACCGGCTTAATCGCTTGGTTTGCTCGTAATAGTGTTGCGGCAAACTTGTTAATGATCTTTATCTTGGTGGGCGGTTTTCTCACCATTCAAACCATTAATAAACAAATGTTTCCGCAAGTTAAAATTAATTGGATTTCTTATAATGCACCGTACCCAGGGGCTGCACCACAAGAAGTTGAAGAAGGCATCACCATAAAAATTGAAGAGGCCTTGGAAACGGTTCAAGGCCTGAAGCGGGTTATTACTTACTCGAGCCGCAACTTTTCAAATGGTTGGTTTGAAGTTGAGCTAGATTATGATCCGCAAGTGGTACTTGAAGAGGTTAAATCAGCGATAGATTCTATTTCAAGCTTCCCAGATGGTATGGAGCGGATCAAAGTTGAACGCGAGAAATTTCGTCAAGAAGTGATGTATGTAAGCCTCTATGGCGATTTAACCAACGGCGAGTTAAAAGAGCTCGGGCGTAAAGTTCACAACGAAATTCAACAGCTGCCTTTTGTCAATATTTCTGAACTTTACAGTGGTCTGAATTACGAGATATCGATTGAAGTCAGCAAAGATAAACTGCGCGAGTATGGTTTAAGTTTTAATGATATCGCCACGGCTGTACGTAGCTATTCTCGCAATATGTCCGCAGGGCAAATTCGCGCTGAAAATGGCTATATTAACTTGCGGGTAGAAAACCAAGCTTATCGTGGTCATGAATTCGAGCAAATTCCCGTGGTTACGCTACAAGATGGTACAAAAATCGTATTAGGTGAAGTTGCCACTATTATCGACGGTTTTGAAGAAGGTCTGCAGTATTCTAAATTTAACGGTCAAAACTCGGTGACTTTATTTATAGGCGCAGCCGATAACCAAAGTATCACTCAAGTTGCAGGCGTTATTAAAGACTATGTTGCTCAGAAATCTTCGTCACTTCCTCCAGGGGTTAAATTAGAAACTTGGGTAGATATGACCTATTACCTTGAAGGTCGCTTAAACATGATGCTCGACAACATGGAAAGCGGTGCGGTATTGGTGTTTTTAATGTTGGCGCTATTTTTACGTGTACGCTTGGCGTTTTGGGTGATGATGGGGTTACCAGTATGTTTCCTTGGCACCTTGTTGGTTATGCCGCTTGAGTTTGTTAACGTGACAATCAACGTTATTAGCCTGTTTGCCTTTATTTTGGTGCTGGGTATTGTTGTTGATGATGCCATAGTGATGGGGGAAAGTGCTCATGATGAAATTGAAGAGCATGGCCACAGTACTGATAATGTTATTCGAGGTATCAAACGTGTGGCTATGCCAGCAACCTTCGGGGTATTAACCACCATAGCTGTGTTCTTACCATTTTTGTTTGGCGAAGGGCCTTCATCTGCGTTTGGTAAGGCCATTGGCTCCGTGGTTATTTTGTGTTTAATTTTCTCTTTGATTGAGTCAAAACTTATTTTGCCGGCACATTTGGTGAAAATGAAAGTCAAAGCATTTAACCCGAAAAATCCACTCGATAGACTACGTTTATGGGTTGATACTAAGTTAAAAGCCTTTATTGACAATGTTTATAGCCCGTCGCTAGCGGTATTTTTAAAATATCGTTATGCGGTGCTAATGTTCTTTATTAGCTTAATGTTGATCAGTGCTGGCTTGTTTAGTGGTGGTTTTGTGCGCTTTGTTGGCCAACCTAAAATACCGCATGATTTTCCACGCGTCAGTGTTGAAATGAATGTCGATGCCTCAGAGAAAGCAACATTGGATACCTTGCTTAATATTCAGGGGGTTATTAACCGCGTAGATAAAGATATTGAAGCAAAATATGGTAATTCAATGATCTCTGATATGCAGGTTGATTTACGTAGCAGAACCAGTGGTCAGCTAATGGTGAAATTAGTGATCCCTGAATTACGTCCTATTAATACCTTTGAACTGGCAGATTTATGGCGTGCTGCTATTCCTAACTACCCGGGCGTTAAGTCATTCACTATTGGTGATAATTTATTCGGCGGTGGCCGAGATGATGGCGATATCGCCTTTAGATTAGAAAGCCAAAATGATGCTGACTTGCTGGCCGTGGCTCAAGAGCTAAAAGCTAAGCTCAATTCTTTAAAAGGTATTGGTGATGTTAATGACAGTCGTCAAACTAGTGCTAAGGAAGTACAGTTTGAATTAAAACCACTGGCTTACAGCTTAGATTTAACCTTGGCAAATATCGCTTCACAAGTGGGTTATAGTTTTTATGGCTTAGAGGCTCAGCGTATTTTGCGTGACAGTGAAGAAGTAAAAGTTATGGTACGTTATCCACTTGATCAACGTAGCTCTGTTGGCCATGTTGATGATGTGATGATCCAGGCCCCTAATGGCGCTGAGTTACCGTTATCGGAACTCGCGGTTATTACCCTTAAAGAAGGTGTAACGCGTATTCGCCGTGAAAATGGTAATCGCACGATTAACGTTTGGGCCAGTGTTGATGCTGAACAAGTCGAGCCGTTTGAAGTAGCGAAAGATATTCGTGATAATTTTATTCCTGAATTGTTACGAAAATATCCACAAGTGCAAAGTGAAGTGTCAGGCAGTATCCAAGAAGAAATGGATAGTGCTGATGATCAACTGCGTGACTTTGTTATTTCATCATTGATCATCTTTTCATTGTTGGCGATACCGTTAAAGTCGTACTCACAAGCAACTATGATCATGGTGGTTGTGCCATTCGGTATTATTGGTGCCGTTGTTGGTCACTTTATTTTGGGTATGGACTTAAGCGCGTTGTCAGTGATGGGTATATTAGCGGCGGCTGGGGTAGTGGTGAACGATTCACTCGTGATGGTGGATTATGTTAATAACGCCAGAAAGCGCGGTGAACGACTTAAAGATGCGGTAATGCATGCCGGTTCTAAACGCTTTAGAGCAATATTATTGACCTCAATCACCACCTTTATTGGTTTAGTGCCGATTATCTTCTTTGAAGTCAGTGCGCAAGCACAAATTGTTATCCCTATGGCCGTATCACTTGCCTTTGGCGTGTTATTTGCCACCATAGTGACTTTAGTGTTGATACCTTGTCTGTACATTATTATCGAAGACGTAAAGGTAATGTTTAAGCGTAAGAAAAATGCCGAGCAAGCAGACACAACAAGGCTAAATAATCTTAATAGCGAAACTACGTAGCCTAGTAATCTAACCGTTACTAAAAAGCCATCACGTTGTGATGGCTTTTTTTATGCCCACAGCATGTGGGTTATATGATGAGCTTAGCGACACACAGCTATTACTTAACCCCGAGCTCTTTTAAGCGCTCTAATAAGTAGCTGGCTTGGGTATGTTGCTCAGACAGCACCACTTCGCTACGCGGGTGCAAAAACAACGGCAAAGAGATGCGAGACTTGTCTGAGTTTTCACCGGTAGGGTTGATAACTCTATGACTGGTAGACGGGAAATAACCTTGTGAAGCTTCTTGCAGCATATCACCAATGTTAACAATTAAATGGCCGAAATCGCTAGGAACGTCTAACCATTGACCATCTTGTGCTTGTACCTGTAATCCAGGTTCATTGGCGGCTGGTAAAATGGTCAGTAAATTAATATCTTCATGGGCAGCTGCACGTATTGCGCCAGGTTCTTCTGTACCATCAAAAGGAGGGTAATGTAAAATACGCAGTAGGGTATTTGGCGTATCCATAATCATATTCGACAGTGGCTCACTATAGTGCTTTGCTACATCGCTAGGGCTGTACTTTTCTACCCAATCGAGTAACTCGCTGGCAAGCTCTGAGGCCATTTTATAATACTGAAGAACGTCGGCTTTTAATTGCGCTGGAATGCGGCCCCAAGGGTAGACATGGTAATATTCTTTTATATCTTTTTTGCTATGGCCTTTGGCGGTTTCTGATATTTCTGGCGCAAAATAACCGTCTTGTTTTTCAGGATCAAAGGCGAATGTTTGTTTTTCATCTTGGGTAAAAAATGTATACCAATCCTGATATATCTTTTCTACTAAGCTTTGTTGAATCGGGTGATTAGTTAATACACCAAAACCTGTGTTGCGTAAACTTTCAACAAACTTCTGTGCTGCGTCATTCGCGCGATAATCAACAACTTGTACTTGCATATTGGTCCTCTAATTCAATAATCTAACGACTAAGTCTTTATATTTAACTATTATATACTTAAAGCAATAAAAAGTGGACGAATTCAGTGGTGTTGGCAGTTTCACTAATAATAATCTCAGAGATTGAAGTCATTTAATTAAGTGCTTCAATCTTTAGCATCATGGTTAGCTGAACGCCGTTTTTATCACAGATTCTTTTTTTAATCATAAAACTAAAGAGAAGTCGTATGCGAAATCAGCTGGTTTTAATCGTTTCTGGAGTATGTTTTTTTTCAGCCTGTAGCTCAACTAACACCGGTTGTGAAGATGTCACTTTGGCATCAGAGCAAGTGCAGCAGTGTCAGTCGTTGCATAAGCAAATTATTAACAAAAAAAATCAGCCGTTAGTTCGCACCGAGTTAGAACGTCGATACCAACAAGATTGCGTTGATATTCGATACTATCGCGACGACAAGCAGGCGGGTGTTTGTGGTAATAAAGCGGAAGTGATAAAAACGCAGAAGTTATAACGATAAATATCTAGCGATATCGGATAATTATGCAATTGATTTGTGTTTGTTTGGCCGATAACTTATAGTGTTGCTTCTCGAATAATATTTTAGTGTTTAGCATGGTGATAAAGTTGACAGATTCAGTAGAGTCCATAGCTAGTACAAATGCAGATTTGGCTAAAGAATCTATTGTGTTAATGAATAAGTTTCAACAACTGCAAGGACGCTATACCGCGCTATTTAAACTCAGCCAGTTATCCATTGATAGCGTTGATATTAGTACGTTTTTTGAGCAGGTTCATCAGTCTATTGCGGCGGTAATGAATGCCAATAACTTTTATATTGTTCTATATGAGCAAACTCAAGCTACGCTAGAACTGGTCTATCATGTCGATGAAAAAGATGAGATGCCACTGCAGGTTTACCCGCTGAGTCACTTTAACGGTTCATTGACTAGCTACATTATTGAAACGGGTAAAGCGTTATTAGCTACACCTGAAGTAATCACTCAATTAGAGCAAGATAGGCGAATTAAATCTATTGGTACTGAAGGTATAGATTGGTTAGGCGTACCCCTGATACACGAAGGCAAGGTTATTGGTGTAATGGCAGTACAAAGTTATTCTGCCGATACGCGTTATCAAGACGCTGAACGTGATTTATTGGAATTTACCGCTCAGCATATTGTTACCGCATTAACGCGTTTACAAGATCGAGGCCGCTTACAAACGGCGGTTGACGAACGGACTAAAGAGTTAAGGCAAGAAATTCGCGTACGTGAAAAAGCGGAATTATTGCAAGAGTCGTTATACCGTATTTCTGAACTCACCAATGATCCAGATTTGGACATCGATAATTTTTATTCTATGGTGCACAATATTATTGGTCAGCTGATCAATGCAGAAAACTTTTATATTGCTCGACATCATGCCGAAAATGACGAAATATGGTTTCCGTATTTTCTTGATCAAAAATATAAAAATATTGACGAAGGTTTTAAACCACGCAAACTCTCTAATCGCTTTACCGAATTAGTATTACGCAGTGGCGAAACAGTTTTACTTGATCAAGAAGCGATGCTAGCACTCTATCAACAAGGTAAAACCGTTAAGCCGCAAAGGGAAGTCGCGTCATGGTTAGGTGTGCCGTTAATTCATTCAGGCAAAGTGCTTGGTGCTATGGTTTTGCAAAGTTACCAGTCATCGGCATGTTTTACCGAGCAAGATGCAGAGCTATTGCGCTTTGTTTCACGCCATGTCGCTACAGCGATGCAGCGCCGTGAGATTGCCGACTACGAACGAAAAGCCCATGAGTTGTTAGAGCATCAAGTAAAGCTGCGAAC
>JBMZDW010000042.1:0-22522 GCA_049614565.1 Cognaticolwellia sp. | reverse complement strand
ATTTTGGTGGAAGACTTAGCCAGTAATGAAGAAGCCTATGATATTGCACAACGGATAACCCAATTATTGTCAGCCCCTTTCAATATTGAAAACCAACCAGTATTTATTGGCACCAGTATTGGTGTACTCTTTAATAATGAGCGCTATGACAGCGCCGATACTATGCTTAGAGACGCTGATATTGCCATGTATCAAGCAAAAGACAAGGGGAAAGGACGGTTTGAGGTTTTTGATTCTAGCATGCACAAAAAAGTGCAAAATGCCCTGTCATTAGAGTCAGATATTCGAGAAGCAATTAATAAGCAGGAATTTACCCCTTATTTTCAACCGATAGTACAGATGGTGGGCGAGAAAATTATCGGTTTTGAAGCCTTGGCGCGCTGGCAAAGTGACAAGCGAGGCTTAGTTTTTCCTAATGATTTTATTCCGCTAGCGGAAGAAACTAATTTGGTGATGGCAATTGATTTACAAATTATGGAAAAGTCATGTCAGCAGTTAAAACAGTGGCAAGAAAACTTAGGCTTAGCGCATCTTTATGTTAGTTGTAATTTGTACTGTAATCACTTTTTTAGTTTAACCTTACCGAAAGATATTCAAGCTATTATCGATAAAACTGGCGTCCAGCCACATCAACTGCGTATTGAATTAACCGAGCGGGCTCTATTGGAAAGCAATGATGTTGTTTTGGAAAACATGCGTGCGCTAAAAAAAATGGGCATTAAAATATTGCTTGATGATTTTGGCACAGGTTACTCAAGTTTAAGTTATTTACATCGCTTCCCTATTGATGTTTTAAAAATTGACCGTTCTTTTATTGAAAACGTGCAAGAAAAGGGTAACCACCACGCCATTATTAAAACCATTATTGATTTAGCGACAAACCTCACTATGGCGACAGTCGGCGAGGGTATAGAAAACGAAGCTGACGCCAAATTACTCAGCGCTATGGGCTGTATATATGGCCAAGGCTACTACTATTTTAAGCCTTTACCCGGCGCTGAAATCGAAAGCTTCCTGCTCAGTAATACTTAAGCCCCGACAATACGGGTTAGTGCTTGCTTGCCACTTAATGCCTGTCTTTTATCTCATCTGGCAATGTGCTGTTTTTAAAAGGCAGAACATGCCATTTAATTTTCACTGAAAGCGTACAATTTAGGCTTGTCGGCTCTCGACTTGCATAGTTTCATAAGGGCCCTACAAGGCGATTTAAATTGCGCTATATTCCTCCCAACGCTAGTTTTTTAATAGCGCAGCCGATATAGTGTTTGTAGAACAATTTCAGCCTAATTTAGTTTTTGTAGTCAATACGCTGTCATTCAATTATTAAAATAATAACTGCCCGAGAACATGATGAATTTACTGTCAACCACCGCCTTAAAAAAAATTAGCCTAGTTGCGCTCGCAGCGCTAACGTTAGTTGCTTGTAATAAGCCAACCCGTTCAGACGCTCTTATTGCTAAAGCGCCTAGCCAAGTTAACGCTGATAATATTAAAGCTCATATCGAATTTTTAGCCGATGATACCTTGCAAGGTCGAGATACTGGCAGCAGTGGCTATCAAATTGCCGCTAACTATGTCAGGTCTTATTTTAAGCAGTTAGGTTTAACACCACACGGCACCGCTATCGCCGGTGCACCACGTGGTTTTGAGCAAACCGTGCGTTTTCGTAAAAGCCACTTGGTTGACGGTTCAGCGAGTGCAACAATTCATAGTGCATCAGGTGATATTGAACTAGCGTTTGCCAGCGAGTTTTTAACTTCAGGCTCAAGCTTTCAAAATGACACTACGCTAAGCGCGCAAACGGTATTTGTTGGCTACGGCGTGGTATCAAAAGCGTTTGGTTACGATGATTATGAAAATATTGATGTCAAAGGCAAAATCGTTGTGGCGCTTAGTGGCAGGCCAGATGACTTGCCATCGGAAGAAGGGGCGCACATTGGCTCTAGTGCAGAAAAAAGTCGTCATGCCGCCGCCAATGGCGCGATTGGCTTTATTACCATACATACGCCAAAACGTGAGAAAGTACGCAGCTTTGCCACCTCAGCAAAATATGCCAATAGCCCACGATTAAGCTGGTTAACAAAAGACAATGCGCCGTTTGGCAAGCACCCCGCCATTATCGCTGGCGCTTACATTCACCATGACGCTGCTAAAGCTTTATTTGTTGGCGCCACTCGCAGCCTAGAAGATATTTATGCAGATGACGAGAACAATAAAGCCATTCAAGGTTTTTCGCTGCCTTTTCAAGTCACCTTGAAAAACCGTGCTCGTCATGAAGAAATTACCAGTCCTAATATTATTGCCGCCGTTGAAGGTAGCGATGCAGCATTAAAAAATGAATATGTCGTTTTTAGTGCCCATCTCGATCATATAGGTATTAGCGACCATGGTGGCGACGAAGACACCATAAACAACGGCGCGCTAGATAATGCATCAGGCGTATCCATTTTGCTGGAAACCGCGCGTTTATTAGCACAAATGCCGGTTAAACCCAAACGTTCGATTTTATTTGTCGTGGTAACCGGTGAAGAAAAAGGCTTATTAGGCTCGAGTTATTTTGCCAATAATCCAACCGTACCAGCAAGACAATTAGTGGCAAATGTTAATTTAGATATGCCGTTAATTTTATACCCTTTCGCTGATGTTATTGCCTTTGGTTCTACCCACTCAACGATGGGACACATTGTTGCAGCTGCAGCCAAAAAAATTGATATTGAACTGAGTGAAGATCCGATGCCAGAGCAAGCCTTATTTACTCGCAGCGATCATTACAGTTTTGTAAAAGCCGGTATTCCGTCGGTATTTTTGATGACAGGCTTTAAATCAACCGATGACACGATTGATGGTGGTGCGGTATTTGGCGATTTTCTAAAAAATCATTATCACCAACACAGTGACGAAATAACCTTGCCGATAAATTATCAAGCAGCGGCAAACTTTGCGCTAGTGAATATGATGATAGGGTTGGAAATCGCAAATCAATCAACCCGGCCAACCTGGCATCAGGATGATTTTTTCGGTGTCACCTTTGCTCAATAGCAATTGCCGGGGTGTGCAACTTAAATAGCGTAAGCGCTACGTTAGATCTCAACAAGGAGTTTAATCAATGAATGCTCATGACTATGCTTTGCAGGCCAATGGCTCTTTTGCGCTACCGGATGCCTGTTTTAAGATAAAAGCCTTGATGGAAGATAACGACTCAACCATCGAAGATTTTGCCAATGTTATCAGCGTTGATCCTTCAATGACCTCGCGACTACTGCAAATAGCCAATAGTGCTATTTATAGCTTTCCGGGCCAGATCAGCACTATTTCACGCGCCATTACTATTATTGGCACGCAAGCGATTTACAATATGATGCTTGTTGATGTCGCCGCGAGCGCGTTTAAGCATTTTGCCACCGACAGCATAGACTTAAAGCGCTTTTGGCAGATGAGCGTATTTTGCGGTTTAGCTAGCAAAAATTTAGCCATTACCGCAGGCATACGCGATATAGAGCGCCTGTTTGTTGCCGGTTTACTGCAAAATTTTGGCGAGTTGATTGTGGCAAAAGTTTCGCCAGAATTAGCGAAAGAATGTGAAGCCTATAGCGCTGATTTATTACCATGGCAACTGCAAAAACAAGTATTGGCTTTTACTTATACGGATATTTCAGCAGAATTACTGAACATTTGGCAGATCCCTGAAAAAATCATATTACCGATACGTCATTACAACAATGCCCACAATATACAAATTAACAAAGACGTTAAAGTATTGTATCTCGCTTCACGCTTGGCGTTAGTGGCATGCCATCCTGAACTTTTTAGTTATGATGACAGCGTTGATGTTGCCCTGTGTCAATCGTTACAACTTTCCACAACTGATTTACAAGAAGCAGCGAGTTTTGCCGGTATTGAGACAGAAAACATTCTTAATACTATGAATGCAAAGTTTTATGGCGAGTGATAACTAATAGCGAGAATCAGCAGGAGAAAATTGCCGTTAAGCGCGAAGCCGCTTCGGCGCTGAAATAAGTGCAATAAAAATTATACACTTTGTAGGCAACGCGCCGCGTGCAAAACAAGACATTAGCAAAAAAGCCTGCTAGCATCGGGGAAGAATACATCAGTATATCTCAATAAAAATGGGCACTTTTAAATAAAAATATAATCAATAGCCCAATAAAAATATAACGAAGGATATTTATGAGTACAGAAAGAGAACATTTTAGTTCCCGTATTGGGTTCATTTTAGCGGCAGCGGGATCAGCGGTTGGTATTGGTAATTTGGTAGGGTTTCCGGTTAATGCCGCGAAAAACGGCGGCGGTGCTTTCTTATTAATGTATGCCGTTTTTGTGTTTTTAATTTGTTTACCTGTGATGATCGCAGAAATGGCGGTGGGTCGCAAAACCGAAAAAGAGCCGGTCGGTGCGTATAAAACTTTAAGCGGTGGCAGTAAAGCGTGGGGCGCTGCCGGCTTTCTCGGCGTGTTAACACCATTTATGATCGCGGTATTTTATATGGTGTTAACGGTGTGGATTTTTGGCTATATCGCTTTGACCCTTAGTGGCAACTTAGACTATTTAGCTAGCGCCAACGGATTTGGTGAATTTGTGAATAGCCCGTATTTATTTGCTGCCATGATAGTGGTGGCGGCTATTGTTAACTTTATTTTGGTTGCGGGTGTTAAAGACGGTATTGAGCGGGCGTCAAAAATATTGATGCCAACCTTGTTTATTATGTTGTTGATCATGGTGTTTTACGTGTTAACACTCGACAATGCTTTTGCTGGGGTTAAATTCTTTTTAATTCCTGATGCTTCTAAACTTACACCTTCGGTCATTAATGGCGCGTTATCGCAAGCGTTTTTCTCTTTGTCTTTGGGGATGGGGATATTGATCACTTACGGCTCGTACATTAATCGCAAAACCGATATTGTTGGCTCAGCAAAACTTGTTGCCCTGACCGATACCGCGGTAGCGTTCACCGCCGGTTTGATGATTTTACCGGCAGTATTCTCCTTTAACCCTAATGTTAATCCAGCGGAATTAAGTGATAGTTCGGTATCATTAATCTTCACCTTTTTACCAAAAATATTTTTAGCATTACAAAGCTCTATCGGCTACATTGGCGCCAGTGCCGTGGCAGCGTTTTTCTTTACTTTAGTGTTCTTTGCCGCGATAACCTCGTTAGTGTCAATTTTAGAAGTACCGGTTTCCTATTTAGTGACCGAAAAAGACCACAGTCGTAAAAAAGCTTTATCAATATTATTAATGAGCGGTGGTGTCTTAACCGTTTTTGCTACGCTATCATTTGGTATGGTGTCGTTTTTTACCGAGTTCACCACCTATGCTGGCGGTGTTCGGTCATTTTTTGATGTGGTTTATGATATTTTCTACGATACTATTTTACCGTTAAATGGCTTTTTACTTTGTGTGTTTGTGAGCTATCGTTGGAAAAAATTAAATTTATCGAACGAGCTGGCGCAAGGCAATGCCAACTACCAAGGTTCATGGGTAGAAAAGTATATTAACTTCTCGTTAGGCACGTTTATTCCGGTGATCGTCTTTGGTATATTTATTAATACCGTCGCGCATAAGTTCTTTGCTTATAGTATTTTTGGCTTCTAAGTTATGACGCTTGAGATCAGTTAGCGCTCAATAAAGCGCGTTAAATAACACCCAAGGCCGGATAATTTGTTATTATCCGGCCTTATTTTTTTGTAGTGTGAGTGCCTTAGCATGATTGAATTTATCCAAACATCTGATTTTAGTGAAAGCCAACGCTTATTTCACGGTCGAGGGCACGCTTACGAAAATTTAGCGCATGTCAATGTCGACTGGTTTGAACCGGTTATTTTGATCACTTTGTACCAAGAAGTAGACGCTGATTGGCTTGCTGAGCAAGTAAAGCAACTGCGCACCCTGACCGATAAGTGTCGCTCTATTCAAGTGCAGTATCGCTGTCGTAAATTTGCCCCCTGTGAGCTGCTCTGGGGGGACGAAATTACCAACTTACATGCACTTGAGCATGGGCTGAAATACCATATCAGTTTAGGAAAAGCACAAAACTCAGGCTTGTTTTTAGATATGGCTAATGGCCGAGAATGGGTAAAAAATCATAGCGACAATAAACGGGTACTCAATTTATTTGCATACACCTGTGCGTTTTCGGTTGCCGCCCTTGCCGGTAATGCCAGTAAAGTGGTTAATGTTGATATGAGCAAAAGCTCGTTAGCAAAAGGGCGAGAAAATCACCGTCTAAACCAGCAAGATCTCAGCAAGGTCATATTTGAAGGGGTTGATATATTTAAATCTTATGGCCGTTTGAAAAAGCATGGGCCTTATCAATTATTGGTGTCTGATCCGCCATCTTTTCAAAAAGGCAGCGTTGATATTGCTCGTGATTATAAAAAGATTATTCGCCGTTTACCTGAGTTGATGTCAGATAATGGCGAGGTTTTATTATGCTTAAACTCACCCGATCTTAATGAAGAGTTTTTGCTGGCAGAAGTGGCAAGAGAATGCCCAGAATGTGTTTTTCAATATCAGCTAGAGACAGCAAGCGTGTTTAAAGAAGCACATCAAGGCAAAGGTTTGAAGTGTTTGTATTTTATCTATAAACCTAATGCATAAACAATAATGTTTGCTTGGCGAGTTTAAAGCGTAAGCAAACATGCTAGCGTTCAGTCAGCCTAGGATTAATTTAATACCACACGTGCTGCCAACAAAATTAAAAAACTGCCGGTGACTTTATCAACAATATGACTATTGGCTTTTAATTTATCTAAAATTGGCCCGCGTGACATGGTAAAAGCAATAATAACGTACCACAGCATATCGATACTCCCTACGGTTGCGGTCATCATCGCTTTTTGCTGCCAACCGGCATCAGGTTCAACAAACTGACTAAATAATGCCATAAAGAAAATGGCTAATTTAGGGTTTAAAAACGCAATTAAAAAGCCATCTCGCCAACCGTTTATTGTTGGGTCTAACACTTCGGCTTGTTGGGCAAATTGAATATTTTGCTTTTTACTCATTAAGGCTTTAACGCCAAGGTATAAGAGAAATGCCGCACCAGCGTATTTTATCGCGTTAAACAGCATAGGCGATTGCACAATTAATAGGCCAATGCCGGTGGCAGTTATGGCGGCATATAATGCAACGCCTAAGCCGTGACTTATTGCCGTGGCGTAGCCTTGACTGGCACCCCCATTTAAGGTGTTTTTGATCACTAAGGCTAAGCTAGGGCCGGGAGAGAGGGCACCGAGAATACAAATAACCACTAGTGATAACCATAAATGCAATTCCATAAATTTTTTACCTTAAATTGTGCGACTAATGTTGATGCTTAATACGAAGAAAACTGGCAAATCTTGGCACACCTCGCTGGGTTTTACCAATGTATTTATAGGTTATTGTGCTACCAATCTTCGGGGGCTGTTTTCGCTCTTGATCTGAAAAACCGCTACCAATTTTAAAGGTAATGCCCTCGGGGGTTTTGACTTTAATAGCGCCGAGTAAGCCACGAAACTTTCCTTTGCCCGGCAGGTGTGCAATAACGATTGCTTCAGCGTCTTGATGTTTCTTCAGCTTAAGCAAGTGTTTACTACGGCCACTTTGATAAACCCCAGATGCCAGATGTAGCATTAAGCCTTCACCCTTGTCGTCAATAACCTGATTTAATCGCGTATACAAATCGGCTTTGCTGTTCACTCTTTGCTGCGCAATCATGGCTAAATGAGGGGATTTGTTTGCGGCAATAATTTGTTTCATGCCAGTAATGCGCTCGGTAAAATTTCCCTTGTGATCTGGTAAATCAAAAATCATCAACCTTAGGTTTTTCCAGCACTTATCGTTAGAGGTTTTACGCCGAATACAGCCACTGATTTGTTCAAATTGTCCACGCTCGCTCCATAGCTCGCCATCCATGGCTATTTTAGGCCAATGTTGGGTAAACCAAGGTGGTGGTGACAGCACATTACCACTGCGGGTCAGTAGTTTTGTGCCGGTCCAGTATCCGCGCACACCATCGAGTTTTTCACTTAACCAGTAATCTTCAACGGCGGTGTATCGCTGATATTTGGTGGCGAGCTGTAATGGTGGTTTTTGCTGTTGATCTTTCTGCGCGGATGCTTGCTCAGCGATAGCATGAGGCATAAATAAAACGAGCAAAATAGCAGCTATTGAATATCGAGTAGTCGTGCATTGAAACATCCGTGTTCCTTAATAATTTTAGTTGTCGCTTGGTTTTTGAGTATAGAGGATTTTCGTGGTATTTAAACGGCGATATCTGTAAACCTAAAGTCGAAAATAGGGAAATATTGACTACACTATTACTATTCAACCTGAATTCAATGGACGATATCAGATGAAACCAATAATGCTTTTCAGCCTACTACTTTTCAGCATACTAATAACGCTGTTGCTTTACTCATTTTCTGCCAATGCCACCAAGCCAGAATGCCAAAAATATCGAAAAAAACTCGATAATATTCACGCTCAACAACGACAAGCTAGCACGCTAAAACGGAGTAACTCACTAGCCAAACGTGAAGATAAAGCTCGTGATACGTGGTGGCGGTGTCAAAATGGTAAATTAAAAGCTAAACCGAAAAAAAGCGCTAAAAAGAAAAAGTCATCCGTTAAGCGTGTTAAGTTGAAAAAACTGAAAAAGCTTAAAGGTATGCGCGCAGAGCGCAATAGTGAGTATCAAGCTTTTGTTCCCGTTGCTAATAATAACCCGGTGGCAGGCGGGACTGTATACCAAGGCGAAAAGCTGCAAGCTTGGTTGACTTTTTATCAAGCGGATAAAAAGTGTACTCGTCCTAAATCTACCCAAGAGTTTGTTGCCTGTGCTGAAGATAAACGTCGACAACGCGCTAAATTTGAAAAAACATATACAGATCATTAAAAGGTGTGAGGGGTAAGTGCGAGGAACTGATGCGAAGAATAAGCCCTAATATCTAGCGAAATTGACCACTACTATGTTGTTATGTTGGTACTCTAATTTTTATCTCTATGTTAAATAAAGGTATTATTTTTTGGAATAACTTTTGCTTTTAAACAGCTAAGGCTAGGCAATAAAAAAGAGTGAATTATGCGAGATAATTTTAAGCGCACCACGCGCACCATATTGGGGGCATCTTGCCTGATCATTGGCACGGTATTTATTTTGTTGCCGGGACCCGCGGTAATTTTTATTCCACTGGGCTTAGCACTACTGAGTATGGAATATGATTGGGCAAAAAATTGGCTCAGAAAAAGCCAGCGCTATTTCCGCCAAGCGGCGGTTAAAGCGGATGACGGTCTGCGTTGGTTAGGCAAAAAACTGCGCTTGTAAGCCGAGTAACACTAGCTCGCGAAAACACAATGCGATATTGGTAGTTGAGCTAAAAGCCTTAGTGTCAGGTTTTTACGATGTTCCGTTTGCTAAGTACAAGGCTTTACTGTCGTTGTATTGCGTGACGATGTTATCTATGGTGTCTTGGCAGTAGTCTCGTAAGCCACTTAATAGCATAAATTTTTTGCCATGCCCAATAATGTTCCCTTGTGATATTAAATCAAAAGATAAACACGCATTACCGCGTTTACCGTCGATATCTAAGCTGGTTGAGGAAAGCTTTAATTGCACCTGCTGAAAGTCCAAACTGTCGAGATGAATCGACATACTTTCATACATGATCATCGGGCGAGTGGGATTGATCATGACGTTATTCTCTTGCATTAAGCCGACCAAAATATGCGGAAAGGTATGTCCGGAAAATTCAACATAAGCGCGGGTTAAGGCTTCAATCGCTTGGCTGTTTTTTGTTTGCTTACCTGAAACCGCTATTCGTAAGTATTCTTTTTGCTTATCATCAACCACACTCGCATTTTCAGCTATTTCGCTCGGAAAAGTTAACGCAATACCATCATTGACCATGCCAGCAAAGTTGAAGCTCATTTCTTGAGATAGGCCGGCGCGCGCTAATACCAATGAAAATAGTAAATCACCGGGCACACAAAAACGCTTAGCATTAATATCGTGCAAAGGATTAAAATCATCGGCAATTTGTTTTGCAAAATCACTGGCCTGTTGGCGGGTGAAGGTAATTTTACTATCGGCGATATGGCAATAATTCTCTAGAAACATAGCGGTTTGTCTTTATTTGAGCGGTTGAAATCGGCGCCATTCTATCAGTATGTTTTGCGAATATCGAAGACTATTACACTCAGCAGACCAGTAAAAACAAGGCTTTTAAGCGAACAGCTGTTTATTATTATCCCTTGTTGATTTTAGCGTAAGCGCTAACGAGCTGTTCTTTTTTTGCCTTAGTTAATTGTTTAAGTTGGTATTCTCTACGGCTAGCTTGTTGTCGATTCGGTTGGGGTTCAGCATAGGCTAAATTAACCGGTCGGCGCACACGTGTATATTTAGCACCTTTTTTATTACATTCATTGTGCTCGCTAATGCGGCGCCCTAGCGATGTTGTAATGCCAGCGTACAGGCTGTTGTCGGCACAACGTAAAAAATAAACGTACCACATAGTGAATTTACATGTAGAAAGGGGAATGTGGCTATCATCGCAATTTTTGCTGATTAATACCAATTCGTATCAGAGAATGCTCTTTTATCAAAACAGCTATCATTTAAGATAAAAACGAATTAGTGCTAGCTGACACTTGATGATTTTATTATTATGGCGGGCTAGATAATCATAGGTTGAATTATGCAACACACAGAAACAGCTGCGCTTCGCAAAATGCGCGCAGATTTAGCGGCAGACGGTACGGTAAGTTACCGTATGGTGATTGGTGAGCAAGAAGTTGATATGAATGCCTTGATTGGTCAGCAGATATCGTTAAATTATATCGGCCATATTGATTGTCAACATTGTGGTAAAAAAACCAAGAAAAGTTACTCACAAGGTTATTGCTTCCCTTGTATGCAGAAGTTAGCACAATGTGATATGTGCATCATGAAACCTGAAACTTGTCATTTCGAGCAAGGCACCTGTCGCGAGCCAGCATGGGGCGAGCGCAATTGTTTTATCCCACACTACGTTTATTTAGCTAATACTTCAGGTTTGAAAGTCGGTATTACCCGTCATAACCAAATTCCAACCCGTTGGATTGACCAAGGTGCAACACAGGCCTTACCAATATTTAAAGTGAGTACGCGTTTACAGTCGGGGTTAGTTGAAATTGCTTTAGCGGAATTTATTGCCGACAAAACCAATTGGCGCGCTATGCTTAAAGGCAGTGCCGAGGCCTTAGATTTAAAAGCGATAGCTGAAGAGTTAAAACCTAAAATTGCGGAAAAATTAGCGAATTTAGCGCTAACCTACGGTGAAGAGGCTATTACCGATTTAGATGAAGACGTGGTAAATCTGCACTTTCCCGTGCAACAGTACTTAACAAAAATATCATCATTTAACTTTGATAAAACCCCTGAAGTTTCCGGTGTGCTGATCGGTATCAAAGGGCAATATTTAATTTTTGAAACTGGCGTGATCAATATACGAAAATTTACCTCTTATCATGTTAATTTACAGGTAACTTAATTATTTTTAAGGATATTTATAAAATTTAGGTTACACTGAACTTGCATATTAACGTGTACTTGAGTGTTCCCTACAACTGAGTATGTCGTCACGCTAGTGAATGGCCGATTTTATTTGGATTGATGATAATGAATGTGAACGATTATATCGAAAAAGCGAGTGAGCTATTTGTCCTGTCGGATTCTTTTATCCGTATTAAAGAACTGATTGACGATGAATGTTCGACCATTGATGATATCGCCGATGTTATTTTATTGGATCCCGCGTTGACGGCCACTATTTTAAAGTTAGCTAATAGCTCTTTTTTTAATTATCCCGGTAAAATCGATACTGTCTCTAAGGCGGTACTCGTGCTTGGCATTAGTGAAATATATAACTTATCTATCGCGTTCTTTACCAAGCAGGCTTTTAAAGATTTAGACGTTCAGCAGGGCTATCTCGATAACTTTTGGTGTAAAAGTGTTGATTGTGCGCTAATGGTGAAATACCTCGGGGCTAAACTTAACTTGCCCAACGCTGAACGCTTGTTTATCGTCGGCTTGCTATACAATTTAGGGGAGTTGGCGGTTCAGCAATTCTCCCCTGATAAAGTCGCCAAGGCCAATGCCGCTTCGACAAACGACTTGCCTTGGCAACAGCAACAACAGCTATTTGGTTTTACTTATGGTGCATGTGGTGCGGCGCTATTAACACAATGGCAATTGCCGATGAGCATTATTGAGCCGATAAGTAATCAAGATAACGATGATTTTTCTGATAGTAGTCAAGAAGGTAAAGTGTTGTATATCGCCAAACGTATGATGTTGAGCCAATACGATTGTCACTCACTGCCTTTTGAGCAGTTATTAGCTGAAGATATTATTCAGCCGCTGGGGATTGACCAACAATTTGTCGAAAGCGCTAAAACGTATTGCGATTTTGAACGCTTAAGTATTTTATCGATTTTAAACCCCAGCGCTGCGATGATTTACTAAGAGTAAAATCAGCTCTTCACTCAGATCAGGCGCTTAACGAAAGCTATCATTGATATTATCTAGCACGCGCGCGCCGGGGCACAGTACATCTTGATTGAGCTTGTTTAACGGTATTTCACAAGTGTTATTCATGTCGTGAAAGTCTTCACAGTTGGGGTCTAGATAGAATAACCCCGTTAATATTTCACCTTTTTGTTTATGGCTTTCAATGTCTTGTATCGCTTTTATGGCGTTACATGTGTCGTAGTCAGCGTCTATTTTGTGAATGCGCATTAATGAACCGTCATGTAAGCAAATGTCTTCACAAACCCCTTCGCGACAATCACTGGTGATTTCAGTTTTTACCGGAATAAAGTCCGATACTGCGGCGGTGGTGATATGATCATGAACATAGTCATACGAGCGCGTGGAACTGGCATGGTTATTAAAGGTGACACACGGCGATATAATATCGATAAAGGCAAAGCCTTGATGACTTATCGCGGCCTTAATTAACGGCACCAGTTGTTTTTTATCACCGGAAAAGCTCCGGGCGACAAAGGTGGCGCCCAACTGTAGCGCCATTACACATAAATCAATATCGGTGAATAAACTTAACTCACCAACTTTATTGCTAACGCCTTTATCAGCCGTTGCCGCGAGTTGACCCTTGGTTAAACCGTAAACGCCATTATTGGCAACCATATACAGCATGTTCAGTTGCCGGCGTACCACATGGGCAAATTGCCCTAAGCCAATTGAGGCGCTGTCACCGTCGCCTGACATTGCCAAATAGCTCAGCTCTCTATTGGCAAGGTTAGCGCCCGTTGTGACCGATGGCATGCGACCGTGAACCGAATTAAAACCGTGGGCTTTGTTGAGAAAATAATTTGGCGCCTTGGACGAGCAGCCAATGCCTGACATCTTAGCAACTTGGTGTGGCGGCAATGATAGCTCAAAGCAGGCTTGTACTATCGCCGACGTAATAGCGTCATGACCACAACCCGCGCATAGGGTCGATAATGAACCTTCATAGTCGCGATAGGTTAAGCCCAGATCATTGACGGGTAAGCGCGGGTGATGAAATGTTGATTTTTGATAGCTCATATGAATACTTTATCCCGCTTGTGATGCCGATGGTTGCTCTGCTAAGTGTGCTAATACGTGCGTAACAACAAACTGACTGGTTAAAGGTAAGCCGTCATAGTTGGCAATTGCCTGCAGTTTCGCGGGATCTAGCATTAACTCATTACTCAATAAAGTGCGCATTTGGCTATCGCGGTTTTGTTCAATCACAAACACATTCGCATGACTGTTGGCAAACTCAGCAATAACATCATGAAATGGAAAGGCTTTAATGCGCAGCGTATCAACCGATAAGCCTTGCTCTTTAAGTTGTTGAACCGCCTCGCCTATGGCATGGCTACTGGTGCCAAAAAAAATCAGCGCAATTTTCGCTTGTTGCGTACTGGCACTTATTTCAGGCGCGGGCATGAGGGTTGTAGCATGGTTAAATTTTTTGCTTAAGCGTTGCATGTTTTCGACATAATCCGCCGATTTTTCGGTATAGCCCGCGTAAGTATTTCTTGAGGTGCCACGGGTGAAGAACGCGCCTTTGTCCGCGTGTGTACCGGGTAGGGTTCGGTAACAAATACCGTCATCATCAACATCTAGGTAGCGACCGTAATCCTCTAATTCGTCTAGCTGTTTTGCAGATAGCACTTTACCTAATTGGTATTTTTGTTGGTCATCCCAACTAAATTCAGCGCTTAAATGATCGTTCATGCCAAGGTCTAAATCACTCATAATGATCACTGGCGTTTGCAATTGATCGGCCAAGTCAAATGCCTGTGCCGACATGATAAAGCACTCAAACGGGTCTTGTGGAAATAACAGCACTTGCTTAGTGTCGCCATGCGAGGCATAAGCACAGGCTAAAATATCAGACTGCTGTGTCCGGGTCGGCATACCGGTTGATGGCCCAGCACGCTGTACATTGATAAGCACTAGCGGTATTTCGGCAAAATAGGCTAACCCTAAAAATTCGGTCATCAATGAAATGCCCGGGCCGCTGGTGGCGGTAAAGGCGCGGGCCCCGTTCCAGCTTGCACCGATGGCAATGCCGATGGCCGCGAGCTCATCTTCAGCTTGTACTAAGGCGTAGTTTTTCTTACCTGTTGCGGGATCTATTCTTAAACGCGCGCAATAACTGGCAAATTTTTCCACCACTGAGGTTGAGGGGGTGATGGGATACCAACCAACAACGGTAGCACCGCCGTAGACTGCGCCCAGTGCCGTTGCAGTATTACCGTCAACCATAATGCGGTTTTTGATTAAGTCTCGGCGCTCTACTTTAATGGTAAGTGGGCAGTGAAAGTGTTGATGGGCATATTGATAGCCTAGCTCTAAGGCATAAATATTAGGGGTAATTAATTTGTCTTTGCCGCGAAACTGTTCGCCGACAAGAGCTTTTAATACCTCAAATTCAATATTGAGCAATGCCGCTAACGCGCCAACATAAATCACATTTTTAAACAGTTGGCGTTGACGAGGATCTTGATATTCTTTTTGACAAATGGCCGATATGGGTATAGCGAGGTACTGAATATCCTCACGTCTTTCTTTGTCCATTAATGCACGTGATGAGTCGTAAAGTAAAAAGCCACCACTCGCAACACTGGCAATATCGTCAGCTAGACTTTGCGCATTCATTGCCACCACTAATTCAGAACGGCCGCCTCGTCGCGCCAAAAAGTTATGTTCATTTATTCTGACTTCATACCAGGTCGGCATGCCTTGAATATTGGATGGAAAAATATTTTTTGCGCTAACTGGTATGCCCATACGCACAATGGCTTTAGCGAACATGTTGTTAGCACTTGCCGAGCCCGTACCATTAGTATTGGCAAAACGTACGACAAAATCATTGGTCGCCTGACAGGTTTGAAGCTTAACTGGTGTTGATACTTGGCTCATTTAATGGTCGCTCCAATATTATCAATGATCAGCTTTTGCATATCCCAGGCGCCCGTTGGGCACCGTTCAGCGCATAAACCGCAATGCAGACAGACATCTTCGTCTTTTATCATAATATGGCCAGTTTTTAATGGCGCTGATACCAGTAACTCTTGCTCGGGGTTGATGTCTTTTACCCGCAGTTTTTCCAATACCTGTTCAGGGCTTTCGGCTTGATGGCTGTCAACTTCAACAAAATTTATGCAATCCATCGGGCAAATATCGTCACAGGCTGAGCATTCAATACAGGTAGTTTCGTTAAAAACGGTATGGACATCGCAATTTAAACAGCGTTGAGCTTCTTCGAGGGCGAGCTTTTCGTCAAAACCGAGTTCAACTTCGGTGTTTAATTGTTTTACTGCCTCGTCCCAAGCAATATGCGGCACCAAGTTGCGCTCTTGGTGGCTGATACCACTTTGGTAGCTCCAATCATGAATGCCCATTTTTTGGCTAAGCAAGTTAAAACCGACCTCGGGACGCTCAACCTCTGCGCTTTTACCTTGGCAAAATAAATCAATAGAAATAGCGGCTTGGTGACCATTGGCGACCGCGCTAATAATATTTTCCGGCCCAAAAGCAGCGTCACCACCAAAAAATACTTGTTCAAGTGAAGATTGCAGTGTGATTTTGTTTAATTCAGGTTGCCGCCATTTATTAAACTTTAGTCCGATATCGCGCTCAATCCATGGGAATGCGGTATCTTGCCCAACGGCAACTAAGACTAAGTCACATTCAACCAATAGACTCTCTCCGGTGGCAACTAAGGTTCTTTTACCTTGTTTGCTATACCGTGATTCCACTTTGTCAAAACGCACGCCAATAAATTCACCGTTAGCCATCACGTATTCAACTGGGGTGTAATTAGGTTTGATGGTGATGCCTTCGGCTTGGGCGTCATCTTTTTCCCATGGTGATGCCTTCATATCGGCAAAACTTGAACGCACTAATACCGTAACATCGCTTGCGCCTAAGCGTTTAGCGGTGCGACAACAATCCATTGCGGTATTACCGCCGCCAAGCACGACCACGCGTTTTGGCGCTTGCGTGGTATGTTCAAAGCTGACATTGGATAACCAGTTTATGCCTACCTCGATATATGAGGAGGCACTTTCATGACCCGGCATTTCTAACCATCGACCTGATGGTGCCCCTGTGCCAATAAATATCGCGTCAAACTTTGCCTGTAATAACTGGCTTAAGCTGTTGATTTTTTCGCCAAAATGACACTCAACGCCCATTTGTATGATGGTGGCAAGCTCTTCATCTAGAACATTTTCCGGTAAACGAAAAGCAGGAATTTGGCTACGCATCATACCGCCGGCTTTGTTGTCGCGCTCATACATCACCACTTCATAACCTAGCGGCAGTAAATCACGAGCAACGGTTAATGACGCTGGTCCCGCACCAATTAACGCAATACGTTTACCATTTTTTTGCTCGGGAATTTTAGGTAAATAGGGATAAATATCGTCTTTATAATCACTTGCCACGCGTTTGAGTCGGCAAATAGCGACGGGCTCTTCTTCAACCCGAGAACGCCGACAGGCAGGTTCACAAGGCCGATCACAGACTCGACCCAAAATACCCGGAAACACATTAGACTCCCAATTAAGCATATAAGCATCGGTGTAACGTCTTTCAGCAATTAAGCGAATGTATTCAGGAACGGGAGTATGCGCGGGGCAAGCCTGCTGGCAATCGACAACTTTTAAGAAGTGTTGATATGACGAAGTATCAGTACTTTTCAATGGCTTAATCCTTAGCATCAAGCTTGATCAAAATAATCTATAGGCATGGCGCTAGTTATTTATTGTTTTCGTTACTTTGATCAACATACGGCATTTTTATCATGATGAAATTTTTACCGACAACCATGCTAATTATTGGCGGTGACTTGATTTATGCAAATTATATTCAGGAAAAATATTGCACCAACAGTTTGCAAACGCCTGTTATTCGCACTTTTCTGGTGCAGGCGATAGCTGTGCTGACATAGTAACTAATTGTTATTGCTGTTTATTATGTTGTGGTACGGAGTTTGATTGGTCTTTGTTATCGAATAATAAGGAAAAATAAAATGAAATTGGTAAACGCAATAATAAAGCCATTTAAGCTCGATAGTGTCAGAGAAGCTATTTCTGAAATAGGTGTTGAAGGCTTAACGGTCAGTGAAGTAAAAGGCTTTGGTCGCCAAAAAGGCCACACCGAACTATATCGTGGCGCTGAATACCAAGTGGATTTTTTGCCGAAAGTGAAGCTTGAAATTGCGGTTAATGATGATGTAGTGCAACGGCTTATCGATGCGATTGTTGAATCAGCGCACACCGGAAAAATAGGCGACGGAAAAATATTTGTCTATGACCTTGAGCAAGCGGTGCGGATACGTACCGGCGAGCAAGATGTAGAAGCCATTTAGGCATAAATTATGGGGCAAGTTATGGAACAAAATATTTTTCAACTTCAGTATGCAATGGACACTTTTTATTTTTTGATTTGTGGTGCATTGGTGATGTGGATGGCAGCGGGTTTTTCAATGCTTGAAGCGGGTTTAGTACGCGCTAAAAATACCACAGAAATATTAACAAAAAATGTCGCGCTCTATGCGATATCTTGTTTAATGTATTTGCTACTTGGTTACGACATTATGTACGGCGGTGGCCTTTTTTTATCTGGCATTGAAACGGTCGATCCCGCGAAAGTATTAGCGGAGTTTTCAACGCGAGAACAGGGGTTTACCGGCGCAGCTATTTACTCGGCAGCCTCAGACTTTTTCTTTCAAGTGGTTTTTGTTGCCACGGCAATGTCGATAGTGTCTGGCGCTGTTGCTGAACGCATGAAGTTATGGGCGTTTTTAGCTTTTACTGTGGTGTTAACCGCGGTTATCTATCCAATGGAAGGGAGTTGGACGTGGGGCGGCAATGCGGTACTTGGCCTTTATACCCTGTCGGAACTTGGTTTTTCAGACTTTGCCGGCTCAGGCATTGTGCATATGGCAGGTGCAGCAGCGGCACTAGCAGGCGTATTACTGTTAGGTGCTCGTAAAGGAAAATACAGCGCAGATGGTCGGATTAACGCCATTCCGGGTGCTAACTTACCTATGGCTACGTTAGGAACATTTATATTGTGGATGGGCTGGTTTGGCTTTAACGGTGGCTCCGTATTAAAACTTGCTGATATTAACAGCTCGCATTCGGTTGCTATGGTGTTTCTCAATACCAATGCGGCCGCAGCAGCGGGCGCATTGGCGGCGTTAAGCTTAGCAAAAATATTGTTTAAGAAAGCGGATTTAACCATGATATTAAACGGTGCGTTGGCGGGACTCGTGGTCATTACCGCCGAGCCATCAACGCCAACACCTTTGCAAGCGACTTTGTTTGGCGCGTTGGCGGGTATGGTAGTGGTTTGCTCGATTATCAGTTTGGACAAATTTAAAATTGATGATCCCGTTGGTGCAATTTCGGTGCACGGTGTTGTCGGTTTATTGGGGTTATTATTGGTGCCGGTTACTAATAGCGCGTCAACACTAATAGGGCAGTTGATTGGCGCGGCAACCATTTTTGTTTGGGTATTTTTCAGTAGTTTATTGGTTTGGTATTTTTTGAAAAAATTGATTGGTATTAGAGTTAGCGAGGAAGAAGAATACGAAGGGGTTGATAAAGCCGATTGCGGCATGGAAGCCTATCCTGAATTTACCCGCGGTTAATGGCGGTTAACTAAATCGTGTGAAAATTGACTAAAGCCTGTGCCTTAATTGTTACGGGCTTTATGTTCTTTACCATGAAAACTTTCGATAAGTTTCTAGTTTTATCGCTGAACGTTGAAATTATTATCAAAGTTTTACTGCCATTAAGCATAAAATGTGTAAAATTAGCCTATTAGTTATCAGGTTTATTACTGGATTTTGAAATGGCAAGAGAGCAATTTGGCGTGTGTGCAGAGCCTAGCCTGCACGGATATTATTTATTATTTAATGCCTTAGATGATAACAACCTGTTTTTACGCAAAGCGCTCTCTCGTTTACCCGCTTTATTTGATAAATATGCTGATCGTTTTTCAGAAGCCAATCTTGCCGGTGTTATTGGCATAGGCACAAACTTTTGGGATGAAATATACCCGCAACAACGCCCTAAACACTTACGACAATTTCCTGAAATGGCGGTAGAAGACCGTATTGCGCCAGCAAATAATTATGATCTGTATATTGAAATTCGTAGTGATCGCGCTGATGTAAACCATATTGTTGCCACTAAAGTCTGCCAGTTACTCGCCGACAGCGTGGAGATAGTGGAACAAGTTCGAGCCTTTCGCTTTTTAGATGGTCGCGACTTAACGGGCTTTGTTGATGGCACAGAAAACCCGCAAGGGCACCATCGTCGACGCGTTGCGCTGGTAAACGAAGCACAAGATGAAAAATTTGCCGCTGGCAGTTATCTGCATATTCAGCGTTATCGTCATAACTTAAACCTATGGAATTCGTTAGAAGTTAAAGACCAAGAAGATGTTTTCGCCCGTACGAAAGTAAATAATGACGAGTATTCGGAAGAAAATAAAGCGCCAACCTCACACATTAAACGCGTGAATTTAAAAGACAGTGACGGTAATAGCATTGAAATATTACGCCAGAGCATGCCTTACGGCGATATGAAACTGCAGGGGTTGTTTTTTGTCTCTTATTGTCATTCACCTGAGCCGTTTGAGCTGATGCTTAACAGTATGATCATGGGGGATGCGCACGGACACAGCGATCATTTACTGAAATATACCCAAGCCGAAACCGGCGCTGCTTTTTTTGTGCCGAGCTTAAATGTGCTTGCCGAACTGGGTGTGTAGATTGTTCAAGTGAAACTGACACAGGCTGTTATTGTGTAACGGCTTTGCTCAACAAGGAATTCTCTCAACTTTAACTTAAGCTATTAACTTAAATTCTTTAGCTTAAATTCTTTAGCTTAAGTTTTTAAGGAACAGCGCTTCAAGTTTAGTAATGGTCTGCTTGATTTTGCTGACGTCGGTGGGGGCAATAAAAATGGTATCATCGCCGGCAATGGTACCTAGTACGCCGTCGCTTTTACTTAAACTATCAAGTAGGCGTGCAATTAGCTGCGCGGCACCCGGGCTTGTTCTAACAATGATCATCACCTCGTTATGCTCAATATCGAGTACTAATTGTTTTAATGGACTTTTTGCCGTTGGCACACCTAGCTCAGCAGGTAAGCAATAGACCATTTCTTGGCGGGCGTTACGTGTGCGCACGGCGCCGTACTTGCTTAGCATCCGCGATACTTTTGATTGGCTAATATTTTCAAAGCCTTGCGACTTTAGTGCCTCGGCAATATCACCCTGTGAACTAAATTGTTCTTGTTTTAATAAGTCTTTAAAGGCTTGCACTAACGCTTCTTGTTTTTGTTGTCCGCTCATATAAGTTCACTGCTTATTTTAATTTTATGGTAAGTATTTTAATTTTCGATACTTAACTATTATTCCACATTTTTGATTATACGTTATCATTATATGGCAATACAGATAATCATTGTTTTTTGGCCGTTAATACTATATCTTTTGGCCGACAATTTATTACGTAATTACTCAAATTTCGGAGACATCGAATGAAAGTTGCTGTGCTAGGCGCTGCTGGTGGTATCGGCCAAGCGTTATCTTTACTATTAAAAACTCAATTACCTGCCGGTTCTGAGTTATCTTTATATGACGTTGCGCCAGTTGTTCCAGGTGTTGCTGTTGATTTATCACACATCCCTACGGCCGTAAAAGTTGCCGGTTTTGGTGCTGACGATTTAGCCGCTGCACTTTCAGGTGCTGATATTGTAATTATCCCTGCAGGTATGCCACGCAAGCCTGGTATGGATCGTGCCGATTTATTCGCGGTAAATGCCGGTATTATTAAAACTTTAGCAGAAGGCATTGTTGCTAACTGTCCAAAAGCGTTAGTGGGTATTATCACGAACCCAGTAAACGGCACGGTGCCAATTGTTGCCGAAGTATTCAAAAAAGCGGGTACTTACGATAAAAATCGCGTTTTTGGTGTCACAACACTTGACGTGATTCGCTCTGAAGCTTTCATTGCTGAATTAAAAGGCATGAACGTAAACGATGTTAAAATTCCAGTAATTGGTGGCCACTCAGGCACCACTATTTTACCATTACTTTCACAAGTTGAAGGTGCTACTTTCTCTGAAGAAGAAGTTGCTGCGTTAACACCGCGCATTCAAAATGCTGGTACTGAAGTGGTAAATGCTAAAGCTGGCGGCGGCTCTGCAACACTTTCAATGGGCGCTGCTGCGGCTCGTTTTTGTTTATCTTTAGTGAAAGGTTTACAAGGTGAAGACGTTGTTGATTACGCTTACGTAGACGTTGAAGGTGGCGATGCGCCATACTTTGCACACCCAGTACGTTTAGGTGTAAACGGTATCGCAGAAGTATTACCTTACGGCGAACTAAGCGCATTTGAAGAAAAAGCTAAAAATGACATGCTTGCAACACTAAACGCAGACATTCAAGAAGGTGTTGATTTTATCAACGGCTAATCTTGACGAGCATTTTTGTTATAAAATAAACCGCGTTTAACGCGGTTTTTTATTGCCTAAATTTTGTTGCTGCCGTTATTATAATAAAAAGGTGATATTAATAAGGACGTCAAATGAACCATGCTAGCCAGAGTCGGTGGCAGTTAATTCGCGAAAGTATAAAATTTCAAATTAAACTGATGTTAGATGCGGTTCGAGACTTATTACTGAGTCCGGTGGCGATTGTCTGTACCATACTCGACCTAATAAGCGGTAACAGCAAGCAGCAAGGCCACTTTCAGCGCTTAATGCTGCTGGGGCATAAAAGCGATCATTGGCTGAATTTATTTGGCGATGTCCCTGAAACCACCCAGTCAACAACGACTAACGGTGTGAGTGCCGATAGTGACGGCGCCAAGCTGGCAAGCTCACCACCGCCGAGTCCCTCATCAAGCCATGAAGATAATGCGAGAGATAAAATAGGCCGTGTTGATACAAGTTTGGA
>JBMZDW010000041.1:0-23207 GCA_049614565.1 Cognaticolwellia sp. | reverse complement strand
GTTACCTGGCACCCTGCTCATTGGAGCCCGGACTTTCCTCCCCTCTATCTGTCTACCCTTTATTAAAATAAAAAGCACAACGATAAAGCAGCGATTGTCTCGTCAACTCGGGGCGCATTCTACGTGATATTTTTCAGCTTGGAAAGCGCAACCGCTCTATATTTATAGAGCAATTAAGATTCTTTCATTGCCAAGGCGTAATCATAAAGCGCATTTTTCTTCACACCATGAATTTCGGCGGCAATCGCGCAAGCTTTTTTCGGTTTCATTTCCGATAACAGTAACTTCAATGTTGCGATTATATGGGCCGGAATATCATTGGGGTCAACTTTTTTACCTTCAATAATTAACACCATTTCCCCTTTAAGTTGATTAGGGTCTGCTTGCAAAAAGGTCAATAAGTTATCTGCGGTGTCAGAATAAATAGTTTCGAAGGTTTTGGTTAATTCGCGCGCCATGACAACATAACGCGCTCCACCCAGAGTTTTAACAATGTCTTCAACGGTATCAATAGCGCGGCGCGGCGCATCATAAAACACCATAGTGCGGGTTTCGTTGGCAAGTTCGTTTAAGGTTGCTTGGCGCGCCCCAGATTTTGACGGTAAAAAACCTTCAAAGGTAAAACGATCAGTCGGTAAACCCGCCACTGAAAGTGCAGAAATAGCGGCGCAAGCCCCAGGTATCGGCGAAACATTCAACCCTTGCTGACGACAATGTCGCACTAAATGAAAACCGGGGTCGCTGATCAACGGCGTACCAGCATCAGAGACTAGTGCCACGCTTTTTCCTTCTTGTAATAAGCTAGCAATTTGTTCTTGGCGCTGACGCTCGTTATGATCGTGCATCGACATGGTTTTATTTTTAATGGCAAATGCTGACAACAAACGTTGGGTGTGTCGGGTATCTTCACAGGCAATAATATCTACCTGTTCGAGTATATCTCGCGCCCTTTGGCTAATGTCACCTAAGTTACCAATAGGAGTGGCAACTATATATAAGGTGCTAGGCTGAATTTGAAGATCCGACATAATAAAATACTTGTGTTGAGACTGAAGAAGATGAAGTTTATTATAAAGCACTATTAAAAAGTATGGATTTATTAACTTTGACACTCACTAAATGCTTTTCACGCTATAAAAGTGGCTTATGTGCATTAGCCGCACTGGCGCTTTTGGTTAGTTGTTCGACAACTAAGCCAAGCAAACCTGTCAAACAAGTAGAGACAAAAGCTGAAATTATTCAAGAAACTGAAACCGGTTTAACAGCTGAGCAACTTGTTAGCCAAGCAGCATCACAAAACAATGTTCAGGCGGTGATGACACTATTGAACGCCAGCGAATTATATTTAGCTGAGGCGCAACCACACAAGGCGTTATGGCTCACTCAGCAACTTAGTGCCTTGGCGCCATCAGTGTTACAGCAATATCACCTTAAGTTAATTGCCGCTAAAAGTTTACTTGCACTCGAGAAACCAGAACAAGCTTTTCAAGCATTAGAAAACGCGCATAAGATCAGCGAAAAAGCGCCATTTTCTATTGGCATTGACTATTACCAAACCCTCGCTAGTATCCAAACTCACAGACAGTTGCCTATTGCCGCGCTAGCTGCCAACTTAAGAGGGTTTGCCAAAAATACGTCGGCAACCGATAGCGACATTGAGCTGATTTGGCAACAACTTTGCCAGTTATCACCTTGGCAACATCAACAACTAGTAAAAATGTCGCCACCCCATATTAAGGGTTGGAGCCAATTACTAACCTTTGCCAATAAGTTTGGTGATGACGACGCCAGATTTAATCGCTACCTCAGCCAATGGCAAGGCCAATTTAGCACCCATCCAGCACAACACATTGCCCAAGAGTTAAGAGAGGAACTTAAGCAAGCATCGACGGGGGGTACCCATAGCTATCAAAATATTGCGGTAATATTGCCATTATCAGGAAAGCAAGAACGCGCAGGTAAAGTGGCGCAACAGGGCATACTTGCCGCGTACGATAACAATAGCGAAAAAACCTTACACTTTATCGATTCAACGACGCTTGATATGACAAGCCTAGCCAGTAAGTTTGACGAGCTGAAGATTGACTCTGTCATAGGGCCATTATTGAAAGAAAATGTTAGCCATTATTTAGCGCAAACTGAACTCACTATCCCAACGCTGTTACTGAATTTGCCTGCAGCTGCCACGTTACTGCCACACCAAGTGGCGTTATCAATGCGACCAGAAGACGAAGCCATGCAAGCGGCAACCACCCTGAGTCGTCAGCACTATCAGCAACCGTTAATTTTAAGTCATCAAGATAAAGCCAGTCGCCGTATTGCCCAAACCTTTAGCCAACAATGGCAACACATTACCGGCAAAAAGCCTGAGTTGGTATTTTTTAACCGTGATGCCAAAATGCAAAACCAACTCAAGGCCAGCTTGGGTGTTGACTTAAGCCAACAGCGTACCAAAGAGCTTAACCGCTATATTAAATATGCCATTAAAAATGAACTTCGTAATCGTCGCGATATTGATATGATATATGTGGTGGGTTTGCCGCTCGAAACTAAGCTATTAAAAACCTATATCGATGTAAACATCAGCCCATTTGCCGATTTAATTCCGGTTTATGCGAGTTCGCGTAGCCACAGCAGCAAATTTGATAACAGCGATATGCGCGATTTATCCGGTTTAGTTTTTACCGAAATGCCTTGGCAGTTAACGAGTAATCAGCAAAATAAAGCCTTAGTCAGCCAAGCGAAAAAGCTATGGCCTAACCGCAGCGACAGCTTACAAACCATTTTTGCCATGGGTTATGACAGCTTAGCTTTGCTTGACAAAGTTTCTGCCATGCAAGATAAAGCTTATGTCCGACATTACGGTCAAACTGGCATATTACAACTGGGCGACGATAATATTTTAAAACGTAGCCTCATTTGGGGTAAATACAGTCGTAGCAAGGTAGACGAAATTGCCATGGACTAAAAAAGCAAACACTGTGCTCACAGGTAAAAACAGTGAGCAACTGGCAGCAAGCTACTTAAGCGAACACGGTTTAGTATTGCAAAGCGCCAATTTTCAAAATCGCCGTGGTGAAATTGACTTGATCATGACCGAGCATGACACTTGGGTGTTTGTTGAAGTAAAATACCGTAAAAATGACGGTTTTGGCGGCGCTGTTGCCGCAGTTTCTGCGAAAAAGCAGCAAAAAATTAAACAATGTGCGGCATTTTATCTGCAACAAGCGGGCTTAAATGAATATAATACCCCTTGCCGATTCGATGTTATCGCCATGCAAGGCGACATCAATAATCCAGATATTACTTGGCTTAAAAATGCCTTTTAGTCAATGCCTTTTAAGAAATAAGAAAACGGAGCTACTGCCATCATGTTAGAACGGATAAAAAGTAATTTTACCGAAAGCATACAAACAAAAATTGCTGCCAGCGAATTATTGGCTGGGCCGATAGAGCAAGCAGGCATGGCCATGGTACAAAGCCTGTTGGCCGGTAATAAAATATTAGCCTGTGGTAATGGTGGCTCAGCTGGCGATGCGCAGCATTTTTCTGCCGAGTTATTAAATCGTTACGAAACTGAACGCCCACCACTACCGGCAATCGCGTTAACCACTGATAGTTCGACCATTACCTCTATCGGCAATGATTACCATTTTGATGAAATATTCTCAAAGCAGGTACGCGCCTTAGGTAACAATGGCGATATATTGCTGGCAATTTCTACCAGTGGCAACTCTCGCAACGTTATTAAAGCCATTGAAATCGCGGTATCGCGTGATATGCCGATTATTGCCTTAACCGGCGGTGATGGCGGAGATATTGCCGGTCTGCTGGGTGAAAATGACGTTGAAATTCGCGTACCATCAAGTCGCACCGCACGTATTCAAGAAGTCCACTTAGTGGTTATTCATTGCTTATGTGACATTATAGATACCACCCTATTCCCACAAGCTGAGGATTAAGATGTCGATAAAATCACTTATCAGTACGGTTACCCTTGCCGCGCTACTGCAAGGCTGCGTTGCCGCCGCCGTTGTTGGTGTTGTTGGCGGCGCCAGTGTTGCTACAGACAACCGCTCGTTAGGTAATCAAATAGATGATCAGAACATAGAATTAAATGCGCACGCTAAAATTGCTGACAGCAAAGCACTTAACGACAATACCAACTTACATGTTTATAGTGTTAATGGCAGTGTCTTAGTGGTTGGACAAGCGCCTAATAGTTATTTGCGCGACCAAGCAATAAAAGCCATTAATGAAGTTAATGGTGTTAAGCAACTGCATAATCAAATTCGCGTGAGTAATACCACCGCCTTTACTACCAAAACCAACGATGCTTGGTTAACCTCAAAAGTTAAAACCGCGCTGTTTAGCCATGACAAACTCGATACAACGAATATTAAAGTGGTAACCGAAAACGCGGAAGTGTTTCTCATGGGTTTAGTGTCAGAAAAACAAGCGTCAATTGCTGTTGAAGTGGCGCGAAATGTTGGCGGTGTAAACCGAGTATTTAAAATATTTGAGTATATTAAATAGCGCAAAAACATAAACCTTGCCATGTAACCGAGCCAATTGGGCATCGCATTCAGCCTATACATAAAAGCAAACCGATTGGTTTGCTTTTTTAATTCTAACGTTTACAAAATAGCTCAAAAAACCCCAAAGGCCTAAGCAATAGTCTCTAGTAACTAATGCTGTCCTTATTCACCAAATAACTTCTCAAACCAGGACTTCTTTTTACGATTTTTTGGATCTTGCTGACATTCCGTTTCATAAACTAAACCGGTTGTTACCGCCGGTAATTGCTGCGAATTATCACAAGCTTGCATTACTGCATGGCCACTTTTGTTGTCAAAATGTACTAATTCTACGCTGTTAGGTAGCGCCGCATGACGATTCACCGCGCCAACCTTCTTCATAAATTCAGCAAACAGCACCAGCGCACCACTACTGCCGGTTAATTGGGTGGGTTTATTGTCATCTCTGCCTAACCAAGTGGTCACTAACAGCTCGTTGTCGTAGCCGATAAACCAACTGTCGCGTTGATCATTGGTGGTACCGGTTTTACCGGCCAGGCGTTTATCTTTAAGGCGCCAGCTTAACGAACGCGCGGTGCCCGAGGTAGTAACTTTTCCTAAAGCAAAGTCGAGTAAATACGCCGCTTGCGTAGAAATAATTTGCTGCTCAAGCGCCTGAAATTGCCACAAGGTTTCGCCATCAGCGCTGACAATTTTTTCTATCGCATGTGACTTTTCAGCGACACCGTGATTCGCCACAGGTAAATAAAGTTGATTTATTTCCATCGGCGACATATTTAATGCCCCCAATAACATTGAAGGTCGGGTAACAATATCATCAGGGTAGCCCAGCACGTGAATGGCTTGCGCAACATTGTCCAAACCCAATTTCATGCCTAAATTCACCGTTGGCACATTCAAACTTGACACTAAACCGTCAATTAAATGCACTTGACCACGATACTTACCATCATAATTTTTCGGCCGCCATGCCTGTCCATCTTCACTGGTTAAGGTAATGGCTTTGTCGGCCAATAAACTGGCTAGATTATAACGTTGATAACGCTCTAATGCGCCGAGGTATACCGCCGGCTTGATAAGTGAGCCAATAGGTCGTTTCGCATGTAACGCTCGGTTAAAGCCGGCATAACCGGCTTCTTTTCCGCCCGCAATAGCGCGAACGACAGCAGAGTCAACATCTGACACCACCATAGCGACTTGTAAATCAGCGCCTGACTGTTTTTCTAAACTGGGTAATTGCTGATCAATACTTGCTTGTAATGCCGTTTGTTGCAGGAATGAAAAACCCGTGAAAACCCGCACGCCCGATTGCTGCTGGTACTCCGACAAGTGCCGAGCTAACTCCGCTTTTACTAGCTGTAAATAAGCCGGAAACTTTTGTTGATTTACCCGACGTGTTTTTCGAATAGATAATGGCGATTCAACTGCGCTTTCAAACTCATAGCGTGAAATAAATTCTTGCTGATACATCAGTCGCAACACCAAATCTCTACGCTTAATGGTGCGCTCTGGAAAGCGCCAAGGGTCATAATAGCTCGGCCCTTTGACTTGACCAATTAACATCGCCATTTGTTCTAAATTCAGCGATTGCACTGACTTACCAAAATAAAATTCCGCCGCTAAACCAAAACCGTATATGCCATTGGCATAATGCTGACCTAAATACACTTCGTTGATATACGCTTCTAACAACTGATCTTTGCTATAGCGATATTCCAAAATCAGCGCCATAATGGCTTCGTTAGCTTTACGCCACAGGGTTTTATCTCGGGTTAAAAACATATTTTTAACTAGCTGTTGGGTCAAAGTGCTGCCACCTTGCACTGTGCGTCCGGCTCTTAAATTTTGGTATAAAGCCCGTAAAATGCCGAGCGGCGATACGCCATGGTGAAAGTAAAAGTTGCGATCTTCGACCAATAACAAGGTATCTAATAACTTTTCTGGCACCGCCTGCAGTGGCACCAATACCCTGTCTTCTTTGCTCTCTGGCAAAATTCTATCTAGTAACAGTGGTTCTAATCTTACTTGCGAAACCTTAATGTCATTAAGATGCAATGCTTGAACACTGCCATTTTCAAGGTCAATAGTAATTTGTTGTGCCGGCTCAATACCACCACCAAAATCAAAGGCGCGACGATAAATAATGGCGCGATTTTTTGAAAGTGCAAACTCACCGGGACGTTGTACATAAGCCACTTTTTTATAACGATTGGCGATTAATGACTGCTTTAAGTTAGCAAGCGTTAACTTACCGCCAACATTGTATTGTTCAAGCGCACCGTATACTTGAACAGGCACTTGCCAACGCTGACCTTCAAACTTATTACGTACTTTACTGTCAAGATATATACTGTAAAGAAACAGCGCACACACCACGAGCAGCGTCATTTTCAAGCCGAACCAAAATGTCCAACGCACGAGTCTTTTTATACGACTATCGCTAACCTTGGCTTGAGTTTTTGTTTTTGTTTTTGCATTACTCGGTTTTTTCTTCGTGCTTTGAGAGACTTTTTTTGCCGTCATATTATCTTTTAATGGTTCCAGAGTAGGCCGTTATTACCTTGTATATACTAAGATATAATAATCTAGCTGTGTTGATATCACTAATGATAATTTTTAAGCAGCTAAATTTAACAAAGGCTAGTGGTTATAAGCGAGCATAGCGGCGCAATTAACGATATAATTCAGGCTTTGTTTTTGGGTATTATTTAAAGGTCGTTTATGTCTGCATTTAACATGCTCCTTGTGTTGGGTTCAACCGCATCAGGTAAAACCAAACTGGCGGTAGAATTAGCCCGCATGCTTAATGGCGAAATTATCTCTGCCGATTCTCGACAAGTTTATCGCGGCTTAGATATTGGCAGCGGTAAAGACCTTGATGAATACCAAGAAATTTCGCACCACTTAATTGATATTGTTGACCCCGGTTATGAATATAATATTTTCGACTTTCAGAAAAATGTTATTCAGGCCTATGAAGAAATTACCGAAAACGAAAAGCTAGCCATTATGGCAGGCGGCTCAGCACTTTATGTTGATGCAATATTAAAAGGTTATCGCTTAATTGAAGTACCTGAAAACCCACAACTTCGCGCCACCTTAGCAACATTAACCCATCAGCAATTAATTGAAAAATTATTACAGCTAAAGCCTAATTTGCATAACACCACAGATCTTATCGACCGTGACCGACTAGTGCGAGCCATTGAAATTGCGCAAGGTGAGCAAGATGCTCCCGAAACAGCATGTGACTTCCCAGAATTTAAACCACTGATATTTGCCATAAAATGGCCAAGAGAGGTTATTCGCCAACGTATTACCCTGCGCTTAAAACAGCGAATGGAACAAGGTCTTATTGAAGAAGTTGCGCAACTGCATGCGCAAGGGGTGAGTTGGGAAACCTTATATTTTTATGGTTTAGAATATCGCTTTATAGCCCAACACTTACAGGGGCAACTAAGTAAAAATGACTGCTTTCAAAAATTGAATTCTGCCATTCATCAATTTTCTAAAAAACAAGACACTTGGCTACGCAGACTAGAACGAAACGGCACTAAAATTCATTGGCTAGAGGGCGGACAAGCGCTATTACCTCAAGCGATGGCGGTAATAGCTCAGTTAACGCATTCAGAAAAATAAAGCAGTATTAGCCACAACACTTTTTATATTTTTTGCCACTGCCACATAAACAAGGCTCATTGCGGTTCGGGGTTTTCTCAAAACGTGTGGTGCTTGGCTTGTTTAATATACCATTGAGTTCATTGATATTTTCTTCAGCCGTGCTATCAACTGTGATATCGGCAAACAATTCATTTTCGGCGACTAGCGCGGCTATTTCTAGCTTTTTTTCTTCACTGGTCACCACTAAGGTTAATGGTTTTTGTTCGGTGCCAAGTTTAACGGTGCGCTTAGTGTTATAACCTGTTTTTACATGATTGACTCTGGTATGGATACGCCCTTTGTAATACAAGTCGTGCATAATAAACTCCGCTAAATTAAATACATTATTTGAGCGCGGCAGTATAACCTAAACGCTACAATAGTCGACTGTTGAGGTACAATTTTTCGCAGCTTATGGCTTAATCTACAACAAGGACAAGCGTTTAATGTCGCAGCACAATAGTTAATCACCTCACCTTGTCATATTCACTTTGTTTACCTTTAAAAACGATTACTAAATTGCAATATTGAGTTGCCAATCTACGCTTAATAAGACTGCCGTCATAACAGTGAAACTAAGTTGCATCACAGTTTACAATTAAAACGTTTTTACCACATCGTAGGTCAATCGTGTGCCTTAGTTAACATACAGGGAAGGAGATAAATAATGAAAATAACAAATATTCAAATTGTCGAATCAGATGAAAATAATGTTTTTTCTGCTGATATTGATGAGTTTCATCTATGGTATAAGTTTCCAAAAATAATATTACCTGAGCTAAGAGCCGATGCCTTTGTTGCCGCCTGTTTAATCCCGTCAATGAAACTAGGCACTGATATTGTGATTGATGACGATATCCCAGTTTCAACAACGCTGATCGAAAACCTTGAAAAGCTACAAGTCATATTCTCTTCATGGAGCAAACTCTTGGGCCACACATTAACTGTCATCCAGATTAAAGGCGGAAAAAGAACTAAAGTAGCATCGGGTTGGGATAAAACAATATCATTTTTTTCCGGCGGGGTAGACGGCACCTATACCTATTTAAAACACGCTAAAGAAATCGATTATTTGCTATTTGCCAAAGGGATAGATATGCAACTATCAAGCGATGATTTATACAATCAGGCGTTGTCAAATAATAGAGAGTATTTAGCAAGGGAAGGAAAAGAAATCATTCCTTTTGAAACCAACGTCAGGTTTTTAGGCCATGAATATGATGTGGGCTGGAGTGTTTCTATCGGTGGAGGGTTATCAAGTATCGCCTTAGCTGCCGGCGCCAAAAAATGTTATATCGCGTCAACGTATACCTGTGCAAGCATGCATCCTGCAGGCTCAAATTTTATTACTGACCACCTGTGGGGTAATGGCTTCACTGAAATTGTTCACGACGGCGACGAATCAACACGCATTAACAAACTTCAATCTATTTCAAAAGACAGTGATGTGCTTAATATTTTAAGAGTTTGTTGGCATGATAAGGGTTATAATTGCGGCAACTGTGAAAAATGCCTGCGTACCATGGCAGCTATTCGTTCATTAAAACTTGACGTGCCTACTTTTCCTACGTTTACCGATGAGCTCGTTAAAACCAAGTTAGCTAAAATTAAAATATATGACGCTCATGAAATTGACTTTATTGATGAAAATCTCGAACAAGCTATCAAAGTTCATGATCGGGTATTAGTAAAAGCATTAACTAACATTAGACGAAATTACGACTTAAGAAAGCTGATGAATTTGGCCGATCGTTTGCTTTTTCTCAACTTCTTTAAACGACTTAAAGCGAGATTATCAAAAGCATAATACGCGGTATTTATCTTGTTAATCTAATGCTTAATATGGCGTTTAGTTTTTCGTGTTGCCTGTGCATTAGCCGGATCGTCAGGCCAAAAATGCTTGGGATATTTAGCTTTCATGTCTTTTTGTACTTCACGATAACTGCCTTGCCAAAACGCCACTAAATCTTGGGTAATTTGAATCGGTCGCTGCGCCGGCGATAATAGTTCTATAATCAGCGCAACTTGGCTATTATGCTGAACATCGCCCACCGATGGCGTGCTGCTAACACCGTAGAGTTCCTGCATTGGCAGAGACACAATTGGCGCCTGCTCTAAGCTGTAGCGAATTTTACCTTTTCTTCCGGTTGGGCCAGTAAAACTCGTTGGCGCTAACTGGTTAAAGCTTTGCTGTTGTTGATAACTTAGCTGCGCTAGCAATAACTCTGAAAAATTAAGTTTATCCAGTTGCGCTTTACTGGTGATATCAACTAAATATGGCCCAAGCCAAAGTTCTAAGCTGGTGAGCAAATGCTTTTCACTGACATCAGGAAAGGCTAGGTGTTCCTGTGTTTGATTAAACCAACGCCAGCGCAATAATAATTGCTGCGCTGGCTCATCAAACTTCAACCAATTAAGGCCACGCTTGCGAATTTGTTGACACCAACAGGCAATTAACTCGTCAGCAGCGAGTTTTTGTTTAGTGTGTTGTTCTTTTATCACCAGCGCCCCAACCACTTGTTGCTCAGCAGCGTAAATGCGATTTTGCTTAGTATCGAAATGTAATTGGCTTTTATTTGTCACGGTAATAATTTGCCAAGCTAATGCTTGCGACAAGCTCACCTCTGCCGCCAAGCCAATGGCTAAGCTTTGCTGACGTTGAAAAAATTGCACCGCTACTAAGTACTTTTTATCCGCTAAGGCATCGTTTTCGTTCATCACCACCCCTTTGCCATAAGCGGTTAAGTAATTACCTTGATGATCTCTTTGTTTAGCAAAACGTTCTGGGTAGGCAAGTAATAACAATAAACCGCTACACTGCAGTGGTAATTGCGTGCCATTACGACAAAAACCGTGTGCTGTGCTTGCGCTATTGGCTTGTTGCTTCGCCATGCGAAATAAACGCTGTGCTTGTTGTATTATGCGCTGATGTTGTGGCTTGTTTACATGTTGCAAAAGCTGCATAACACGCTGGGTAATATCGCAATTGTTTGCGCGTTGCTCAGCGCTAAAAATGTCACGCTCTTCTAATAATGCGGCAAATATACAAGCTAAGGAGAGTAAATGTGGCACTTGCTGTGTTTGCTCAAACTGCCCAGCCGAGAGCAACATTTTTGCAAACCTAGGGTGGCATGGGAAAATCGCCACTTGCTTGCCTTGCGCCGTGAGTTGGTGCTGCGGTGACACTAACCCTAACTCGACTAGTTCTTGCCAAGCTAATTGTTCGCTTTTTACATTCGGCAGTTCAATCATCGGCAGTTGCGCACAGGCATTAGCGCCCCATCGTGCCACTTCCATCAACATCGGCAGTAAATCCGCTTGTTGAATTTCACTACTACTTTGCTCACTGCGGCGCTCAAAATTGTCTTTACTGTACAAACGAAGACAATGACCGGCTTGTAAACGCCCTGCCCGACCTGCCCGTTGAATAGCCGACGCTTTTGCGATGCTACGTTGGGTTAATTTGTTATTTAATGTTTGCACATCGTAAATGGCAACATTTTCTAGTCCTGAATCAATCACCAAATCAACACCTTCAATGGTTAAACTGGTTTCGGCAATATTAGTGGCCAACACTAACTTGTATTGCCCGGGCGGCGTTGGTGCTATGGCTTGCTGCTGCTGCGCTAGCGATAAATCGCCATACAAGGGGCAAAGTGCCATATGCGCTGGCATCAATGGTAATAATTGTTCGGCTAAATAGCGAATATCACCCGTACCCGGCAGAAACACTAGTATCGAACCTTGGTGAGAGTTCACTCGGGTCTTTAACACTGACAGTGCATGTTGACGCCAAAGTCGAGCATTGCTCGGGGCCTGATAACTTATATCTACCGGGTAACTTCGTCCCTCACTGGTCAGCGTTACCGCGTCGGGCAATTGCTGATGTATGGCCTTGGTCGCCAACGTGGCTGACATTAACAGCAGTTTTAAATCGTCTCGTAAACCTTGCTGAATATCTCGAGTTAAGGCGAAAGCCAAATCGGCATTGAGTGAACGCTCATGAAACTCATCAAACACCACTAGGCCGCAATCGCTAAGCTCAGCATCATGTTGAATAATTTGCGTTAAAATACCTTCAGTGATCACTTCTAGGCGGGTATTTTTTGAGGTTTTACTTTCGTTACGCAACCGATAACCAACGGTTTCACCGACGTTTTCGCCCAGTTGCTTTGCCAAATAACAGGCAATATTTTTTGCTGCTATTCGCCTAGGCTGTAACAAATATATTTTTCGGCCAGCTAAAGAGGATAAATCTAACAACCACAAGGGTAACCGCGTCGATTTACCTGCGCCTGGGGGTGCAGTTAATAGCAAGGTTTGCTGTTGATTTAATGCCGCAATAACCTCGGCTTTAATATCATCAATGGGCAAGTTATCGGTCGATCGCGTCATAAATTATCAAACATTGTTGTGAGTTAAAGCGGGCTATATTGTTAATGTTAACATAACCGCCAGCATTCTCTGTGCACAATGCAAGGGAAAATAAAATTTTAACCCTTGATATTTAAGTAAATAAATACTGGCAAAATATCGAAAATATGCTTACTTGGAAAGAGCAGAAAATACTGTTATCACTTGTCACCCGGTTTTAAATGGAGTTGCTAAATGGAAACCATAGAACATGAAAAATATTCAATAAAATCACAAGCAAATATTTTGCAAGTTGATGCATTTGGTCCCTTTAGTGATCACGTTACTGAGAAATACATTGACGATATGTACGGCGCTTGTGAGCATTTTTCGGGTCAGCCTTGGGGTTTATTGATAGCATTCTATGGCAACAGTGTTTTTTCGCCAGAAGCGGAAGAGGCGTTAATCAAGGTCAATAAGTATCGCGTTAAACAAGGGTTAATTGCCAATGCCAGCGTGTTAATTGATAGCAGCACCGCTGATATTCAACAATTACAACTAAGAAGAATTTATCAAGCCTGTGATATCACCTTTTATATTTTTAGTGATATCGACAGCGCAAAGTCTTGGTTAGAAGAAGTACTTCCAAAAACGCTGAACAGTTAGCCGCAGCAACATTCTTCAACAAAAAAGCTGAGTACACCTCAGCTTTTTTCGTTACTTCACCTTGATAAATTTCACCTTGCTAAATGACCTCAATACAGTAAAGACCAAGATCATCGAGCGAATTAAGGCTTGGAGATCAAATCTGCGATAGTGGCAATACCAAGACCGGTAGCGCCCGCTGCCCAAAGGCTAGATTCGCTGGCGTTGTAGGCCGCCGCTAAATCAAAGTGCAACCAACCGGCGCCGTCGTTATTGACAAAGCGTGATAAAAATCCTGCGGCATTACTAGCACCGCCAGCACCGCCGCCTTTTTGTGTACGACTATTTGCGGTGTCTGAAAACACTGACGGGCATTTATCTTGATGCCAAGGCTCTAATGGAAACTGCCATATTGCTTCACCATGGGCTTGTGCTGATGCTTGTGCTTTCGCAGCGACTTCGTTATCAAGAGCAAATAAAGCCGAATAATCACCGCCGGTGGCCATTACCGCAGCGCCGGTTAAGGTTGCGGCATCAATAATCATCGGCGCGCCAGTTTCACTGGCCGCCATTAAGCCATCAGCCAGCACTAAGCGACCTTCTGCATCGGTATTTGCCACTTCACAAGTGACGCCATTTTTATAGGTAATAATGTCGCCAAGTTTATAGGCGTCGTTGCTGATCATATTTTCTGCGCAGCATAAATACAATTTAACCCGTTGCGTTAACCCTTGCTTAATTGCCAATGCCATAGCGCCAGCAACAACGGCTGCACCGCCCATATCGCATTTCATATCAAACATACCGGCACTGGTTTTTATACTATAGCCACCACTGTCAAAGGTTATACCTTTACCCACTAAACAAGCAGCTACAGGCGTATTTCCATCGCCGCTCGGGTTAAAATCTACTTCAAGTAAGCACGGCTTGTTGACACTACCTTTACCAACATTGTAAATGCCCATCCATTGTTCAGCGATTAACTCTTCATCGTATATAAGGCGAGTGCTGACATGCTCAGGCGCAAGTTTGGTAATATAATCTGTGGTTAACTGCGCTAACTTTAAAGGGTAAAGCTCAGCTGGGGTTTGGTTGGTTAAGTCGCGACTCCAAGCATAAATCGCGAGTTTATTGTTTAAACGCTCAATCAGTGCAGGCTCACCACAAAAGCTAATGTTTTCCAATTTATTAACGCAACTAAAGCCTAAGGCAAAGGCCCACTGACTGGCTTCATCCCAACCTTCGCCTTCAAGAGCAGCATGTTCAATGGCGAGTTTTTCAATTTTTCGCCCCGCCATTTGAATTTTTCTCAGCCGATAACTGGTATCTTCTGGTAAGTAAATTGCGATAGCATCACCGGCGATTTGCACGGTTTTACCTTGCTGCCAGCCTTGGCTTTGGTTACTGGTGGTTAATGTGATTGAAACTGGAGCAGAATTAGCTGTTGTCATGTTCTCGCCTTGATATGTTATTTTAATGCCAACAGTTTACACCATGGCGACAAATATTTAACCTATGCGCTTGATTTATCAACCGCGGTTTTTATGGATTTTAAACTTAAACCTAGCACGCTTATCAAACGCTACAAGCGTTTCCTCGCTGACGTTAACTTTACTGATAGCAGTAATAAAAATGCTGAAATGACCATGCACTGCGCTAATACTGGCGCCATGACAGGTTGTGCTACCCCCGGTGATACCGTGTGGTATAGCACATCGACGAACGCCAAACGCAAATACCCCAACAGTTGGGAGTTAACCTATACCCAGGCACAACATTGGATCTGTGTTAACACCATACGGGCTAATCAATTAACCGAAGCAGCCTTGCGCCAAGGTACAATTACTGAGTTTGCCGAGCACTGCAATTTACAGCGCGAAGTAAAATATGGCGAAGAAAACAGCAAAATTGATTTTCACTTATATGACAACAAAGGTCGTGAAACTTTTATCGAAGTAAAAAGCGTGACCTTGTTAGAAGAAGATCAAGGTTACTTCCCCGATGCCGTAACCGAACGTGGACAAAAGCATTTACGAGAATTAATGGCAATGGCAGCACAAGGTCATCGCGCAGTACTCTTATTTGCCGTACTGCACTCCGGTATCAATAGCGTTAAACCCGCGCGGCATATCGACGAAAAATACACAAAATTACTGCGTGACGCCAAGCGACAAGGCGTTGAAATATTAGCTTACAAAGCTGATTTCCAACAGAGCAAACAACGCTTTAGTGTTAATTTAACCACACAAATACCAGTAATTATTTGAACAACAATAGAGATATTCAGTGAAAATGCGTCAATAATGATTGACGGCAGACCTAAAAACTTGCTAAAAAAGCTTGCTCAATTTTTTTGTTATTTTGGATAAAGTTCAACTAGTTCGTTGTTTTTTAACTTAATCCCAATTTTTTATCAATTAAGCCTTGAATTTAATATTCGCTATCACAATATATGTGGGATATTTCAGGTCTATTTAAATTGGCAGTTGCAACCAAGCGATGAAGTTACATGAAGTAACTTATCAACATCGATTTAGGTCTAGTAGCATTAGGAGAATTAGCATGCCAGTAAACAAAGCATTAGGTATTTTAGCATTAGCCGGTGTAGCACCGTACGTTGAAAAGCCTGACGAAGAATACATGAACGAGGCGCAACTAGAGCATTTTAAGAAAATTCTAGATGCGTGGCGTGTACAACTTCGCGAAGAAGTTGATCGTACCGTAACCCATATGCAGGACGAAGCAGCAAACTTTCCTGATCCGGTTGACCGTGCGGCGCAAGAAGAAGAATTCAGCCTCGAATTACGTACCCGTGATCGCGAACGTAAGCTGATCAAAAAAATTGAAAAAACCTTACAACTTATCGAAGATGATGACTTTGGTTTTTGTAAGTCTTGTGGCATCGAAATTGGCATTCGCCGTTTAGAAGCCCGCCCAACGGCCGATCTTTGTATTGAATGTAAAACACTACAAGAAATCAAAGAACGTCAACTCGCCGGCTAATACCACGGCATTGTTGGAAATAAATACGTCTATGCGACCCGATACCTCAAACGGTTATCGCGGTCGCTTTGCTCCCTCCCCCTCCGGTTTTTTACACTTCGGCTCGCTAATTGCCGCGCTAGCAAGTTATCTCGACGCAAAACATAATAACGGCCAATGGCTAGTTAGAATTGAAGATATCGATCCACCGCGAGAAAAAGCCGGTGCCAGTGCTGAAATATTATCAACCCTTAAAAGCTATGGTTTGCATTGGGATGAAGAGGTACTGTACCAAAGCCAACAAAGCGCACTTTATCGCCAGGTTTTGCAACAACTCGCAGAGCAGAAGCTTAGTTATCATTGTCGCTGCACTCGCGCGCAAATTAAAGCACTGGGCGGAATTTACCAAGGTCATTGTAGAGAGCTCAATCTAGCCGCTGAGCAAAGCGCGGTTCGGGTCATTAATGCTATCGGTATTTCGCACTACCACGACCTTATTCAAGGCCAAGTCACTTGTAACGCTGAACTTGCCCAAGAAGACTTTATAGTTTTAAGAAAAGATGGCCTATTTGCCTATCAATTAGCGGTGGTGATTGACGATATCTATCAAGGCATCACCCATGTTATTCGCGGCTGTGACTTACTTGAACCAACCGCAAGGCAGCTAAGTTTTTATCAAATTTTACAGCACAAAGCGCCACAATTTGGTCATTTCCCTTTAGCTGTTACGGCGCAAGGCTTTAAGCTTAGCAAGCAAAACAACGCGCCGAGCGTTGATAAAAATAACCCACTACCGTCGTTATTTGCGGCGCTGAAATTTCTCGGTCAACAGCCACCTGCCGAGTTAGCGCAGACAAGTGTTGACGAGCTTTTAAGCTGGGCAATCAGCCATTGGTCAATTGCTAGAGTGCCAAAAGCTGCCGAAATCATTTTATAAGCACGGCTATTCCCCCTAAACGCTGCTTTTTCACGCTATTTTCATTCTCTTTTGCCTTGCACTGTTATATCATTGCGCGAGAAATTTATGATTAATATCAATGCCATTAATTTAGCCCTAGACTGAGGTCCACCGTTATCAAAAGCGTGATCAATTTGTGTAAAAAAGTCCTGAAAAAAACTCGGAAGAATAAGCCTAGTCAGCCATCGTTTCAGCAGCCGACAATACTTTCTCGTGATCAGCACCCGGTATCTAGAAAACACATCAGCCACAATGCCTTAAAGGTGCTGTACCGCTTAAATAGTGGCGGCTATGACGCCTACTTAGTCGGCGGTGGCGTGCGTGATATTTTACTCGGTTTAGCGCCAAAAGATTTTGATATTGCCACCAATGCTACCCCTGAACAAATTAAAGCACTGTTTCGCAACTGTCGTCTAATTGGTCGACGCTTTCGCCTTGCTCATATTGTTTTTGGTCGTGAAATTATTGAAGTAGCGACGTTTCGAGGTCATCACGAGAACAGTGAAGAAAAAACCTGCCAAAAAACTTCCAAGCAAAGTGAACATGGCATGCTACTGCGCGACAATATTTATGGCAACATTGAAGAAGACGCTGAGCGTCGAGACTTCACCATTAACGCCCTGTACTATTCTGCCAAAGATTTTAAAGTTTATGACTTTGCCAATGGTGTTGCGGATGTTCACGCCAAACAAATTCGCTTAATTGGCGACCCAGAAACCCGCTACCGCGAAGATCCGGTGAGGATGTTGCGAGCCATTCGCTTTGCCACTAAGTTAGGCATGGAAATTCACACCGACACCCAAGTGCCAATTAATTCACTGGCACCGCTGATGGCGAATATTCCGCCGGCACGACTGTTTGAAGAATTTTTAAAGCTGTTTATGTCAGGCAAAGCTTTGGCCAACTTCCAACAATTGCGAGATTACAATTTATTTCAGTATTTTTTCCCAGCTGTTGATCAACAATTGAATCAACAGACCAGTCCGTATTTAGCGGACTTTATTACCTTAGCAATGAAAAATACCGATCACCGAGTAAATAATGATCAACGCGTTACCCCGGCATTCTTATTTGCAGCTATGTTGTGGTATCCACTGCAAGAGCAAATACAACGTCTAAACAGTGAAACACAGCTGACACCGCAAGATGCTTTCTTTGGTGCATTAAGTGAAATCATGTCAGAGCAACAGCGTAGCATTGCCATTCCAAAACGTTTTCAAGCGGTGATGAAAGACATTTGGATATTACAAGACAAATTATCACGCCGTGATGGTAAACGGGCTTTTAAAGCCCTTGAACACCCTAAATTTAGAGCTGGTTATGACTTTTTGTTAATACGTGCTGAAATCGAAGGAGCAGCAAGTGCCGGGCATGAACAAACTTCCGCACTACAAGAACTGGCGAAATGGTGGGGTGACTTTCAACACGCCAATGCTGAAACCCAGCAAGTGATGGTGAAAAGTGTTAGCCAAGGCCGACAAGGCCCGCGACGCTCGACGCGTAAACGCAGAAAGCCACGCACACCAAGTGCCGGTAAGCAAAGCTAATGCCCCTCGCCTATATTGGTTTGGGGAGTAACTTATCGGATCCGCAAGCGCAAATATTATCGGCCTTAGCTAAGTTAGAGCAACTTGAAGATTGTCAGGTAATTCAAGTGTCGTCATTGTATTTTAGCCGCCCGATGGGACCACAAGATCAACCTGATTATATGAACGCCGTAGTTAGCATAGAAACAAGCTTAACGGCGTTAGCGTTACTCGATGCGCTGCAAAACATTGAAAACCAAGCCGGACGCGTGCGCAAAGACAATCGCTGGGGCGCGCGGGTCTTAGATTTAGATATCTTACTGTTTGCCCAACAAGTCATTAATACTGAACGATTAACTGTGCCTCATTATGGGTTGAAGCTACGCGAATTTGTTTTATTGCCATTAGCAGAAATCGCCGCTGACTTAGTTTTACCTGACGGTGATAGCATTCAAGCATTGGCTAATAAGATTGAAAAAAATGGACTAAAAGTTCACAGTCAATTGCGTTAGTATATCCTCTCTTAACATTCGCAAGTATTCATACAGCATCATAAAAACGGAAAATACTATGGCCAAAATTACCACTGCCACCTTAAAAAAGATGAAACAACAAGGTGAAAAAATTACCACCATTACCGCCTATGATGCTAGTTTCGCTAAAATATTTGACCAAGCGGGTATTCACGCCATTTTAATTGGTGACTCACTGGGCATGGTGCTACAAGGCCATGACGATACCCTACCCGTGACGATTGAAGAGATGGCTTACCATACACAGTGTGTGAAGCGCGGTGTTGAAAACACCTTAATCATTGCTGATATGCCGTTTATGAGCTTTGCTACCCCAGAGCAAGCATTCACCAACGCAACTAAATTAATGCAAGCCGGCGCTAGCATAGTAAAAATTGAAGGCGGTCAATGGTTAGCGTCGACCATTAAAGGGCTAGTTGAGCGAGGTATTCCCGTTTGTGCTCATTTAGGCTTAACGCCACAATCGGTCAACGTATTTGGCGGCTTTAAAGTCCAAGGGCGTGACAACGATAAAGCATTGGAAATGATAGCAAACGCTAAAGCACTCGAAGCGGCGGGCGCACAATTGTTAGTACTCGAATGTATTCCAAGTGACTTAGGTAAGGCGATCACCGAGGCTGTTTCAATCCCAACCATCGGCATAGGTGCAGGTAAAGATACCGACGGCCAAATTCTGGTGATGCATGACGCCTTAGGTATTTCATGTAGCTATATGCCGAAATTTTCCCGTAACTTTTTAGTCGATACCGGCGATATTAAAAAAGCGGTTGAGCTCTATATTGACGAAGTAAGCAAAGGCAACTTTCCTGGCCCTGAGCATATTTTCAAATAATAAAACCCTTCGATTAAAGTAGAAAAAAATGCAAACAATTGAAAATATTTCAACCTTACGCAATGAAATAAAGCAATGGCGTCAGCAAGGCCTGAAAATTGCCTTTGTCCCTACCATGGGCAACTTACACCAAGGCCATATTGCCTTAGTGGAAAAAGCAAAATCATTGGCTGATAAAGTGGTGACAAGTATTTTTGTTAATCCAATGCAGTTTGGCGCCAATGAAGATATCGACAACTACCCGCGTACCATGGCTGATGATCAAGCTAAGCTAGTCGCCGGCGGTTGTGACTTATTATTTACCCCAACGCCAGCCATTATCTACCCAAAAGGGTTAGATAAACAAAGTTATGTTGAAGTGCCGAATGTTTCAGACGGTTATTGTGGTGAAAGTCGACCCGGACACTTTCGCGGCGTGGCTACCGTGGTCTGTAAATTGTTTAACTTAGTACAGCCTGATATTGCCTGCTTTGGCCTCAAAGACTACCAACAAGTACAAGTGATTCAAACCATGGTTGAAGATTTGTCGATGCCGATTGACATTGTGCCGGTTGCCACGGTTCGCGAAGCGTCAGGTTTGGCCTTAAGCTCGCGCAATGGTTATTTAACGGCTGAGGAAAAGAACATAGCGCCAGCATTAAGCCAAAATATTCAATGGTTAGCGCAAGCGATAAAAAGCAATAATGACTTTATTGGCTTGGCAAAACAGGCGGCAAACAATATCAATGATGCCGGTATGAAAACCGATTACATTCATATTTGCCACGCCCGCACCTTACAACCCGCCAGTGAAGATGATAAAGAATTGGTGATCTTAGCGGCGGCGCACTGCGGAAAAGCCCGCTTGATTGATAACTTGCAGGTGTTTTTATAGTGACGTAGTAATCGTGATTCATTTGTAGGTCGGTATTTATACCGACAACTTAGTCGAAAGACTCAGTAAAAATCATGATGATGGGCTAAAGCTCCAAGCTACAAACAAAGCAACCAAACATAACAGAAACACTAAACCGTAGCGGCCTTTGCCATCGACAATAAGCGAGGTAAAAAGGTTTCACTTTCTTGCGCTAGTAAGGTTTGCTCAGCGAGTACTTCTTGTAAAATCGCTTTTGAGGTCAACGGGTTGGCCAATACAACACGAAACACTAAGGTTTTTCTGCCCTGATATTTTTGTACTTCAATACGCGTGCGAGAAACAAACGACTTACCGTTTTCACGCTGACGTTTTTGCACAAACTTAGTTAGTTTGTCTAACAAGCTATTAATGTTTTCTTGCTCATTTTCATCGGCTGTCGCGAGTAACTTTTGCACACTGGCCGGATTATAACGGTAAGTTAATAAACACAGCTCTGGCGCAGTGACTAATTCAAAATCAGCATGTTGCTCAATAAGCTCAGCAAAGTACTGCGCTTTTTCGATACTGGTATTGATCAACATTTCATAGCCGGGGCGGCTAATAACGTGCAATGCCGCGTACACCAACATCGCCATACCAGGACGTGAACCTTCTAAGGTATGACTGCCTAAATCTTTTGACCCCTTACGCAAAATGTATTCCGCATGATGTTCAATGGCCGCCACCGAGGCCGGATTTTTAAATACCACTAACCCTGCGCCCATAGGAACATACATTTGCTTATGCGCATCTATGGTTACTGAATCAGCAAGTTCAATGCCTTTTAATAACGGACGATACTTGTCTGAAAGTAAAGTTGCTCCGCCCCACGCCGCGTCTACATGAAAGTGTGCGCCGTATTGCTGAGCAATATCTGCCATTTTATCAAGCGGATCAATATTACCGGTTTCTGTGGTACCGGCCACCCCAACAATGCTTAATACGCGAATATTTTGCTCGACAAGTTGCTGACATTTCGCTTTTAATAACTGGCAATCGATTTTATTATTTTCATCGGTTGGAATGGCAATAACACTGTCTTGGCCGAGACCTAAAACATCGGCAGACTTTTTCAATGAATAATGGCCACGAGACGACACTAACACTGCTAAACCGTCATATTGATAGTGCTTTAATGCTTTAAACAAGCCTTCACGTGCGACACCTTTAAAATCACCATCAGGTTTAAGTAGGTTATTGCGTGCCACCCAAAGCGCGGTTAAATTCGCGACTGTGCCACCAGAGCAAAATGCCCCCAATGAGTGATTAGCGCTGTGCATCCACTGTTGGTAAAAATTTTCATCATCTTGATAAACCAAGCGATGCATCATACCTAACACTTGTCGCTCTAGCGGGGTAAATGCTTTTGAGGTTTCAATTTTTACTAAGTTTTGATTTAGCCCGATCATCAATTTTGACAAGGGTAAAATAAAGTAAGGCAGTGCTGAGGTCATATGACCAATAAAATTTGGGCTTGAGGTATGTACAGACTGCGACACTAGCTTATCAAGCAAGTGGTGCATATGATCAGAAACAAAGGCAGGATCTTCAGGGATCTGTGAACTGGCAAAGTCTTTTTCAATTTCACTTAACGCTTGATCGGTAGACGCAATGTGTGCGCCAAGAAAGCCAGCTAAGTTTTGCGATATCTCATTCTCTACTCGACCCAAGGTAGAATCAGGGGCCACTGGAATGGTAAAAATGCGATGTAAAGACTCTTCAGATACTTTTGCTGCGCGTTTATTCACCGTCATACTTATTCACTATTAACAACTTGCTGATGGCAAGTATATCTATACATAAGTGCGGCACTGTAATAAAAATTGAAGCAAAAGTCTCGCTTTTTCCGCCAAAATGCCATCAAAGTTACGCTTTAAAAGAAATTCTCCGCTAAATGAACAGCGTTAACGCCAATAAGATCTCGTTGGCAGCGTATTAGTGATTAACTTAATGAGTATTATTGCTTAGCTCACTAATGTTGCCGCGTAAACTAAACCAAGCTCAACAATCGCTAAGCTGCTTAACGCCATCATAAAAACGGTTTTTTTAATATTGTTAGTCATGTTATTCATCCTAAATTACAAATTGAGTTAACAAGGTAGTAACAAGATCCGGACCAACAACACAAGCAATTGAAATATAAGATAAATAATAAAAAACCAAGAAATTCCACTTTGATGGAATTAATGAGATTAGCTAAATACAGGTAAATTTAACCAATTATTAACTTTTAACTAACCTGATGTGATGGTCTCCTCCCAATACGGCATCTATGTGCCATGATT
>JBMZDW010000040.1:0-24281 GCA_049614565.1 Cognaticolwellia sp. | reverse complement strand
ACTTCAATCATGGCACATAGATGCCGTATTGGGAGGAGACCATCACATCAGGTTAATTAGCCCTAACTCGGATAAATAAATGGTATAAAACGAGTTTCTATTGGGCTTAATTGATATCAGAAAGGCGCTAGGTAGCGCCTTTTTAAATGCTATGTTTTCAACATTGATTATGCGTCGAGGTAATCAGTGGCTTTCAGTGAGAACTCGGCAAGTAAGTGGTCAACAAAGCGATTTAATTCGCCCGCCATTAGGGCAAAATCTGCGTCAAGCTTAGCGACTATATCATCACTGTCAATATCGTCGTTTTGCTCTTGAATAACATCGTAAAATTTAAGGCGCTTAATGGCTAAGTCATCACATAAGATAAACGATAACGATTCATCCCACTCCAGCGCTACTTTGACAACATATTTGTCGGCATCTAAGTGCGCTTGAATTTCTTCGCTGGCTAAGTCTTGGTTTTTCACTCTTACCACAGCACCGTCATCACCTAAGGCGTTAAACTCCGCTTCCATACCAAGTTGGAAGTTAGCACCTAAGTTACGCTCGACTAACCAATCAGTCATTACTTCATCTGGCGCTTTTTCCGGTGCAGCACTCGTTACGGGTAGTGTACCAAGTGATTTACGCAACAAGGCTAAAAAATCTTCGGCTTTACCACGGCTACTGGTATCAATGACGATGATATTGTGAGCGGCGTTGATATAAGCACGGGTGTCGCTATAGCGAGAAAAGGCGCGCGGCAGCAATTCAAAAATAATATCTTCTTTAAATTGTTCTTTTTCTTTTTTGGTGGCGCTACGTGCTTGCTCTTCCTCAAGTTGTGCGACTTTTTGCTCCAGCATATCTTTTACTACAGGTGCCGGTAGGATTTTTTCTTCTTTGCGCGCACACAATAAGTAATTGCCGTTTACTGAGTGTACGGTTGATTGACCATGCTTGCCTAAGGCATTGACCCAACCAAAATGTGATTGCTCAGTTGATGCACAAGGGGTGAATAAATTTTCAGATAATTGTCGCTCTAGATCTTCTTCCGAGCATTCAAAAGGGCGGGTAAAGGCAAAAAAGTATAGGTTTTTAAACCACATTAAGATAATCCTATGCCCGGTAAATGTGGGCGAATAATTAAAAAGCGAGCGTTATATTACCGTAATTAGCTGGTTCACGCACGTCTTAGATGAACGACGTTAGTTAAGATAAGGCGTTCTGTATGCTGTCAAACTTAATGTCATAGCATAGCCCTTTGTTCGGGCCTGAACTCGCGCTAACGCTGCCATTTAATGTGTCGTGCACTAAGTTGTGTACGATATGAGCGCCTAAACCGTTACCAGCAATATTTTCTGTCGTGTGATAAAAGACATCAAAAAGGTGCGCGATTTTTTCGTCAGGCAAACCATGGCCGTTGTCTTGATAAGTAATATGAACATGCTCAGCATTGAGTTTTACCTCAATTGATATCATGCCACGATTGATCCCGTTAAAACCATGGATAATAGAATTAATGATCAGGTTGGTAAAAATTTGCGATAGCGCGCCCGCATGACAATAAATTTCTGCATTTTCTGGGCAATTAACTTTGATACTATGGTTGGTTTTTTTTAATTTTGGCTGCAATGAATGAATAATTTCATCAATATATTGGCCAATATTTACCTTACGTATCTTATTACTTATTTGATCAACGGCAACTTGTTTATAACTGGTGACCAACTCTGATGCGCGGCCGAGGTTATTAGCCAGTAATTTTATTCCTTGTTCCGCCTTATAGGTAAAGTCGGTAAGGGAGCGCTTGGTGAGTTTATTGGCGTCAATATCGCCGTTAAGTTGTGCCAGAAAATCTGACAAATAAGAGCTTGAGGTGATGCTTACGCCGATAGGTGTATTAATTTCATGACTTACTTCTGCGGAAATATTACCTAGCATGGCCATTTTTTCGGCGTCAAGTAAACGCTCTTGGGCTCTTTTCAATTCGATAATGGAGCTCTTTAGTTCTTGGTTGGTGGTCATTAAGGTTTTTTCGGTAACGCTACGTCGGCTGTTTTCTGCTTGTAATTTTTCCTGTTGTTCTAACAGTTCACGTTGTTGCATTTCCATTTTTAGCAGAGTTGTGCTCAGTGATGAGGCTTTGCGAGCGACCTCTTGTTCCAACATTAGGTTTTGCTCATCTAGCTTACTGTTGGCGGCGACAATTTTATTTTGTGCTAAGGCGAGTTGCTCTTTGTATATCACCAACTGGTTAATTAAATTATTGTAGGCATTTTGCAAAATATTGAGTTCGTTATTTTCATAGTTGATCACTTGTAGCTTTGAGGCTTCAGGATCATCGATATCAAATTGGTTAATTTGTTCGGTTAATTCGTTTAGCGGATTGGTGAGCAGATTAGAAAAGGCAAAAGAGAACAACAGTACTAAGGCGGCAGTTTTAACCATGGCATTACCGATTAAAAAGTAAATTCCCACTTGAATGCGATTAAAAATCACCTCGTTGCTCGACAATAAGGTGACTGAGCCTACTTTGGTAGTGCGTCCAGAAAACTCAAAAATAAGTGGAAAAGAGTGGCCAAATAAGCCGTCACTGCTTGATGAAACATTGAAATATTCATTGTCATCTACGTTTTCAACAACTGACTCAATAAACAGGGTTTCTGCATCGGCTACTATGCCCAGTTGCGCGATTATTTGATTATTTTCATCGGTAATGGAAATACCTTTAATCATTGGAATGGCGACTAATTCGTCGGCGATATCTATCGCTTGTTGTGTATTCAGCTCCCAGACTGCCCGCGTTAAGCTGCCACTAAAGGTTTTTTCTAGTGTTAATAATTCACTGGTGATGTGACTTTTGGTATTAATATATTCAGCGCCAATTTGTATACATGTCACCAGAAAGGTCAGGATAAAATAAAATGACAATACGCGAGCAAGTAATTTTCGTGACAGGCTAGTTGTTTTCATTAATTTATCATCTACTTTTGGTGGTTATTATTTTTAGCATTTTTATATAAAAGTTAAACGTTATTTAATTAAGCGACTTTAAATAATCAAGAGCGCTATTAGATATGAAAACCGTATCAAAAGTAAAGGTTGTCATTAAAGTGTCGAAAAATCGCAACAAATATATCACCTGATAGTCATAAAAAAATCAATAAACTTTATCTGTTTTGTCATATTTGTTGCGAATTAATCGTCAAATGTCACAAAAGTGTCATAAAGTTTTGGCAAAATAGCGACAATTATTTTTTAGACCTACTTACTTTTAAAGGTACCAAGATGAAATACACTTACCACAAAATCGCTGTTGCTTTATTGTCTTCTTTATCTATGTCAGCGCTTGCTGCGGATGTTGACATCTATGGTAAAGCCAACCTTTCAGTGCAATCTTCCGATGAAGGCGAAGGCTCATTTACCGAAATAAAAAGTAACGCTTCACGCATTGGCCTAAAAGGTACGCATGACTTAGGCGACGGTTTAACGGTTATTTATAAAGCTGAATTTCAAGTTGATTTAGATGGTGACAGTGCTAAAGGCGATAGCATTACCGATCGTAACCAATATGTGGGTTTAGCGGGTAGTTTTGGTGAAGTTTTACTCGGTAAAAATGACACTATGCTTAAGCAGTCACAAGGCAAAGTAGATTTATTTAGTGACTTAAACGGTGATATTAAAAATCTATTTAAGGGTGAAAACCGTATGGCGGATACCCTTTCTTATAAATCTCCTAAGTTTAACAATTTTCGCCTTGGTGTTACCTATATTGCCGAAGATTCTGTTGACGCCGAAGATGGTATGTCAGTGGCGGTATTTTACGGTGACGCGAAACTGAAAAAATCAAAAATATTTGCCTCAGTGGCGTTTGACTCTGAAGTTAAAGGCTATGATGTAACACGTGCAACAGTGCAAGGTAAAGTTGGTGGTGTTGTGTTAGGTGCTATGCTACAAACCCAAGAAAAAGTTGACGGCAGTGGTGAAATGGACGGCGTTATGGTGTCGGCTAAGTACAAGATGGATAAAGTGACGTTTAAAGGTCAATATCAAGCGGCAAACTTTAAAGATGGTGACGATAAATCAGGCATCACGGTAGGTGCTGATTATGCATTAGCCAAAAGCACTAAACTCTATACATTTTATACCAGCTTTGATATGGACAGTGGCGAAGACCAAGACTATTTAGCAGCGGGTGTTGAATACAAGTTTTAACTTACCCAGCTAACTAAGCTATAAAGGCCGCTAATTGCGGCTTTTTTCTTGCCTAAATGTTTTGCATAGTTGATTATGTTATTAATTACTTCGTTGTCATTAAACTGTCACATTAGGTTATCACAATGTTTGCTAGAAGATTTAATCATGCCGAACGGTTCTGCTTTTAAAAAGTAGCATATGGCCCGGTTGGCATTAGGCATCAGGAAGGATACATGAACAGACAAATTTTGGTTGTCGAAGACGAAGCACCGATCAGAGAAATGATCACTTTTGTGTTAGAGCAAAATGGTTTTAACGCCATTGAAGCCGAAACCATTGAGCAAGCAGAAGCAAAAATTAAAGAGCCGTACCCCGATTTAATTCTCTTGGATTGGATGTTGCCTGGTGGTACCGGTGTTAAACTAGCGAAAGTGTTAAAGCAAAATGAATATACCCGCAATATTCCGATTATTATGCTAACAGCACGAGCGGATGAAGACGATAAAGTCAAAGGCTTTGACGCTGGCATCGACGACTACGTTACTAAACCTTTTTCACCTAAAGAGCTCATTGCCCGAATTAAAGCGGTAATTCGACGTGTAGCGCCAACAGCATTGGAAGAAGCTATTGATTTTCATGGTATTAACCTAGATCCTATTGCGCATAGGGTCTCTATTAATGATAAAAGCCTCGACCTTGGGCCAACCGAGTTTCGTTTATTACACTTTTTTCTTACTCATACCGAGCGTGTGTACAGTCGCGAGCAGTTACTTGATAATGTTTGGGGTACTAATGTCTATGTGGAAGACAGAACGGTTGATGTTCATATTCGACGTTTACGTAAAGCGATTTCTGGTCAAGGCCATGAAGACTTTATTCAAACCGTTCGAGGCGCCGGTTATCGTTTCTCAGGTAAAACTAAAGAGCGAGCTTAGTCACTAATTTATGTATTTTCGTATCACCATAAGCCAACTTATTAGCCGATCATTAAGCCTGCTGATTGTCAGTGCCCTAGTGGGTTATTTATTTGGTTACACGTTTTTTGTTGTTAGTTTAGTCGCATTGGCCTTGCTTGCTCGCCACTATAATCAGCTATTTAGGTTAGTGACTTGGTTGTGGCAGGGTACGTCGATATCGCCCCCACAAGCCAATGGCGTGTGGGGAACACTCTCCGATGGCTTTTATCAACGTATTCGTAAACAACGCTTAAAGCAAAAACAACTCAATGAACGCATTCGAAAATTTCGCGATGGTGCAGAAGCACTACCCGATGCGGCCTTAGTGTTATCAACCGAGCTTGGCATTATCTGGGGTAATAAAAAAGCCTCTCAGTTACTCGGTGTGCGTTGGCCCGGAGATGTCGGGCAACGAATTGATAACTTGATCCGTTATCCCGAGTTTGCTCGCTACTTAGATAGTGGCGATTACGACAGCCCCTGCCTTATAATTTCACCTATTAATAATGACATTCACCTTGAGCTGCGCATGATGGCGTATGGCAGTGATCAAATTTTATTATTAGCGCGAGATATCAGTAAAATACAGCGCTTAGAAGAAATGCGCCGAGATTTTGTTGCCAATGTATCTCATGAGCTTAAAACGCCATTAACTGTGGTGCGTGGTTATGTTGAAATGGTGCAAGCGAGTGAATCAACGCTAGAGCCGCATTGGCAAAAAGCGTTTTCAACCATAGAAACACAAGTATCACGCATGGATAGATTAGTTGAGCAACTATTGGTCTTGTCGCGCATTGAGAATAATGCCGAGGATGAAAAACATCAAAGTGTTAATTTATCGCGTTTAATTTTAACCATAGTGGAAGATGTGCAGTGGTTAAATCAAGATAAAAGCCATACTATAAACGACAATATTGCCCCGGATATACAAATTTGGGGTAATGAGCACGAGTTAAAAAGTGCCTGCCTAAACTTATTATCAAACGCGATAGCTTATACCCCAGCCAACGGCATCATTGATGTAACATTGGATAATGATGGCAATAAAATTCGCTTTAGTGTCAAAGATAATGGTCCCGGTATTAAACCAGAGCATGTAAATCGTTTAACGGAGCGTTTTTTCCGTGTTGATAAATCTCGCTCTCGTAATACGGGTGGCTCAGGTTTGGGCTTGGCGATTGTTAAGCATGTATTAAATCACCATAATGCCGAGCTAGCCATTGACAGTGAATGGCGCAAAGGCAGTGAGTTTACGATTTACTTTACCGCAAAAGCTAGCCGATATATCGACAAATAATCTTCAGCTTTGGCGGTGAACAGCCGCCATCTCGTGTTTACCAAATGCAGCACCCCTCTAATACATTAATACCGGCTATTTGTCTTTTTGAAGTCAATACCAAAGCTTACAGGCTCGTGTTTTATAACTGATTGTTTTAAAAGTTAATTTCATGATAAAAAATAATGTCATTTTTATGATGCTTGTAATATAAGTGTCATAAAGCTTACGTATTATTGTCTTATTCACTTTGTATAGTGTTTTCCAATTAATTATATTTCTCATCGGAGAGTAACATGAGTTTAAAACGTGCATTAAGCGTTATTGGTTTATCAAGTATGGTCAGCTTTTCTACATTGGCTGTTGATAGCGATTTACCTGTATATCAAAAAGTTAGTGGTGTTTCAGGTAATGTTTCATCTGTGGGTTCTGATACCTTGGCGAACATGATGACATTTTGGGCGGAAGAATTTAAACGCACTTACCCAAATGTAAATGTTCAAATACAAGCGGCGGGTTCATCTACTGCGCCACCAGCGTTAACGGAAGCCACTTCAAACCTTGGACCAATGAGTCGTAAGATGAAGTCGCGTGAAATTGAAGCATTTGAAAAACGTTACGGTTACAAGCCAACTGCGGTACGTGTTGCTATTGATGCATTAGCGGTATTTGTTCATAAAGACAACCCAATTAAAGGTTTACGTATCGATCAAGTTGACGCTATTTTTTCAAATAACCGCAAATGTGGCGCCGAAAAAGACGTTGATCGCTGGGGTGATTTAGGGCTAACAGGCGATTGGGTAGGTAAAGACGTACAGTTATACGGTCGTAACTCAGTATCAGGTACTTACGGTTACTTTAAAAAGAAAGCACTTTGTAAAGGTGATTTTAAAAACAGTGTAAACGAGCAACCGGGTTCTGCCTCAGTTGTGCAATCAGTTTCAGCATCGCTTAACGGCATTGGCTATTCAGGTATTGGTTACAAAACCTCAGGTGTACGTGCGTTAGCTTTATCGAAAAAAGGTGATAACTTTGTTGAAGCTAGCATGGAGAATGCGGTGTCTAAAGCATATCCATTATCGCGCTTTTTATATGTTTATGTTAACAAACACCCAAACAAGCCTTTAGCACCAATGGAAGCTGAATTTTTGAAAATGGTGTTGTCAAAGTCTGGCCAAACGATTGTTGAAAAAGACGGATACATTCCTTTACCAGCATCTGTTGTTGCTAAAGAATATAAAAAGTTAGGTTTATCTTTATAGGCTTGAATTCGTCTAGATAACTCGCGTACAAAGAAAGTCCGCAATCAGTGATGATTGCGGACTTTTATGTTCAGGACGAACGGTATGTCACGGTTACATGGATGTAATGGAGTGACGATGTTCAGGACAAACGGTCAGTTTTTTGTTCCAGACAAAAACTAAGTACAATTAAGTAATAGCTTAGCGAGAAATATCGACCATTAAATCATCGGCTAGGTTTTCTAGCGCATTGATCATCTTATCTAGAGTGTTGGTGCTCGCGGCGATGGTAATCTTGGCTTTGAAGAGTTTATGACCCGCATGTGGGGCACTCTCTTGTGTGCTCACCAATTTAAGTAAATTACCACCTTGAAGATGAATCGCGGACGAAATCTCTTGCACTATGCCGGCGCGATCATTTGCCGTTAACTCTAAAACCAGCAAGTTTTCATCATGGCTATTGTCCAGCTTGGCCTGTTCAATTTGCATTTTAAACTTTTCTAGGCCTGTGAGTGCACTTGATAGGGCGGTAACATGTTCGCTTGGGCAGCTTATTTCAACAACGCCGGCAAAAACGCCAGACATTTGATGTAAGCTTGATTTTTGCCAATTGCCATGATGCTTTTTGATAACATTCGATAATGTTTCAACAATGCCTGGGCGGTCGTCGGTAATAAAAGAGATGATCAAATGAGTCATAGTAAATCCTTTGAGAAGAAGAATAGCTGTTTAACTTTGGTTAATCTTTGCTACGTGTTAGCTGAAAAAGTTCTTTGTGTAACTGTTCGTCGACGTTTAAGTTAAGCTCAACTAAGCGGCGCAGTAAACTCGCACTATCAATATCGATACCGAGACATTGTACACCTAAATCATTGTCTTCTTGATGTGCAACGACAACTTTCATGATAATTTTAGCGCCAAAATCATCGAGTTGAAATGATAATATGCCCGTTTTTTTCGACAAAGATAAGCCTTTACAGTCACCAGAAAGTAAAGCGCCATTTAATGAAATATCATGTATCTTCACCGCTAATTGATTTTCATCAAAGGTCAATTTAGCGTTGATGGCGAATAACACTCGGGTAAATTTACGTCGATTTTGCATGGCAGCTCCATTTGCTAACAGTAATACCATTGAGCATAACCTGCTTTAAAAAAAAAGACACCTTAATTCAATAAGGTGTCTTTTAATGCTGTTAAGTCCTGAATTTAACTAACCGATTTTTTTGTACTTTATACGGTGTGGTTCAGTAGCGGCAGGGCCATAGGTTTTCTTTAACCACGCCTCATAATCCGTGAAGTTACCTTCGTAGAAATTAATTTGCCCTTCATCACGATAATCTAAAATATGGGTGGCAATGCGATCAAGGAACCAACGGTCATGGGAAATAACCATGGCACAGCCGGGAAATTCCAATAATGCCTCTTCAAGAGCACGTAAGGTTTCAACATCTAAATCATTGGTCGGCTCATCGAGTAGTAATACGTTACCACCAGTTTGCACTAGCTTAGCTAAATGCACACGGTTACGTTCACCGCCCGATAAGTCGCCGATGATCTTTTGTTGATCATTGCCTTTAAAATTAAAACGGCTAGCATAAGCCCGGCTTGGAATTTCAAAATTACCTATTTGTAATATATCATGGCCTTGCGATATTTCTTGGTAGACGGTTTTGCTGTTGTCCATATCATCGCGAAATTGATCAACACTGGCCAACTTAACGGTATCACCCAGTTCTACCTGACCAGAATCTGGCGTTTCCGCACCTGACATTATTTTGAATAATGTCGACTTACCCGCACCGTTCGGCCCGATAATACCGACAATCGCACCTTTTGGCACACTAAAGCTTAAGTCATCAATCAGTACTCTATCGCCAAAAGATTTCGTTAAGTTATTTACGTCTAATACTTTATCGCCTAAACGAGGTCCTGGTGGTATGTAAAGCTCGTTGGTTTCATTACGCTTTTGGTGATCTTGGCTATTAAGCTCTTCAAAACGTGCCATACGGGCTTTGCTTTTTGATTGACGTGCTTTCGGGTTTGAGCGCACCCATTCAAGCTCTTGCTTAATGGTTTTTTGTAGGGCGTTTTCGCTTTTACTTTCTTGTTCAAGGCGAGCATTTTTTTGCTCTAACCATGAAGAATAGTTGCCTTCGTAAGGAATACCGTGGCCTCTATCAAGCTCTAAAATCCAGCCAGCAACATTATCGAGGAAGTATCTATCATGGGTAATCGCAACAACAGTGCCCGTATAATCATGTAAGAAGCGCTCTAACCACGCAACAGACTCTGCGTCTAAATGGTTGGTCGGTTCATCAAGTAGCAACATATCAGGCTTTTGCAGTAATAAACGACAAAGGGCAACGCGGCGACGTTCACCACCACTCAGAACGGCAACTTTTTGTTCCCATGCTGGTAGGCGTAATGCATCGGCAGCACGCTCTAATACGTTGTCAATGTTGTGACCGTCTTGGCTGTTAATAATGTCTTCAAGTTGGCCTTGCTCTTTCGCTAAGGCATCAAAATCAGCATCTGGCTCAGCGTATTCAGCATAAACTTGGTCTAAACGTGCCATAGCATTTTTTACTTCACTAACCGCTTCTTCAACAATTTCACGAACGGTTTTTTCTTCATCTAATACTGGCTCTTGTGGTAAATAACCAATATTAGTGCCGGCTAATGCCGTTGCCTCACCTTCAAACTCTTTATCAACACCGGCCATAATGCGCAGTAAGGTCGACTTACCTGAGCCATTTAAACCTAGCACGCCAATTTTTGCGCCGGGAAAAAAAGAAAGCGAAATATCTTTTAAAATAGTGCGTTTAGGTGGAACTACTTTGGAAACGCGGTTCATCGACATAATGAATTTATCGGGAAGCGGCTGAGCCATATTTTGACCTTATTATGAATGAAATTATTGTTGCTATTGTAGGGCATCTACCCAAGGACAGTCCAGTAGTGGAGACAGGGAGAAAGCTAAAAATTAGCATATATTATTGGGGGGAAATACTGAAAATAGCCGCAAGTATCAATTATCGTTTTGGGTGACATCAAGAGTTTCTAGCCAGTGATATGCTTGCGCTAGATTATCGCAAAACATGGTTTCAACATTGGTGAAAACTTGATGAGTTTTCTCAAGTACAGGTTGCTGAATAGATAAACCACAAACCACCACTTCATATTTTTGATTATTGACATTTGCCCATATATTTACCTTATTTATACAGCGGGCGACATCGGGCGCAAACAACTCCCATTGTGTTAGATCAACTAAGCATGCCCAAGGTTTATCGCTTAGTTGACGTACAAGTTGCTTGTATTCTTTGACAAAAATTAATGCTGTTTCATAGTTCCACGCGCCAATGGCTTTAACAATTACCGTTTGGTCTTTATGTGTTAATTCATATGAGCCATGAGACTCCATAGAACCTCCGAAAAATACGTAAGTCAGTGCTAGTCTCGTTAAATAACAGACTAAATCGAACCAGGTTTAATCGCATAAATTCAACGCACCTTTATTTAATCCAGCATGCAAACATGGTTTCTGCCATTAGATTTTGCCTTATATAAGGCAATATCGGAGCGAGCATAGAGCTCTTGAAAGCATGCGTCGCTAGCTTTAATAACGGATACGCCAAGACTAAGTTTGACCGGTAATTTAACGTCGTTGTCGAGTATAATGGGATTGTTATCAAGCAAGGCGCGTAATCGTTCTGCGGCCTGATGGCTTTTCTCGCGACTGGTATCAGGCAATAATATTGAAAATTCTTCACCGCCAATGCGAGCAAGTATGTCCTCACTTCTCACCATAGGTATCAATAACTGTGCTAGCTTGACTAACACTTGATCACCAACGGGGTGGCCGTATTTGTCATTTATCGTTTTAAAATGGTCAACATCTATCGAGATCACCGCCAGTGTTTGTTGGTGGCGTTGTGCTCGAATAAATTCGCGATTGGCATTGTCAAAAAAGTAGCGACGGTTATACAAGCCTGTTAGCTCATCAATATTGGCTAATTGTTCAAACTTTTCTTTTAATTGATATAGCTCAGTTACATCGGTTGAGAAACCAATCAAGGTTTTGCTGCCGCTTTTAAAATCATACGGAATTTTAATGCTTAAATAATTTTGTGGCTTTTGGTCGGGACCAGGGAAGGTTTCGTTAATCACTAATTTGTCATTCGTTTCGAAAACTTGCTTATCGGTTTGCCAAAAGTTGTCGGCAATATCTTTGGGGATAACATCGATATCGCGTTGTCCGATAATTTGCTCGGCGGGCAAACCAAATAAATCAGCCACTTTACTGTTAACATATCTGAAGTGCCGTTCAGAGTTGACGTGGTCTAATTGATTCGACTACCTCAGTTAAGACATAATTGACTTAACTGGAGATACAAATGAAAAGCCGTAAAACTTATTCAAAAGAATTCAAACTAGATGCAATTGCCCTCGTTAGGGATCAAAACTATCCTGTCGCAGAAGCCGCTAGAAATCTAGAAGTTAGTGCTCAAGTGCTTGGTCGATGGATCAAAGAAGCGGAAAATGATGATGGTCATGCTTTTAGAGGAAATGGAAAGCTTACGCCAGAGCAAGATGAAATTCGTAAGCTTAAAGCTCAAGTCAAGCGCCTAGAAATGGAGCGTGAGATATTAAAAAAAGCGACGGTCTTCTTTGCAAAAGAAACGAAGTAAAATATTCGTTTGTTGCCCAACATAAGAAGATCTGGCCCGTGATACTGATGTGTCGCGTATTGGGTGTAAGAAGCAACAACTATTATAGTTACCAAAAAAGAAAGGCTCAAAAGCCCATTGATACAACGCATCAAGAGATGCTGGAATGGGTGAAAGACATTGCAAAGTTTAGCGATAATACTTATGGCGCAAGACGTATTCAAAAATCCTTAAATGCACTCAGTTTCCCTGTTAGCCGCAGAAAAACAGCGCAGTTAATGAAAGAAGCAAACGTTTGGGTACGGTATAAGAAAAAATATAAAGCAACAACAAATAGCGAACACAACAAACCCGTTTACGCGAATGAACTTGAACAAGACTTTGATGTTCAACAACCTGATCAAGCGTGGGTGCAAGATATTACCTACATATGGACTTCAGAAGGCTGGCTATATTTGGCGATAGTAATCGACCTATACTCACGTAAAGTTGTCGGTTGGAGCATGGGGACAAGAATGAAAGCTCAACTTGTTTGCGATGCCCTTACCATGGCTATGTGGCAACGAAAACCAAAGGCAGGATTGATAGTGCATTCAGATCAAGGTGTTCAATATGCGAGTCATCAATATAGGCGAATACTCAGGTTACATGGCTTCGTAGGAAGTATGAGCAAGAAAGGTTGCTGTTGGGATAATGCGGTAGCAGAGAGCTTCTTTGGTAGTTTAAAGCAAGAGCGAGTACATTGGCGTAACTATCAAACTCGTTACGCCGCTCAGCAAGATGTATTGAACTACATCACGATGTGGTACAACAGCCAAAGAATGCACTCTTATCTTGGTTATCAAAGTCCTAATGTATTTGAATGCAAAGAAAGAGAACTGAAAAAGGTAGCATAACGAACTTAACTAGGGTGTTTGAATTGAGTTGACCAGGTCAAGTCTTTCATATAAATATAAGCATCAACATTATCTAATATTACGTCAAGTAATTGCTTTTGTTCACGGTTTTTCGCCTCGAGCTCTTTTTGTTCAGTGATATCGATTGATATGCCCGATAGCCCGGTAACCTCACCGTTATTGTTAAAAATAGGCTGTTTAATAATAGTGTAGGTATGAACTTTTCCCGTTGATTTCACCATATTACGTTCTTCAGTAATTAACGGAGTTTTACTGTCGATAACTTTTTGATCATTTTCGCGCAGTTCATTAGAGACGTTTAAATCAAAAAACTGGCTGTCGTCTTTGCCGATAATTTCTTGCACTGGCGTGTTAAAGAGTTTGGCAACATCGGCGTTGGCATAAGTGTATTTACCGTTTAAATCTTTGCTATAGACAAATGAGCCGATATTGTCGAGTACATTAGACATGACTTGCAGTTGTTGTTGTAACGCTTTTACGGTTTTATTTTTATCTGACATTACCAATCCGTTGTCGGTTTTTGGAACGAAACATTGTTGTAGTGCGCTTTAATTGTAATTTATTATATTGATCACAAGTTTCAGTGGAATAATCTACTTTGACGCTAGCTAGTTATTGAGAACACTTTTTATTCTTGCTGAAGTATTAGTCACCCTAGCAAAAATTCAAGTAAAAAAGAACTCAGTTTCTATTACCTTTTTATTAATTGCCAAGTTGTATTCGAGGCTGCGCCAGTTGATACTATGCCTATGCTGAGCTTTTGAGTACTAAACCCGTGTCAAATTTTACCTTTACCTTAGATAACCAATTTACCGCCCACTTTATCGCCGATGATGTTGACGATAATTACCCGCGACAAGTGATGAATGCCTACTCCTATGTGCAGCCGACTGCCACCCATAAGCCGCAACTTATTGCTACGAGTGAAAGTGTGGCGAATCAATTGGACTTGACTGTTGAGCAAGTAAATTCACCTACGTTTTTACAGCTATTTTCGGGTAATGGCGTATTAGCTGACATGAAGCCTTTTGCCATGTGTTATGGCGGTCATCAGTTTGGCCACTGGGCGGGGCAACTCGGTGACGGTCGGGCAATTAACTTGGCAGAAGTACAAACTGAAAATCACGGCCATAAAACCTTACAACTTAAAGGCGCGGGACCAACACCATATTCGCGTACCGCTGATGGTTTGGCGGTGTTGCGCTCGTCGATACGTGAATTTTTATGCTCTGAGGCCATGTATCATTTAGGTATCGCCACCACGCGGGCGTTAAGCTTAGCGCTGACGGGTGACAAAGTGATCAGGGATATGTTTTATGATGGCCATGCTAAAGCGGAGCCAGGGGCAGTTGTATGTCGTGTTTCATCATCATTTATCCGTTTTGGTAGTTTTCAGTTACCGTCATCGCGACAAGATATTTCTTTGCTGAAACAGTTAGTTGACTATGTTATCACCCGTGATTTTTCACATTTAGGTGCGCCGAGCTCTGAGGTTTATCTAGCGTGGTTTAATGAAGTTTGTACGCGCACTTGTCAGTTAGTTGTAGACTGGATGCGCGTCGGCTTTGTCCATGGCGTGATGAACACTGACAATATGTCGATTATTGGCGAAACCATTGATTATGGCCCTTATGGCTGGATTGATAACTTTGATTTGCATTGGACGCCCAATACTACAGATGCACAAGGTAAGCGTTATCGCTTTGGCGCGCAGGGCGAAATAGCACAATGGAATTTATTTCAATTAGCTAATGCGATTTTCCCGTTAATCAAGGACGCTGAGCCTTTACAAAATGCCTTGAATGATTTTGCGAAAAATTATCAACAGCAGTGGAAAAGTATGATGGCAGCAAAGCTGGGTCTTGAACTCAAATCGCTATCATCGGATAAAGACGCTGTGACGTTATTTGTTGAGCTTGAAGATATTTTAATGCTAATTGAAACCGATATGACGATTTTTTATCGTCGTCTGGCAAGTTTGCCTGATAATAGTGCGCTGTGGTTAAGCCACTTACACGAGTGCTTTTACGATAAAGATGAAATTACCCCAAGTTATCAAGAAACCTTGCAGCTATGGCTTGAGCGCTATATTACATTACGTGATAGCAGCGGTAAAAGCCGAGCTGAAATTCGCCAACAAATGAATGCAACCAACCCTAAATATGTGCTGCGAAATTATTTAGCGCAGCAAGTTATCGAGCAAGCCGAGCGGCAAGATTACACCTTACTGCATCAGTTACAAGCCGTGTTAACCAAACCCTATGATGAGCAAATAGAATTTGAACAATTCGCGGCAAAGCGTCCGGATTGGGCAAAAAATAAAGCTGGCTGTTCTATGCTCTCGTGTAGCTCGTAAATAGGACGCCAGGTCTTAGTTTTGGTTGGTTTTTCGACGATACTGCACGGCAATAACCTTGATAATATCACGCCAGGTGATGATGCCCACGGGAAAATTTTTTTCATTAATTACGGGAATACAAGATATTTTATTGTCATAAAACAGTAATACCGCTTCATTTAATGTGATGTCTTCTGAGGCGGTGATCAGGTGTCTGCTCATGATCAAATGAATTTTTTTATTGAGAATAAAGCTATCTTGTGGCGTTTCTTTTCGGGTGCCTATGGTCGGGCTTAAATGCTGCAATAAATCACGGTCGGAGAGCACGCCAACGAGTTTTTCTTGCTCAATGATCAAAATATGATGCATCTCGTAACGTTCAAAAATATCCTTGGCATCAGCTAAGGTATCGTCCATATCTAAGGTGATTAAATTGCGAGACATGATTTGGCTTATGGCCATGCCGGTATCCTTTTCGGTAAAGCACTATCGGTATTAGGAAATCATAATATAGCCATTCACCATCAGCAATAGTTGTTTTAAGTGTTGAAAATGTCGTGTTTTTTGAGCCGTAGTTGCAGATAAAGCTAGCTTGTCACAAAACTGTCACACAACTGTCTTATAATTGCTGCAGTTATAAAAATTATTATAGTTGAAGGTGTTTTTAAGTGACCATTGCTTCTCAATCAGCAAATTCGCGCAAAGTAAAAAATTCATTAGCAAAATGGATGATAACACTCGGTGGTATTAGTGTTTTATTTACTTTAGTGCTAATTTTCATGTACTTACTGTATGTGATTAAACCGATATTTGAATCCGCAAAAGTTGAATCGACTGCGCAATTTGTTATTAATGAACAGTATAAAATCTTGGCAACTGGTGTAGATGAGTTAAAAGAAGTTGCCTACAACATTACCGAGCAAGGCAATATTCATTTTTATCAATTAGTGGACAGTGAGCGCTATAAAGCAGGCGAGAAAATATTTTCTCAAGCGCTTGTTGCAGAGGATGAAAACTTAGCTCAGTTGATAAACATTGGCCAAGCGCAAAAATTATTGCTCGACAGTGCCGGTAATGTCCAACTTGTTGTGCCGCATTTTACAGCTAACTTTGATAGTGGCGAACGGGTGATTATTCCTAGTGTGCGCTATCCGTTAGGTGAAGGTTACCTGCCGGTTGATGAAAACAACGTAGCATTGACTAAGCTTTCGTTTGCCATGGATGATGAAAAAGCTATTTTTGTTGGTTTTACTCAAGACAATCGCCTAGTAAAAACCACGTTACTGGCAGAAGATGATTTTAGTTATGACACGGCTTATGAAGTGGAATATCAAGAGATTGACCATAGCGCCAAAGCCATTGACGATATTCTCGTTACCCCAGATTTGGCCATGGTATTTATTCGCCAAGCTGATCAAGTGGCTGTGTATTCACTTGATGATGAAGCCGAACTTAAAGCGACCATTATTCCGCAATTAGCGCAAAACAAATCAACCCCTAATCATATTACCGCCATGGCACTATTATCTGGTGGTAGCTCAGTATTACTCGGTGATGATAAAGGTAGCGTTAGCCAATGGTTTGAAGTGGCGACCGAGCAAGGGCGTGAATTTAAAGAAATTCGTCGCTTTGATGTTAGTGATAATGAGCCTGTCACCGCAATTTATACTGAACAGTTTCGTAAGAGCTTTTATACCGAAACACCGTCAGGTGAAATGGGTATGTTTTACACCACCAGTGACGCGGACTTATGGCGTGGGCAACTACATCAAGGCAATGCCCAAGCCTTTGCCATTGCACCACGCGCTGATGGTTTAGTTATCGCATCGGGCAATGAACTGGCCATTTTCTCCGTTGAAAATGAACACCCTGAAGTGACTTGGCAAGCCCTTTGGCAGGAAGTTTGGTATGAAGGCTATCCAGAGCCAGAATATATTTGGCAATCAACTTCAGGCTCTGATGATTTTGAGGCCAAGTTCTCGTTAGTACCTATTTCATTTGGTACCATTAAAGCGGCCATGTACGCCATGATGTTTGCTGTACCTATTGCCTTAACCGCGGCAATTTATACCGCTTACTTTATGACGCCGGGTATGCGCAGAAAAGTTAAACCGACCATTGAACTTATGGAAGCCTTACCAACGGTTATTCTTGGCTTTTTGGCGGGGCTTTGGTTAGCGCCAATTATTGAAATTTATTTACCCGCAATATGTTTACTCTTGGTATTTATCCCGTCATCGGTGTTTATTACTGCGTTTGCCTGGCATAAATTACCGCGAGAATATAAAACCCGTATTCCTGAAACTTGGGCACCAATTATTTTAATACCGGCCATTGGACTTGCGGCATATGGAGCGTTTGCTTTATCGCCAGTACTTGAGTTGCACTTATTTGGCGGCGATGTTAGACAATTTATTACCAATGATTTAGGCATCGATTTTGACCAACGTAACGCGTTAGTCGTCGGTATTGCCATGGGATTTGCCGTTATACCAACGATTTTCTCTATGGCCGAAGATGCTATTTTTAGTGTACCTAAGCATTTAACCAGTGGCTCGTTAGCCTTGGGTGCTACGCAATGGCAAACCTTAATCAAAGTGGTGTTGTTAACCGCAAGCCCAGGTATATTTTCAGCGGTTATGATGGGCTTAGGCCGCGCGGTCGGTGAAACTATGATCGTATTGATGGCTACCGGTAACACGCCAATTCTCGATTGGAGTATTTTCCAAGGTATGAGAACACTAGCGGCGAATATCGCGGTTGAAATGCCAGAATCGGAAGTGGGCAGTTCGCATTACCGTATTCTATTTTTGGCAGCATTTGTTTTATTTGTATTTACCTTTGTATTTAACACGCTTGCTGAGTTTATACGTCAGCGTTTGCGTGAAAAATATAGCTCATTGTAAGGAAGGCGCAGTAGCATGAATAATTGGTTTAAATCTGGCTCTCCTTGGGTGTGGTTGTCAGCAGGTGGTGTAAGTATCAGCCTGATCTCAGTAGTAGGTTTACTTTGGCTTATTGCTTCACGTGGTTTAAGTTACTTTTGGCCGGCTGATATTTATCAGTTCGAAATGACGGATCAGCAGGGCAAAAACTTAACAGTTATCGGTGAAATATACGACAGAGAAAGTATTCCAGTATCGCAGTTGGCACATCTTGATCTCGATATTGATAAGTCAGCAGAAAGCATTGAACGTTTATTAATTAAAACTGGTAACCGAGAGTTAGTGAGTTTGGACTTTCGTTGGATTTTAGTACCACAAATTAATAAAACCTTAGTACCTGAAGAGTTGGTGGTTATTGAACGTCGTACCAATGGTAACTTTTACGGTTATATCGAAGAAATCATTTTAGATGGTAAAACGGTGGCGCAGAGCGAAATGCCAGAGCTTGTTGCTCGCGTTAGTGATTTTCAAGAGCAAATAGAAGCACTACAAACCTCAGACATTGGCGCCATTAACTATCAAATTGAACGTACGCGTTTAAAAGAGCGCAAGCATAAGCTAGATGGCACCTTAACTGACGAACTACAAGCGGAGTTCAAAAGTAAGGTTGCTAAATTAAAAGCGGATTATGCTGTTCTTGAGCGTGACTTGATGGCATTGCGTGAAAAAATTTCACGTGATCAAATTGTTATGCGTGCCATGGACGGGCAAAAAGTTACTATTAACTTTGAAGACATTTTACATGTGACATTTAATAACAAGCTTAGCACGTTGGGCAAAATCAAAGTGTTTTTTAGCCAAATTGCCGCTTTTATTATTGATGATCCGCGTGAAGCCAATACTGAAGGTGGCGTGTTCCCCGCGATATTCGGTACTGTATTAATGGTGTTATTAATGACAGTAATTGTTTCGCCATTGGGTGTTGTCGCGGCCATTTATTTACATGAATATGCCGGCAATAATGCGTTAACAAAACTGTTACGTATTGCGGTGATTAACCTCGCCGGTGTGCCCTCTATTGTTTATGGTGTTTTTGGCTTAGGCTTTTTTGTTTATATGGTGGGTGGCAGTTTAGATCAACTGTTTTACGCAGAAACATTACCCAGCCCAACTTTTGGTACGCCCGGTGTTATGTGGTCAGCGATAACCTTAGCTATTTTGACTTTACCTGTGGTGATAGTTTCAACCGAAGAGGGGTTATCACGTATTCCTGCGGCTATGCGACATGGTAGTTTGGCTCTTGGCGCCACTAAAGCAGAAACCTTATGGCGTATTATTTTACCTATTGCTAGCCCTGCGATTATGACCGGAATTATATTAGCCATTGCCCGTGCTGCAGGCGAAGTTGCGCCATTGATGTTAGTAGGTGTAGTGAAAATGGCGCCAAACTTACCGCTAGATGGTAACTTTCCATTTTTACATTTAGACCGTAAGTTTATGCACTTAGGCTTTCATATTTATGATGTCGGTTTTCAAAGCCCGAATGTTGAAGCGGCCAGACCGTTAGTGTATGCCACGGCGTTGTTATTGGTGACCATTATCGTAGCACTGAATATGACCGCGGTCACCATTCGTAACCGCTTACGAGAAAAATACCGTATGTTAGAGCATTAAGCATTAGCGTTAACAATACGACGAAAAAGGTACTTATTATAAGAATAAGTACCATGAACAAAATTAACGGCCTTACCGCCCAATGATGAGTAAGATTTAAAGAGAACACTATGATTTCTGTTACCCCAAAAGCTTTATCAGAACAAAATGTTAAACTCGATTTAAATAACCTTTCGCCAGAACAAGTGGCATTGGAAATTAAAAATTTAGATTTATATTATGGTAACAAGCAGGCATTGCAAAATATTTCAATGTCGATCCCTAAAGGACAAGTTACTGCCTTTATCGGACCCAGTGGTTGTGGTAAATCAACGCTATTGCGTTGTATTAACCGCATGAACGACTTAGTTGATATTTGTAAAATTACCGGCGAAATTAACCTCCATGGTGAAAATATTTACGACCGCCATACCGATGTTGCCGCCTTGCGACGTAAAGTCGGTATGGTATTTCAACGCCCGAACCCTTTTCCTAAATCTATTTATGAAAATGTGGTTTATGGTTTACGCATTACTGGCGAAAATAATCGCCGGGTGTTGGACGAAGCGGTTGAAAAGTCGTTGCGTAGTGCGGCATTGTGGAATGAAGTAAAAGACAGGTTACATGAGAGTGCGTTAGGGCTTTCGGGTGGTCAGCAACAACGACTTGTTATTGCCCGTGCCATTGCGATTGAACCGGAAGTATTATTGTTAGATGAGCCTACCTCGGCGCTTGATCCCATTTCAACCTTAACCATTGAAGAATTGATCAATGATTTAAAGAAACAGTTTACCGTGGTGATTGTAACTCATAATATGCAACAAGCGGCGCGCGTTTCAGACCAAACCGCCTTTATGTACATGGGCGACTTGATTGAATACAGTGACACTAACACCTTATTTACGACGCCAGCGAAAAAGAAAACGGAAGACTATATTACTGGCCGCTACGGTTAGTATTGGCGATAAGCAGAGGATTTTACTATGGATAATTTAAATATTGGTCGTCATATTTCCGGCCAGTTTAATGAAGATTTAGAGCGTATTATCAACCACGTAATGCACATGGGCGGTTTAGTTGAAAAGCAGTTAACCGATGCATTAACCTCAGTATGTGACGCCGATGAAGAGCTCGCTAAAAAAGTACTGAGTACCGATTATCAGATTAACAATGCCGAAGTGAGTATTGATGATGAATGTACGCGCATTATTGCCAAGCGTCAGCCGGCAGCGGGTGATTTACGCCTTGTGATGGCGATTGTAAAAACCATTACCGATTTAGAACGCATTGGTGATGAAGCGGGAAAAATTGCCAACGTTACCTTAGAAAGCTTATCGAGTGAACATAAAGACTTATTGTCAAACCTTGATAACTTAGGTCGTCATGTTTTAACGTTTTTACAAGCCACCCTAGATGCCTTTACCCGTATGGATTGTGAAGCTGCGGTGAAAGTGCATAAAAGTGATGACAAAATTGATCGTGAATACGAAGCACTGATGCGCCAATTAATGACTTATATGATGGAAGACCCACGTTCAATTCCCCAGATCATGAGCGTTATTTGGTCGGCGCGAGCGCTAGAGCGTATCGGCGATCGTTGCCAAAACATATGTGAATATATTATTTACTTTGTTAAAGGTAAGGTTGTTCGTCATACCGCTCCTGAAGATTTAGACGCGTTGTCTTAATATTACATATTGCTCGTTTATCGAATGCACTAAATTCGCTATTGCGTAGCAAATACTGTATATACTTTTAAGTGCACTGATAATAACTAATCATTCTATAAACCGCTGCTATCTTGCGATAAAGCATTTGAATTAACTTTCAAATGCTTTAATATCCGCGGCGAATAACAATAAAGAGCATATGCTCCTGGAAATTAATTATGGCCAGAAATTCAATCATAGGCGTCTTTGCCAAGTCGCCAATTAAACCTTTAGAAAAACACATTCGCATTGTGCATAAATGTTGTAGCCAACTTGTGCCTTTCTTCGCAGCCGTGACTGAAGAAGACTGGAGCGCGGCAGGGAAAATGCGCACAAAAATTTCTAAACTCGAACGTGACGCTGACGATTTAAAACGCCAAATTCGTTTGGAACTACCGGGTGGTTTATTTATGCCCGTTGATCGCGCTGATTTACTCGAGTTACTTTCTCAACAAGATAAAATTGCCAATCGTGCAAAAGATATCGCTGGCCGTATATTCGGCCGAAAATTAACTATTCCTACAGAGCTACAAGAACAATTTGTTGCATATGTAGCGCGTAGTATTGATGCGGCAGAAAAAGCGGCTGATGCAATAAATGAATTGGATGACTTATTAGAAACTGGATTTCGTGGTCGTGAAGTTGAGCTTGTCACTAAAATGATCAGCCAACTTGATGAAATTGAAGATGAAACTGATGGAATGCAAATCAAATTACGCAAAGATCTTTTAAATATTGAAAAAGACTTAAATTGCGTAGATGTGATGTTTTTATATCAAATCATTGATTGGGTTGGTGACTTAGCCGATCTTGCCGAACGTGTTGGTGCACGTTTAGAAATTCTTTTGGCTAGAAAATAAGGGTCCGTTATGGATATTTTACTCTCAAATGGCTCTGTTTTAGTCATGATCGCCGCTGCTGTAGGTTTTTTTATGGCATGGGGCATAGGGGCAAACGATGTTGCGAATGCAATGGGTACATCGGTTGGTTCAAAAGCATTAACGATTAAGCAAGCAATCATCATCGCTATGGTGTTTGAATTTGCTGGTGCGTACTTAGCCGGTGGCGAAGTCACCTCAACCATACGTAAGGGCATTATTGACCCCGCGCTCTTCGTAGATATACCTGAACTCCTAGTGTTTGGTATGATTTCAGCCTTGTTAGCTGCTGCAACTTGGTTGTTAGTAGCCTCTGTATTAGGTTGGCCGGTATCAACCACCCATTCTATTGTTGGCGCTATCATTGGTTTTGCTGCCATAGGTGTAAGCCCGGATACGGTAGCTTGGGGCAAAGTAGGTGGTATTGTCGGCAGTTGGGTTATCACACCATTAATTTCTGGTGTTATCGCCTTTTTGATTTTTAACAGTGCACAAAAACTCATTTTTGATACCGATAAGCCCTTAGAGCAGGCTAAGCGCTATGTGCCTTTTTATATGTTTTTGGCGGGTTTTGTTTTATCACTTGTCACCATCAAAAAAGGTTTAAAGCATATTGGTTTAGACAATGTTGATTTAGGATTTTATAACTTTGAACTTGGTGGCGCAGGTGGCTATTACTTAGCAATTATTGTTGCTGTCATTGTTGCCATTATTGGTAAATACTTTATTAGCCGTCTTCAGTTTGATAATAAAGCTGATAAAACGACCCATTATGCTAATGTTGAAAAAGTATTTGCGGTATTAATGATAGTAACCGCTTGTTGTATGGCGTTTGCTCATGGTTCAAACGACGTTGCCAACGCGATTGGGCCGCTAGCAGCGGTAGTTAGTATTGTTGACAACGGTGGTGAAATTGCGAAAAAATCAGCGCTAGTGTGGTGGATTTTACCATTAGGTGGTTTAGGTATCGTTGCCGGTTTAGCATTATTTGGTCATCGCGTTATTGCTACTATAGGTAAAGGTATTACCCACCTCACGCCAAGTCGTGGTTTTGCGGCAGAGCTAGCCGCCGCTTGTACGGTTGTTATCGCCTCAGGTGCAGGTTTACCTATCTCGACAACGCAAACTTTAGTCGGTGCGGTGTTAGGAGTGGGTATGGCGCGCGGTATTGCCGCTATTAACCTAAGCGTGGTACGTAATATTGTTGTTTCTTGGGTGATTACCCTGCCAGTAGGTGCCGGCCTATCTATTATCTTCTTCTGGATAATGAAAGCCATATTTAGCTAATCTACTTGTTGATAGTCTAATAAAAGCCAGCATTATTGTTTAATGCTGGCTTTTTTATGTACAGGGTGTACCGTCAGTTTTTTTGTTCCAGACAAAAACTAAGTACCAACATCCATGTAGGCAATGTCGCGATCACATGGCCATTCCTAGGCATCCTGCCTTCATGGCATTAATGCATCCTTGCATGTCGATGTGAAAGAGCGACGATGTGCACTAGGTACGGTCAGTTTTTTTGTTCCAGACAAAAACTAAATACCTACCTCTATGTCGACAATGTCGCGATCACATG
>JBMZDW010000039.1:0-25267 GCA_049614565.1 Cognaticolwellia sp. | reverse complement strand
GTTGCAACCTGATAATAATGTTGATAAAAAACGCGAATAACCGCTACGCGATAAAGAAAACTGATATTCATAAGGTTTATCATCGCGCCATCAGATGATTAATTTCCTCCCTACGCAAGCGATAGCTGAGCTATCGACAAACGACAAAATAGAATTTATCTTCAGAACTGGGTAAAATGCCGGTAACTCCCACGTATCTGACGGCACCATGACCCAAGCTTTTAATTATCAAACTTCATTTATATTGGACAAATCGCACTTTAGCGAGTGCTATGACGAGTCAGCGCAAGCAAAAACTTTTACCATGCTGTACAGCAAAGCCTTGATTTTACTACTAGTAGGCGCGGGGTTAGTGTTGTTTTCCGAGTTAAACCAATATGCTGCCTGGTTTATTTTCTCGCTCGGCGTGCTTGAACTGGTCAGTAATCGGTATCGCAAAGCGTGGTGGCTTGCGCGCCAGATGTTAAGCAAAGCGGCAAAAGCCGAGGTGAAGTTAACCATAGATGAGCAGCGCATTCAGATATCGTCGTTTTATAATGACACTCAGTTATTATTTAGCAAAATTGACTGCCTAACCGCCACTGAAAATGGTTGGTTAATCACCCAGAATGGCATTCGACATTATATTTCAAATCGCTGCCTGTCAGCAGGTGCTAAGCACTTTTTATTTGAGAAAAGTAACGAAGAGCGAACAACATCTTGAATCAAATGAGAATAATTCTCAAAAACCTTGACACCCTCCAGTATCTTCATTAGTCTGGCGGGAAATTAAGAAATAGCACTCCTCGCTATTTTCTTGACAAATTATTTAGGCGGACTCTATGTTAAATAAAATTTGGTTTTCAATACTTGTTTTTGTTAGCTTGCTAGGGGCAAGCATTAATGTATCAGCGAGTGATGAGGTCAATGTTTACTCTTACCGTCAGCCATTTTTAGTTAAGCCGTTATTTGACGAATTTACCAAAGCTAGCGGTATTAAAGTCAACGTCGTGTTTGCGAAAAAAGGCATGGCAGAGCGCTTAGCCCGTGAAGGCGAATATAGTCCCGCAGATATTTTATTAACCACAGATATTAGCCGCTTAATTGAATTAAAAGACAAAGGCTTATTACAAACAGTGCAATCACCTGAATTAACTGCTGCTATTCCCGCGCAATTTAAAGCTAGCGATAATACGTGGTACGCATTAACCACACGGGTACGCAATATTTATTCAGCAAAAAGATTAGGGGAAATTGCCTTTAATTATGAAGATCTTGCCGATAAAAAATGGCGCGGAAAAATTTGTACTCGCAGTGGTAAACACCCATACAATGTTGCGTTAGTAGCCTCTATGATTGCCGAGCACGGTGAAGCAGACACCCTGACTTGGTTGCAAAATGTTAAAGCTAACTTAGCGCGTAAGCCACAAGGCAGCGATCGCGCACAAGTGCAAGCCATTCATCAAAACCTGTGTGATATCTCGTTAGGCAACAGTTATTACTTTGGCAATATGCTGAATGATGACAAGCAAAAAGTGTGGGCTGAGGCGGTGAATATTAATTTCCCTAATCAAAGCAATCGCGGTGCTCATGTTAATATTTCTGGTATGGCCATGGCGAAATATGCGCCAAATCAAGCTAACGCTTTAGCATTAATGAACTTTCTTGTTTCAGAATCGGCACAGAAAATGTACGCCGATACTAATATGGAATACCCGGTACGTGCGGGGGTAATGCCGTCGAAATTAGTGGCTTCTTGGGGGCAATTCAAAGCAGATAATTTATCGCTTGAGCGCATCGCACAACAACGCAAAGCAGCGCTGAAGTTACTTGATAAAGCCAAGTTTGATTTATAACGCCCTCCGTTAAGAGTTTACGTCGGTGATCATCGCCAATAACAATACCAGTTGGAAGTTTTTCAGCTGGTTTTTTGCGTTTGTTTTAATCGTGCCTATCGGCGTGATGTTGTTTGCCAGCATCAATGCCTCTAGCGAGCTTTTTACGCATTTATGGGCGACGGTATTACCGGAATACGTTACTAATACTTTACTGCTCGGCGCCTTAGTTGCACTGTTAACGTTTTGTTTTGGTGTACCGGCTGCCGCTATTATTAGCCACACTAATATTGTTATGGCAAAGCAATTGCGATGGCTATTAATGTTGCCATTAGCCATGCCGGCGTATTTAGTGGCTTATTTATACACCGACTTGTTTGATTATGCCGGACCCGTACAGCGCCAGTTGCGCCAGTGGTTTGATTGGCAGTCACCCAACGATTATTACTTCTTTGATATTCGCACCTTAGGCGGCGCCGCGGTGGTGATTGCCTTGGCGCTATTTCCTTATGTTTACCTGTTAACCCGTACCGCCTTTGAGCAGCAAGATCGTAATTTATTACGTGCCAGTCGCTTATTAGGCTGCACTCGACGTCAGAGCTTTTATCAAATTGCCTTACCGCTTGCCCGGCCTGCTATTGCTGTGTCGTTAAGCTTAGTGGTAATGGAAACCTTAGCCGATTTTGCCACCGTGCAATATTTTGCCGTGAATACCTTAACCACAGCGGTTTACGATACTTGGTTAGGTTACAGTGACTTTGCTGCTGCCAACGCATTGGCCAGTGTGCTGATGTTATTTATTTTATTTGTTATTGTCGCCGAGCAACGCGCCCGCGCGGGGCAACGACATCAATCAAGTCGACCCAATACCCATCAGCAACGTAAACAGCTTTCTGTGCCGCAACAAATTGCCGCCAGTATTTTTTGTTGGTTTTTGGTGCTGGCCGGCTTTTTATTACCGCTATTTTTACTGTTGATGATGGCGGTTGATTATGCCGATTATCAACAATTTCAAGCCTTGCTAATAACCGGAAAAAACAGTGTCGAAATCGCCGTCTATAGTGCCACTATCGCCACCTTAATAGCCTTGTTTTTAGCCTTATTTCAGCGTTTACATCAAAGTCGTTGGCGTAAAATCCCGCTGCAAATATCAGGGGTGGGTTATGCCATTCCGGGCACGGTACTGGCCATGGCCATGTTAGCTACGTTCGGTCCGTTAGATCACGGCATTAATGACTTGGCTAAATATTTCAACTTTACCGCGCCGGGTTTAATCCTCTCTGGCACCGTATTTGCCATTGTTTTTGCTTTTGTGGTGCGGTTTTCCGCCATTGCCAATGGTACAATTAACGCCGGTATCGGCCAAATTCCTAAGTCACTTGATTTAGCGCCGGCAAGTTTAGGCGCTGGTACCTTATCGACAATATTAAGGGTGCACTTGCCGCTGTTAAAATCATCAATATTAGTGGCATGGCTATTGGTGTTTGTTGAATCCATGAAAGAGCTGCCCGCAGTGTTGCTATTACGGCCATTTAATTTTGAAACCTTAAGCACGCAGATATATCAGCTTATTTCTGATGAGCGTTTAGAGCAAGGCGCCTTGGGCGCTATCTTAATTGTACTGTTTGGCTTGTTGCCTATTATTTTTCTTAACCGTCAGAAGGACAGCGCGTGAAGCCGGTCATTAATATTGAAAACTTAGCGGTAGCATTGCAAGAAAAATCGATTTTATCGCAAGTCAGTTTATCACTGGAAAAAGGCGAAATATTAGGCCTAGTCGGGCCGAGCGGTTGTGGTAAAACCACCTTGCTAAATACCTTATCAGGCTTTATTGGCCAAAGTGGCGGCAGTATTGATATTAATGCTAGCGACCAGCAGCAAATCAACATCAACTGCGACAATATGTTGCCAGCTGAGCAACGCAATATCGGTATGATATTTCAAGATTACGCCTTGTTTCCACACCTTAGCGTTAGCGAAAACATTACCTTTGGCCTGAAAAAATTAGCAAAAACTGAACAAAGCCAACGTTGTCAAGAATTGCTTAGCTTGCTTGAATTGAGTGAATTATCAAGCCGTTATCCGCATCAGCTATCGGGTGGACAACAACAGCGGGTCGCTATTGCACGGGCCTTAGCGCCTCGGCCAAGCTTATTGTTATTGGATGAGCCGTTTTCGAATATAGATGCCCGCCTACGTCACGAGTTAATGATTGAAATTAGACAATTATTAAAACGTTTAGCCATGACCGCGATTTTTGTTACTCACAACAAAGATGAAGTGTTTACCTTTGCCGATAAAATCGCCGTGATGCATCAAGGTAAAATACTGCAAATGGGGCCGCCGGCGTTAGTGTGTCAAAAGCCAAACAGCTGGCAAGTGGCTGATTTTTTACAATTGGGCAGTTGGTTGCCGGTATCGGTCAATAACAATGACAGCGAATTGTCGAGTGCACTTGGGTCATTGCCGCGCCATGTTATCGCGAGTGCTATAGAAAATACCGACATTAATAAACATAAGAATCCAGCACAGAATTATCAGCTACTCGTGAAAGCTAATGATATTGTCTTGTGCCAACAACAAGCAAACAATGTTGTTATTGAACATATTGCGGTAACTGAGCAAGGCTATCACTACTTATTGCGGTGTATTGAGCAGCAAAGCGCATTAGCATTTTCACAATTAAGTTTTTTTAGTCAGCAATTGTTTAGCTTAGGTGATGAGCTAGCGGTGCGATTACATGGCAGTAAGTTTCTGATATTTCCGGTGTCATAGTCGTGCTTTGACACTTAGAGGTGAATGCGTGACGCATGTCGCCAATTTGTGACAGTAAAATCACTTCAATTGCGCTAAATTACAAATTTTTTGCTGATATTTGGGCGGCAGATCCACAAAAGCCCACAAATTCATCCACTTCCCGCAAAGCCTTTATTTTCTAGGCGATCAGTGCGATCAAATTACGAAAACTTTCCTTGACATAACTTTGCTTTACTCACTAAACTGTATCAATGTGGGAAAAAGTGGGAATTAGTGGATCTTAACGGTCAGCAACTAAGAAATCGGAATATGTATAGAGGCACTAGCGCAATCACGCTCGACAGCAAGAATAGGATCACGATACCGACTAAGTATCGCGAGGAGCTATTTGCCGATTGCCAAGGAAAAATGGTCTGTACAGTCGATATTCAACATCAATGTTTATTGTTATATCCGCTACCCGAGTGGGAAGAAATTGAATTGAAATTGTGTGATTTATCGAGCATGAATCCACAAGAACGCATATTTCAACAAGTGATATTAGGTAATGCTTCCGACTGTGAAATTGATAAAAGTGGTCGGTTATTAATTAACGGACCATTACGCCAACATGCCGGTTTAGAAAAAAACCTGATCTTGGTGGGCCAGTTACGAAAGTTTGAAATTTGGAGTGACAGTGCTTGGAGCACTCAAATGCAGCAAGGCATCGCGAAAATTCAATCGGGTGAAATAGAGCTTACCGAACGCTTACTTGATTTATCTTTGTGATAAATCGTGCAATGAAATTCATGATAACGAAAGACAACTAGACGGCGTTAAAAAACCAAAATGCAACACGATAAATCTCACATTTCAGTATTACTTGACGAGTCGATTTCAGGGCTGGCGATAAAACCAGACGGTATTTATATCGACTGCACCTTTGGTCGTGGCGGCCATTCAGGGCTAATACTGGAAAACCTGGGTCCAAACGGTCGTTTGATTGCCATTGATCGCGATCCAACGGCGATAGCAGCGGCAGAAAAATATCGCGATGATGAGCGTTTTATCATTGAACATCATGGTTTTGCAGATTTACAGATGATTGTTGAAAAGCATGATTTGATTGAAAAAATTGACGGTATTTTGCTCGACCTTGGCGTGTCATCGCCGCAACTTGATGAAGCCGAGCGTGGCTTTAGTTTTATGAAAGACGGCCCGCTTGATATGCGTATGGATACCACACGCGGACAAACCGCTGCCGAGTGGTTAGCGGTGGCAGATGTTGAAGATATTACTTGGGTACTGCGTACTTTTGGTGAAGAAAAACACGCGTGGCGTATTGCCAATGCCATTGTTGATGAACGTGAAAGCACGCCGTTAACACGCACAGGGCAATTAGCACAACTCATTAAAAAAACCGCGCCACAACGGGAAATAAAAAAACACCCAGCGACTCGCAGCTTTCAAGCCATACGCATGTATATCAACAGTGAGTTAGAGCAAATTGAAAAAGCTTTGGCGGCGTCGTTATCGGTATTGGTAACCGATGGTCGTTTGGTGGTGATCAGTTTTCATTCACTTGAAGACAGATTAGTAAAACAGTTTATGAAAAAGCATTCACAAGCGAAAAAAGTACCGCGTGGTATGCCGATTAGTGAAGCAGAGCTTAATAAAGGTAAAAACTTGGCGTTAGTGGGCCGTAAACTCAAGCCCAGCAAAGATGAAGTGGCAGAAAATGTTCGTTCGCGTAGCTCAGTACTGAGGATTGCTCAGCGGCTGGCACGCTAATAATGGTGCTTTAGCATGGCAGCCCCGAAGGTTGTGTTGGCACTTGATATTTGGCACGACATTCAGCGCCATTTACTCATTTATGCCTTGTTATTTTTACTCGTGGTTTCGGCGTTTTCGGTAATTTATTTTACCCATTTAAATCGACAAACCACCAGTAAAATAGAAGTGTTGTTAACTCAACGCGATGCTTTAGAAAATGAATGGCGAAACTTATTGCTAGAGCAAAACAGTTTGGCTGAACATAGTGCGATTGAAAGCCAAGCAACAAAGCAACTGAATATGACCCGAGTGGATGCTAGTTCAGAAGTCATTATTAAATTGCCATAACTTAGCAAAAAATAGTTAGCGTAAAAAATGCTCGTCGCAGAAACGGTATAGCGAAATACAGTCAGCGTCAAAACTGGTAAGCCAAGCGACAAAGCAACTGAATATGAGCCGAGTGGATGCCAGTTCAGAAATTATTATTAAATTATCGTCAGTTAGCACGACAGGTAGCACAATGAAAAAAACAGCACAATACAATCCGAATACAGTGGCATGGCGTTTTTACGTTGTGCTTGCTGCGGTTGTGCTGATTTATGCCGGCTTAATGGCGCGCACCGCTTATATTCAAGTATTCGAACCGGATATGCTGAAAAAGCAAGGCGACAACCGTTCGCTACGTACCAATACTAAAACCGTACAACGAGGCTCGATCGTTGACCGCAATGGTCACGAGCTTGCCATCAGCGTACCGGTCGAAACCGTGTGGGCCGATCCAAAAATTATTTTTGACAGCAATGCCTTGTCGATGAAAAAGCATTGGCAGGCGTTGGCAGACGTATTAGGCCAAGACGTAAATAAATTAAAAGTGCGGGTCACTAAAAACCCAAGAAAACGCTTTGTTTATATTGAACGTAAAGTTGCGCCGGCCATGGCCAGTTATATTCGCGAGTTAAAAATTCCCGGTATTCATTTACGCAAAGAATCAAAACGCTTTTATCCTGCCGGTGAAATCAGCTCGCATATTGTTGGCTTTACCAATGTTGACGACAAAGGTATTGAAGGCGTAGAGCGAGTTTATGATCAGCTGCTGACGGGCGAGAACGGCGAGAAAAAATATCGCAAAGACGCCAAAGGTCGCAAAATAGAAATACTGTCGGTGAAAGAGTCAACACCGCCAAAAAATATTACCTTAAGTATCGACCAGCGCATTCAAGCCTTGGCGTATCGTGAGCTAAAAGGCGCAGTAAAAGCCTTTAAAGCGACATCAGGCTCAGCGGTTGTCACCAATGTCCATACCGGTGAAGTGTTAGCGCTCGTTAATAGCCCATCGTATAACCCAAACAATCGCGCTGGCGTTGCTATTCATCGTTTCCGTAACCGCGCTATTACCGATATTTACGAGCCGGGTTCGACCATGAAGCCGTTGACGGTATTAACTGCCCTAGAATTTGGCAGCGTTAACAAAGACAGCATTGTTGATACGTATCCGGGTTGGATGCGTTTAGGTGGCAGTCGTGTTTCCGATCCTCGCTATTTAGGAAAAATTAGCTTAGCGGATTTATTAGTGCACTCGTCTAACATGGGCACTACAAAGTTAGCGCTGTCGGTGCCGAAAGATTACCTGATTGATAAGTTTTTTGATGCTGGCTTCTCTGAAGATACTGGTACCGGTTTAGTGGGTGAAAGCTCGGGCATGATGCATGATAGATCGCGTTGGTCAAAATTTGAATTAGCCACGCTATCATGGGGTCACGGTGTTGCCATTACGCCGATACAATTGGCGCGTTTTTATACCACCTTAGCTAACGGCGGCGTTAAAACACCACTGACTATTTTAAAGCAAGATCCGAAATTACTGAATCCTGAAAACAGCGAACGTATATTCTCCGCTGAAAATAGTCAAAATGTTGTAGAAATGCTTGAACACGTAGTGAACGAACATTACACGGTAGCGAAAGTTGACGGTTATCGCGTTGGCGGCAAAAGTGGTACCGCGATTAAAGCCTTTGCCGGTGGTTATGGTAATGATTATGTTGGACTATTTGCGGGTATTGCACCCATTTCTAAACCAGAAATTGCCGTAGTGGTGGTTATCGACGACCCCGGTGGCGATTTATATCACGGCGGCGAAGTGGCCGCACCGGTATTTTCGCGCATTATGAAAGGAACCTTGCGGCTACTGAATGTACCGCCTGATGCTAACTCCAGAGTGACGGCGTTGAAGCCAGAACAAAAAACTAAAAGTGAAACTAAGGAGCGTGACCATGTCTGATCACGCTTTACGCGTTTTTAAACAACCCGATACCGTGAGTGCCATTGCCGCGGTATTGGCTTTTGGCAACATAGCACTTAATGCGCAAGATTTAACGCAGCTGAAGGAAAGCTTAAAACGCTATTCGTCAGCGCCGTCAGTCCTGTCAGAAAACGCTATCTCTGCCAATTTGGTCAACGACACGCGGGCAATTAATAACGGTGATGTTTTCTGCGCGGTGATTGGCAGCTTACAAGACGGTGGTGAATATATTGCTCAGGCGCTAGCGGCGAACTGCGCCATGGTGTTACAAGAAACCACCCAGCCAGCAGCGCATGGCAACATAAGCTGGCGTAAAAATAACGCAGAATTTCCCGTTGCCGTCGTTAGCTATTTTCAACTGAATCAGCAGTTATTTGAAGTGGCGAAAGCATTTTATGGCGCGCCGCAACAAGCGTTAAACATTATCGGTATTACTGGCACGAATGGCAAAACCAGCACTAGCCAAATTATTGCTAATTTGCTGGATAGCTGTCAGAAAAATTGCGCCGTTATTGGCACCAACGGTGCGGGCAAACTAGCGCAGTTACAAACCATTGAAAATACTACGCCAGGTGCGACGCAATTGCACCAGTTGTTAGCTTTGTTTGCTCAGCAAAATATCACCGACGTTGCGATGGAAGTATCGTCACACGCATTAGAGCAAAAGCGCGTTACGGCGAGCTTATTTAATACCGCTGTTTTTACCAATTTAAGCCGAGACCATCTTGACTATCATCATACGATGGCAGCGTATGCCGCGGCGAAACAGCAAATTTTTACTGGAAACAATCAACAAGTTGCCGTGATGAATGGCGATGATTTACAAGCACAAACTTGGTTGGAAAACTGGCCTAACGCTCAGCCAATCGTGGTGTATGGCCGAAGTAAACATGTGGTTAACAATACTCGTTTTGTCCAAGCGCTTAATGTGCAGCATCACGCCCATGGCGTTAGTTTTACCCTTAATACCGAGCAGGGGCAGTGTGACATTACTAGCCAGCTACTTGGCGATTTTAATGTCGAAAATTTATTGGCAGCCATTGCGGTGTTACTGGTTGAGGGCATTGCGCTGAAAAAAATTGCTCAGGCGATCACCCAGCTTCGTCCAATTATCGGTCGAATGGAGGCTTTTTCTGCCGCCGATAAGCCAACCGCTGTGGTTGATTACGCCCATACCCCTGATGCCTTGGCGAGCGCACTCGATGCCTGCCGCTTACATTGTCAGGGCAAGTTATGGTTGGTGTTTGGCTGTGGCGGCGACAGAGATGTTGGTAAGCGCGCGATCATGGCGCAAGTTGCTGAGCAGAAAGCCGATCACATTGTTATCACCAATGATAATCCGCGCAGCGAAGCGCCAGAAGCGATAGCCGAAGATATTATCGCGGGTTTTCAATCAAGCCAGCATGTTGAAAAAATATTAGATAGAAAAACAGCGGTGTTAACAGCATTAAATAACGCTAACGTCAATGATATTGTGCTCTGCGCAGGTAAAGGTCATGAAGATTATATTATTTTCGCCAATGAGACGCTGCATTATGATGAACGTGCTGTCGTCAACGCATTTTATGCTCGTGAGGTAACTTTATGATCACCTTAAGTTTAAGCGAGTTAGCACTAGCTATTGATGGTCACCTTATCGGCAAGGATGTCAGCATTAATGCCATCAGTACCGACAGCAGAGCATTAAATAACGGTGATGTATTTTTAGCGTTAAAAGGGCCGAATTTTGACGGTCATAAATTTTTATCACAAGCCAATGACCTTGGCTGTAGCGCCGTTATTGTTCAACAAGTCGACAACGAGGTCGATATTGCACAAATTTTAGTTGCTGATACCCATAAAGCACTCGGTGACATTGCCGCTTATGTGAAAGCAAAAGTCGCACCGAAAACCGTGGCCATTACCGGCAGTAGCGGAAAAACCACGGTTAAAGAAATGGTGGCAGCGATACTGAGCCGTTTAGGCAATGTTTTAGCAACCCAAGGTAATTTTAATAATGATATTGGCGTACCGCTAACATTATTGCGATTAGAGCCAAAACATGACTTTGCCGTGGTGGAATTGGGCGCGAACCATATTGGCGAAATTGCCTATACCTCGGCCTTGGTGAAACCAGATGTTGCCATTATCAACAATATTGCCGCTGCGCATTTAGAAGGCTTTGGTGACTTAGCTGGTGTTGCGCGCGCTAAAGGTGAAATTTTCTCTGGCTTAAACGCCGGCGGTATAGCGATTTTCAATCAAGACAGTCGATGGGCGGATAAGTGGCAATGGCGTTTAAGTGATAAAACCGTGCGTCGCTTTTCTTGTCAGGGCAGTGCTGATTGTTATAGCGAGCAAGAAACATTAGATGAAAACGGAAATGCCAGCTTTACCTTACATACCCCACAAGGTAGCACGACTATTGAGCTGACGGTACCGGGTCATCATAATGTTTGTAATGCCGTGGCTGCTGCGGCAATCGCCTTAGAATTTGGCGCCAGTTTAGCAGATATTCGCCTCGGTTTAGCGGAAATGGCGGCGGTTAAAGGGCGGTTAAACCTTCATCAATTAGGCAAAAATACTAAGTTAATTGACGATACCTATAACGCCAATGTTGAATCCATTAATGCTGCCTCTGATTTATTGGCCAGCTACCCGGGGCGACGCATTCTGATTTTGGGCGATATGGGCGAGTTAGGCAGTGACGCACGTCGTTATCATCAAGAAGTGGGCGCACACGCCAAAAGCAAAAATATTAATGATTTGTTGACGCTAGGGGTCTTAAGTCAAAATACCTCAGATGCTTTCTATCAAGGTAGCGATATTCAAGGGCAACATTTTAGTAGTAAAGAAAAGTTATTGTCACGATTACAAGCGATGCTTCAAGGTGAAGATCAACAGGTGACAATTTTAGTTAAAGGTTCGCGCAGTGCTCATATGGAATACGTAGTGGCTGATATTATACAATGGCATAACCGCCAAGCTGCTCAGGAGCAAGCATAATGTTACTTTGGTTAGGTGAGTATCTCACTCAGTATTTTTCATTTTTTAATGTTTTTTCGTATTTAACATTTCGCGCCATCGTATCAACGTTAACCGCGTTGATCATATCTCTCTATTTTGGTCCGAAATTAATTCGTGCGTTACAACGTATGCAAATTGGCCAAACCGTGCGTGATGACGGCCCAGAAAGTCATTTATCAAAATCAGGTACGCCAACCATGGGCGGATTATTGATCCTCGCCGCCATTGTATTTAGCGTGTTGTTGTGGGCAGATTTAACCAACGCTTATGTTTGGGTGGTGCTGTTTGTGGTGGTGAGCTTTGGCGTTATTGGTTTTGTTGATGATTACCGTAAGGTTATTCGTAAAGACTCCAACGGCTTAATTGCCCGCTGGAAATACTTTTGGCAAACTGTGATTGGCTTAGCGACGGCGATATTCTTATACTGGTTCGCGCAAAGTCCAGAAGAAACCACCTTGTTAATTCCTTTTGTTAAAAATGTTTTACCGCAATTAGGCCTGCTCTACATAGGTTTAGTTTATTTCGTTATTGTCGGTACCAGTAATGCGGTTAACTTAACCGACGGCTTAGATGGCCTAGCAATTGTGCCAACCATTATGGTGGCGGGTGCCTTTGCGGTATTTGCCTATATGACAGGCCACGCCAATTTCTCAGAATACTTACATATTCCTCACATTGCCTTAGCCAGTGAACTAGTGATTGTTTGTACCGCCATTGTCGGTGCAGGCTTAGGATTTTTATGGTTTAACACTTACCCTGCGCAAGTATTTATGGGCGATGTTGGCTCATTAGCGTTAGGCGCGGCATTAGGCGTTATTGCGGTATTGGTTCGACAAGAGCTGGTGTTATTTATTATGGGCGGGGTTTTCGTCATGGAAACCCTGTCGGTAATTTTACAAGTCGGCTCATACAAATTACGTGGCGAACGAATTTTCCGTATGGCACCTATTCATCATCATTACGAATTAAAAGGCTGGCCGGAGCCAAGAGTGATCGTACGCTTTTGGATAATCTCATTAGTATTAGTCTTGGTTGGATTAGCAACCTTAAAGTTAAGGTAAAAACAAACGCGTGAATAAACCATTATCAGCGTCGGTAACGACACAATTAGCCAATAAAAACATTGTGATCTTAGGCATCGGGATCACAGGCTTGTCGTGCGCGCGATTTTTACATGGTTATGACATTGAATTCGCTGTAAATGATAGTCGCGCTATGCCGATTTCACCCGGTGATTTTAAGCACCAGTTTGCTGACAATAGCTTAGTGCTCGGGCAATGGGACTCAGCGCTGATCGCACAAGCGGATATTTTAATCGTTAGCCCGGGTATTAACTTAGATGAACCGGCAATTCGCAGCGCCATTAGCGAACATTGTGATGTAGTTGGTGATATCGAATTATTTTGCCGATTAAGTGGCACGCCCATCATTGCAGTAACGGGTTCGAACGGTAAATCCACCGTGGTATCTATGTTAAATTATGTGGGTAATGCCTTGGGCTACCGTGTGCAATTGGGCGGTAATATTGGCTTACCGGTATTAGATCAAATTGATCAAGCCGCCGATTTTATTGTTCTAGAGTTATCAAGTTTTCAACTAGAAACCGTAAAAAGCATGAAAGCGCTCGCCGCGACGGTATTAAATGTTAGTGATGATCATTTAGATCGCCATAAAACCCTAGAAAACTATAGCGAAATTAAACAACGCATCTATAACAATAGTCAGTATGCGCTTTATAACCGCAATGATAAGGCTACAGTGCCCGCAGCGCGCTACAGCAAAAGCCAAGCAATAAGTTTTGGCAGTAATCCAGCGCAAAGTGGTGATTTTGGCCTGGTCAATATCAAAGGTGAACAGCACTTAGCGTTGGGTGAACAGGCTTTATGTAAGCTTGCATCGCTACCACTGCAAGGTATTCACAATGCTTTGAATTATTTAGCGGTATTAGCATTAGGAAATTGTGCCGGTTGGGACGTTGATGCCATGTTGAACAGTTTAATGACTTTCAACGGCTTAGCCCATCGTTGTGAAGTGATTGCAAGCCAAGACGGCATTTGTTGGATTAATGATTCTAAAGCCACCAATGTTGGCGCCACACTGGCCGCGATTGAAGGCCTAGCGCCTACTTTACAGGGCAATAAACTGATTTTAATTGCCGGCGGCGTTGGCAAAGGCGCTGATTTTTCGCCGTTAACGCAAGCCTTAACGCAACAAGTTGACTACTTGATCACCTTAGGTGAAGACGGGCGCGATATTGCCGCGTTACGACTAGCGAGCCAAAGCGATAAAACTTCACATGTTGATTCGTTATCAGCTGCCGTTGCCTTGGCGCGTCAATACGCGACAACAGGCGATATGGTGCTATTGTCGCCAGCCTGCGCGAGTTTAGATATGTTCGCCAACTATGTTGAACGTGGTGTGGTATTTATCAAGTCGGTATTGTTACCTAAGGAGCCAAGCTAATGTCGGTATCCTTTGCTAATTTATCTCCGTCGGCATTGCCGCAATGGTTAAAATTTGACAGTCGTAGCGTGGCCACTTTCGATCGTAGTTACCTCGTACTGGCCTTAAGTATGTACACCATAGGCCTGATTATGGTGGCCAGTGCTTCCATGCCAATTGCCGAACGCCTATTTGACAATCCATTTCATTTTATTGTCAGACATATGATTTATATCGGCTTAAGCCTAGGCGTTGCAGCGGTCACTTTGCAAATTCCCATGCATCGTTGGCATCAACATAGCAGTAAATTATTGCTGTTAGGTATTGTTTTATTAGTGATAGTTTTACTTGTTGGTCGCACGGTAAACGGCTCAACCCGTTGGATAGCCCTTGGGCCAATAACCGTACAAGCGGCAGAGCCTGCCAAGTTATTCTTCTTTTGTTATCTCGCCGCTTACCTAGTACGTCGCCGTGATGAAGTGATGGAAAATATTACCGGCTTTGCAAAACCCTTAGTGGTATTTGGTGTTTTGGGTGGCTTGTTATTAATGCAGCCTGATTTAGGCACTATTATTGTCATGTTTGTTACCACCTTTGGTTTATTGTTTTTAGCGGGTGCTAAGCTCTGGCAATTTATCGCGATTGCCGGTGTCGGCGTCAGTTTATTATCCATGTTAGCGTATTTCTCGCCGTACCGTTGGGCACGGGTTACCGGTTTTCTTGACCCATGGAAAGACCCATTCGGCAGTGGCTATCAGTTAACGCAATCGCTGATGGCGTATGGTCGCGGTGAAACCTTTGGTCAAGGCTTAGGTAATAGCGTACAAAAACTGGAGTATTTGCCCGAAGCCCATACCGATTTCGTGATGGCGGTGCTCGCCGAAGAATTTGGTTTTATCGGCATTAGCGTGATTTTGCTGCTCAGTATGACTTTAGTGTTTAAAGCGCTGTTGCTTGGCAGAAAAGCCGTCAGCCAAGAAAAATATTTTGAAGGCTTTTTTGCTTATGCGATTGGTATTTGGCTGTGTTTTCAAGCGGCGGTCAATATTGGCGCCAGTGCTGGCATAGTGCCGACCAAAGGCTTAACCATGCCCTTGATCAGTTATGGCGGTAGCTCAATGATTATTATGACCATGGCGGTGGCGATTTTGATCCGTATCGATCATGAAATTCGCTTACAAAGTATGCAAGCAACCAGTCGACATGCAGACGGTAATAAGAGCCCAAAAAAGAAACGTAAAAAAGTGACGAAAACAGAAATTAGTGAGGGCGAAAATGACTGAACAGATAAGTCATAAAGCAAAACGCCCAACATTGTTAGTGATGGCGGGTGGCACCGGCGGTCATATATTTCCAGGTATTGCGGTGGCAGAAGCATTGGCGCAGCAAGGGTGGAACATACATTGGCTTGGCACTGCCGAGCGTATGGAAGCAGAATTAGTACCAAAAAATGGTTACCCTATTTCATTTATTAATATCGCCGGGATTCGCAATAAAGGCTGGCAAACCTGGTTAAAAACGCCGTTTAAAATTATGCAGTCGGTGATGCAGTCAATTCAAGTATTGCGAGAAGTTAAGCCTGACGTGGTGTTAGGCATGGGCGGTTATGCCAGTGCGCCGGGTGGTGTTGCTGCTTGGTTATTAAGTATTCCGTTAGTGTTACATGAGCAAAATGCCGTTGCCGGCATGAGTAATCGCTTTTTATCTTATTTGGCGACCAAAACCTTAAGTGCCTTTCCGGGGGCCTTTAGTAAGCGTGTAACCTCAGCTGTAGTGGGTAACCCATTGCGCAGCGATATTATTGCCATCGAAAATGTCATACCAGCACAACCGGCCACCAGTAAAAAAGTGTTAGTGGTTGGCGGCAGTTTAGGCGCTAAGGTGCTGAACGATGTGGTACCGCAAGCCATTAAGCAAATTAAAGTGCAAAGTATTGATGTTTGGCATCAAACCGGCGGTGGCAATGAGCAAGCCGTGTTAGCAAGCTATCAAGATTACGGCGTTGCAGAAGAAAAAGTTAAAGTCACCGAATTTATTGATGATATGGCCGCTGCGTATCAGTGGGCCGATGTGGTGATTTGTCGCGCTGGCGCTTTAACGGTATCTGAGCTGGCGATGGCGGCAAAACCGGCGATATTTGTGCCATTACCGCATGCGGTGGATGATCACCAAACGAAAAACGCTATGTACCTTGTTGGTTGTGGCGCGGCAAAATTAATTGCCCAAAAAGAATTTAATGGCACCACGCTCGGACAAACGCTGAATAGTTTGTTTATTTCCGACAAAGTGGTGCAGCAAATGTCAAAAGCGGCTCATAATGCCGCGCATGCCGACGCCACTACACAGGTTGCTGGCGTTTGCATTGAGGTGGCAAAACGATGAGTAAAAAAATGACCACAGAAAAACCAAGCAATAGCGCATTAGCGACTGCAAATTACAGTGTGCCAGAAATGCGCCGTGTTAAAACCATCCACTTTGTTGGCATTGGCGGCGCCGGTATGGGCGGCATTGCCGAGGTATTGCTGAATGAAGGCTATGATATTACCGGCTCTGATATTGGTGAAAACCAAGTCGTTAAACGCTTAACCGCACTTGGCGCAAAAATTACCTTAGGACATCATCCAGATAATGTCAGCGGCGCTAGCGTAATAGTAGTATCGACGGCGATTAATGCAGAAAATCCAGAGTTAGTGGCTGCGCATCAACAACGTATACCTGTGGTACGTCGTGCTGAAATGTTGGCGGAATTAATGCGTTTTCGTCATGGTATTGCCATCGCGGGCACCCATGGCAAAACCACCACCACCAGTTTAATTGCCAGTATTTTTGCCCAGGCCAATCTTGACCCGACCTTTGTGATTGGCGGTTTACTTAATAGTGCCGGCACCAATGCCCGCTTAGGCAGCAGTCGTTATTTAATTGCTGAAGCAGATGAAAGCGACGCGTCATTTTTACATTTACAACCTATGGTGTCGGTGATCACCAATATCGATGAAGATCATATGGAAACTTACCAAGGTGACTTTGAAAAACTTAAAGACACCTATATTGAGTTTCTTCATAATTTACCGTTTTACGGTTTAGCCGTGGTGTGTATTGATAACCCGGTAGTGCGAGAAATTTTACCGCGCATTAGCCGCCACGTAATTACCTATGGTTTTTCTGAAGATGCCGATGTTAGAGCGACACAATATCAACAATCAGCGGGCATGAGCTCATTTGTCGTTGAACGTAAAGACCAAGCACCCTTGGCGATTAGTGTTAATTTACCCGGCGAGCACAACGTACTCAATGCCTTAGCTGGTGTTGCGGTTGCTTTTGATGAAGGCCTTGACGACAGTGCTATTCAGCAAGCTTTACAAGGTTTTGCCGGTATTGGCCGTCGTTTTGAAAAGTTAGCCACCTTGCGCACCGAACACGGCGAAATGTTATTGGTGGATGATTATGGTCATCACCCAACGGAAGTAAAAGCTACTATTGACGCTATGCGTAAAGGTTGGCCAGAAAAAAGTCTGACCATGGTTTTTCAGCCGCACCGTTATTCACGTACGCGCGATCTTTTTGAGGATTTTGTTGAAGTACTATCGGAAGTTGATAACTTATTTTTATTAGATGTTTACGCCGCAGGCGAAGCGCCGATTGCTAACGCCGACAGTAAAAGCTTAGCGCGCAGTATTCGCCAACGTGGCCAAGTCGAGCCGATTTACGTCAGCGACAGCGACAAATTAGCAGCGTTAATGGCAACCCAGTTACGTGATAACGATATGGTGATCACCCAAGGTGCAGGCAATATTGGCACTATCGCGCGTAATTTAGCGGCAGATAAAAAATTATCGGGTGCAAGCTTATGAAAGCGCTAATGTCAGAGAAACTAGCCGTGCTATACGGCGGCACGTCAGCGGAACGTGAGGTATCACTCAATTCAGGTAAAGCGGTAGCCAAGGGCTTAAAGCAAGCGGGTTTTAATGTCCAGCTGATTGATACCCAAGACTATTGCTTAAGTGATTTGGCAAAACTGAATATTGATCGCGTTTTTATCGCTCTACATGGTCGTGGTGGCGAAGACGGTTGCGTGCAAGGTGCGTTGCAATATATGAATATTCCTTATACCGGCTCAGATGTACTGGGCTCTGCCTTGTCGATGGATAAAATTCGCAGCAAACAAGTATTTCAAGCCATGGGCTTGCCAACAGCTGCCTTTGCCATGGTTGAAAAAGCGCAATATCAGCCTGAAGATGCGGCAAAAGTGTTACAGCAATTAGGCAACGTGGTGATGGTGAAGCCGGCCAATGAAGGCTCAAGCATTGGCATGTCCAAGGTGAGTAATGCAAATGAGCTGCATCAGGCCTTAATGGCGGCATTTGATTATGATCATCAAGTGTTGGTTGAAGCGTGGATCCAAGGCCCAGAATATACCGTGGCTATTTTAGGGCAAACGGCGCTACCGGTGATCCATATGGAAACGCCGCATGATTTTTATGATTATGAGGCGAAATATAGCTCGACCAGTACGCAATACCATTGCCCTTGTTCGTTGTCACGTGAAGATGAAACAGAGCTACAAACCATTGCCTTAAAAGCGTTTAACGCTACCGGCGCTAAAGGTTGGGGGCGAGTCGATGTCATGCGTGACGAGCTAGGCCAGTGGCAAATATTGGAAGTAAATACCGTACCGGGTATGACGGAAACTTCGCTAGTACCTAAAGCCGCGAAAGTGCACGGTTTGAATTTTAGCGAATTAGTGACAGAAATTGTCGCCATTAGTGCGCGAGGTAGCGAGTAGCGTATGGCAAGCAACAATAAACAACTTCCCCTTAAGGAAGACGCCGAACCTTTGCACTGGTCATTTTGGTTTGGCGTATTGTTTTTTGTTGGCGTGATTGTCGCGATATTGTCGTTTGGTATTTTTTTGAACAAACGGCTGAGTGCGGAAGAGTCTGCACCGATAACCGCCATTGCAATTGCGGGTGAAATGCCGTATACCACGCGCTTAGATATTGAAAACGCGATAGAAAAAGTAAATTTAGGTAATTTTTTTCATTTAGATGTTAATGACGTTCAGCAGAAAGTCGCTAAGTTGCCTTGGGTTTATTCGGTGTCGGTACGAAAAAAATGGCCGAATGAATTAAAAATTTATGTTGTTGATCAAAAGCCGATAGCCCATTGGAACGGCGACTTTTTAATTAACGAAAATGGCAAAGCGTTTCAGGCTGACGTGCAACGTTTAGTGACCAAACTGCCGGCCTTTTTTGGCCCTGAGGGCAGCGAGCAAGTGGCGTTAGATAATTTTAGAAATTTGAATAAGTTGCTGGATTTTAGTCAATTAGCCATTGATGAACTGGTATTGACCGAGCGTTTTGCTTGGCAACTTATCCTAAATGACGGTGTGAGCGTTAATTTAGGACGTGATAATCGCGTAGAACGTATCCAACGTTTTATGGATGTTTATCCAGAAATAAAATTGCACAAAAAGGCAGGTCAACAAGTTGATTACGTTGACCTAAGATACGATACCGGTTTAGCGGTGGGTTGGAAAACCGCCGATAACAAAGAAAGAGTTTAACCTGAATGTCAAAAGTAACTGAAAGAAATTTAGTGGTTGGATTAGATATTGGAACGTCAAAAATTTCAGTAGCCGTCGGTGAGATCACCCCCGATAACCAGCTCAGTATCGTAGGTGTAGGTAATCAGCCGGCGCGTGGCATGGATAAAGGTGGTGTTAACGATTTAAACTTAGTGATCCAGTCAATTCAGCGGGCGATTAATGAAGCTGAATTGATGGCAGATTGCCATATTACTTCGGTCTACCTTGGCATTTCCGGTAAACATATCAGTTGTCAAAATGAAAACGGCATGGTGCCAATTAACGATAAAGAAGTGCTGCAAGACGACGTTGATAACGTCATTCATACCGCCCGCTCAGTGCCTATTTCGGCCGAGCGCCGTATGTTGCATGTTTTGCCGCAAGAATACAGCATTGACTGCCAAGACGGCATTAAAAGCCCGATTGGTATGTCAGGGGTACGCATGGAGGCGAAAGTACATATTGTTACTTGTGCCAATGATATGGCGAAAAATATTGTTAAATGTGTTGAGCGCTGTGATTTAAAGGCCGACCAATTGATTTTCTCAGCGCTTGCGTCGAGCTACGCAGTATTAACTGACGATGAAAAAGAGCTTGGCATTTGTGTGGTGGATATGGGGGCCGGCACTATGGATATTTCTGTCTTTACCGGCGGCGCATTACGCCATACCGCAGTTATTCCAGTCGCGGGTAATCAAGTAACCAGTGATATTGCCAAGATTTTCCGCACGCCGTTAAGTCATGCTGAAGACATTAAAGTGCAATATGCTTGCGCGCTGCGCCAAATGGTAAGCATGGAAGAAAATATTGAAGTGCCGAGTGTCGGTGGTCGCCCTGCGCGTTCAATGTCGCGTCACACGTTGGCGGAAGTTGTAGAGCCGAGATACCACGAGCTGTTTGAGCTAATTCAAGAAGAATTACGAGAATGCGGTTTAGAAGATCAAATTGCTGCTGGTTACGTGCTAACCGGTGGTACCGCGAAAATGGAAGGGGTGGTTGAATTTGCCGAAGAAGTCTTTCAAATGCCAGCCCGTGTTGCACAACCGGCAGATGTTTGCGGCTTAAAAGAATATGTTAACGACCCAAGCTACGCCACTGTGGTTGGCTTATTACATTACGGCATGCAAGCAAACCAACAACAAAATAATGAACAGAATAAAAGTGAGTCAGTCGCGAGTATAGGTTCGCGCGTATTGGCTTGGTTTAAAGGAGAATTTTAATTAGCTGCTTCGGCAACTTATTAAAAGAACAAAGTGTTTTGGTGGAACAAAACCTATTTAAAATCGGAGAAATAACATGTTTGAATTAATGGAAGATCATAACGAAGAAGCCGTCATTAAGGTGATTGGTGTTGGTGGCGGTGGCGGTAATGCCGTAGAACATATGGTGTCACAAACCATTGAAGGCGTTGAATTTATTACCGCCAATACTGACTCACAAGCCTTACGTAACTCAGCCGCGAATGTGACTTTGCAAATGGGTCACGATGTCACCAAAGGGCTTGGCGCTGGCGCAAACCCAGAAATTGGTCGTCGCAGCGCGGAAGAAGACCGTGAAACCATCAAAGAAACCCTACACGGCGCCGACATGGTATTTATCGCCGCCGGTATGGGTGGTGGCACAGGTACGGGCGCTGCGCCTGTGGTTGCTGAAGTCGCGAAAGAAATGGGCATTTTAACCGTTGCCGTCGTGACTAAGCCGTTTCCTTTTGAAGGTAAAAAACGCATGAACTATGCGGATCAAGGTATTGAGTTTTTATCAAAAAATGTTGACTCCTTGATCACCATTCCTAATGAGAAACTGTTAAAAGTTTTAGGGCCAGGTACTAGCTTGTTAGATGCCTTTAAAGCGGCTAACAACGTATTACTAGGTGCGGTGCAAGGTATTGCGGAACTTATTACCCGTCCGGGACTCATAAATGTTGATTTCGCCGATGTGCGAACGGTAATGTCTGAAATGGGTACCGCTATGATGGGCTCAGGTATCGCATCAGGTCCAGATCGCGCTGAAGAAGCCGCAGAAGCTGCTATTTCAAGCCCGTTACTGGAAGATGTCGACTTAGCTGGCGCGCGTGGTATTCTGGTTAATATTACTGCCGGTATGGACATTAGTATTGATGAGTTTGAAACTGTCGGTAATGCAGTAAAAGCGTTTTCTTCTGAAAATGCCACGGTTGTGGTGGGCGCGGTAATTGACCCTGAAATGACTGAAGACTTACGTGTTACTGTGGTTGCTACAGGTATTGGCGCTGAACGTAAGCCAGATATTACTTTAGTAAATCCAGCACCAGCGGTTGAACAGCAAGTGGTCGGTGGTGATTATATCCCAAGCCCACAGCCGGAAGTTTCTGCTAACCCAGTGACTATGCCAGAAGCAAATGCGCAGGTACAAAAGGTGGCAGCAACAGAATTGGATGACTATTTGGATATTCCAGCGTTTTTACGTAAGCAAGCAGATTAATAGCAGTTATACCCAGTAAAGATTAATTTGTTGGTAATGTTGATATTTTGATTTTGTTAGGCTTTTTTGCTATATTACGCCACCGCTAAATCGCAGCGGTTGCTCCTTATTGCAAAATATAGGCTTAAGAAGGCTATTTATGATTAAACAACGTACATTAAAAGAAAGTGTCTCTGCCATAGGTGTAGGGTTACATAAAGGTGAAAAGGTGCAGATCACTCTCCGTCCTGCGCCTGCGAACACCGGTATTATTTTTCGCCGAGTAGATTTAGATCCCGTTGTCGATATTCCAGCGACACCGGAAGCTGTTGGTGAAACCACTTTATGTACATGTTTAGTGAATGAGCAAGGTGTGCAGATCTCCACCGTCGAACACTTGCTGTCTGCTGTCGCGGGCTTAGGTATTGATAACCTGATTGTTGAGGTTGATTCACCTGAAATTCCAATTATGGATGGTAGCGCTCTACCTTTTGTTTATTTAATTCAATCGGTTGGCATCGAGACATCAAACGTCGCGAAACGCTTTTTACGTATCACCAAAACTATTCGCGTTGAAGAAGGCGATAAGTGGGCGGAATTACGCCCTTATGAAGGCTTTCGGGTTAATTTTGCTATAGAGTTTGAACACCCGGTTATTGCTAATACTTGCCAAACCATGAGTATGGATCTTTCAAGCTGCTCATTTATCAAAGAAATCAGCCGTGCGCGTACCTTTGGTTTTATGAAAGATATTGAGTTCTTGCGTTCTCACAATCTAGCCTTAGGCGGTAGTTTAGAAAATGCGATAGTGTTAGACGAATACCGTATGCTCAATAAAGATGACTTACGCTATGATGATGAATTCGTTAAGCATAAAATTCTTGACGCCATTGGTGACTTATATATGAGCGGAGTTAGCATTTTAGGCGAGTTAAATGCCTTTAAATCCGGTCATGGCTTAAATAACATGTTACTGCGTGAAGTCTTTAAACAAGTTGAGTCTTGGGAGTGGGTCACCTATGAAGATAGTGTTGAGTCGCCAATCCAATTTCAAGAAATTGGCGCAACCAGTTTCTAAAATAATTGTTTAATAAAAATATATCAATTTTTAAAACCAGTCTTTTGACTGGTTTTTTTATGCCTTTTCAACGAGAAGGATATTTTTTTATTTATTTTTTTGCAATTGCATTAGCGATTAATTATCGCGCTTATTTGTTGTTGACTGATCATGCCTTAGCCGCGCCTTAGCCCTTAGCTATTAAATATTGTATCTGGTTTGTTTCGGCAATTCATACGGTGTAAAAAGCATTGTCAGGGCATATTGTCGCTTGCAAGTAGCCTATTAAGTTATTGTTAATAAAAACTTTGTGGCAATTTATAAAAAAAGCGACTATTAATAAAAGCGGTGTAAATAATTTGATTAAGATCACGTTATTAAAAAAGCACAAGCTAGCGTTTTGGCATATAGCATTTAGGAAAATCAGTTAAAAATATAATAATATAAAGGACTTTAATGATGAAACAGCAGGCGTCAGGTTTTTCTACTCTAAATATTAACATCCTCTTTCGATTGGCAACACTCGGCATTGTTGCTTGTATCGCCTTAGCGGTTATTCTTTTTAATGTCTTCAAATCCGACGCGCTGCAAAGTATTAAGCAGCAAAGTGATGAGCAAATTCAACGTACCGCACAAATGTTCATGGTCTCTACTGTGAAATTTAACCAAGAGTTTACCTCGGAAACAAACAGCGAAAAAAAGGCTGAAATTCATAAAAATTGGATAAAAACCATTACCGCCGTTGATAAAGCCGTAACCCATAATTTCGGTGATGACGTATCGCGCATTCGGTTATTTACCGATGAAAGACTGTTAGATTTGACCTCTTTTGGCAAATCAGAGACGGCAATGCAAGGGGAGTTTGAGACTGGCTCTATTGAGCGTTTTTCCCGCGGTGAGCTCGATGCCATCGTCAGCCTTGATAATGATTATTATAAAATTGCTATTCCGTTGATGAGTAATATGCATGACGGGTGTGCCAATTGTCACAGTATGCCCACGACCAGCGCCAAGGTACTAGGTGGTTTATCTGTGGTGACCAATATTCAAGCAAAAATGAGCCAAGCAACCAGCTGGGCGGTAAAAATGAGTGGTTTAGTGTTTATTATTCTCGCCTTGGTGATCACTGTGGTTTACTTTTTCTTGTACCGTAATGTTACGCGCCCGATTGCCCAGTTAACAGAGAATACTCAGCAAATGGCAGAAAAGCTCACGCACGGAAAATTGGGCGGTTGGAAAACCAGTGTCGCGAAATATGAAATTGCCCAATTGTCGTCCAGTATTAAAACTTTACATCAAGTGATTCAATCGACGCTGCAAAACATTCAGCAGCAAGCTAATAACGTTGACTTTCATTCCAAATCAACGCAAACCATTGCCGAACAAGCGCAAAATAATATTTTTACCCAGCAGCAAAGTATTGATGATATGTCACAAGGCATCGATGGTTTAACACAAGTGAGCTGTGAAGTGGCCGAGCGGGCAAGTCATACCGCCAGTACCACACAAGAAATTACCTTAGGGATTACTGACGGTTATGAGAAAATGCAAAAAACCTTAGCGGCAATTCAGTCATTGTCAGAAAATGTTAATGATGCTAACGAGGTTATTGCTGACCTGTCGGAGCGTAGCGAAAGTATTGGCGGTATTGTCAGTACCATAGATGGTATTGCCGAACAAACTAATTTACTGGCACTTAATGCTGCTATTGAAGCGGCGCGTGCTGGCGAGCAAGGTCGAGGTTTTGCGGTTGTTGCTGATGAAGTAAGAACCTTAGCACAGCGTACACAAACCGCAACCAGTGAAATAAATCAGTTAGTCAGCGCCTTGCAATCGGGTAGTCAGCAGGCGAATAAAGTGATGAAGGCTAGTCGTGAACAAGCGTCAGATACCGTATCAAATGCCACGCAAGCCAGTGACAGTTTACAGCAGGTCACGAGCCAATTGGCGATGATCAATGAGCTGAACGCACAAATAACCAGTGCCACCGATCAGCAAACATCTACCATTAATGTGCTGATGGAAAATATCGCCGGTATTACCACAACCAGCCAAGAAGTATTAACCGGTGCCGAGCAAACGGTCAATCAAACACAAAAATTAGCCGAGGTGGCCAA
>JBMZDW010000038.1:0-25835 GCA_049614565.1 Cognaticolwellia sp. | reverse complement strand
CCTTCACCGGCTGTTGGTGGTAAACCGTATTCAAGGGCTTGAATATAGTCAGCGTCAAAGTGCATGGCTTCATCATCACCGGCATCTTTACCTGCCACTTGGTTTTGGAAACGTGCCGCTTGGTCTTCAGCATCGTTAAGCTCTGAGAAACCATTGGCTAATTCGCGACCACCAACAAAAAACTCAAATCGGTCGGTAATAAATGGGTTAGTGTCGTTACGACGAGCTAATGGTGAAACTTCCCACGGATATTCGGTGATAAAAGTTGGTTGGTCAAGCATATGCTCGGCAACTTCTTCAAAAATTTCACAAATATACTTACCCGCACCCCACACTTTTGAAGCGTCGGTTTCTTTCACGCCAACCGCTTTTGCCATGGCTTTTAATGCGTCAAAGTTATCTTCTGGATTACGCAAGACGTTTTCATCCAAGTCATTGCCGTACTTTATAATGGCATCAACCATAGACAAACGTACAAACGGTTGGCCAAAGTCGTAGAACTTCTCTTCTACTACTTCACCTTCAGCATTTTTCACGGTATTGCGAATAACCGGCGAGCCCATGACATCTTCAGCTAAGGTGCGCAACATATCTTCGGTTAAATTCATCAAGTCATTGTAATCGGCATAGGCTTGATAGAATTCAATCATGGTAAATTCTGGATTATGACGGGTTGATAAACCTTCGTTACGAAAGTTTCGGTTAATTTCAAAGACTTTTTCAAAACCACCTACCACTAAACGCTTAAGGTAAAGCTCTGGCGCTATACGCATATACATTTCAATGTCTAAGGCATTGTGGAAAGTTTCAAACGGTTTTGCTGTTGCGCCACCGGGGATGGTTTGCAGCATGGGCGTTTCAACTTCCATAAAGTCGCGGTCAGTTAAGAACTTGCGAATACCATCAACAATTTTCGAACGCACTTTAAAGGTGTTACGGGTGTCTTCGTTGATAATTAAATCGACATAACGCTGGCGATATTTGGTTTCAACGTCTGACAAGCCATGGAATTTTTCGGGTAATGGACGCAGCGATTTTGTTAACAGCTGGTATTTATCCATATTAACGTATAAGTCACCTTTGCCAGACATATGCATAGTACCGGTAACACCAACAATATCGCCAATATCTAACGTGCCCCAACGCTCTTTAATGTCTTTTTGCACGGTTTTGTGTGCGTATGCCTGAATGCGACCTGTCATATCTTGCAATACCAAGAAAGGACCACGTTTCGCCATCACACGACCCGCAATGCTGTAAATGCCTGTTTCAGCTTCAAGCGTTTCTTTATCTTTTTCACCGTGTTCAGCTTGTAAATCAGCAGCATAGTGTTTTCGGTCAAACTTGTTTGGGTGGCCGTTAGCCGGACAGTTTTCTCGAATTTTTGCTAATTTGCCACGACGCTCGGCAATCAATTTATTTTCGTCTTGGTTCGCTTGATCAGTCATTTTATGTCTCGTGTTTAACGTAATATACTATGTAAATTATTTAATTTGTCTATAAGCCAGATTTTAAACTAGCTTCTAAAAATTTGTTTAAGTCGCCGTCAAGTACTGCTTGGGTGTTACGATTCTCAACGCCTGTGCGTAAATCTTTAATCCGGCTGTCATCTAATACGTAAGAGCGTATTTGACTGCCCCAGCCAATGTCAGACTTGCCGTCTTCTAATTCTTGCTTGCCTTCATTTTGCTTTTGCATTTCCATTTCATACAATTTAGCTTTTAATAGCTTCATCGCGGTGGCGCGGTTTTTATGCTGTGAGCGATCGGCCTGACATGCTACTACGGCACCGGTTGGCTCATGGGTAATACGTATCGCAGAGTCAGTTTTGTTAACATGCTGACCACCCGCACCCGAGGCACGGAAAGTATCGATACGTAAATCGGCCGGGTTAATATCAATTTCAATATTGTCGTCAATTTCTGGATAAATAAATGCAGAAGCAAATGAGGTATGACGACGACCACTGGAGTCAAATGGCGATTTACGCACTAAACGATGAACACCGGTTTCCGTGCGTAGCCAGCCAAAAGCATATTCGCCCGTGTATTTAATGGTACAGCCTTTAATACCGGCAACATCACCAGCGGTCACTTCAATGGCTTCTGTTTTGTAACCGTTAGCTTCACCCCAACGTAAATACATCCGCATTAGCATTTCTGCCCAGTCTTGCGCTTCGGTACCACCAGAGCCCGACTGAATATCTAAATAGCAATTATTGGCGTCGTGTTCGCCAGAAAACATGCGGCGAAATTCTAATTTTTCTAAACTGGCTTCTAAGCTTTTTGCTTCAGCTTGCGCATCGCTAAAGGTTTCTTCGTCGTCTTCTTCAACCGCAAGTTCAACTAGGCCTTCTATGTCCTCACAGCCTGAGTCCATTTCGTCAATGGTTTCAACAACCGCTTCTAAGCCCGCGCGTTCACGACCAAGTGCTTGTGCGCGTTCTGGATCATTCCAAACCTCTGCCGACTCTAATTCACGCGTAACTTCAACTAAGCGCTCTGATTTTTGATCATAGTCAAAGGTACCCCCGAAGCATATTAGTGCGTTCGCGAATTTCTTTGATTTTATTGAGTACAGGATTAACTTCTAACATACTTTTTAACGGTTACGCCGAATAAGAGAAAATAACAAAAAACAGTCGCGCATTGTAGCCTAATTACCTGACTAAATAAACGCTTGCGTGATCAGGAACGTTGCATTTTTATCGCCCAGCAATCTTGTTTTACTAACAGAGAAAATTAGTCTAGCTGCTCAACCATTAATTGTACGGATTGTTTGCCGCGAAATTCGTTGATATCAAGCCGATAAGCGAGTTTAACTTGCTTGGCTTGATGATCAGGCCAGCGCTTAATATCAACATTAAAGGCTATGGCGTCAAATAGTTGCTGATCTTTTTCTACGACTAACTTCAAATGCTTTTCACCAACAATACGCTGTTGAACTAAGGTAAAAACGTCGTCGAAAACCGGCTCTGGAAAGTTTTGCCCCCATGGCCCAGCGTCACGCAATATTTGTGCAAACGTTAATGTCATATCGTTACTGAGTAGTTCACCGTCTGAGGCGAGCACGCCAGTTAACGCCTCTTTGCTTAGCCACTGCTGCGCATATTGTTCAAACAAGGTTGAAAATTCTTGAAATTTATCGGCTTGAATCGACAGCCCTGCCGCCATAGCATGACCGCCGAATTTTAAAATAATACCGGGATGTTGGCTGTCGATATATTCCAGTAAATCACGAATATGTAAACCGGGGATTGAACGCGCTGAGCCTTTAATTTCGTCGCTGCTGATATCTGTCTTACTCACATCTTCATCACTGGCTTTGGCAAAAACAATACTAGGTCGGTGATATTTTTCTTTTAAGCGCCCGGCAACGATACCGATAACACCTTGATGCCAATCACCATGAAACAAACTAATGCCGTGCGGTAAATTATCTTCACTAAATTGTAAGCTCGCCAGTACCTGTTCAGCCTCAGCTTGCATGCCTTGCTCGATTTCCCGACGCGCTTTGTTTAAGTCATCTAAGTTAGCCGCCATCACTCTTGCCGTGGAGAGATCTTTGGCGAGTAAACAATTGATACCAAAAGCCATATCATCTAAACGACCGGCGGCATTAATACGTGGCCCTAAGGCAAAACCAAAATCGCTGGCGATTAACTTTTGCTGGTTTTTACCGGCAATTTCAATCAAGGCTTGTATACCCGGTCGCGTAGCACCGGCGCGAATGCGCTTTAAGCCTTGCTCCACTAAAATACGGTTATTGGCGTCAAGTGACACCACATCGGCCACTGTCCCTAAAGCCACTAAATCAAGTAATTGGGCAATATTAGGCTCTTGAATATTTTGCTGTAAAAACCAGTCTTGCTCACGTAAGTATTTGCGTAATGCTAAGCACAAATAAAATGCAACGCCGACACCCGCTAGCGATTTACTAGCAAAAGTACAACCCACTTGATTAGGATTAACAATAGCGTCCGCCGGTGGAGTATTTGCGCCCGGTAAATGATGATCAGTAACCACCACTTGTAAGCCGAGTGCTTTCGCTCTTTTTACACCGGCAATACAACTGATGCCATTATCAACCGTAACTAGCACTTGAGCGCCTTGTGAGGCGGCAATATCGACTATCTCAGGCGTTAAACCATAGCCGTATTTAAAACGATTCGGCACCAAAAAGTGATGATTTGTCGAGCCCAACATAGCTAAAGCTTCCATCATTAATGCGGTACTGGTAGCGCCGTCAGCGTCAAAATCACCAATAATGGTAATGTTCTTAGCCTCCACTAACGCGGCATGAAGTATGGCGCATGCTTGCGGCAGACCTTTTAGAGAGTCAACCGCACATAAGTGTGCTGCGGTTAATTCAAGTTGCTCTTTATTGGTGACACCGCGGCGTGCATAAATTTGTCGAATAATTGGATGTAGTGTGTTTGGTAAGTGTGTATCACTAACCTGCTCTCGCCGAGTAATATTTTTATGCATGAAGATTTTTTTCCTTGGAAAAAGCAATGGCTAGTCGTTATTTATCTCATCTTTAACGGCGTTAACTACTTTCTTAGACTCTTTGCCGACCGCATTCACGGCATCGCGCGATGCATGGCCAATTTCACGGGTAATATCACGCGTGGTATGGCCGATGGTTTTGCCGGCCTGCTTAAGCTCTGCGCAGGCATTGAGTATGAGTGTAGTTGTCGCGACTACGATAACGGTAGTGAATTTCTCTGTTTTCATATTCTTATTTTTATATCCGCATACAATCCGTTTACAGAATATAGGTTATATCTACAAACAAAAATGGCAAGCAATTCACATCAAATGAATAACTTGCCATTGGCGATAAATATTTATTTAACCACTAACCGCCGCGTTGCACCGTTTCTAACAACATCAATAATTTATCTGGGTCTTGATAGCCTGGCACCATCATGCCACCTTCTAATACTATCGCTGGCGTACCCGTTACACCGACTTGGCGACCAAAATTAAATTCCTCTTCAATCGGCTTATCACAAATACGCGCTGCCACTGTTGAACCACTTTTTGCTTTCGTCATTGCTGTATTGGGATCTTCATGACACCAGATAGAACGCAAGTCTTTAAAGCCTTGAGAAAGTTGACCTGAGCGATCCTTTACGCCTGAGCGTGGATAGGCTAAGTAACGAATTGTGATGCCTTTGTCGTTATAATCCTCAATTTGGTCGTGCATTTTACGGCAATAACCACAGGTAATATCGGTAAATACCGTGACCACGTGCTTTTCATTTTTAGCAGGAAAAACAATCATATCGTCGGAAAACTTTACCATGCCTTCAACACGCACTTGCGCTAAGCTTTCTTCCGTTAAGTTGGTAACATTTTTACCTAAACCAAACATTTTACCGTGGAATAAAAAGTTACCATCGACACTGGCGTAAAATAGCCCTTGTTCAGTGATCACTTCAACCATGCCAGCCATGGCCGAGGGCTTGATACTAGCAACCGTTAATCCTAAAGTTTGGCTTAACTTTGCTTTTACAGCCGTAAGCTCTGGCGACAGTGCTATGGGCAACATAACACTATTTTGCACCTGTGTGGTTGGCTCAGCATAAGCGACAACATTATTAGTAAAACTCAATGCGCTTAGCGCAGCAAGCAATAAAAACTTTTTAGACATAAATCAATTCCATACCTTAATAAGGGGATAAGCAGACATTTTTCCAACAATATTTACGACGATGTTAGATACATTTTCTATAACGACAAAGACCGCCTTGAGCGAGCTAAAATTACAGTGAAAACGCTGGAATTGCAATAACTCCGCCGCTATCAATAGAAAACTCACCTGAAAAAATATTCGTTTGAAGCAACTGCGAAAGCTTTTTATTTACGAAAAGTTTGCTAAAATCGCGCAACTTAAACCACCAGCCACCTCACGTGGTTCGTCGAAATCACGGTACAATACTTATGAAAATCGCATTGTTTTACGGCTCAACCACTTGTTATACCGAAATCGCGGCAGAGAAAATTCAAGCGGAATTAGGTGAAGAAAACATCACGCTTTTTAATATCAAAGATACACAGTTATCGGCGATGGCCGAACACGAGATATTAATTTTAGGTATTTCAACTTGGGACTATGGTGAAATTCAAGAAGACTGGGAGTCGCAATGGCCTGATATTGCCGACATTGACTTAGAAGGCAAAATTATTGCGTTATACGGCATGGGCGATCAAATAGGTTATACCGACTGGTTTCAAGACGCACTGGGCATGCTACATGAACAAGTTATTGCCCAAGGTGGCTATGTGGTTGGTTACTGGCCAAACCAAGGCTATGATTTTGCCGCCTCAAAAGCACTGACAGAAGATCAACAACATTTTGTCGGCTTAGCACTTGATGAAGACAACCAATATGACGCAAGTGACGAACGTATCCGTCAATGGTGTATGCAAATAACGAATGAAATTGAAGATATTCTTGCCGGTTAATTAAATTCTGACAATAAACCAACAAATTTTACAAGATCTTTAGGATAAATCGGCTTTTACCTTTATAATTCGCCCATATTCATCTCCAAAGAAAAATTATCACATGTTTGAGCAGTTTGACCTAGATTCCGCCCTATTAGGCGGTGTTGAAAATGCCGGCTTTAAAAAGCCAACGTCTATCCAAGAATTAGTCTTGCCTGTCGCGATGACAGGTAAAGACGTCTTAGCTTCAGCACCTACCGGAACAGGAAAAACCGCCGCCTTTATATTGCCCGCGGCGCAACATTTATTGGATTACCCGCGCTCAAAGCCCGGCTTTCCTCGTGTACTTATTTTATCGCCAACTCGTGAACTGGCCATACAAACCCATGAGCAATGTCAAAAGCTAACCGCGTTAACCAAAATTAAATCTGCGGTGATCACCGGTGGAGTAAATTACGGCAGCCATAAAGAAATACTGACCAGTAACACCGATATTTTAGTGGCAACACCGGGTCGATTAATGGAATACATTGAAACCGAACAGTTTGATAGCCGCGAAATTGAAATTCTAATTTTAGATGAAGCCGATCGTATGCTAGATATGGGCTTTGCTGACACCATAAATCGCGTAGTGGCAGAAGCGCGCTGGCGTAAACAAACCATGCTGTTTTCGGCGACACTCGAAGGCGCAGCTGTCGTCCGGTTCTCTCGCGATATTCTAAACGAGCCAGTATTTTTAGAGGCGAGTCCTTCGCGTAAAGAAAAAGCAAAAATTCATCAATGGCTACATTTAGCGGATAGTAAAGAGCATAAAGTTGCGTTGCTGATCAATCTATTAAAGCAAGCAGAATTAGAACGCGTGGTGGTATTTGCCAATAAACGCGAAACCGTACAGTATTTATCTGGCAAGCTATATGGCGACGATATCCCCTGTGTTTGGCTTGAAGGTAAAATGTTACAAGATAAGCGCAATACCTCGGTTGAGCGTTTACGCAATGGCACAGTAAACGTGTTAGTGGCAACCGACGTTGCCGCTCGCGGCCTTGATATTGACGATATCACGCATGTTATCAACTTTGATATGCCACGTACCGCAGATATTTATTTACACCGCATTGGCCGCACTGGACGTGCAGGCAACAAAGGCACCGCTATTTCATTGGTTGAAGCCCATGATATGGCGGTGATTGGCAAAATTGAACGCTATGTAGAAGAACGTTTACCACGTCGTGTTATTGAAGAGTTAAGACCAAAAAATAAAGAAGCACGGGTCGCGATTAAAAAAACGAAAGTGAAAAAAACCGCGGCACAGAAAAAAGCCAAGGCGAAAAAACAAGCCAAGCGCAATAAAAAATAAGACTTTAGCTAGTAGCTGTCAGTCATAACTTTAGCGCTGAAAACTAAAAAACCTAAACAGCTGTTTAGGTTTTTTTTGGCCTCTGTTGCTGTTTCTATTACAGCAGTATTTTATTAGAAGCTATAAACAGCGCCAACAAACGTCCCCGTCACCTTATCGTTATCAATCAAAGGGCTATCTGAGACTGCGTTATCAAGCTTGGTATAATTTACCGAGGCAATAAGGTTCCACGCTTTATTGAGTTTATAAAAACCCGATAACCCTAAGCTGTAGTTGGTAACTGAATCCAAACTATATGCGGTGCGGCCAAGGCTATTGTCAATTTGTTCACCGGCAATACCGTAAATGTAATTTGCAAAATCACTACTTTGCCAGTGCACGGTAGCGCTCGCGTTTAAGATAAAACCATTGTCTAGCATTAGCAGCGGAAATTTTGCCCCTAAGTCAGCGGTTAAACCTTTTGAGTGGCCGGAAACATCTTGTTCAAGGTTTAACTCTAAAAACTGCCAATTGCCATTCACTTTAATGGTGACTTCTTCACTGGGTGATTTGTAGCCGTTAAAGACTAACGCATCGGATGATTTTGATGCTAAAAAGCTGCTGCTATCATAGCCACCATCTCGGGCATTAATGCCCACCGAAAAACCAAAATCGTCTTCATCAAGTACGCTGTAACTGACGAGACCATCCTTCAAAAATTGCCAGTTACCATAACTCGCTGAAATCAGTGGCGCTACGCCGATTTGTGAATCAATTTCCTTCCACGCAGCGTTTTTAGTATATAAGCCTAATCCCGCACTGAATTTCCACTCTTGCGCTGCCACGCCACCAGATATAACCAATGTTGACAACAAGGTGGTCGAGCAAAGGGCCTTAGACCACGTTCTAACATTTAACATAAACTTTCTTTTCCTTTTTTGAATAACCTGTACCGCCATAACAATTTATCATTTAACGCTAATATGGCGCGAACGCTAAAGTATCTAGGCTCAACAATAACTCGCCATCGTTAAATGGCGGTTGTTAAGCTTCCTTGCGGGTAAAAACCCAATCATTGTTTTTACTTAACTCAGGCGAGTATTGATAACCAGCAACATCAAAGGCTTTAAGCTTTTCAAGATCGGTAATTTGGTTTTCAATAATGTATCGCGCCATTAAACCGCGCGCTTTCTTGGCAAAAAAGCTGATCATTTTATATTGACCATTTTTCCAGTCTTTAAAGGCCGGTGTGATCACTTCAGCTTTTAATGATTTTTTCTTCACTGACTTAAAGTATTCATTGGACGCTAGGTTGATCAATATATTATCGCCCTGCTCTGCTAAGGCTACATTTAAATGTTCGGTGATAATATCGCCCCAAAATTGATATAAATTACTACCGCGCTCATTATCTAATTTTTTGCCCATTTCTAAGCGATACGCTTGCATTAAGTCTAACGGTTTCAATAAGCCATATAAGCCAGAGAGAATACGCATATGCTGCTGAGCAAACACAAAGTCGTCATCACTGAATGATTTGGCATCTAAACCGGTATATACATCGCCATTAAAGGCTAATACCGCTTGGCGAGCATTATCGGGAGTAAAAGGTGTTGCCCATTCACCAAAACGGGCGGCGTTTAAGCCCGCTAATTTATCACTAATGCCCATTAATGAGCTAATGTCAGCCGGACTTAAGGTTTTGCACGCTTTCATCAGTACTTCACTATGCGCCAATAATTCAGGCTGAGAAAACCGTTGTGTCGCTAGTGGGGATTCATAGTCAAGGTTTTTTGCCGGAGAAACAACAAGCAACATGATTTACAACTCCATAGTTAAAAATTTTTGCCACTATAGCATAAGCAAAAACGAATATAATGACCTTATCGGTAGAATTCCATCGCCTTTAGCCTGTATAACAGGCAATCACGCGTTTAATGTTAGTTATTTCGTTAACGCACTTGATAATTTATGAAAACTTGATACAAATATAATTGAATAAGACAGATACCTAGTAATATCGACCTATATTGCTTGAAAAACGTTGTAATATTTCACCAAAACTTACTACAAATCACCCGATGATATTATTTACCTCAAGGGATATGTTATGACAGATCAACTCTCTCAACTAAAAGCAATGACAACCGTGGTTGCTGATACCGGCGATATTGAAGCGATTGCGAAATTTCAACCGCAAGATGCCACCACTAACCCCTCTTTGCTGCTAAAAGCGGCGGCATTGCCAAATTATCAACACTTGCTCACTACAGCGGTCGCATGGGCAAAAACACAGTCAGCCAATGCCGAGCAGCAAGTTGTTGATGCGGCCGATAAACTGTCGGTACTCATTGGTTTAGAAATTTTAAAAATAGTTCCCGGTCGAATTTCAACCGAAGTCGATGCGCGCTTATCGTTTGACACACAAGCCTCTATTACCAAAGCCCATAAACTTATCGCCATGTATAACGAAGCCGGCATTAGCAATGATCGTATATTGATCAAAATTGCCTCAACATGGGAAGGCATAAAAGCCGCCGAGCAATTAGAACGTGAAGGTATTAACTGTAATTTAACGCTATTGTTTAACTTTGCCCAAGCCCAAGCGTGTGCCGAAGCCAACATTTACCTTATTTCGCCATTTGTTGGCCGTATTTTAGATTGGTATAAAAAAGACACCGGTCGCAATGACTATCCTGCCAGTGAGGATCCAGGCGTATTATCGGTAACTAGCATCTATAACTATTACAAAGCAAAAGGTTATAAAACTGTGGTTATGGGCGCAAGCTTTAGAAGTATTGGTGAAATACTTGCGTTAGCCGGCTGTGATCGCCTCACCATTAGCCCTAATCTTATGGACGAGTTGGCAAACAGTACGACAACTGTTGAGCAAAAACTTTTTAGTGATCAAACGCCAATAGCAAACGAAGCGCCACTTGTTGAGTCACAATTTAGATGGCTGATGAACCAAGACGCCATGGCAACCGAAAAGTTAGCCGAAGGTATTCGTAACTTTACCATTGACCAAGTAAAGCTTGAGCAACAGTTAGCGGCCTTGCTTTAATATAGCCTTTAAGCACAGTCGTTTTGCTCAGGCCATGAGCCGTTAAACGTTGTTGAACATCATGATTTTTAGGCTAAAAAGTAAAAATAATGTTTCTCTTTTACTTACATCTGTGATATTAAAAAGTTGCAGTTGTATAAAAAAGGGACATATCATGAAAAAACTTCAACAAGTATTGGACTCTTTGGGAACACAACCTAAATCAAGTTCAAGTAATAACAAGAAAAGAAAGTGGCGTGAGATAGAACAACTGAAAGAAAAATTTCAACTTGAAAAAGACCTTAGGGCTTTTGATGATTCTTTGGAATACATGTTGGAAGAGTTTTAACTTAGTGTAATACGAGTTAAGCACCTAAAAACCCGGATTGTACCGGGTTTTTTATTGGCTTTTTATCGAGAATATAAATGCAAAATAGTATGCTAGGTTTAGGTGACAACAATGCTGAGCTAATTTTTTATATCAAAAATCGCCCGCCGCTACCTATTTACCAACACCTGACAACGATAAAACCGCTCGAACGAGGTGAGATCGCACATATTTGTCATGAAACCGGTAATCATTGGCGCAAAATATTTAATGTTTACGCCAAGCTGATATTTGAACTAACGCCACAAGTCTTTACGAGCTGGCAACAATTAAGAGATAAGCAGTTATTACAAGCAAACAGCACGCAATGTTTATTGTTTTCACCGCCAAATTTTGCAACGCTTAAATCGGGCAAAAAGCTGCACATTATTTTAGGTAAAGGCTATGCCGAGCAACTTGGTTTAAGTAACGATTGTACTTGGCTGTGCCCAGACTTTGCCATCAATGAAAAATTAGCAGTAATTATTTGCCCCTACTTCGACTATCGACAATTGTCTAATCGTAAAATAACCCAGCTTGTAGGGTTAATTCAGCAACTTAAGCGTAATGGCGCATTACAAAATTAAGCGGGCATTAAGCACATAGTTAGTTGAGCCTCAGATGCAGAAAAGGCGCTAAGGCATTAACCTTAACGCCTTTTTCTGGACTAACTTGTTGAATCTTCCGGCTCTACTGGCGGTGTTGCTCGCTCTACGACAATGCGATCAACGCGTTGTAAGCCTCTGGGCAGTTTGTTGCCGCGACGGCCACGCTCACCGCGATAATGTTCAATATCACTGGCTTTAAGGGTTAATTTACGTTTGCCGGCATGTAAGGTAACAGCGCTTTCTGGTGGTAACACCTCCAGTAAGGTGACATATTCTTCTCGTGTTTTTGCGCGCGCCGACGGAATATTAATAATTTTATTGCCTTTACCTTTACTCAAAACCGGTAAATCTTTAATTGGGAATACTAACATTCGTCCTTCAGACGTTACTGACAGCACTAATTCAGTGTCAAAACTGGTGATAGCTTTCGGTGTCATTACCTTAGCTGCCTGCGACAAACTCAATAGCGCCTTACCATTTTTATTGCGGCTGACCATATCAGCAAAGCTGGCAACAAAACCGTAACCCGCGTCACTACTGAGTAGATAACGGCTGTCATCATCTGCCATCAGTACTTTTTCAAAGTTTTCACCACTGGCTAAATTAAAGCGACCCGTTAACGGCTCACCTTGGCTACGCGCCGTCGGTAAACTATGTGCATCGGTGGCATAAGCGCGACCCGATGAGTCAATCACCACCACAGGGCGATTACTGCGCCCTTTGGCCGAGCATAAGTAGTCGTCGCCTGATTTATAACTTAATGCTTTAGCATCAATATCATGACCTTTAGCACAACGCGCCCAACCTTTTTCAGATACCACAACCGTTACCGCTTCACTTGGCATTAGGTCTTTTTCAGATAAGGCTTTTGCTTCATTGCGTTCAACAATAACCGAGCGACGATCATCGCCATATTTTTCCGCCGCTTCGAGTATTTCTTTTTTCATTACGGTATTCATACGAGCTTTCGAGCCCAGCGTTTTCTCGAGATATTCACGTTCTTTGTTGAGCTCGTCTTGCTCAGCACGGATTTTAATTTCTTCTAGCTTAGCCAGTTGACGAAGCTTTATTTCTAAAATCGATTCAGCTTGGCGCTCAGACAACTCAAAACGCGACATCAGCTCGGCTTTCGGGTTGTCGTAGTTTCTGATGATTTCGATCACTTCATCAATATTAAGGTAGGCAACCAATAAACCATCTAAAATATGTAAGCGCGCCAGCACCTTATCTAATCGATGCTGTAATCGGCGGCGCACGGTTTCACGGCGGTACTCGAGCCATTCACTCAATATGGATTTAATGTCTTTAACGGCAGGCTTGTTGTTTAAACCTATCATGTTTAAGTTAACACGAAAGTTCTTTTCTAAATCTGTAGTGGCAAATAAGTGCTGCATTAATTGTTCGATATCAACACGGTTTGAGCGTGGCACCACCACCAAACGGATCGGGTTTTCGTGATCAGACTCATCACGTAAATCCACCACCATCGGCAACTTCTTAGCCTGCATTTGATTGGCAATTTGCTCTAATATTTTGCCGCCCGATGCCTGATGTGGCAAGGCAGTAATAACCACTTCACCATGAAGTTGTTCGTAAACGGCGCGCATTTTAATGCTACCGCGACCGGTTTGATAAATTTTTTCAATATCAGCTTTTGGGGTAATAATTTCTGCGTCAGTTGGGTAATCAGGCCCTTTAATAATGCCCAGTAAATCGCTCAGCTCTGCTTTAGGCTGTTCGATAAGGTGAACACATGCACTGGCCACTTCTCTAACATTATGCGGCGGAATATCAGTGGCCATACCAACAGCAATGCCGGTTATGCCATTCAGTAAAATATGCGGTAATCGTGCAGGTAAGGTTTTAGGCTCTTTCATGGTGCCGTCAAAGTTTGGCGTCCAATCGACTGTACCTTGGCCCAATTCTGCCAACAATACTTCACTAAATTTTGATAAGCGCGCTTCTGTGTAACGCATAGCAGCGAATGACTTAGGATCGTCAGGAGCACCCCAATTGCCTTGACCATCGACTAACGGATAACGATATGAAAACGGTTGTGCCATTAACACCATAGCTTCATAACAAGCAGAGTCACCATGGGGATGAAATTTACCCAATACGTCACCAACAGTACGGGCCGATTTTTTATACTTAGCGAGTGCAGATAAACCTAGCTCTGACATGGCGTAAACAATACGGCGCTGTACCGGTTTTAACCCGTCACCAATATGCGGTAAGGCGCGATCCATAATGACATACATCGAATAATTTAAATAAGCTTCTTCGGTAAACTGCCTTAATGGTCGTTGTTCAATACCGTCCAAACTAAAATCGATTGCATCTGACATGAAAATATTTTCCTAAAAATGTTCGAAGAATGGCAAGTGCGAAAGCGCAACTTTTATTGTTATTATGCTAGGGTTAGCTTAGCCGATTATGGCGATGGAAAGAATAGTAGGTGGCGATAAATATCACGAAATGGTGATTATTTTTCTTTTTCTTTTTGCGCGACAGAGTAACCGCACACTTGGTTTCGGCCGTTGGCTTTGGCTTGGTACATGGCAATATCAGCGGCATGTAATAAGCTATCAAAATTTTCATTAACCTCTTTGATACTGGCAATACCAATACTAACGGTAATTTGCAGGTTATTACGCTGATTAGAACTGGTTTGATCTTGTATTTTTTCACGCATATGCTCAGCGATAGCGCGCGCTTGTTCTAAGGTAGCGTCCGGTAAAATAGCGGCAAACTCTTCGCCGCCAATGCGGGCTAAAACATCACGATAACGCATGGTTTCACTGGCAAGCCTTGCAACCGTACAAATAGCATTGTCGCCAACGTCATGACCAAAACTGTCATTGACACTTTTAAAATGATCAATATCGAGCATAAGTACACTGAGCTCGCTATTGTTGCTTAATGCTTGTTTCATATAGCTATTGCCGGTATTGAACAGTGAGCGACGATTGGCCAATTGCGTTAAGGGGTCAGTTTTTGCCAGTATATTTAATGCTTGCTGAATTTTATACTGTCGGATCACTAATAAAATAAGCACAAACCCGGCGGCGATAAAAATCATAATATGACGAATTTGTTGTTCTTTCTTAGATTCTGCACGCATTAGCGCATAATGTTTTATTTTACTATTTTGCGTTAACAGTTCATTTTCTTCCTGTTTTTTGCCAATACTGTATTTGTTATCTAACTGCTGAACACGGTGCTGTTTTTGCTGCGCTAAATAGTCAAAATACTTGGTAATGTATTGTTGGCGACTATCAAAGGCGTTTTTATATTCGCCTTGAGCTTGATAGGTCTCGGCAAGCTTTATATACACAGAAGAAAATAATGGTGTATTAAGTTGTTTTTTAGCCAGTAACGCCTCAGATTTTACCGCCTTATTTAACCAATTCAGCGCTTGCTGTTTTTCGCCTGCAGCCAGCGCAACGTTGGCGCGAACGATATACAATACGTATTGCTCTGCGTTATTAAATGCGGGTGTTAAGGGTGGCAAGGCCAACAATTTAGCCTGCGCGGCATTGGGGTTATGCTCACTTAATATTTTTAGCGATAAGACTTGTTGCCTTATCGGCAAAATTTCGTTTTTCACTGGCAAGTTAGCCTTAGCCGTTTGACGACTAGGCTGTGTTTTATCGACAACGACGTTGGCATTGGCAAAAACGGGCATAAATACCAACACGAGATACAGCGCTGCGATCGTGCATAAGTTATCACTACTCATTAGCACTCACCTTATTACGACCTGTGTGCTTGGCGTTGAGCAATTGTTCGTCAGCCGCATTGAGCAGAGCAGAAAAATTTCGGTAGTTTTGTTGATGGTAGGTGGCGATACCAATACTCACGGTTAATTGCTGTATTTGCTTGGTCTGCCAAGTGGCCTGTTCGATACTTTCTCGCAGGCGCTGTGCAACATCGAGCGCGTCGCTATGCTGGGTATGGGGTAATAAGGCAATAAACTCTTCACCGCCAAAGCGACCAAAGACATCACTGGCACGCATTAAACTTTGCCCGTAAATAGCAATTTCTTTTAACGCGTTATCACCAATACCGTGACCAAACTTATCGTTGATCTGTTTAAAAAAATCAATATCAATCATATAAACGCTAAACGCTTGCTGATGTTCATTGGCGGTTAAAAAGTACTGTTCACCCAACTCAAGTAAACGGCGTCGATTTGCCACACCGGTTAAACTGTCGGTACGTGTGGCTTTAAATAAATTTCGTTGCCCTTTAATCACCCGATGTAAGAACCAAGCTAATATCAATAAGCAAATGGCCAATACCGCAACCAACAACTGGCGCGCTTCAGCATCATCGGCCATTTGCTGAAGTTGTAAGCCCTGAATACGTTGCTCTTTTTCCAATATATCTTTTTGCCGTTGTGCCGCTGCACTTTGATATTGCAACCTTAATTCATCAATTTCACTGGTTTCACGTGCTTGCTTATGTGCTATCGACTTGGCAAAGTATTGCGTTTGTATTTGATAGGCTTTGTTGTATTGACCTAAGGCATAATGCAACTTAGCGCTTAAAAAAAGTACATTAACGACACTCGTGTCGTAGATATCACTTGTTTGACCTTCAAGCAGTTTTTCAGCGTGTACAAGCTCAGCTAATGCTTCTTGATAACGTGCCATTTTTTCTAAAATATAAGCTTTATCAATAACATACTTCAGTTTAACTAAGTATTGTTCGCTTTGCTTAACATACTCTCCCGCCAACAAAATATAGCGATAGGCATTTTCTGTATCGCTATCGTCCTGGTTTAACAGTGCCCAAGCCAAATTGCGATATACACCTAAAATAAAGTCATTACTGGTATTGGCTTGTATTTCACGCTCTAGCACGCGATAAACATTAACCGCTTGCTGATAACGTTTGGCATTAGCATGATTATTTGCAACATTATGCAAGCTATTTAATGCATAGTTATGTTTACCGGCATTTTTAAAATGTTGGTATGATTTTTGAAAATAATCATTCGCTTGGTTGTCTTCGCCAATATAACCATACAAAATACCTAGCTCGCTGTTAATATCGCCTAAAAGAGCCTCGTCGCCTATTGTTTGTGCCAAGGTTAATGCTTGGTTTAGGGTAATCAATGACTGTTTGTAGTCATTCCTTAAATAAAATATTGCGCCGATATTGATCAGGCCCTGCGCAATAAGCTTTTCATCGTTCATCGAGCGCGCTACGTCTAAGCCGTTTTGATAATATTCAAAAGCCGTGTCAAAATCACCTAAGCTTTCTAACGAAAATCCTTTTGTATAGGCCAGCTCAGCAATATAAATGCTTGGGTTATTCATTTGTTTAGCCAGTACTAACCCTTGCTCAGCGGCGGCATCACTTAAACTAAAAAGTGCTTGATCTGAATAGGCTGACGCCTGTATGCGATAATAATTAACTTGATTGGACAGCGGTTGCGAACTTAGCTGAGTTTGCTGGGCATTTAATAGCAATAACGCGGCTTTGGGGTCACGATCAGCTAGCTGCTCAGCACGCATTAATAGTGCACTAAAGTCGCTATTAGCCAGGGGCTGCAAAGCGTAGGATTTACAAGATATTAACAATAAAAAAAGGAAAGTCGGGGCGCTATGTAGAAAGGAAAATTTTAGATAGCTTTTCAACAAATTCCGCGCCCCATAACCTAAACGGTTAAACTAACTGACAGTATAAAACGAATGCCCATAATTAATAAACTGTTATTTCAATAGTGAAAGAAATAGTGAGGTAAGTTGAGTTCACAACGGTTACCTTAGCTATTTTCCTCAAGGTGCCAATAGCTTGCTTCTATTTTATGACCATCAGGGTCGATAATAAAACAACCATAATATGGCTTGCCATATTCAGGCCTTGCGGCAGGGGCACCATTACAGCGCCCACCTAAGGTCAATGCACAATGATAAAATGCATCGACTTGTTGTTTGCTTAATGCCACAAAGCCAAAATGCACGCCATTGCCAGAGGTTGCCGGCTGTTGGTCAAAGGGTTGCTGTACCCAAAATTCAGGATAACCCTTGCCATACGCGACAGCGTGGTCATATTCACTAACGAGCTCAATGGCCAATGTTGCTAATACTGGCGTATAAAAATCGCGCGCACGCGCAAGATCACTGGTGCCAATAGAGGCATGGCAGATGCTACGTAAACGCCGATGCTCTATCATAAGTTTCTCTTATAAAAACGAAGAAATTGGTTACGCAAGCTCAACCATGTCTCCTTTAGATTGTAACCACTCTTTGCGGTCCCCACTGCGCTTTTTCGATAGCAACATATCCATCAGTTCCATGGTATCACTATGCTCGTCAACGGTAAGTTGCACCAAGCGGCGGGTGTTTGAATCCATCGTCGTTTCACGCAATTGTAGCGGGTTCATTTCACCTAAACCTTTAAAGCGCTGCACATTAACTTTACCGCGTTTTTTCTCCGCTTCAATGCGATCTAAAATGCCGTCTTTTTCCGCTTCGTCAAGGGCATAAAACACTTCTTTGCCAACATCAATACGGTACAAGGGCGGCATAGCAACATAAACATGGCCCGCTTGTACTAAAGGTAGAAAGTGCTGGGTAAACAAGGCACACAATAAGGTGGCAATATGTAAACCATCCGAGTCGGCATCGGCAAGAATACAAATTTTACCGTAGCGTAACCCTGATAAATCATCGGTGTCGGGGTCAATACCTAAAGCGACGGAAATATCGTGCACTTCTTGTGAGGCGAGAATTTGCCCAGAATCAACTTCCCAGGTATTTAAGATCTTACCCCGCAGTGGCATTATCGCTTGAATTTCGCGATCGCGTGCTTGTTTTGCACTACCGCCAGCGGAGTCACCTTCCACCAAAAACAGTTCTGTTTTGGTATTGTCTTGGCTACCACAATCGGTTAATTTGCCCGGAAGTGCTGGTCCTTGGGTGACTTTTTTACGAATAATTTTTTTGCTGGCACGCAAGCGACGTTGGGCATTGGCAATACACAGCTCAGCAAGCGCCTCGGCAATCTCTGTATGTTCATTCAACCACAAGCTAAATGAGTCTTTCACCACACCGGTAACAAATGCCGCGCATTGACGTGACGATAACCTTTCTTTGGTTTGACCGGCAAATTGTGGATCTTCCATTTTCACCGACAGAATATAAGAACATTTATCCCAAATATCATCTGGGGTTAATTTGACTCCGCGTGGGATCAAGTTTCGAAACTCACAAAATTCGCGCATCGATTCCAGCAAACCTTGGCGTAAACCGTTAACATGTGTGCCGCCTTGCACGGTTGGAATTAAGTTAACATAGCTTTCACCAACCGACTCGCCCCCTTCGGGTAACCAAGTTACCGCCCAATCAGCCGCCTCATGTTGAGAACTAAAGCTGCCAACAAAGGGCTGCTCAGGCAAGCTTTCGTAGCTTTTAACTGACTCTTTTAAATAGTCTACTAAGCCGTCTTCGTAGCACCACTGATATTTTTTATCTTCATTTTTATCGTGAAATTTAATGGTCAAGCCGGGGCAAAGTACCGCTTTCGCTTTTAATAAGTGCACTAAACGTCGGGCTGAAAACTTCGCCGAGTCAAAATATTTTGCGTCCGGCCAAAATTTTACCCGCGTGCCAGTATTGCGACGACCTACCGTGCCAGTTTCACGTAACTCTTCAACTTTATGACCATGTTCAAAGGCCATTTCAAACACTTTACTATCCCGTCGCACGGCTACATCAACTCGGGTTGATAGCGCATTGACCACAGAAATACCCACACCGTGGAGACCACCAGAAAATTGATAGTTTTTATTGGAAAATTTGCCACCGGCATGCAACTTACAAAAGATAAGTTCGACACCCGACACGCCTTCTTCTGGGTGAATATCTATCGGCATACCTCGACCATCGTCGATCACTTCTAATGATTGGTCTTTATCAAGCACCACCAGTATATTTTGCGCATGCCCTGCTAATGCTTCATCAACAGAGTTGTCGATAACTTCCTGACCTAAATGATTAGGACGGTTAGTATCGGTGTACATGCCCGGACGGTGACGTACTGGGTCTAGGCCACTTAAGACCTCAATGGAGTCGGAATTATATTGTTCGCTCATAACGCTTTCTGATATTTATTGTTAGGGTCTGTTGATCTTTTGCTTACAGCGCAAAAAACTGCTTAATGCCGGGCAATTGCTCGGCATAATTGACAAAGCTGTGATCGCCGCCTTGTTGGACAATTAATTGGCACTGTTGATATTTTTTCGCTGCTTGTTGGTAATCTAACACTTCATCGCCGGTTTGTACCATGACCAAGTAATTATTTTTGGAAATATTTTTCTGCTCTAGCGCTTTTAAATCATCTATATGCTGTGCTTTTATCTGGTAGCACTCTTGGGTGTATGGATTAATTTGTTCACCTAAATAATCACTTAATAACTGATACGGACGAACCGCGGGGTTAATAAGTGCCGCCAATGTGTGATATTTTTCTGCTAAATATGTCGCAAAATACCCGCCTAACGATGAGCCGATAAATAACCACCTAGCCTTGGGCGCACCAGCGATAATGGTTTCAAGTTGGTCAATAGCAGCATTGGGTGAGGACGCAATTTGTGGGCAGATAAAGTTAACTTCTGGGCATTTTTTTGCAAAAAAATGCTGGGTTAATTCCGCTTTCATCGATTGTGGCGATGAATTAAAGCCATGAATATATAACACATTCACCATGGTGAGTGACTCCTTTTTTAAACAAAAATCACCTGACTTTCAATGCCTGCTTTTTCAGCCAAAGTGAATAAACGGTAGCCTGGCGGTTGACCGTTGGCTTTTACGGTTGCACTGTGGCGATCGAACTGAATTGAGGTTGCTGGACAGGTATAAACGTTAAGGCTTCTCTCTGGCAAGGGCATTGACAGGGTTAACGCTTGGTGAACATGGCCACAGGCAACAGCTGCAATTGACGGATACTGGGCTAAAAATTGTTGAAACCCTGCCTGATTAATTAACCCGTGTTGATCAATAAAAAAGCCGACTTCAATCGGGTGATGATGCATCAATATCAGCTGCGATTTATCGGCCTTAATCATATCAGCGGTGCGAGCTATTTGTTGTTCGCTAACTTCGCCAGCGGGCGTGGTACTTTTACTGTCCATTAACAGTACTTGCCAATTTTTAAGTTCAATTATTTTCTCATGGCGAAACGGTGCCGATGATAAATATTGTTGAAGCAATAACGGTTCGTCATGATTACCCGCAAGGTAATACACCGGTAAGGTTATTTCACACTCGTCAAACACTTTAACGAATAACTGATACGAGTTTGGGCTATGATCTTGCGTTAAATCACCGGTAAAAATAATCGCATCAAGCAACGGCTGTTGTTTAATCGCCAACAAGACTTTTTTTAAATTTTGGTATACATTGGCTTGATGATGCAATCCCTCTGGATCGGCAAATAAATGGCAGTCGCTAATTTGCGCTATGGTGATTTTTTTTGACATAATTTCTTAGAGGTTTAATAGCCTAAACATTAATTTAATGATGCTGACCGATATCAAAATGTACTTGCCCTAATTGTAAACACAGCTGTAACCATTCTTTTAAAAAGAAGTTTATTTGCTGTTTTTCATCCGGTAAATGCATTTGCCGATTGGGGTAGTCATAACGCGGCTTTATCTGTTGGACATCTTGATTGCTGATCACGTCAGCCATGCGCGCATCATGATACAATCGCACCACCATCTTCGGGCGAAACAAGGCCGTTAAGTTGTAACCGTCAATATTCGCTTCTTGGTTGATGGTCAGTAATGTGGTGTATTTTGTCACTTCGTTGACTTGTACTCGATAACTCAAAAAATCAGAGATAAAAAAACACCTTTGCTCGCCAACCTGCTCTTTGTCGGCAAGCACGCGCAGCAACAACATATAATTAACCTCGCATAGGGTCATTAATGTTGGCAAATGGGGACGATATTTTTTCGCTACAACTGACATTCTTTGTTAGCTCACCGTAAACTGATCAAGATTTAACGCTAACCATTGTAGCGCAATTATCGTCGCAGCATTAGGGATCTTTCCCTGTGCCAGTAATTTGTTCGCTTCTTTACGCTTAACGACATGCACTAATATATCTTCGCCTTCGTCTGGAAGGCCAAAAACACCGGAAATATTCTCGCTATTAATGCTAGCGCAATACAGGTGAATACATTCACTCATGCCGCCTGAGCTTGACAGATAATCCATCACTTTAATGACATTTTCAGGCATTACCTCTAAGTTGGCCTCTTCTTTTGCCTCTCGTATCGCGACATCAAGCGGCGCTTCATTAGCTGAAAACATACCAGCAATTAGTTCTAGTTGCCATGGACCGGTTTGACTGCGAAGTGCGCCGGGGCGAAACTGTTCTATCAGCACCACAGAATCAGTTACCGGATCATATGGCAACAAAGCGACGGCATCGCCGCGTTCAAAGACCTCACGAGTCAGTAGCTCGCTATAGCCTCCGCGATAGAGTTTATGACGAAATTTATATTCATCAAGGGCAAAAAAGCCCTGATACTTTCTAATTTTTTCAACTACCTCGACATCATCGAGAGTAAAACGCAGCAGCGATGTTTTTGTTTGCTTCATAGACACGTCCTTAACGCTGTTTTTTTCGTACCCTAGCACTTAACATTTTGTTACACTAGAATACGTTGGTAAACACTTATTTTATTTAGCTAATTCCTTATTCACGTTAAGATAGTTACAATTAGAAAAATAATAGCAAGTTCAATATTAAAGGAATCGCTCCAAGATGAAACAAACAATCACCGCATTATTTATTGGCCTTGCCTGTGCTACAAGCAGCGCTTTAGTTAATGCCGAAGACCTATTATCCGTATATCAGCAAGCACAAGCCAATGATCCGGTTGTTTTGAAAGCCCATGCGCAATTTTTAGCAACAACAGAGGGCATTGAACAAGCGCGCTCGGTATTGTTACCACAAATTAATGGTTCAGCATCATTTACCACCAGTGACAATGAGCGTTTCGATGGTAACAATGTTCGCAGTGCAGATAATGATAACTTTAGCTATGGTGCCAGCCTGAATATGGAGTTGTATCGTCATGCAACTTGGTTACGGTTAGATAATGCTAAAAAGCTAGCACACCAAAGTGATATTTCTTACCAAGTGGCAAAGCAAGATTTAATTATTCGTGTTACTCAAGCTTATTTTAGTGTGTTAAGTGCTAAAGATGATTTGGAATTCTCCATTGCCGAGAAAACCGCGATTGAACGTCAATTAGAGCAAACCAAACAAAGATTTTCGGTTGGTTTAACAGCGATTACCGATGTACATGAAGCGCAAGCGCAATATGACAATGCGGTAACCAGTGAAATTAGGGCAGAAAACAACGTATTTAACACCGAAGAAGCCTTGCGCGTAATTACCAACGTTTACCCACGTGACTTAAATATTTTAAATACTGAGCGTTTTGCTACCTCGCGCCCATCACCTGACAGCGCCAACGAGTGGCAACAAACGGCAGAGGCTAAAAACTTGGATTTAATCGCACAAAAAATCAACCTCGATATTGCGAAAGAAAACATTAACATTGCTAGATCAGGTCACTACCCCTCACTTGACTTAAGCGGTAGATTGAACGCTTCTAATGATAATACTTCTGTGTCAGGTGGCAACCCACCAACACTAGATAGTCACTCTGTAGGTGTAACCTTAACGGTGCCAATTTATTCTGGTGGCGCAATTACCAGTGGCGTTCGTCAAGCGCAAAGTAATTATGTTGCCGCCAGTCAAGATATGGCGCAATCGCATCGCAATGTTGTTCGTAACACGCGTAATGCCTACAACACGGTTATTGCCGCAGTCTCAGCCATTAAGTCATTAGAGCAAGCGGTTGTCAGTGCGGAAAGTGCGTTAAAAGCCACGGAAGCAGGTTTTGAAGTGGGTACCCGTACTATTGTTGATGTGTTAAATAGCACACGAAACTTATACAACGCCAAACGTAATTTATCGTCTACTCGTTATGATTATATTCAAAACGTGTTAGCGCTAAAACGTGCTGGCGGTACAATTACCGAGCAAGATTTAAAAGATATTAATCAAGGCTTGATGGTAAAAAGTTAGTCTCAATTAAGCTTAGATAAGAATGAAAAAAGCAGCATTTATGCTGTTTTTTTTATGCCTTTAAAAGCATAACTAAGCGGTTAGTTATAATGTAATTCGGGCTATAGCCCTTAAAATAAAAGGGGCACGTTGACGGCATGAATGCCGACTTACAAGGTATCAAACGTTAAGTGACGAGCTGGTTTTCCAAGAGTTGATGATCGAAAAAGGCACTATTAAGCGCCTTTTCATTACTAATGCCTATGCAGTTAATTATCACGTAGATCGGGCTTTACCCCCGTCAAGTTGACCACATGAATGCCGACCTACAAGCATTCATTAAATCTAGAAATTCACCTTTTGATTCAAGTGCATAGTCAACTCTGTTAATCTTCTTGTTTAATAGCATTAATGATTTTGGTGGTAGAAATACCATCTTCAAAATTTAGCACTTGTACGTCACCACCAGCGGCGATCACTTCTTTACCACCGGCAATATCAGCCACTTTATAATCGCCGCCTTTAACTAAGGTGTTCGGTAAAATATTAGCAATTAAGCGTTGCGGGGTATCTTCACTAAATGGCACTACCCAATCAACCGCGCCTAAACCAGCCAATACGGCCATACGACGATCAACCGGGTTTACCGGCCGACCTGGCCCTTTTAAGCGCGTCACTGACGCATCGTCATTGACCGCAACAATTAAGCGGCTCCCTAAGGTACGGGCATTCGTTAAATACGAAACGTGGCCGGCATGCAAAATATCAAAACAGCCGTTGGTCATGACAATTTTCTCGCCACGCGCCTGTGCCAATTCAACGGCAATTTTTAACTGCTCTTCTGACATCAAGCCAAAACCGCTTTCTTGCCCTGAAGCTAATTCTGCCGTTAACTCGGCTTCACTTACCGTAGACGTACCTAGTTTTCCGACCACAATACCGGCAGCAATATTGGCTAAAGCACTGGCTTGAGTAAACTCTGCTTTTGCTGCAATAGCTAATGCTAAGGTGGCTATTACCGTATCGCCAGCGCCAGTAACATCATAAACTTCTTTCGCTTGGGTCGGTAAATGAAATTCTTCGTGATCGTGGCGTAGCAAGGTCATACCTTGTTCACTGCGCGTGACTAGCATCGCGGTCAAATCCAGTTCTTTGAGTAGCGCTTGGCCTTTACTGACGATGTCTGCTTCGCTTTTACAATGCCCAACCACAGCTTCAAATTCCGCTAAATTCGGTGTAAGCAAGGTTGCACCACGATAACGAGAAAAGTCTGTGCCTTTTGGATCAACCAATACCGGGACATTTTGCGCTTTTGCCGCTTTGATCAAGGCTTGTACCTCGGACAATGTGCCCTTGTTGTAGTCGGACAATAACAAAAGATCATGCTGCGCCACTAAGGCTTGCGTTTGTTCAACCAATTCATCTTTGTTGACATCGGCAAATGATTCTTCAAAATCTAAACGCAATAATTGCTGATTTCGACTCAACACCCGCAGTTTAGTGATGGTAGGATGGTTCGGCGATTCAATAAATTGACAAGCAATATCCATAGCGGACAAATGCGTTTGCAGGATCAGCGAGGCTTCATCACTGCCGGTAATACCCAGTAATGTCACTTGCCCATTAAGCGAGGCAATATTTAACGCGACATTAGCCGCGCCGCCGGGGCGATCTTCATCTTGTTGAATTTTCACAACAGGCACAGGCGCCTCAGGTGAAATACGCTGTGTTGGCCCATGCCAATAGCGATCTAACATGATATCACCAACCACTAAAACACGCGCTTTTTCAAAAGCGGGAATATCTACTTTCATCCTGTACCCTATAACAGATATAATAAGCGACATTGTATCACAAGCAATTCCATGAGTTGAAATCATCCCGTGAGTAAAAACAAAGTTTTACAGCCAAATTTTAAACTATC
>JBMZDW010000037.1:0-25913 GCA_049614565.1 Cognaticolwellia sp. | reverse complement strand
TAATTATAGTACAAATTCAGAGATCAACAACTAACGCAAATAGAGCCAAAAAAATATTAGTAAATATCTTTAAAATCAAACTAATACTAATAAATTAGTCAATATTATAGCGCTACTTGAAACTTTAGCCTTTTAACGGCAAAATGAATCAATATAAAGCGGTAGGGCATAACAATTATTTATGTTAGTATGCTGTGTTAATTAAAAATAATAATTTCGAAATTTTCTGAATTAGATTTACCTTAAGGGATACCATCAATTTATGACCGATTTGGCGAATAATATTGCTCCTGTCAATATTGAGGATGAGCTAAAAAGCTCCTATTTAGATTACGCTATGAGTGTAATCGTAGGTCGTGCATTACCGGATGTGCGTGATGGCTTAAAACCAGTCCACCGTCGCGTACTTTTTGCGATGAACGTGTTAGGTAACGACTTTAATAAGCCGTATAAAAAATCAGCACGTGTTGTTGGTGATGTTATCGGTAAGTATCATCCGCATGGTGATACCGCTGTATACGACACTATTGTTCGCATGGCGCAGCCTTTCTCACTACGTTACATGCTTGTTGACGGCCAAGGTAACTTTGGTTCAGTTGATGGTGACTCTGCGGCGGCGATGCGTTATACCGAAATTAGAATGGCGAAAATTGCCCATTCTATTTTGGCCGATTTAGATAAAGAAACCGTTGATTTTGTGCCGAACTATGACGGCACTGAAATGATCCCTGCTGTTATGCCAACCCGTATTCCTGCGCTACTGGTTAATGGTAGCTCCGGTATTGCCGTCGGTATGGCCACCAATATTCCGCCGCATAATTTAACGGAAGTTATCAATGGTTGTTTAGCCATAATTGATAATGGCGATATTAGTTTTGAAGAATTATTAGAGCATATTCCAGGACCCGACTTTCCAACTGCCGGTATTATTAGTGGTCGCGCCGGTATTCAAGAAGCGTATAAAACCGGGCGTGGTAAGATAAAAATTCGTGCTCGTGCTGAAATCGAAGTTGATGAAAAGTCTGGCAAAGAAACCATTGTTGTTCATGAGCTTCCGTATCAAGTAAACAAAGCCCGTTTGATTGAAAAAATGGCTGACTTGGTGAAAGAAAAACGCTTAGAAGGTATTTCTGCCTTACGTGATGAGTCGGATAAAGACGGCATGCGTATGGTGATTGAAGTGAAACGCGGCGAAGTTGGTGAAGTTATTTTAAATAACTTATATAAGCTGACGCAAATGCAAGTGTCTTTTGGCTTGAATATGGTGGCATTGACTAATGGTCAGCCAAAACTGTTCAACTTACGTGAAATGCTTGATGCCTTTATCTTGCATCGTCGTGAAGTGGTAACACGTCGAACCATTTTTGAATTGCGCAAAGCGCGTGAGCGCGCACATTTACTTGAAGGTTTGTCGATTGCCCTAGCCAATATTGATCCGATCATTGAGTTGATCAAAAACTCTCCAACGCCAAGCGAAGCGAAAGAGCAGTTATTAGCGCGAGGTTGGGACTTAGGCCATGTTGCTGACATGCTTGCAGCTGCCGGTGACGATGCCGCACGCCCGGAATGGGTTGAAGCCGAATTTGGTATTCGTGACGGTCAATATTTTTTAACCGTACAACAAGCTCAAGCTATTCTAGACTTACGTTTACATAAGTTAACAGGGCTAGAACATGAGAAAATTTTAAACGAATACAAAGCCTTATTAGATCTTATTGCTGAATTACTACATATTCTGGCAACACCAGCCCGCCTGATGGAAGTTATTCGTGAAGAATTAGAAGTGATCCGTGATGACTTTGGTGATGAACGTCGTACCGAAATTACCAATGCTTCACATGATTTATCAATGGAAGACTTGATCAGTGAAGAAGACGTGGTGGTAACACTTTCACACGAAGGGTATGTTAAATACCAAGTATTAAGCGATTATCAAGCGCAACGCCGTGGTGGTAAAGGGAAAGCTGCAACCAAAATGAAAGAAGAAGACTTCATTGAACGTTTGTTGATTGCCAATACCCATGACACGATTTTATGTTTCTCAAATCGCGGTAAACTCTATTGGTTAAAAGTATTTCAATTACCATTGGCGAGTCGTACGTCACGTGGTCGTCCAATTGTTAATATTTTACCGCTGGAAGAAGACGAGCGTATCACGGCTATTTTGCCGGTACGTGAATATGAAGAAGACAAATTTATCATCATGGCAACCGCATCCGGTACCGTGAAGAAAACTGCGTTAACCGCTTATAAAAATCAACGTGCAAACGGTATTATTGCCTTGAACTTACGTGATGACGATACCTTAATTGGTGTTGATATTACGGACGGTACTAATGACATTATGCTGTTCTCGGACGCTGGTAAAGTGGTGCGTTTTAATGAGAAAAAACGTGACAGTGAAACCGGAGAGATCAAGATTGATCCTGAAACCGGCCTAGAGCAATGGGCATTAAAACCTATTGGCCGTACCGGTACCGGTGTTCGAGGCATTAAATTAGAGGGCGAGCAAAAAGTAGTCTCCCTTATTGTGCCGAAAAATGATGGCCCAATACTGACCATCACAGAAAACGGTTATGGTAAACGAACGGCACTTGACGAGTATCCGGCTAAGAGCCGTGCGACTAAAGGCGTGGTATCAATTAAAGTCAGTGATCGTAATGGCCCTGTGGTTGGCGCAGTACAAGTTGAAGACCAAGACGAGATCATGCTGATCACCGATAACGGTACCTTAGTACGTACTCGTGTCAATGAAGTCAGTGTTATTGGCCGTAATACCCAAGGTGTTCGTATTATTCGTACCATCGAAGGTGAACATGTGGTTGCCCTTCAACGTATCGATGAAATCGAAGAAAGCGAGAGCTTTGAAGAAGGTGAAGACGGCGAAACGGCGTCTACATCAGCGCTAGCAGGTGAATCTATTACAACTAATGTTGAAAGTGACAGCCAAGGCTCAGCACTCAGCAATGATGATAGTCCAGAGTAACCGTTAGTAATTGATAAAAAGGCGGTGCTTACCGCCTTTTTTTATGAGCTGATTTTGTCCGAGTTAATTGAAAAAGGGTGAGAAATTAAATGTCGAGTATTTATAATTTTTGTGCAGGTCCTGCCATGTTACCCGTTGAGGTGATGACAAAAGCAAGAAGTGAGTTTTTAAACTTTGCTGACACTGGCAGCTCTGTGATGGAGCTGAGTCATCGCAGTAAAGCCTTTATTGGCGTCGCTGAAAAAGCGGAAGCTGATTTACGCGCACTGATGGCGATACCCGAAAATTATAAAGTCCTATTTTGTCATGGTGGTGGCCGGGGCCAGTTCTCAGCGGTGGCGTTAAACTTGTTAGGCTCGTCTGAAAAAGCCGATTATATCGTCACTGGAGCATGGTCAAAGGCTGCCGCAGAAGAAGCGAAACAATACGGCGATATTAACGTTATCAATGCTATAGATACTATTGATGGTATTCAACGTGTGAAACCAAATGATGAATGGCCGATCAGCTCAGACGCTGCTTATGTGCACTATTGTCCGAATGAAACCGTTGATGGTATTGAAATTTTTCAAGTACCTAATACCGGCGATATTCCCTTGGTAGCGGATATGTCATCGACTATTTTGTCACGTCATTTTGATGTTAATCAATTTGGACTGATTTATGCCGGTGCACAAAAAAATATTGGCCCATCGGGTTTAACCTTAGTGATAGTGCGAGAAGATTTACTTGGCAACGCCCATGCTGATACACCGTCCATTATGAATTATCAGGTCTTGGCGAAAAATGGCTCTATGTACAATACGCCGCCAACTTATGCATGGTACTTGTCAGGTTTAGTTTTTGACTGGTTGCTCGCTCAAGGTGGTGTTAGTGCGATTGAAAAAATTAACCAACAAAAAGCGCAGTTGCTCTATCGATATATTGATAACAATGCATTTTATAAAAATACCATAGCCCCAGAAAATAGAAGCTTGATGAATATTCCTTTTTGGTTAACCGATGATAGCTTGTCAGCTGAATTTTTAGCTCAGGCAGAGGCTAAAGGCTTAACCGCACTTAAAGGCCATCGCTCGGTTGGTGGTATGCGCGCGAGCATATATAACGCTATGCCAATTGAAGGCGTACGAGCTTTGATAGATTTTATGGACGCGTTTGCCAAGCAACACTAACTGTTTGGTTAATTTTCTACTCAGAGCGTAAACAAATTTAATTGGAATAAAGATGTCAAATTCAACTGTCGAAGAACAAGACAAAAACATGTTAATCATCACAGCGCAACCCGGTCATAGTGTTAGTGGCGATATCATAGTGCCGGGCGATAAGTCCTGCTCTCATCGCTCCATTATGTTTGGCGCACTCGCTGAAGGTACCACGCGTATTAGCGGTTTTTTACCGGGCCAAGACTGCTTGGCAACCATGAATACCTTTAAAGCTATGGGCATCAAAATTGAAGGGCCAGATAGCGAACAAAATGTCACAGTGTACGGTAAAGGTTTACATGGTCTGAGCCAACCAGAAGGCTTATTAGATATTGGTAACTCAGGCACATCCATTAGATTATTATCGGGAATTTTAGCTGGACAAACATTTGCAACGCGTATGGCGGGTGATAACTCGTTAAATAAACGTCCTATGGCGCGCGTGATCACGCCCTTAAAGCTGATGGGCGCTAATATTTCAGCAGCCAGTGATGGCACACCGCCGGTGGTGTGTGCCGGTTTAGCCTCAACGGAAAAATTGACCGCGATTGACTATCAATTACCCATGGCCAGCGCACAAGTGAAATCATGTCTGTTGTTGGCAGGTCTGTATGCTAATGGCATAACGTCAGTGACCGAGCCTGGCATTACGCGCGATCATACCGAACGTATGTTAACGGCATTTGGTTACCCGGTTAAATCAGAGGAAACGCCGCAAGGTAAGAAAATATCGATTGCAGGTGGACACACCTTAAGCGCGTGCGATATTCAAATACCGGGCGATATTTCTTCAGCAACCTTTTTTATGGTGGCGGGTTTAATCGCCAAAGCTGGGCAGATCACCATTCGCAATGTCGGTATGAATCCAACTCGTATCGGCGCGATCAATATTTTGCAGCAAATGAATGGCAAAATACTTGTTACAAATGAACGACTCGCAGGAGGTGAACCGGTAGCCGATCTTGTGGTATCATCCTCGCCGCTTAAGGGTATAGATATCGATGAACGCGATGTTCCGCTTGCTATAGACGAGTTTCCGGCAATATTTATTGCTGCAGCTTGTGCAAACGGCATCACGCGATTAAGGGGCGCAGAGGAACTGCGTGTCAAAGAAAGTGACCGTATTCAAGCTATGGCCGATGGATTAGTTGAACTTGGCATCGATTGTACGGTCTACCATGACGGCATTGATATTACCGGCGGTCAGTTAACCTCAGGCACGGTTGAAAGTTATGACGACCATCGCATCGCTATGTCATTTGCTATTGGCTCATTGAGAGCCACTGGCGAAATAAAAATTTTAGAATGTGACAATGTGGCGACCTCGTTTCCAAATTTTGTCACCTTAGCAAATCAAGTGGGATTGAAACTAATCCCAAGTAGCTAATGCCACGTCGTGTTAGCAATCAGTTAGGAAGAAGTAATGAACGAACAAATCCCTGTAATTACAATTGATGGACCAAGTGGGGCGGGTAAAGGCACTGTTGCCCGTATTGTCGCCGAACAGCTCGGTTGGCATTTATTAGACAGTGGTGCTATTTATCGCGTACTGGCTGTGGCCGCACAACACCATAACTTAAGTGCTGATGATGAAGAATCTTTATTGCCTGTGGCGGCTTACTTGGATGTACAGTTTCAAATCAGTGGCGATGGTGAAGGTAAAGTTATTTTAGAAGGCGAAGACGTTTCAACAGCAATCCGCACGGAAGAAATAGGTGCTCTTGCGTCCCAAGTAGCAGCATTCCCTCGGGTACGAGAAGCTTTGTTGCGTCGCCAACGTGCCTTTAAAGTAACGCCAGGTTTAGTAGCCGACGGCCGTGATATGGGCACTGTGGTATTTACCGATGCACCCATTAAAATATTTTTAACCGCTAGCGCCGAAGAAAGGGCGCAAAGACGATTTAATCAGTTGAAAGAAAAGGGCTTTGATGTTAAAATCGGGCGCCTTTTGGATGACATACGTCTAAGAGATGAGCGAGATCAAAACCGAAAGGTGGCGCCGCTTATCGCCGCAGAAGGTGCGTTAATTATTGATTCTACTGAACTTTCTATTAATGAAGTGGTCAGTAAAATTCTTTCATTTAGTAATGAAAAATTAATGTAAACGAGGCAATAACGCTTCAACATAACCTAAGGTAAGGATGCGTTAGGTGTTATTAACAACCCCATGAAACATGTAAGTTGATTGGATTAAAACTCTGAGCTCATAGACAAATTATGACTGAAAATTTTGCACAACTTTTTGAAGAAAGTTTAAAAGAAATCGAAACACGCCCTGGATCAATCATCAAAGGGACTGTAGTTGCCATCACTAAAGACAACGTTTTAGTTGACGCTGGCTTAAAATCTGAATCTGTTATCTCTATTGACCAATTCAAAAGCGCTACGGGTGAAGTAGAAGTTGCTGTTGGTGATGATGTTGATGTATCGCTTAAAGCGACAGATGATGGTTTCGGTGAAACTATTCTTTCTCGTGATGACGCAAAACGTCATGAAGCATGGCAAGTGCTTGAAAAAGCATATGAAGAAAAAGAAACTATCGTTGGTGTTATCAACGGTAAAGTTAAAGGTGGTTTCACCGTTGAAGTTAGCAATATCCGTGCTTTCTTACCGGGTTCATTAGTAGATGTACGTCCTATTCGTGACACTACTCACCTTGAAGGTAAAGATTTAGAATTTAAAGTTATTAAGCTTGATCAAAAGCGTAATAACGTTGTTGTATCTCGTCGTGCTGTTATCGAATCAGAAAGCAGTGTTGAACGTGATGAATTATTAGCTTCACTTGCTGAAGGCATTGAAGTTAAAGGTATCGTTAAGAACCTTACTGACTACGGTGCATTCGTAGACTTAGGCGGCATTGACGGCCTACTTCACATCACAGATATGGCTTGGAAACGTGTTAAGCACCCAAGTGAAATCGTAAATGTTGGTGATGAAATTCAAGTTAAAGTATTGAAATTCGACCGTGAGCGTACTCGTGTATCTCTAGGTATGAAGCAGTTAGGCGAAGATCCATGGGTTGCTATCGCTAAGCGTTACCCTGAAGGTGCTAAACTTTCTGGTCGCGTAACTAACTTAACTGACTACGGTTGTTTTGTTGAAATCCAAGAAGGCGTTGAAGGTTTAGTTCACGTTTCTGAAATGGATTGGACTAACAAAAACATCCACCCATCTAAAGTTGTTAACTTAGGTGACACTGTAGAAGTTATGGTACTTGAAATTGACGAAGAACGTCGTCGTATTTCTCTTGGCCTTAAACAATGTATCCCGAACCCTTGGGAAGAGTTTGCTAAAAACTTCAACAAAGGTGACAAAGTATCAGGTAAGATCAAGTCAATCACTGACTTTGGTATCTTTATTGGTCTTGACGGTGGTATTGACGGTCTTGTTCACTTATCTGACATTTCATGGGCTGGCGGTGAAGAAGCTGTTCGTGAATACAAGAAAGGTGATGAAATTTCAGCTGTTGTATTACAAGTTGACCCTGAGCGTGAACGTATCTCTTTAGGTGTTAAACAAACCGAAGATGATCCGTTTAATCAGTACCTTGCAGATAACAAAAAAGGTGCTATTGTTACAGGTAAGGTAATTGAAGTAGACGCTAAAGGTGCTAAATTTGAGTTAGCTGAAGGCGTTGAAGGTTACCTTCGTGTTGCTGATATTTCACGTGAACGTATCGAAGATGCGACAACTGAATTATCTGTAGATGATAGCGTTGAAACTAAGTTTGTTGGTGTTGATCGTAAGAACCGCACTATCAGCTTATCAATCAAAGCGAAAGATCAAGCAGATGAGCGTGAAGCTATGGACAACTTAAACCAAACTGCAGAAGATACGTCTGGTTTAAGTGCAATGGCTGAAGCGTTTAAAAACGCTAAAAGCTAATTGCTAGCAATACCGAGTGAAGAAGAACTGCGACAACGCAGTTCTTCTTTAAATGTTTAAATTCGATGGCGCGAAGCTATAGTGATCACTGGAGGTCAAATGACCAAATCAGAACTCATTGAAAAATTAGCAGACAAATTAAGTCATTTATCTGCCAAAGATGTAGAACAAGCTATTAAAGAAATTCTTGAAATGATGGCGCAAACCCTGTCAAAAGGTGAGCGGATTGAAATTCGAGGGTTTGGCAGCTTTTCATTGCATTATCGTGCTCCTCGTGTGGGACGGAATCCTAAAACTGGCGAGTCTGTAGAGCTTGACGGTAAATATGTTCCGCACTTTAAACCCGGTAAAGAATTACGTGAAAGAGTAAATCTTTCAATCGCGTAATTGCAGAATTAGTGAATAAACGGCATGCTATCAGCATGCCTTTTTTTTGTGTTGTTTTGGAAGAATTACTATGCGCCTTTATATTACGGTTATCCTTTTTCTTACCTTACTTGCCATTGCATTTATTTTCGGCAGCCAAAATGATCAAGTTTTGACGCTTAATTATTTAGTGGCAAAAATGACTATTTCCGTGGCCGCCGCGGTGAGTTTATTTACCTCAATTGGCTTTGTATTAGGTTTATTGTTTTCTTTGTTTTGGAAGTTAATGCGCATGGTCAAAAAGCCTAAAAATGAAAAATTGATCACGGCGAAGAAGTCTTAATATGTTGGGATTATTATTTCTATTGTTACCTGTAGCCATGGGGTATGGTTGGTTTATGGGGCGCAATAGTGTTAAGCAAAATGATCACAGTGCTAAACAAGAACTTTCCATTAAATATTCTACCGGCTTAAATTATTTATTATCGAATCAACAAGATAAAGCCATAGATTATCTGCTTGAAGCGTTAAAAGTAGAAGATGATACAGTAGAAGCTCACTTTGCCATGGCCAACTTATTTAGGCGCCGTGGTGAGCTCGACAGAGCATTAAAAGTACATGAGCATTTAGTACGACAAAAACACTTACCAAATAGTGCTAAGCAGCAAGCAGTGTTTGAGTTGGCGAAAGACTTTCTTAGCGCAGGTTTATATGATCGCGCAGAAGTTATGTTCCATAAATTACTGAACTCAAAAATTTACGGTTTAAAGTCACTCACCTCATTAATGCAAATTTACCAATCAACGAAAGATTGGCAGCAAGGTATAGCGCTAAAAAAAGCCATTGCTAAAACCCGTGATAAAAAATTGTTACACACGTTAGCCAATTTTTATTGTGAACTTGCGTCAAATGCATTAGAAAAAGACGAATTTATTGCAGTGATTGAGCTTTTAGAAAGTGCATTAAGTCATGATCCCAACTCGTCTCGTGCGAACTGGTTGATGGCGCAAATATATGAAAATCATCAGCAATATAATGAAGCCTGTCAGTGTTATAAAGCCATTTATGCGCAAGATAAAGAGTTTTTTCCCGATGTGATTGAAAAAATGTTTCTATGCTATCAAGCACTTGATGCAGAAACAGAGTTTTTCCAATTCATCAAAAAAGTGTATGACGAAACCGGCAGCACTAGTGCGCTGATCAAGTACATTACATATATTGAACAGACAAAGGGGGTTAATCAGGCAAAAACCTTTATTTTGTCAGCCTTGAAACGTCGCCCCACGATTCGAGGCTTTAAACATTTTGTAAAAATGCAAATGCACGATGGAGACGCTGAGAACACCACGGAAAACTTGCAAGTGATCCGCGAACTAGTTTCAGCCTATTTAAATGTGAAGCACCGTTATAGCTGTAGAACCTGTGGTTTTAATTCTGCGACTCATTATTGGTCATGCCCATCGTGCCATGATTGGGAGCAACTAAAACCGGTGCGAGGCTTAGACGGTGAGTAGCGTTTATTACTGGAGTACGGCTTGCTTGTCTGAGTGATATAAAATGCTATCGCTTTTAGGTACATCGCACAAAAATTATTGAAAATATTTAGCTATTGAGGAAAACCGCATGAGAGATGCAAAAGTTGTTGTTGCCTTAGATTTTGATAACAAAGATGAGGCTTTGTCTTTTGTCGATAAAATTCAACCCAGTGATTGTCGATTGAAAGTCGGCAAAGAAATGTTTACCCACTTTGGCCCCGAGTTTGTTAAAGAGCTGGTTCAACGTGATTTTGATGTCTTTCTAGATTTAAAGTTTCATGATATTCCTAATACCGTTGCAAAAGCCGTTACCGCCGCTGCCGAGTTAGGGGTTTGGATGGTAAACGTACATGCTTCTGGTGGCCTTAAAATGATGGAAAAAGCCAAAGAGGCGTTATTACCCTACGGCGATAAAGCCCCCCTGTTAATTGCTGTGACAGTGTTAACCAGTATGGGTGAAGAAGACCTGATCGGTTTAGGGATTACTAAATCACCCGCCGAGCAAGTAAAACACTTAGCGTCTTTGACTAAAAAAGCTGGCTTAGACGGCGTAGTTTGTTCGGCGATGGAAGCTGACTCTTTAAAGCAATTGTTAGGCAAAGACTTTAAGCTCGTAACGCCAGGTATTCGTCCTGCGGGTGCGAAGTCTGATGATCAAAAGCGCATTATGACCCCTGATGAAGCGATAGATGTTGGTGTCGATTACTTGGTAATTGGTCGCCCGATCACTAAAGCGGAAAATCCACATAGCGTGTTGCAAAAAATTAACCAATCGATTAGCTAACGCTATTTTTGACGAGGCTAATGCTAGCCTCGTTTGTTTGACAAATAACGACAAAACTTCTAAACCTAATATATTGGATAGCTTAGTATAATTATCCACTTATATGGACATTAACTATTAGAAGGACGTTATTATGAACAAACAAATTTGCTATTTCCTCGCAACTTTATTGACCTTAACATTATCTTTGCCACTTAACGCAGCAAGCGCTAGTGAAAAGTCAAAAGCTACAAGTGTTAAGGAAAGATCTAAAACCGTCAGCGATAAGAAAAAATCCAAAACAAAAAGTACTAAAAATAAATCTAAAGCCGTCAGTGACAAGAAAAAGTCTAAAGCGCTAAGTGGCAAAAAAAACTCCAAAACAAAAAGCGCTAAAAATAAATCTATAGTCGTCAGCGATAAGAAAAAATCTAAAACAAAAAGTGTTAAGCGTAAGTCTAAGGCGGTTGCAGCTGAAAAAATGCCAGTGGTGAATATTAATAAAGCGAATGTTGATACGCTAACCTTATTAAAAGGTGTTGGAGAAAAAAGAGCGAAGGCTATAGTGGCTTATCGCAAGCGACATGGTAAGTTTAAGTCGATTAATGATTTACAAAAAGTCAGCGGAATAGGTGAACAAACCTTAATACTCAATAAAGCGCGTATTAAATTGTAAGTATTGCTCGTATTTATATATAAAAAAGTCCGATAACTTTTACAGTTATCGGACTTTTTATTATCCGTGTTTTCAAGTTTATTGTTTTTACAATTTAAGCAATACTCTATTTTTTCGTGCTTTAATTCGAGATGTTACTAATAATACCAATAATGAGAGTAACCCTATGCCGCCGCCTGATTCACTTGGCGCGTCAGCGTCATCAGGTGTTGTTATTATCGGCGGAGCAATAACTGTAGGCGCTGATATTGTGATTGAAACACTGCTCTGTGCTGTAGCGTTGTTTTCATCAACGACCATTAAGTTAATAGTATAGTTGCCGGCGGTGTTGTATGTATGCGTGGGGCTTGGTGAAGTACTGGTGCTTCCATCACCAAAGTCCCATGAATAAGACATTTCGCCTTGTCCGCCACTAGTCGAACCAGCAAAATTAACGGTTAAGTCATTAATGGCATGTGAAATTTCAGCTTTTAAATTTGTCACTTGTAAAGTTAAGTCTGTTATCACAACAGTACCGTCTTCATCAGTTACGGTTAGCGTAACATCGTAAGTACCAGGGGTGCTATAAGTGTGTGTTGGATTTGCTATTGTGCTGCGATTATCATCACCAAAATGCCATAGGTATGTTTTATCTCCTGTCCCCCCCGTTGCGGCACTGAAAAAGCTAACGGTTAAATCTATAGCTGTGTGAGTAATTGTGGCTTTTAAATCGGTTACACTGACCGTTAATATGCTTTGAGCGCTAGTGCCAGCTTCATCAGTTACTTGTAAAGTGACACTATAAGTTCCAGATTGGCTGTAAGTGTGAACAGGGCTTTGCTCCGTGCTACTATTGCCATCGCCAAAACTCCACATATATGACATATTGCCTTGAGCCCCTGTGGCTGTTGATACAAAGTTGACGGTTAAGTCGGTTACTGTATGCGTAGTAGATAGCGCGATGTTTGTTACATTAACAGAAAACTCTGTATCCGCTCTGGCACCTTCGTCATCTGTGACTGTTAAGACAACATTGTAGGTTCCCGATTCACTGTATGTGTGAGTAGGGGCGGCTAAGGTGCTACCATTTCCATCACCAAAATCCCACTGATACGTCTTGTTACCTTTACCGCCCAAAATAGAGCTCATAAAGTTCACAGTTAAATCGGAAATGGTATATGAAGTTGATAGTGTTAATGGTTGCTCTTGTAAAACAAAATCTAAAACTAAGTCATAGATCACCTTTGTTTCATCTAGCACTGATAAAGTAACTGTGTAGGCACCAAAATTATTATAGGTATGGTTTGCTTCCTGACGATTAGAAATAGCGCTATCATCACCAAAATTCCAACGGTAAAATAATTCACCTTTACCGCCTGTTATTTCGGCAGTGAAAGTAACTTCTTTATCGTTAAACTCAGGGATAATTTTCCCGGTTATTTTTTCAGCCACAATGATGGCTTTAGCAAGCTCAGCCGAGCCTGATTGATTGGTATAAGTCACCGATATGATGTACTGACCATTATTGGGGTAATGATAATCAATAGTTTTGCCGGTTAATGTTGTTCCATCGCCTAAATGCCATGTAATGGTTTCAGTTTCGTTTAATTGTTCAGCAGATAAAGATAGCTGTATTTGTTTACCATTTCGTGTGGTTTGAATAGTATCTTTGCCATTGTTTGTCAGTGTAATTGTGGCGTTATCACTAGTGACACTTTGATCAGTAACCGATACAGCTAAACCAAGAGAAGAGAGCTTAATTCCCGACTCAGGTTGAAATGGTGATGAGTAGTCTAACTTATCATCAAATGTTGATATTGCAGATAAGTGACTGTCGCCGTTAAAATTTGACTGACTAAACAGACTAAGCGCGGCATCATGAATTTGTGAGCCCGTGTTGGCTATGCCGTTATAGCTTCTGATCAAGTTTTGATCATTATCGACAACACCAATAAATACTTGACCAGGGTGACTATTTACTTGGTTATTGCTAACACCGTCGTCTTGATACCAAAGCAGTACGCCAGCATCGTAGCGCTCACCTTGTAAATACTTATCTGTACCAACGTAATTTCTTAATTGAGCATAATAATTACGTGACTCACCTTCGTCTACCCACTGACCAGTATTTGTAAATCCACCTGATAAAACGGCAATTTGCGCTTCACCCCCATCATAGAAAATATCATTTGCATTGTTGATTATTTTAATGTCATCAGCAACAAAGCCGTAGCCCCCGACATAACCATCGGTTATATACTCTATGGTAATTTCTACCGGCTTATTTTCATACGGGGATAAGTCGAAAGTTAGGTCTACCCAGCCAATTGCGCTTTCAGCATCGGTAATACCAATAGAGTTTCCAGAAATAAAGTTTTTAACATCTGGATATTGCACGTTATTGGTTTTTGTGTGGTTACCAGAAAGCGCAACACCGTTGGCTTTAACTAATACATAATCCCAATCTTGTTCAATTTGCCAATGTGATTTCATTGTCAAGGTGGAACTACCAGCGGGTAAATCAACATTAAAACTTAATGTACTTGTGAGGTTATCGCCCTCTGAGGAATAAAACTGATGACTCCCTGTATATGGTGTGTAATAGGTGCTGCGATTGGGTAATAAAATTTTTACCTGATTAATTCTTCCACTTTGATGGTCTGCAGCAGAAACTAAATTAATGGTTTCGTTGGTAATATCTTCTAATGATAAAGTGTGTTGGTTTATCCAGTTGCCACCAAATTTATCTTGTAAAAAATCTTTTGCTTTAGGGCTAAAACCTGACGGGTGCGAGCCACCATCTACCCAAGTGCCTGAAGCCATGATTGACCAGTCTCCCACAGGAGAGCCATAGTGCCCATTTTCAGTGTCATATTCATCGGGATAGCCAAGGTCATGACCAAATTCATGTGCAATAACGCCAATTTTTGCATCAACAGGAGTAACGGTATAGCCATAAAGTTTAATATTTGAGCCAGGAATAATAGCAGGGCTGCCATTGGCCTCTGTAGAAACATAACGGTGTGACCAAATAGCGTCAGGGCCTATACTTCCTCCTCCAGCTTCTTCACCTGTACTTGAGTGAAATACCATCACATGATCGATAACGCCGTCGTTATCTAAGTCGTAACGACTTAAATCTAAGCCTGAGGCAACCGCTTTAGTCACGGCTTCTTTAATTAACTCGGGTACCGCTTTGTCATTATCATTCGCGTTATTTCCGCCATAATAACTGGCATTGTTGTCGGCCATTAGCCAAGTTGCATTGGTCCAATCGTTGACTTGGCCATTAAAATGAAAAGTGCCGCCTGATTCTTGGTCATAATATTGTCGTGCGGAGGTAATATCTGAATTAGGTGAAGATTCGTCTACTTCACGGAATAAAATATCTCGATAATGATCTAGTGTATAAATATTTCTATTAGCTTGAAGATCTGGAAATTCAATTAATAATGCTAACACATTAACATGGGTGGCTTGCTCAGATAACGCTTGAGTTTTAACAGGCCCTTGGTCCTTACTCATAACATCAGGTGTTTCTAGTATCTTATAGCGTGCAAAGCTTGTTTGTTGCTCTGTCATCATCTTCCGACCTAAAGCACCGGGTAAGGCATTGGGCTGAAAGGATTTATTTCCTAAATATTGCTGTAAAGCTGCGGCTTTATCTGCTGGCGTCGCATTGGCTGCTAACTCACCTCGTTTTTCTAGCCAATATAAAATGCTCGCTTCGTTGGTAATACCTGGATCGGCATGCGAGTTTGAATTTGCTGTTAAGTTGACTGAAAACGCTGTGCTACTGACCGCTGAGAGTAATAGTGTTGTTAGTAATTTATTGGTCATTGTTACTTCTTCTTTTTACAATTTTGAAATGCAGCGGATTTTTTTTGAATATAAGCATTCACTGCTGCTGACTTTTCTTCGCTTGTCATCTCTGTTGTTATTTTTCCATATTTGAGCAACATGGCTTCAATTTTACTTTTGTCTTTGATTGGTGGCGATTTTTTTAAGGTGCTATTTGTGCAATCTAACTTCGATGACGGTTGTTGAATTGCTTTTTGATTCTTGTGGTTGTCGATAATATTGGTAGGCGATTCGTTTTGGCATGCCACCAACATTAAGCTGATTATGATTGTTGCGATAACGTTTTTCATAGAGTGTTCCTGTTGTTAAAAAGCCAGTCAATTACTGGCTTTTTACTGTCTGGCTTATTGAGCCCGCTCAATAAAACGATTGAGATAATCTTATAACAAGCTATCTAAGGTGAGTTCCATCATATCATTAAACGTTGTTTCACGTTCATCTGCGGTGGTTTCTTCACCGGTTTTAATATGATCACTTACCGTTAATACCGACAAGGCTTTTTTGCCATACTCAGCCGCAACGCCGTATAAGCCAGCGGCTTCCATTTCTACCGCGAGAATGCCGTATTTTTCCATCAAAGCAAACATTTCCGGTTGTGGTGTATAAAATAAATCAGCGGTAAAAATATTACCCACGCGTACGTTTTTACCTGTGTTTTCTGCTGTTTTCACCACTTTATGCAGTAAATCAAAATCTGCCGTGGCAGCAAAGTCATAGCCATTTAAGCGTGTGCGGTTAACATTTGAGTCGGTACTTGCTGCCATCCCAATAATAATATCGCGTACTTTGATGTCGTCGCGTACTGCGCCGCAAGAGCCTATACGAATAATGCTTTCAACGCCGTAGTCTTTATATAATTCGGTGGCGTAGATTGAAATTGACGGTATACCCATTCCTGAGCCCATCACCGAAACCGGTTTACCTTTGTAAGTGCCGGTATAACCAAACATGTTACGTACGCGGGTAACGCACTTTACGTTATCAAGGAAGTTGTCTGCAATGTACTTTGCTCGTAGTGGGTCGCCCGGCATTAATACCGTTTTGGCGAAATCGTCAGTGTTTGCTTCTATATGTGCTGTTGCCATGAGTGTTAACCTTTGTAATGGTGTTCAATCACAGTAAGTTTCTAGCCGTTGCTGAAATGGTTTCAGCCGCTATCAAGGATGTTTTACTGATATGTCTTATTGTTTAGAGTGGGATTCTAACTGAAAAAGCGTTCGGTGATCCAGTGATAACCTATACTGCCTAAATAAATACCGAAAATACCGGCAATACCGGATAAAACTGGCGGCGCTGGCATAGGTAATTTCATTAATGAAAATACCAAGCCAACCACAATACCGGTTAGGGTGGCGATAAGAACCTCGTACACGTGTGCTCCTCGTTGTTTGTATTGGTGAGCGAAAATAGCTTGGCACTATTTTAACCCAATAATGTTAGTCTTCTCTAGCTGTTAGCAGCAACTTTTTGCTTTAAAGCTGACTTTTCACTACTTGATAAAAAGCTGGCTTTAAGGGAATTTTCTTGTAGTTGGGCAATGATTTTATCATCAAACCTTAGGGTATTACGGGCAACTTGATATTCATTTTTTAATTCAACGCCTTGAACACCGGGGTCATCAGTATTTAAACACACCAGTAAACCTCGGGCGAGAAAGTCTTTAATCGGGTGCTGACTGAGATCTTTTATGGTGCCGGTTTGAAAGTTTGAGGTCAGGCATGACTCGATAGCAATATCATGCGTTAGCATATAATCCATCAGCTTTTCATCTTTATGACAGGCAACACCATGACCAATACGTTGCGCGTGTAATTGGTTGATGGCTTGCCAAATACTTTCTGGTCCTGCGGCTTCGCCAGCATGTACGGTTACATTGAGCTGTGCTTTTTGTACTTGTTTAAAGTGTTCAACAAACAACTCGCCGGGAAAGTTGTATTCGTCACCGGCTAAATCAATGGCGACTAAATGTTGCTTGTGGGCAAGTAGGGCGTCTAACTCAGCTTGGCATTTTTTCACACCAAAAGTACGGCTTAAAATGCCAATTAGCTTAATTTTCACGTCATATACTTTACATGCGGCATTTACACCATCAATAACTGCTGCCACCACATCAGCAACCACTAAGTTATTTTTCATCGCCATATAATAAGGAGAAAAACGCAATTCAGCATAATCAATACCGGCATTAAAGGCATCCTCAACATTTTCAAAGGCGATGCGTTTACAGTCATCTAAGGTTTTGAGTACGGCAACACCCCAATCTAGTTTACGCAAAAAAGCTAATAGGTCACTTTCACTGCCTTGAATTTGCACATGAGGAATAAAAGCCTCGAAGTTAGTTTCAGGCAGAGCAATGTTATGCTCTTGTGCTAATGACCAGATAGTTTTGGGACGAATATTACCGTCTAAATGACGGTGTAAATCAATTAAGGGTAAATGAGAAAGCGTCATAGTTGTTGGCAGCCTATATGAAATTATTTTATGAAAAGTACAACCTAAGTATTATAAATACTGCTTATTTATCCTAGCAATAGGCTGAATAATTTCATTATACCGCTTTTTTCGTATTTTATGTTGCTATTCGCGCGACAACACTGATAAATTGATTTTGGGACTCATAATCTAGGTGCCTATACGCAAATATCGTACATAATTATGCGACAGAAATTCGCTATATAAAGAGAAAATATTATGGTTTATCAAACCGACGACGTTCGTATTAATAACATTAAAGAACTCTTACCTCCTATTGCACTTCTTGAACGATTTCCGCTATCAAAGCAAGCAACAAAGTCGGTTTTTTCAGGCAGACAAGCCATCAGTAAAATTTTTAATAATCAAGATGATCGTTTATTGGTGGTTATTGGCCCTTGTTCAATACATGACCCGAAAGCTGCTTTAGAATACGGCCAGCGTTTAGTAAAGTTACGAGAAAAATATCAAGATAGCTTAGAAATTGTTATGCGAGTTTATTTTGAAAAGCCTAGAACCACGGTTGGTTGGAAAGGGTTGATAAACGACCCTTATATGGATAACAGCTTTAAACTCAATGACGGCTTGCGTATTGGCCGTAAATTATTACTGGATTTAAATAACTTAGGTTTGCCGACCGCAGGTGAGTTTTTAGATATGATCACGCCACAATATATGGCTGATTTTATGTGTTGGGGGGCTATCGGCGCACGCACCACAGAGAGCCAAGTACACCGTGAGTTAGCATCAGGCTTGTCATGTCCTGTAGGATTTAAAAATGGTACCGACGGCACAATTAAAGTCGCCATCGATGCCATTGGCGCGGCCAGTGCCTCACACCACTTTTTATCGGTGACTAAGTATGGCCATTCTGCGATTGTTGAAACCACTGGCAATCAAGATTGCCATATTATTTTACGGGGCGGAAAAACCCCCAATTACGATGCTGATAGTGTTAAAAGCGTAACTGAACAGTTAGCTAAATCAGCTTTGAACAGCAATATCATGATTGATTTTAGTCATGCAAACAGCAGTAAAAAATTTGAGAATCAAATGTTGGTCTGTCGTGATGTTTGCCAACAAATGGTTAGCGGTAATAAAAATATTTTTGGTGTGATGGTAGAAAGCCACTTAGTGGAAGGGCGACAAGACTTAGTTGACGGAAAAGCCCCAACCTATGGCCAAAGCATTACTGATGCTTGTATCGGCTGGCAAGATACTCAAACTTTATTGGCTAAGCTTGAGCAAGCGGTGGTACAGCGACGCGCCTTATAGCCCATTACCGATTTTGACAGAGATTAAACAGAGTAGGCCAAGCGCCTACTTTTTTATCATTTAAACTTAATTTTTATCAATGATATAACAAAACCTTAAACAATATCACAGCTACATCTTTTGTTTTTTTATTTCATCATATTGTTAATTAGCTTACACACCACTATACTGTATAAAAACACAGTGTAGTGGTGTAGCTATGAATAAAGTACTGAAGACATTGCATCATCAAGGTAAAATTTGGTCAGCCGATCAAGTACAAAACGTTGTGGAAACCATAGATAGTGGCTACCCAGAACTAAATAAAAACTTGCATGGCGGCTTGCCTCGTTACGGCGTTATCGAGGTACAAACGATTAATGGTATTGGTGAGTTAAGGTTATTTTTGCCTTATTTACTGAATTTATTACAAGCAGAATCAAGCCAAGATCAGCAAACTCGGCAAATGGTTTTTATTGCGCCACCGGCGCAGATTAATGCATTAATGCTATTGCAAGCGTCTATTCCCTTAGAAAACTTATTGATCATAGCTTCACAAAAACCTGAAGAATCGTTGTGGGCGGCTGAGCAATGCTTAAAAAGTGGTTGTTGCTTTGCTGTATTGTTGTGGCAGCAGTTACTTGCGGTGCATCAACTTAAACGCTTAAAGCAGGCTGCTACTACTGGCAATGCGGTACAAATTATTTTTCGCTCCCCCCACAGTATTGATTTAGCGCTGCCGGTTTCATTGTCATTAGGGCTTGAAGCTCAGCCAACAGGGCTAAAAATACAGGTTAAAAAGCAACTAGGCGGTTGGCCATGTTCACCTTTTGTACTTGATATGCGCAAGCAATGGCCTAGTTTAGCTGGGACAAACAATTATAGTGATGAAAGTGCCGGTGTAATGGACCATGTTGTTGTGCCACTGGCTAGTCGTCAGCGTGTTGGCAATGTAGTGCCAAAACCTGTATTCAAGCCAGATAAGCAGCAGACAAGGATTAACTAGCCTTGTTAGTCGATACCCTTTGTTTACTGTATTTACGCCGTAATACGTTTTGATGCTGTGGCTATATATTAACTTTTCGTCTCTGCAGCTTAATTGTTTGCAAGCCAGTAAGGCGGTGCATGTAGCAGATGAAAAACCAAGCTCTAGCGATACGCATGCAGTAGTGATTGTTGATAGCAAAAAAAACAGCATAGTGCAGTTAAATGACAGCGCAAAAGAGCAAGGTATTCGGTTAGGCATGGGCTTAGCAATGGCGGCGTCACTGGCCGATGAGCTGAGTGTTTTACCTTATAAAAAGGCAGAGGAGGCGGCATATTTAGACACCTTAGCTGAACAACTTTATAGTGTTAGCGCCAACATCGCGATTTTTCCACCTCATGGTTTAGCACTACAAGTAGATGATATGTTGCGGCTTTATCAGCGCTTTGATAATTATATTACGACTATCGACTCAGTGCTTATGCCTTTTCGGCTAAATTATCATCTGGCTTGTGGCTATAGCCCAATATCTGCACAAGTACTTGCTTGCGCTTGTTCAGATGATGATGCTTATATACTTAATACCGACAAAACTAAAATCACAGCAGCTTTGGCTAAATTGCCTATTGAACGTTTGTTTATTAGCCATAAAGCGATCACAAGCATGCTGCGTTTAGGCATTAAAACCATCGGCCAGTTAAAAACCCTTTCTATTGCTGAGTTGGCCAAACGCTTTGATCACGAGACTATGGATTATTTGGCGCAGCTCAATGGAAAAATCACTAAATCGTTAACGTTTTATCAAACGAAACATCGCTTTGAACACAGCATTGATTTGCTCTATGAAATTGTCAACAGTTCGGTGTTATTACAGCCAATTAAACAATTACTGTTGCTGCTTGAAGCGTTTCTACTGCGCCTAGATTTTCACTGTATGCAAATTAATATAACGCTCTTTCAGCGTGCTGATGGCGGCAGTCATGCGATACAGCAATCAGTGATTGTGAGCAGTGCTGCAGGCGAGTATTTAGCTAAGCATTGGTTAAACTTAGTGAGTTTAAAGTTACCAAGCGTTAAATTGCTGGCGCCAATTAGCAAAGTTAGTTTATCGGTGACGCAGTTTCAGGAAAATACTGGTGAAGTGGATGATATTTTTTCCGGCAGAAAAGGCCAGCTATCAATGGCTCAATTAGCGTCTTTATTATCGAACAAACTGGGTGATGAAAGCGTTTTGCGCATACAACTCGGTAATGATCATAGAGTCGAATTGGCTTCGCATTATTTACCTTATGTCAGCGCAAAACTAATCAATAGTGCAAAAATATCAAGTAAACAATCGGGCATAGCTCAAGTTCAAAAAAACAAAGCCGCGAGCAAACAGGTAGCTTTTGATAAAAACGTACTAAGACCGAGTTTTATTTTAGCCAAGCCAGAGCCTTTAATATCCAATGTCGATATTTTACATGGTCCAGAGCGTATTGAAACCGCTTGGTGGCAACAAGGGACAAAGCAGGGTAACCCCCAATCTGAGTGTTTGGCCAGAGAAAACTACCAACGTGATTATTATATCGCTAAAAATGCCCAAGGGCAGTGTTGTTGGTTGTATCGAGAAGCAAACAATCAATGGTATATCCATGGTTATTTTTCATAAAAAATTTGCTGATGAGCTACGCTGAGCTGTATTGCCAATCCAATTTTTCATTTTTGCAAGGGGCTTCGCATCCTGAAGAGTTGATCTTACAAGCAGAGAAGTTGGGCTACAGTGCACTTGCCTTAACCGATGAATGCTCCGTTGCCGGTGTGGTACGAGCATATCGTCAGATAAAAGAAAAACAATTGACTATAAAGTTGATTGTTGGGGCAAGCTTTCAGCTAGCAGATGGACTGAAACTGATTTTATTATCGCCGAATCGACAGGCTTATGCGGAATTATCTCGGGTGATCACTAATGCGCGAAGACGTTGTAATAAAGGCAGTTACCAATTTACCTATTGGGATTTACACTCTATAAAACACTGTTTTGTGCTTTGGTTGCCGAGCGGTGAATGGGCAAAAGATCAGCAAGATATAACCCAGCTATTACGCTACCATCGCGCGCGATTATCATTGGCGTATACTCGTTTTTTACATAGTAATGAGCGTGCTTTTAAACAGCATTGTCAGGGTTTAGCTAAGCAGTTTCAGCTAACCATTGTCGCCTGTGGCGGCGTGTTAATGCATGTAAAACAACGGCAAAAATTACAAGATGTCCTCGCTGCCATACGCCATGGCAAGCAGTTAAAAGATATGGGCGCTTTGCTAGAGCAAAATGCCGAAAAGTCATTAAGGCCAGTTAAAAAACTGCTGAAATTATACCCTGACGACGCTATTTTAGCTGGCATTGCACTGGCCAATCAATGTCAGTTTTGTTTATCAAGTTTACAATATGAATACCCTGCAGAGCTTGTGCCTAAAGGCTTTACTGCGATAAATTACTTAGAGGAACTTGTTAAGAAAGGTATAGCCTTGCGCTTTAAGGAAGGAGTGCCTGATGATATTCAAACCATTATAGATAAAGAGCTAGGTTTAATTGCCGAACAAGGCTATGAATACTTTTTTCTGACGATTTACGACATAGTGCAATATGCCAAGTCGCAACATATTCTCTATCAAGGTCGAGGCTCTGCCGCTAACTCTATTGTTTGTTATTGCTTAGAAATTACTTCAGTGGATCCCAGGCAAATATCGGTATTATTTGAACGCTTTATTTCCAAAGAAAGAAATGAACCGCCCGATATTGATGTTGACTTTGAGCATCAGCGCCGAGAAGAAATTTTTCAATATATTTATCAAAAATATGGCCGAGAGCATGCCGCATTGGCAGCGACGGTTGTGACTTATCGACTAAAAAGTGCCATTCGAGAAGTCGGTAAAGTGTTTGGTTTTGATGAAACTCAACTCAGCTTTTTTATTAAAAATATTAATCGCCGTCAAAGTACCATGACTTGGCGTGAGCAGGTACTTGAATTAGGGCTAAATAAAAACAGTGTTCAAGCGCAATTGTTTATCGAATTAGTCGATGAAATTATCGGTTTTCCACGCCACTTATCACAGCACGTTGGCGGCTTTGTTATTTCATCTGGTCCTTTATATGAATTAGTGCCGGTTGAAAATGCCGCTATGGCAGAGCGTACGGTTATTCAATGGGATAAAAGTGATTTAGAAACATTAGGCTTATTGAAAGTAGATATACTAGCGCTGGGTATGTTAACCGCGATACGCCGAGCGTTCAGCTATATAAAGCAACATTATCAGCAACAATTATCCATCGCTGACATTACCCGTTTACCTGAAGACCGACAAGTTTATAAAATGCTGCAACAAGCTGATACGGTAGGCGTTTTTCAAATAGAGTCGCGCGCACAAATGAGCATGTTACCGCGATTAAAGCCGAGGTGTTATTACGATTTAGTGGTGCAAATCGCCATAGTGCGACCGGGGCCCATTCAAGGTGATATGGTGCACCCTTATTTACGCAGACGGGCAGGGCTTGAAGCGGTTGATTATCCGTCTGAAGCTATCAAAGACGTGCTAAGTCGTACTTTGGGCGTACCGATATTTCAAGAGCAAGTGATCAAAATTGCCATGGTTGCTGCCGGCTTTAGTGGCGGTGAAGCGGATCAATTGCGTCGAGCCATGGCGAAATGGCAGCGTAATGGCGAGCTAAAACAATTTCGTGACAGGCTTATTTCAGGTATGAAAGCACGGGGCTATCAACAAGCGTTTGCTGAGCGTATTTATCAGCAAATATGTGGCTTTGGTGAATATGGTTTTCCAGAGTCACATTCGGCAAGTTTTGCGGTATTAGCTTATGTTTCTGCTTGGTTAAAATATTATTATCCGGCTGCTTTTTATACTGGCTTGCTGAACAGTTATCCTATGGGGTTTTATTCACGATCACAATTAATACAAGATGCGCAGCGCCACGGCATCAGGGTAAATGAGGTCGACATTAATCATTCTACGCACCAGCACCAAATTTGTTATGACCAAGTAGAGAATGATTACGTTGTTCGATTAGGCCTAACTATGGTGAAAGGCTTATCAGATAAAAGCACTGAACAACTGCTTGCACACAGGCCTGCTAAAGGCTATCAAAGCTTTAATGAATTAATAAAAAATGCTTTGCGAAAAGATGATCTCAACAAACTCGCCAGTGCTAACGCGTTGCGCTCATTAGCGGATAATCGCTATCAGGCACGGTGGCAATTAATGGATACTGAAAATAGCTTACCCTTGTGGCAAGCCTCGGCTAATAAACAGCATACGCCACAGGAACGACAAACAGCATTTAGTTTTATACCCAGTGCTAAGGATGATTTACTGGAAGATTATGCCAGTATGGGTGTTAGTCTTGATAAGCACCCAATAGCACTATTGTTAGCAGACACCACACAGCAGCAGGTCGTTGGTCGTTACACGCTGGCGTGTGATTTAGTCAATGTCGCGGCACATAGCGTGGTTTCTGTCATTGGTTTAGTCACCGGTCGGCAAAGTCCAGGCACCGCCTCAGGGGTTACTTTTATCACCCTTGAAGATCATACCGGCAACTGTAATGTTGTGGTCTGGCAAGCAACGGCGAATGCACAAAAGCAAGCATTTTTAAGCGCGAAAATACTGAAAGTAACCGGCATTATTGAGCGCGAAGGGGATGTTATTCACATAATAGCTGGCCGCTTATCTGATTTATCATCTTATATCGCGGGGCTAATAAATAAATCAAGGGACTTTCATTAGGTGCTGTTGATCTTATTGTTCTTACAGCTAAAATCCATTTACCGTTAAAACTATACACTTCATCGCAACAGCGTAAAAAGTACTGTAAATTTTTGTAAAAAACATTGTTTGTCGTTATAGCGAGTCATACTATAAGCGTAACGTTATGACATGGCTTTAATGGCGAAATCATATTAGAGCGCTTAGTCAAAGTATAAGGAGACTAGCTTTGTTTAAAGCTAATTACATTACAACTATGGTAATGGCAGTTTTTATCAGTGCTTGTAGCACACCTAGTGTGGTGTCAGAAAACAATGCCCGAGATATTCTAGAGAAAAACACGCCGAATAACTGGCGCGCCCATCAAGAAAAAACTACAGAAGCTTCTCCTGTTACCGATGCTTGGTTAAAAAGTTTTAACGATAAAGCGTTAGAGCAGATGGTGAGCTATGCCTTAGCAAATAATTTTCAACTTGCCGCTGAGCGCATTAATGTTGCTTTAGCTCAAGAGCGTTTGCAGGCGAGTACGGCTACTGACTTCCCCGAGTTGTCGTTATCATTTGACAATTCAAGGCGTAAGCAAGTCTCTAGCAATGGCAAAAGCTATCAAACCAATGCCGATTTGAGTGTTGATTTACGTTACGAACTTGATTTATGGGGCAAACTGTCTGCTCAGCAAAATCAAAACCGCTTAAATTACGCTGCAGCACAAGCCAATTATCAGCAAAGTAAGCTCAATTTAGTGGCAAGTATTACTCAGGCTTGGTTTGAGCTGACCCAAGCACAGCAATTGCTTAATTTATATCAAGAGCGCGCAGAAAACTTACAACGTAATTTATTGATGATCCAGTCATCGTATCAATTAGGCTTAAATGATGCGCTTGATGTTTATTTAACGAAAAATAATGTTAATCAAGAATTGGCGCGTGTTGCACAACAGCAGCAAACCTTACAAGTTAACAGTAGGGCGCTTGAGTTATTGCTCGGTGATTATCCGTTAGCCCAGAAAATAGGTCAGCAAAGCTTACCCTTTATCGACGATGAAATAACGCTTGGATTACCTGCGCAACTGTTAACTCGCCGCCCCGATATTCAAGCCCATTGGTTACAACTACTAGCCTTAGATGCCGGTTTAGCTGTAGCACATAAACAACGTTTTCCAAGCTTTAATTTAAATGCCAGTGTCAGTGATAG
>JBMZDW010000036.1:0-26212 GCA_049614565.1 Cognaticolwellia sp. | reverse complement strand
AGTTTGATGTATCGTGAGATCATAGATTGAGACAGTTACAATTAGTTTGAGACAATTGCCCCTTTCTAATAATAAAGATAGATACTATTGCTATTGCTATTGCTTGCCAAGTCTCGGTTGAAGTAACGCCGCCAAAGCGATCTTTTTTATTGCCTCAAATTGTCTTGAACGCATAACAAAACCTATATAGCGGCGGCTGATTACAAGCCCGCTGGACATTCGCTTGATTGCCATTCAGAAACAGACGTGAGAATACTTTCGCCATCGCCACCAACATTACTTGTGATTGTTGATTCATTTCTCTTAGCACTAATAATGTTAGTTTCAATTTGCACAACCGAGTCAGGACAATTCATCGTCGCAACAAATTTTTTGCGGTTACTTTCAATAACCTTAAATTTACAGTTATTTTGTTCGCCAAATGCTTGCTTTATTTGCTGATCAAAATTAGCTAACTTCTTTTTGGTAATGCATTGCTCAGACGTTCTGGTACTTTGCACTTTTTGCTCCATCATTTTTTTGACCATAGCACGATTTTCTTTTGGCACAGATGCGAGTGCTTTTTCAAGCATTGATGAAGCATCTACCTTAGTAACCCAATGACCTAGCTCCATATCAGGAACAACTATTTTCACTGCCAAAGCAGCAAACGGCATATAACAAAAACATGCACAGGTAATAATTTTTTTCATCTTCTTCTCCAATTTGCTGCGATAGGATCATCCATAAATTTTAAAAAAATTCCATTGCAGCCAACAATTCGTAGAAAATAAGTATGTTGAATTCGAGAGCAAACGCAACCGAAAAGTATGATGGACAACAAATACGCCAGACAATCTTATAAATTATACGGTGCTTATTACTGTTAAAAATTGACCATTTAAAATGACAACCTCAGCTTTAATCTTTTACTCTAATATGAGCGCAACACCCTGTAAGACTATAATAAGTATAAATTTTTTATTTTTATTTTTATTTTTATTTTTATTTTTGATGATAAACTAGCTACGCAAAATATGACCTAATATGTTTTTCTAGGAAATCGTGCGCACTAGCTGCGACAAATTATACTCATGGAGCAACAATGAAAAAAATATCACTACCACTATTACTGGTACTTTTAAATATCAGTTTGTATGCAAAAGCGAATAACCCAATTTCAGCTGAGGTTTTTTACAACCATCAAAAACTCGAACATAAATTTAGTGCTTTTGACGACACATCGTTAAATTTAGGTGTTGTTGGCGTGAGTTTAGGCTATCAATTTACTGATAATATTGCTTTGGTATATAAAATTGGAACGGGTGTGTTTGATGATGAAATGTATGCTTTCAAGTTTAAAACCCAGCTATATACCAGTTTGCAATTGGCATCAAAATATCATTTAAGTGACGCCTTATATTTATATGGCGCTGCGGGGGCAGGCTTGAATAAAGTAAATCAAAAGTCAGGTGGCAATATTAATATTAAAGGTTTAACGACGGAATTTGGCGCTGGTTACCAATTAAACAGAGTGACTGATATTAAAGTAACTTGGGAAAAAATATTCAACAACACGACTTATGACGGTGCCGATGTTGAGCTTAGCAGTTTAAACATATCACTTAGCTATAACTTTTAACTGTATATCATATTTTTTTAGGTGCTACTTTAGCAATTCAGTAGCATTTTATAAGGGCATTATTTTGGCCATTCCGCCACAATAATGCTCTTATAAATTCGGTTTTATCCTACAAAATTTCTTCCGCTCCATACGCTATACATGGACTCTACAAGCTCACGCCGTTATAAATTATGTATGAATGTATCGAGTGCACTTTTTATTTCACCGACTACCTTTAGCCAAACGCTTTAACGTATAAAAAACATTCACTACCGTTTAAACTAAAAACTAATGTGTACCTAACTTTTTATGAGAGTTGGTATAAAACCTTCCCCTAAATGCCCCGCAGTTTGCAAGTAATGTGATTAAGATAAACTCCTTGTCTTCGATTAGTCATTCGGCTAAGGTTTGAGCAATTGCTAGCTGAAATGCTAGTATTTTTATAGTGTGTATATGCCACCTTAAGTTCTGTGGCCATAGTAGGGATTACTTTTTATGGAAAAAAACACCCTTGCGAGCTTGTCTAAATCTTTCGCCACATTACTCATGGCTTGGCTGCTTCTGGTTTCACCCTCTATGGCGAAAATAACTGAGCTGTCGAGTGATATTCGACAGCACTTACCGCTACTAACTCAAGATCCCGCATTACTCGTTGAGTTAATTCAAAAAAGTGAAAGAAACGATTTTCCGCCAGTCATCACGGCACAACGGGCATGGCTGCTAAGTGAAGCCTACTTTGCGCTTTATTATCCGAAAAAAGCCATGCAACAGGCGCGTCGAGGCCTAGCGGCTATAACCCAACAAAATCAACCTTGGTTGTATTATCGACTAGTGTTGGCACAATCTTCAGCATTTGATCTGCAAGGCGAACCGCTGAAAGGATTGGCGGGCACTACCGAGGCACTTAACTGGGCGATTGATCACGAAAATAAGGCACTGCAATTAGACGCGCTATTCATCAGAGGCATGTTACTCACCACACTGCTTGAATACACGGGCGCATTACAAGATCTACAACAAGCTTACCCGTTAACACCGCAACCCGATTCAGTGGTCAATAAAGGCAATGTGGCAAATATGATCGGCCAAGTATATACCTATCGAGGTGAGCCGGCATTGTCTATCCCCTTTATTGAAGAGTCGATTGACTACCATAGACAACACCAACAAAAACTCGAACTGAGTATGTCACTGTTCAATCTGGGCAAGGCGTACAAAGGAAACAAGAATTTGCAAATCAGTATTGAGCTATTTCGCGAGTCTCTAGAGTTATCTCAACAATTACAAGACATTCAAGGTGAAGCCTATGCCTTAAAAGAGTTGGCCGATATTAATATACTACATCAACAATATGCTTTAGCCACAACCCAATTAAGTCAAGCAAAAGCGATTTTTGCCCAATCCGATAACCCTTATATGCAGTTTGAAACCGCCAGCCTTTTTGTTGAGTTAGCTTTAAGGCAAAATCAAACTAAATTAGCGTGGCAATATTTTTTAGAGGCAAAACAATACCTTGATCCAAATTCCATGCCATTGCACCAGTTAACCCTAGATGAAATAAGAGCGCGTATTTTAGCGGCTGAAAAAGACTATCAGCAAGCTTACCAACTGTTAGACGATATTATTAACCAAAAACAAAAAATCTATAATCAACGTAGCAGCAGCAAATTACATCAGTTGCGCTCCCAGTATGAGTTAGAGGTTAAAGAGCAGCGAAATCAGTTACTAGAAAACGAAAATCAACTCAGTAAAATTAGACTGGCTCAGCAACAGCAAAGTAACAAACTAGTTTGGCTATATTTCGCTATGGCTGTATTGGTATGCTCAATGTTGGCTTTCATGTTCTATCGTAGTCTACGAAATAGGAAAAATTTATTGCGCCTTGCCAGTGAGGATGGTTTAACTCGCTTATATAACCGCCGTAAAACAATGGAGTTGTTACAGAGAGAATTTGAAATGACGCAGCGCTATGAATTGCCTTTATGTGTCGCCATAATCGACTTGGATCTCTTCAAGCAAATAAACGATAATTTTGGTCATGGGGTTGGCGATAAAGTGCTAAAGCAATTTGCCAATTTATGTAAAAACACCTTTCGCCACACCGACATTATTGGTCGTATCGGCGGCGAAGAATTTTTAATTGCATTACCTCATACCCACCGTGATGACGCTGAGCGTTTGTTAGATGAATTACGCAACAAAGTCACCTCCATTGCTAACACCCTAGCAATAGCCAACTTGTCTGTGTCTATTTCTTGTGGCTTATGTCAGCATACTGATCAAAAAGACATTGAAGCACTGATTGCCCATGCCGACGCAGCGCTGTACAACGCCAAAGAAACTGGGCGAAATCGCGTTGAAGTGCATAACGCTATGACCCATAGCCATACTTCACAATTAACTCAAGCTTAACTACAAACATTGCTAAGTTAGACAAGCTAATGAAACCGATAAATCGGTAAAAATCTAGGTTCCTGCAGAATAAAGCTCGCTCTTGATCTGAATATCTTTTATATGCAACAAAGCTCTAAAGTTATCTTCGTTATAGTTACGAAAGAACATAATTTAACTCAGCGCGCGCCGTTATAAATTATGTATGAATGTAATCAAATGTATCTGGCCTGCTTTTTATCGCAAAATTTTGACACTCTGCCCTAAGCCCCTGCGCATATAACGTTGAAGTACTTATAATTCAAGCCACATTAATTTTGGGAATAGTTGAATGAACCTAACGCGCAATGCTTTAAAAAATCCTGCCGCCGTTATTGTTATTGTCGCTCTGGTGTTGGTTTTTGGTTTAATGAGTGTGTTTAAACTGCCGATTCAGTTAACGCCTGATATTGAACAACCGCAAATTACCATTTCCACCGGCTGGCGCAGCGCTGCTCCCGCGGAAATGGAGTCGGTAATTATTGAACCAATTGAAAATGTGGTAAAAAATACCCAAGGGGTCACTAAAGTTACCACTAACATTCAACGCGGTTTTGGCAACATTACCCTAACCTTTGATGTTGGCGCGAATATGCAACAAGCCATGCTTGATGTTATTAATAACCTCAATCAAGCACCGCCATTGCCGTTAGATGCGATAGAGCCTGTGGTGTCAGCCGGTGGCGGTCGTGGCGGCCCGAATACCGCTTCCTTGATGATTAAAACGCTGCCCAGCAATACCAATACCGATTTAGGCCAATATCAAAAACTGATTGAAGACGTAGTTAAACCGCGCTTTGCCCGTATTCCGGGTATGGGACAAGTCAATTTAAACAGTTCTCGTCCACGTGAATTACGCATCACCTTTGATCCACTACGCGCGGCATCACTGGGGTTATCAATTGCCGATATCAGTGCCACCATTGCTCGCGCTAATGATGTATCTGCCGGCGTTGCCGATGTTGGTCGCCGCCAATATACCGTGCGTTTTTCTGGCCAATATAGCGTAGAAAACTTAACCGATATGATCATCAGCTATAGTGGTGACCGACCAATTTATTTAAAAGACGTGGCGACAGTTGAAAATACCTTAGTTGACCGTTTTGGCTTTAACCTACGCAGCGGACAACCGTCATATTACTTTACCTTAAAACGCCAAAATGATGCCAACACCGTGGCATTGCTCGACGAAATCAATATTGCCATAAAAGAGTTAAACGCCGGCCCAATGCTGGCAGCCGGTTTAGTTATTGATCTCAGCTTCGACTCTTCTGTTCATATTCGTAACGCCTTAAAGCTAGTGCAAAATAACTTAGGTTTAGGGGTGTTGTTGGCGCTAATTATTCTCTGGTTATTTTTACGCGGTATTCGCAATACGCTTATTATTGCCGCCACCATTCCGGTATCCTTAATGGTGTCGTTTATTGCCCTCGCTGCGTTTGAGCGTAGCTTGAATGTCATTTCTTTAGCGGGTTTAGCGTTTTCTGTTGGTTTAGTGCTTGATGCCGCTATTATCGTGCAAGAGAACATAGTGCGGCTGCGCAGTTTAGGCATGGCAAGTCATAAAGCGGTAATGCGCGGCGCCTTGCAAGTAACTGGTGCGCTATTCGCATCAACCGCCACCAGTGTCGCGATATTTTTACCGATATTGTTTATGCAAGGCATTGAAGGGCAACTGTTTTCTGATTTAGCCTTAACGCTGTCCATTGCCGTTATCGCCTCGTTAGTATCTGCCATTACCATTATCCCAATTGCCAGTAAATACTGGTTGAAAACCGATAAAACCTTAGATCCATTCGCCCACTACTGGGAAAAACTCACCACGTTAGTGATGCGCTTAACTAACTCGACAACTAAACGTTTTACGTGGATAGCCACCCTACTGGGCGGCTCAATATTGGTGACGGTATTAATGATACCGAAAACAGACTTTATGCCACGAGCGCCTATTGATGGTTTCTTTTATAGCCTGAATATGCCACCAGGCGGTAATGTCGATTTTATTGAACATGAATTTGCTAGCCTAGTGAAAGAGCGTTTAGCGCCGTATTTAAGCGGTGAAAAAATGCCAAAAATAAAAAGCTATAACTTTTATTCTTATGGCGCAGGCTCAACCGGCGGTTTTATTTATTCTGACGATCCAACCCGTGTTGAAGAATTAATGCAAGAAGTTAGAACAAAAGTACTGTCGGGTTTACCTGATACGCAAGTGTTTTTATTTCGCGGTTCAATGATCAATGTTTCTGGCGGCGGTAACGGTCGCACTATCGACATTGATATTAAAGGCCCGAATATTGAAAGTTTGATGGCGGTCGCGCAAGCGGGTATCGACGCCATTAACAGCAATATGACCGGCACCACGGCGTTCCCTAATCCGGGCTTGAGTTTGTCTGAGCCAGAGCTGAAGTTAGTACCTAATGATCAACGTATATCACAAGCAGGTTTAACCCGACGTGATGTCGCCAATGCCGTGCGCGCCTACACTAGCGGCTTGTTTATCAGTGAATATTTTGACGGTAACGACCGAGTAAATGTAATTTTGCGCGGTAAGCAGTGGAATACGCCTGATGAGCTTGCCTCACTGCCCATTCACTCGCCGTTAGCGGGTGTACAAACTATCGGTGAACTAACCAACATTACCCGCACCGCTGGCCCGACACAATTACGTCGTGTTGATGGCAAACGCACCATAAGCTTACAGGTTTCACCGCCAGCAGATATGTCGCTTGAAGAAGCACTTGCGCTGATTGACGCCAATGTATTACCGTCAATGAATGCCTTGCTACCGGCCGACTCGTCTATTTTACTTAGTGGTAATGCCAATGAAATGGCGGCGGCTATTACCGATATGCTAAAAAACTTTATCCTCGCTTTGGTGATCTTATTTTTATTGATGACCGCCCTGTTTAAATCAGCAAAAGACAGCATATTAGTGTTACTTGTTATGCCGATGGCGGTAGCTGGTGGCGTGCTGGCACTAAATTTGTTAAATGTCTTTACCTTTCAATCGCTGGATTTAATGACCATGATCGGTTTTATTATTTTGCTCGGTTTAGTGGTTAACAATGCCATTTTATTGGTGGACCAAACCCGCGAAGGACAACGCCAAGGTTTAGATATTCGCCGTGCGGTAGCCCAAGCGGTGCGTATGCGCGCACGCCCGGTATATATGAGTACCTTAACCAGTTTGTTTGGTATGCTGCCGCTGATGTTAATGCCCGGCGTCGGTAGTGAAATTTATCGCGGCTTAGCCGCGGTAATTGTCGGCGGTATGGCAATTAGCGCGATATTTACCTTAGTGCTGTTTCCAAGTTTGCTGCGCTTGGGTGAAAAAGGCTCATCAGCAACAACGCATATAGACAATACGCAAAATAAAGTCACCGAACTAAAGTCAGAGCCTGCCAAGTTAGCAAGTAATCACTAAGGAAAACAAAATGTTCAATCGAAAAAATATTATTACCACACTACTTAGTGCCAGTATGCTACTTACCGGTCACGCTATTGCGGCGCAAGAGACGCCAGCAAAACCGGTTAAGGTTGATCAGGTTAAAACCATGAGCCTAAATGCCACCACTGACTTAATGGCCACCATTCACAGTCGCTCCCATTTGCAAGTGACTGCCGGCGTTAATGGTAGAATTGAATGGTTAGCTGAGCCGGGCAGTATGGTGCAACAAGGCGATGTGTTAGTCAAAATGGATTTATTGCCGCTAAAATTGATGCAGCTAGAACAACAAGCACAATTAAAACGCGCTGAAATTAATGTCCGTTATTTAAAAAACGAAGTGCAGCGTCTGCAAAAATTAAAGCAAAGTAACTCAGCGTCACAATTTCAGCTTGATCAAACGCAATCGCAATATGATTTAGCAAAAACCGATATCGAAATTGCCGACCTAAAATTACAACAAATTGACGACCAAATTCAACGCGCCAATGTTACTGCGCCGTTTTCAGGGGTGATCACCGAGCGTATGGTACGTGCCGGTAGTGACGTTAATCGCAGTGACAGCTTATTGAAAATACTCGACACCGAGCATTTAGAAGTACGATTATTTGTGCCAATAAAATACTTAGCCTTTGTACGCAAAGGTCATAGCTTAAATATTAGCGCCAACGGGCAAATGATCAGCGCTAAAGTGAGCGCCTTAATTCCCAGTGCCGATGCAAAATCGCAAACCTTTGAAGTGCGCATTAACATTCCATCTCACTTAAATGAGGCATGGGCCGCTGGCCAATTGGTGAAAGTTACTGTGCCAATTCAAGCCAGCAAAAGCAGCTTAACCGTGCACCGTGACGCGTTAATTTTACGCAAAGACGGCACCTATGTGGTGAAAATAGATCAAAATAACCAAGTGCAACGCCTACCGGTTGTGGTGCAAAACGGTACCTTTGAGCGTGTCAGTGTTGAAGGTGAATTAAGCCACGGTGACAAAGTAGCTATTCGCGGCGCTGAACGTTTAAATGAAGGCGATAAAGTGATTGTTCAATAACAGGTATACCTTGAGTTATCGCGCACTGACTGCTGAAAAATAACGCAAGTTCTGGCATGACAGCCCGACAAATGCTATAAACGCGCGATAAAATTTAAATTTAGGGCTGCTTACGTAAAGCCGTCACTTTTTACTCGGTAACATACCATGAACTTAACCATAGAATTTAATCCTGCTGAAATTAAAAGCGCCTTTGACTGGCAATTAGCACAAGAAATTAATGTCAAAAATGACCAAGGCGACGTTATCGCCAAAGCAGAAATAGAAATAATTACCCTCAATAAGCACCGTGGCGCTGATGAAAGCTACGAGTTGTTAAGCCAGCATGATGCGACTGATTGGGAAGTGCCGTTAAATGTATTTTTCAAAAAGCAAAATATTGCCGCGGATTTAGCCGAAACGCTACAAGTTAAAGTAGACGCTAAAGCCAAAGAACATATTTTAATTGAAGCCATTAGCGTGTTACCCACATACCGCAAGCAAGGCGTGGCTAAGTTTTTACTCAATGAAATAGCGCAACACTACAACAAGGCGCAATCAATTTTCGCCCTTAGCATGCCAATGAGCCTATTCTTAGATGCTGAAGATTGTGAAACGGCAGAAAACAAAGCCTATTATCAAGCATTAAATTTGGCGGATAACGAACTAGACCAAGAGCAGCTAACGCGTTATTTTGTGCAGTCAGGTTTCAATCATTTAGCTATTGATGACAGTGCCTTAGAAGTACCATTACCTTTTAAGGTATTTATCGCCAGCGCAAAAACGATCAAATAAGTCATCAATATCAGCGTACATGCGAGTGCATTGTTCCTATAGCAAACAGAATAACTCACTCGTATTAACAGCGCTTATTATACCGCCTACTCGACTGCACCTTTTCCAAACTTCTGAAATTATTTAGCTTAACGCGGCTATCGCACGCTGCTATTTCACAACTTGATACAAATTTATTTGCCTGTACTTTGGTAGATATCTCTGCTGCTTTGTTGCTTATTTCAACATATATTCAATTAGTTAAGCTCTAATAAATACAATTTTTCCCCTTGAGATCATTACCTTTGCACTTAAGATGGCGTTAAAGCACACAGAAGACGCGTCATACATCGGAAAATATCATATGATTAATGCTTGGAGAAAAAAATAATAATATGAGCCATTAACAGAGGTGCATTATGCAAAAGTATGTATTATCGACAATTATTGCGTTATCGATCAACGCCTGTGGTGGCTCCGGTAGCAGTAATAGCACACCAACAACGCCACCGCCTGTTGTTGCACCACCAACGGTCAACCTCCCCAGTGTAACTGGCTACGTATTGAAAGATACACCAACCTTGCTGGCCGAAATCGCCACACAACTGCAAGTAAACAATATTGACGATTTTTTTACTCAAGCTTTTAACATTACTAGCATCAGAAACAGTGAAAACATTATTTCTGACGGCTTTTTTAACTTAATTGACATAAATACCGTACAATTATTTAATATTTCCGATGATTTTAGTGAGCAATCAAAACAAGTCTACCAACTGATCTTACAGCAATTAGAAACCTTTGATCGGACATCATTATCGCAAGCTCAACAAATCTCTTATGATGTCTACCGAGCTGACTTACAGGCGCAAATTCAATGGATTAACTTCAAAAACTTTAAATACCCTGCCGCATACCGCTTTACCGGTTGGCCCAACAATACCGAAACGTTTTTTACCCAAGCTTTTACCTTCACCAACAAAGCCCAAGCAGAGCTCTATTTAACCTTGTTAAATCAGGTTGGCCGACGCTTTACACAAATTGAAGTGCTGTTAGACACCCGTAAAGCCGCCGGCATTATCGAACCCGCCATCACCTTGAATTATTCACAAAGCTTAGTCGCGAATATGGCTAACTCATCGGCGACAGCAACCAGCTATTATCAGGTTTTTAATCAACAACTTTCCGCCTTAAGCACAGTGTCAGATGCCGATAAGGCGAGCTTACGCGAAACGGCGCAAGCAACCATAGCGCAAGTGGTACTTCCGGCGTACCGCAGCTTGGCGAATAAAATGGCTAATTTAGCGAGTGAAGCCCCTTCAGCTATTGGCTTTGGCCAATTTCCTGGCGGTGATGCGTTTTATAATTTTACCTTAAATTACTACACCTCTAGCGACCTCACCGCAGAACAAGTGCATCAATTGGGTATTGACGAGTTGGCAAGAATTCATAGCGAAATGCGTGGCTTATTCAACCAACTCGGCTATCCACAAAATGAAACCATTGCGCAACTATACAACCGGGTCAATGCCGATGCCGAACTTATTCCTGCTAACCAAACCAAAGCAAGGTATGAAGCTCTGATTGCAGATGCGTATGTAGAGCTGCCTAAATACTTTAATAAGCTACCGCAACAAGAAGTGATTGTGGTTGGCGGCAGCTCCGGCGGATATTATGTCTCTGGCTCAGACGACGGTTCACGGCCGGGCGCCTTCTATGCAGATACCTCACAAAATACGCCATACACTACCATGCCAACATTGGCATATCATGAAGCGGTGCCCGGTCATCATTTACAAATCGCGCTTGCTAATGAGCTCGATCTGCCGCTATTTCGTCGTAAAGTGCATTTTACCTCGTTTATCGAAGGTTGGGGATTATATGCCGAACGTTTAGCCAAAGATGTTGGTTGGTATGACAATGATATTATTGGCGATCTTGGTCGCTTACAATACGAAGCAATGCGCGCGGCACGTTTGGTAGTTGATACTGGCATACACAGTAAAGGTTGGAGTTATAACCAAGCCAATAGGTTTCACGTAGATAATGTTGGCTTTGATGGCTCTATTACTCGCTATAGTGTTTGGCCCGGCCAAGCGACTGCCTATACCACCGGCATGTTGAAAATATTAGCGCTGCGCCAACAAGCGCAAAATGAACTTGGCGACGCCTATGATATAAAAGCCTTCCATGATGTGGTGATTGGTAACGGCTCGATGCCACTAACGGTGCTTACTACCGCCGTTGAAAACTATATTGCCGACACATTAGCTGCGCTGCCCTAAAATATAAAATCCCCTAATCTCTACGGTATGCTATTAGGGGCTTATTCTTTATAGCTATTAATGGGTTTTCACTGAGCTGTTTTCATTGTTAAATAACTGTTTATTTCGCTTCTGCTTTAACTCGGATTTTGCGCTTTTTAGCTCGTGCTTTGCGCTTAAATGGCACTTTCGGTAAGTGCGCGAAAGATTGCTGCTCAGATTGTGCAACCATTTGCGTTATGGTCGCGGTTAGCGGGGCAATTAAATCGTCGTAGCGGCTTTTTTTATCACTAATATTGGTTAGCGTTGCTTCCCAATGCGCTGTCATATCTGGCATGGTTGCGGCAATTGGCAAGGCATTGATCAGCGAGGTACCGACGACTGTCGCATGAATACTCTTACCTTTGCGCGCTAAATAACCGCGCTTAAACAATAAATCGATAATGCCGGCCCGCGTTGCTTCTGTACCTAAACCATCGGTTTCACGTAATAACTTCTTAATGTCATTATCACTAACATACCGCGCAATACCTGTCATGGCACTGAGCAAACTGGCATCGGTAAAATGCTTAGGCGCTTGCGTTATACGGGTGATTAATTCGCCATGTTCACAGTGTATTTTCTCGCCTTTAACTAGCTTAGGTAAGAGTTGCTTACTTAGTTTGTCGTCATTATCTTGGCTTGTGTTATCAGGCTTATTTTTCACCCGTTGAAACAGCACTTTCCAGCCTTGGGCAACTGGGGTTTTGGCATTTGCGACAAACTTACCGCCAGCAATCAGTACTTCAACCCGCGTTTGATTGTATTGATAAGCGGGATAAAACTGCGCTAAATATTGTCGAACAATTAGCAAATACACTTTCTTTTCAAACGGATTTAAACTCACTTTCTCCGCTGATTTTTCGGTCGGAATAATGGCATGATGTGCGGTTACTTTCGCGTTATTCCACGCTTTGCTTTTTAACTTAGCATCGGCATTTTTCGCCAACGTGCCGTAGCTTTCGCTCGAACCCGCTAACATGGCAATAATGCCTTTAGCCTGTGCGTGATGCTCGTTCGGTAAATAGCGACAATCTGAGCGCGGATAGGTGATCAGCTGATGTTTTTCATATAACGCCTGACAAACATCCAGCACCAATTTGGCATTCAAGGCATAGATTTTCGCGGCGTCAATTTGCAACGCCGATAAATTGTATGGCAGCGGCGGCGCTTGTTTTTTTTGCTGCTCGGTTACAGCACTGACTTCCGCGCTTTGATTTTCGATACGACGCACCACATTTTCAGCTAGCGCACGATTCAGTACTCGCCCTTCTTCGTCCATATACGGTTGGCAAGCTTCACTTGGCTGCCATTTAGCAATAAATCGCTGTTGATGATTAGTTTGTAAATGGGCATGAACATCATAAAAATCTTTCGCGATAAAGTTGTCAATTTCTTGCTGGCGTCGTACCACTAAACCTAAAATTGGGGTTTGCACTCGCCCTACTGATAACACGCTGTTAAAACCTGCTTTTTGCCCTTGTAAGGTATAGGCGCGTGTTAGGTTGATACCGTACAACCAATCGGCGCGAGAGCGTGCTAACGCAGAAATTGATAGCGGCATAAACAATTGATTACTTTGCAGGTTAGCGAGCGATCTTTTTACCGCCGGTAAATTTAAGTCACTAATTAGCAAGCGTTTAATATTTTGTTTTTTCTTCGCCGAGACCTTAAGAAAGTCAATAACTTCGTCCACCAGTAATTGCCCTTCGCGATCGGGGTCGCCCGCATGAATAATTTCATCCGCTTGCTTAACCAGTTTGCGCAATACCGTCAGTTGCGAGCGCGTTTGTGCTTTCGGCTTTAGTTGCCACTGAGTAGGCACTATAGGTAAGTGGGCCATTTGCCACTTTTTAAAGGCGGGGTCGTAATTTTCTGGATCAGCCTGTTCAAGAATATGACCAATACACCAACTCACCACATCACCATTGGCAAGTTCAATATAGCCTTGACGATTTTTTTGTGGCTTAGGCAACGCCGCTGCGATGGCGCGACCTAAGCTAGGTTTTTCAGCAATATATAATTTCAAAGTAACCAGTGATTTATCTAACCAATATTATTGCTCTTAGCTTACCACTTTAAACTGTTTATTTATACAGTAAATCATGCCTACTGATAATATGTTCATTATTAATCTATAACCCGCTGCAATGCCGTTAACCAACCCTGATAATGGCGATCGCGACTCTCGCTTGTCATACTAGGCACAAACTGGGCTTGTACCTGCCAAGATTGCGCCGCCTGTTCAAGGTTTGTAAACATGCCTTGTTGTAAGCCAGCTAATAATGCGGAACCTAACGCTGTGGTTTCGGTGATTTTGGGCCGCTCAATCACAAGGTTTAAAATATCGGCAAGAAACTGCAATAGCCAGTCATTGACCACCATGCCGCCATCCACCCGTAATTGCGTGGTGTTAATACCGTCTTGTGCGAGCGCGGTTAATAAATCACGAGTTTGATACGCCACAGAAGCTAACGCCGCGGTCACTATTTCTTTAATACCTGAATCTCGGGTCAGGCCAACAATGGCGCCACGGGCATCGGGTTGCCAGTGTGGCGCGCCAAGCCCAGTAAAAGCCGGCACTAAATAAACATGATTTTCACCTTGTAGCGATTGTGCTAACGGTTGGCTTTGCGCAACATCGGTAATTAATTGCAAACTGTCACGCAGCCATTGCATGGTGGCGCCCGCCATAAAAATACTGCCTTCAAGCGCGTAAGTGGTTTTATTGGCTAAGCGATAGGCGACAGTAGTTAACATTTGGTGTTGTGAATAGACAATATCGGCGCCGGTATTGACCATCACAAAACCGCCGGTGCCATAGGTACTTTTCATCATGCCTTTGTCGAAACATGCCTGACCCACCAAAGCGGCTTGCTGATCGCCTATCATGGCATTTATCGCGATGGCTTCACCAAAATGTTCGCTGAGAGTATGACCAAAGTTGTCGGCACTGTTTTTTACCTCGGGCAGCATAGATTCAGGAATATCAAACAGCGTGAGCAGTTCTTGATCCCAGCAATTATCAACAATATTAAATAACATAGTACGCGAGGCGTTAGTGGCATCGGTCGCAAACGATTGTCCGCCGGTTAACTGCCAAAGTAAAAAGCTATCGACCGTGCCAAAGCAAAGTTGACCCGCTTGAGCCTTTTCGCGTGCGCCGGCAACATTATCTAAAATCCATGCAATTTTTGTCGCGGAAAAATAAGGGTCGAGTAATAAGCCGGTTTTCGCTTTAACTTTCGCGACAATATCAGGGTTTTGTTTTAATGTTTCACAGTGCGGCGCTGTGCGTCTGTCTTGCCAAACAATAGCGTTATAAATAGTTTCGCCGGTGGTTTTATCCCAAACAAGGGTGGTTTCACGTTGATTGGTAATTCCGATTGCTGCAACGTCATTGGCGCTTAACTGACTTTGCGCTAGCGCTTGTTGACAACTAGCTAAGGTGCTTTGCCAAATCACGGTTGGTTCGTGTTCTACCCAACCGTCAGCCGGGTAAATTTGCGCAAATTCTTCGGCGGCACTGGCAATAAGTTCACCTTTAGCGTTAAAGATTATCGCTCGGCTGCTGGTAGTGCCTTGATCAATCGCCAATAAGTATTTCGGCTTCATGCACACGGCTCACTTTGTTGGTTGGAGACAACATGTTGATTAAGCTTAACCAGCGCTTTTTTCACCCCGTGGCTAAGTAAAAATGCCAGCAATTTATCCGGTAGCCATTTCGGCCCATGACCAACAATAGTATAACGAACCTTGGTCAGTGAAGCAGCTTGCTGAGCAAGGTAGATATTGCCTTGATGGTTGCGCAAAGGTCGATCGCCAATAATGGCATAACGAATATGCTCGGTATTGGCTAACAACACTTGCTCGGAAAATTTCACTCCTGCAATGGTAACTTCGCGAACAGCGCCTTTGCCTCCAACCATCTCGTCAGCATTGGCAGATTGAAGCTGCGAAAACCTAGCATCAAAAAAGCGTGCTAACTTGGGGTGGTCAAGTAGAATGGCGCTAATTTCACTGGCGGAGGCTGCGATATTTTGTTCGACATCAACATTAATCATAGGGGGTTGGCGTTATATTTTTCATCATTTCCCCACATTAACGGAAAGCAGCATTCAGCGTCAAGCAGCTAGTTTTAACTAAAACCCCAATGAGATCAGTAAGTAAAAAACAGTCAGAAATTGACGACGATTTTAGGCATGTTACTGGTGGCGAAGTTATGGTACTTTCAAGCTTATTAATGTCACTACCTACTATGGTTCCTATGTCTGCGATTGATCAAAGCCAATGCCCGTTATGCCAACAAAATAACTTGTGCGGAGTTAACGGCAGCACACCCTGTTGGTGTGTTAACAGTGACATTAAACGCGAGTTATTGCAGCAAGTGCCCGCTGAACTATCGGGCAAGTCATGTGTTTGCCAGCCGTGCATAAATAAATTTAATCTCGCCCATGCCATCGAAAAAGCTTAACGGCTGCCATCATGTTGCTATGATTGCGCCATTTAACTAAATAAATATCAGAGGAAGTTTGTGTTACATAGTCAACAACAGCGAGACGCTATTTTTAGCACCATAACAACACCGCTGGGTGATGAGCTTAACTGGCGCTGGGAAGATAAGCTTGCGGCCTTATTGACGGAGTTTTCTTGGGAGAAAAAAGAACGCATATTAATAACGCTACGTCAGCTATTTAGCGAAGAATGGCAGAAAAACAATATTAAAAAAGCGCCGAAAGCTTTGCGTGACGAGCTAGGTGAGTTAGCACACCTGAGCAAGCAGCAATTAATTTTTACCCGACCGGCAAACGAAACAACACCCGCACTTGCCGTTATTTGGTGGCCTTGGGGGCATGGCGCTACGTATTCTATGCGGATTAAAATACTCAGCTCAAATTATGATGGCGCCGCACTAGCACAGGCGCGAGCCAGTTTATTTAGCAAACTATTTAACCTTTTTACCGCTCGCTAAAGCCTACCCTCACTTGTGAGGCCAAAAAACTTAACTACAATTAGCTAAAGCACTCTCTAGTCACGGAATGTTCCTATGCTTACCTTAACGCTTTACTATGCCACCAATCGAAATCATCAGGGCCATCGCTGGACTCCTGACAGCTATGGACAAGATTTCAGTGCTGATCGTGCTAATAATTTGCGTTTTGGTAAAGTCACGGTCGAAGTGGGGATTAATAAAGTCAAACACTTCCTAAGTGATAAAGTCGATAAGCGCATCGGTGATGGTGAGGGTTTATCAAGCTATATTGAGGAAAAACTCCGTAAGAAACATCAAGTATCCGCTTATGAAGAAAAGCTAAATGCGCCGCTTGCTTCAACCAATGCCTTTCATGAATTAAAGCAGCAAATGGAGTCAAAGCGAGATTTAGTGGTGTTTATTCATGGCTTTAACGTTGATTGGTTTGAAGCCGTAGCATCGGCAATGGCATTAGAACTTATGCTAAACCGTCATTCTCACGACAATGAGCAACTAAAAGATACTAGCGTATTCCTGTTCACTTGGCCGTCAAATGGCGATATGTTGAAAAGCAAAGCCTATTTATCTGATCGCAGCGATGCCGAAGAGTCTAGCGTTGCGGTAGCACGAGGTTTTTTGAAATTACGCGACTTTCTGATGACCCTCAGACCCAAACATAACAGTCAGGCACTTAAAGATTCTGCGCTCATCGAATGTGGTCAACAACTTCATTTGCTTTGCCATTCTATGGGTAATTATGTTTTACAACATGCGCTTGCATCGTTACTTGAGCTCAATAACCAACGACATTTACCGCAATTATTTCAGCATATATTTATGTGCGCCCCCGATGTTGACGACAATATTTTCGAGCGCGAGCAACCTATGGCCAAGCTACATCACTTAGCGCGGCACATTAGCGTCTATTACAATACCGGCGATTTGGCGATGTATATTTCTGATTACACCAAAGGCAATATTGATAGGTTAGGCCACAATGGTAGTGCCAGACCAAGTCATTTGCACAATAAAGTTAGCCAAGTTAACTGCTCTGACATTGTTAGTGGCATTACCGAGCATAGCTATTATTTATGGGCGACGGTAAATGAGGACATTAGACAAAGTATCGATGATATTGCCTACGATGACAGCATTCGTCAACGCGTCGCAAAATCAGCTCAAATATGGCGATTAACTTAACCAGCCAAGCAATAGTTGCTAACAAGTTTAGCCATTAAGCCAAAAATGCACACCTATGCTGGCGAAGTAGCCTAAAGCAATAACCGGCGTCCATCTTAAATGACTAAAAAAGGTATATTGGCCTCGTGCTTGCCCCATCAAGGCAACGCCCGCCGCAGAGCCTATCGCTAATAAACTGCCACCGACGCCGGCTGTTAAAGTGACTAACAACCATTGTAGTTGATTCATATCTGGCTGCATCGATAACACCGCAAACATCACCGGAATATTATCAACAATCGCCGATAATAAACCCACCAATATATTGGCGGTTGTTGGCCCAAGCTCGCCATAAATAAAACTCGAGGTTAGGCTCAAATACCCGATAAACCCTAAGCCACCGACCGCTAAAATAACGCCGTAGAAAAAGAACAAGGTATCCCATTCTGCTTTTGCTATTTTGTCAAAAATATCAAAGTCATCTTCTACATCGTGGCTGGTGGGTAGATCAGACTTATCAATATGAGTATTACCAAACGTGCGCAGATAGTATGCGTATAACTTTAAATAGGCCAATCCAGTCATCATGCCAAATACTGGCGGTATATGAAGAAAGTTTTGAAAACTCACCGCGGTGATAATGGTTAATAAAAATAGTCCAACAATCACTAGGCCGCCTTTTCTCACGTGCACTGGTGCAGAAGATATCGCCGTTGGTTTACCTAAAGGTAACGCGAATTGCATGATCAAGGCCGGCACTAAATAATTCACCAGCGATGGTAAAAACAATTTAAAGAAGGTGGCAAACTCTACCATGCCTTTTTGCCAAACCATCAAGGTGGTGATATCACCAAACGGGCTAAACGCGCCGCCGGCATTTGCGGCAACAACAATATTGACACAGCCAATGGCAATAAATTTTGCTTGCCCCTGACCTACCGCTAAGATCACCGCCGACATAATCAACGCTGTGGTTAAATTATCAGCGACCGGCGAAATAAAGAAGGCCAGTGAACCCGTTAACCAAAATAACGCCCGATAACTATAACCATTGACGATCAACTTATCGCGCAAGGCATCAAACACCTGACGCTCAAGCATAGCGTTAATATAGGTCATCGCCACCAGTAAAAAGAAAAACAACTCGGCGTATTCAAGAAAGTTATGTCTGATGGCCACCGAGACAGAATGGTTGTCACCGATTTGTTGATAAACAACGGCAATAAGTAGCCAAATAACACCTGCCGCTAGCAACATAGGTTTTGATTTTCGCATATGGAGCTTTTCTTCGAAAATCACAAAAATATAAGCGGCAACAAAAATCGCAATGGCGCTATAGCCCAGCCAATGTTGAGTGAGCACTAGTGTTTTTGGTGCAATATCACTGGCAAAAGCCGTAAAACAGCTAAAAAATGAAACAATAAGGGTAAATATTGATAGTTTCATAACAAACGCTTTCTTATTCTTATATCAATTGAATGGGCACTACTTTACGGTGATAATGCCATTAAAAGTGCGTAATAAAAATCATTATTTAACCCTGATTTTCAATGAGTTTACTCGCCCTGATTCTTACCGCCATGCATTGGCGCATGGGCAATAATACGATCCGCTAGGCGAGAAAAAGGTAGGCTTTGCAACCACACTTTACCGTGCCCTGACAGTGTAGCGATAAACAGCCCTTCACCGCCAAATAACATGCTTTTTAAGCCCTTGGTCATTTCAATGTCGTAATCAATACCATCGCTAAAACCCACCAAACAGCCAGTATCTACTCGTAATACTTCACCATTGAGCTCTTTTTCGATAATGGTGCCACCGGCATGTAAAAATGCTAAACCGTCGCCTTCTAAACGTTCAAGAATAAAGCCTTCACCGCCAAAAAAACCGCTGCCTAAGCGCTTATTAAAGGCAATATCAATTTTTGTTCCTAAGGCTGCACATAAAAAGGCGTCTTTTTGGCAAGTCACGCCACCACCGATTTGTGCAAGATCAACGCTAATAATAGAGCCGGGATAAGGAGCGGCAAAAGCCACCGTTTTTCGTTGTGGCGCTTGATTGGAAAAGTGGGTCATAAACGCCGACTCGCCAGTCATCATGCGTTTACCGGCAGAAAATAATTTCCCCATCAGCCCTTGATTTACATCTGAGCCATCGCCCATTTTTGTTTCAAATTCGATACCATCTTCCATGTAATTCATCGCGCCCGCTTCGGCCACCACTGTTTCACCTTGATCGAGTGTTACTTCAACCAACTGCATTGACTGGCCAATTATTTGATAGTCTATTTCATCACTTCGCATGGTTTTTCCTTGTCTTTTGGTTAGGTGTATCAATCACTATAAAAGCAAACTTTGCTCAATAATAACAGCGTATTGACACGAATTTTTACATTTACCGGTGAACATTTTGATTTCTAAAAGGTCTACTGGTCAGTTTACAAATTACTTTCGCAACACGGCGATAAAGCTTTGCCGATATTTGCTGATAACAATCATTAGGAATAAGTATGACAAAAATAATAAAATTAATTTCCACAGCGGCAGCCATTACCTTACTTAGCATTAGTTTTAACGGCTTTTCAGCAAAGTTTGAGGAAGGTAAACATTACAGCGTGGTGGCAAAAAATAAAACCTTAACACCTGAGTTAACGGAATACTTCTCTTATTACTGCCCAACATGTCGCGCCTACGAACCTTACCTTGACGGCTTTAAAAAAGTGATGCCCGAACAAGCCAAACTGAATAAAGTACACGTAGACTTTATGGGACAAACCTCGCCAGAAATTCAGTTTATGCTCGCTAAAGCCCTAATTGTCGCAGAAAAAACTGGCATAGATAGCGAGTTTTCAGCTGCAGTTTTTAAGCATATACAAACCGACAGAGCGAAAATAAGTAGTGAAAAAGATATTGCCAATATTTTTATCTTAAGTGGTGGTAACGCTAAAAAGTTTAGCCAAGGTATGAAAAGTTTTTCAGTTATCGCACAAGCAAAAAAAGAAAAGAAAATACAAGATCAGCTATCGAACAGTCGTCAGCTAACCGGCGTGCCCACTATGGTAGTTAACGGAAAATATGTCATTGATAGTAAGTCATTAGACCGCAACAATTTTTTTGTTGAGTATAACGAATTGGTCAGCTATTTATTTACGCTTTAGTAACTTGGTGAGGCTTAGCCGAATGATAGTCATTCGGCTTTCCCTTCAACCTAGTGCCCTGTTGCCTTAGCGGCGACGGTGTTTATTATTCGGCTTAACTTTACGCTTATCACCAAAGGCTTTTTCGCGCCCCTGCTTTTTTTGTCGTCCTAAGGTATTTTTACGTGCTGGAGCCTGAGTTTTGGTTAAATCTGGTTCATAGCCCGGCAACCATTGCTGCATTAAGCGAGTGTCGAGCACTTTCTCTACCGCTTCTAACAACCACGCCTCAGACGGACTCATTAATGAAATAGCTAAGCCGTCATTACCTGCACGTCCAGTGCGGCCAATGCGATGAATGTAGTCTTCTGCAATATAAGGTAATTCGTAATTAATCACGTAACGTAAATCGCTGATATCGATACCGCGCGCGGCAACATCGGTTGCCACTAGCGCTCGCGTTTTTCCGGCCTTAAATTCTGCTAAGGCCTTATCACGCGCACCTTGTGATTTATCACCATGTATCGATTGAGTTTTTACGCCGTCTTTCGACATTTCTTTTGCAAGTTCATCCGCGCCCTGTTTGGTACGGGTAAAAATAAGCACTTGCTGCCAGTTCTTCGAGCCAATTAAGTATGATGTTAGTTCACGTTTTCGGTCACTATCAACGGTATAAACAATTTGTTCTACTTTGGCTGCCGTAGTATTACGCTCACTGACTTCAATCAGCTCTGGCTCGTTAAGTAAAGTTTTACTGAGTTTAAAGATGGCATCATCAAAGGTCGCCGAAAATAACAGCGTCTGACGCGTTGGCGGCAGACGGTTTAAGATACGATCAATTTCATCCTTAAAGCCCATATCTAACATACGATCGGCTTCGTCAAAAACGATAGTTTCAAGGTGAATTAGCAACACACTGCCGTTAATAATATGGTCTAACAAACGCCCTGGTGTGGCAATTAATACATCAGCACCTTTTTCTATCGCAGCAATTTGCGGCTTAATGCTAACGCCACCATAAGCCACGGCAATATTAAGCTCAGTATTTTCAGCGTAACTCACAAAGCTTTTGTAGACTTGTTGTGCAAGTTCACGGGTAGGCGTTAATACCAGCGCTCGTATCGGCCTTGTTGGCGGAATATTTTCGCCTAAACGCTGCAATATCGGTAAAGCAAAAGCGGCAGTTTTACCTGTGCCCGTTTGCGCACCTGCCATAATGTCTTTATTGGCTAAAATAGCCGGAATAGCTTGTTGCTGAATTGGCGTTGGCTGTTCATAGCCTAAGGCTTTAACGGCATCGGTCAGTGACTTATCTAATGCGAGGGAAGAAAAACTCATAACTGCCTATCGCTTGTTATTTGCATGTTGTTTTTGTTTAAGCTCATGTTCAAGCTCTTCAGGATAATAAACTAAGCCTTGCTCAGCTTGGCTTGGAAACACTACCAGTGCGAGTTCGTCATCCGCTAAACCGTGGCTCCAACGACTAAACCATTTATTTAATGAGATAGCCTCTGCTTGGCACGCTTGCCATTCATCAGTGGCCCAGGCTTGGGCGAATTCTTCATTCGGCCATACTGGCACACAGTCTTCTTCTTCGGTATTGAGCATCACACAGCCGTGTTCATCAGTTAAAATCCATAACTGGTTTTGGCTGACCACTTCATTAATAAAATAAGCGGCGCGCTGCGCATCGTCCATTTGCAATACTTGTTTAATTTTTTCTGGCTCTAACACATGAAGTCCTGATGAAGCTAAGTTAAATTCTGCGGCTATTCTACAAAAATTTGCATCTCTTCGCCGATATGTTTCCGCATTTCCATTAATTTTTTCGCACTTTCATGCTGTTTTTTATCTGCGGTGGTTTCTGGTACCCATTTTGGAATACGTTCCGATTGGCCATTTTGATCAACGGCAACCATGATCACAATACAATGTGTGGTCAGTCGGCGATTCAAAGATTTTGGATCACAAGCATTGACCTCTAAAGCGATATGCATTGAGGAGTTCCCGGTATAAATTACCTTCGCTTCAACCTCGACTAAGCTGCCAACATGTATGGGCGCAACAAATCGAATACCTCCGGCATATGCCGTTACACAATAACGTCCGCTCCAACCGGCCGCACAAGCGTATGCCGCCAGATCGATCCATTTCATTACCGCACCACCGTGCACCTTACCGCCAAAGTTAACATCTTGCGGCTCGGCTAAAAATCTTAAGGTTATATCGCGTTGTGGCTGAGTCATGGTGTTTCCTTTTATTGCATGCGAGCGCATTGCAGTACTTACAATACCGTGTGTTTAGCGGTACATTACCACCAGTTTACCAATAGTGAAAATTTAAAGGTTAATAATGAAAATTTGGGTTGATGCCGATGCCTGTCCGGTAGTCATTAAAGAGATATTATTTAGAGCCGCAGAGCGTACGCAAACACCAACAACATTAGTGGCGAACCATTACCTGAAAACGCCACCATCGAAAGTGATCAGCTTTGTGCAAGTAAGTGCAGGTTTTGATGTTGCAGATAATGAAATTGTTAAACGCGCAGCGCCAAATGATTTAGTGATCACCGCTGATATACCCTTGGCCGCTGAAGTAGTCGAAAAAGGCTGCTTGGCATTAAACCCTCGTGGCGAGCTCTATACGGAAAGTAATATTCGCCAACGACTTAATATGCGTGACTTTATGGATACGCTACGCTCAAGCGGCATTGAAACCGGTGGTGCGCCACCGATCAGCCAAAGCGATCGACAAGCCTTTGCCAACAATCTCGATATATTACTTGCGCAACAGTAACGAGTTTAGCTATGCGATAAAGCACAATGGCCAACGAGTAGCTGGCCATTGTTAAGTATTAGGTATTGCTAGCTGGTTTTGTCCGACGACGTCCGCCGCCATTACCATTAGATGGGCTATTTGCATAAGGGTTGCCACTCGTGCTGTTGCCGGTATGACGTTTATTTTTACCTTGAGGTTTATGGCCACGCGCATTATCACCAGAACGTTGACCGTCTTTGTGCTCAACTGTTGTTTTTTTTGCTGGCTTAAATTTCTTCGGCTTTTTCGCTTTTAATGGGCGTAATTTACGCGACTCAGGTAAGGCATGCACAGGTTCAAAGCCGGCAACTATCTCTCTCGGCAAGTGGGTTTGTATCACATGCTCAACGTCATTTAATAAATCGATTTCATCAGCACACACTAATGATACTGCATGACCACTAGCACCTGCTCGGCCGGTACGGCCAATACGATGAACATAATCTTCGGGTACATTAGGTAGCTCAAAGTTAACCACTTGCGGTAACTGATCAATATCAATACCACGAGCGGCAATATCAGTGGCAACTAACACATTAATATTACCGTCTTTGAACTGCGCTAAGGCTTTTGTTCTAGCGCCCTGACTTTTGTTGCCGTGAATTGCTGCCGCTTTAATGCCTGAAGCATCTAACTGCTTAGTGAGTTTATTCGCGCCATGCTTAGTTTTCATAAAAACAATCACTTGTTGCCAGTCATTAGTTTTTATTAGCTGGGTGAGTAGTGGCGCTTTTTTGTTTTTATCAACAGAGTAAATTAATTGCTCAACAGTTTCTGCCGTGGTGGTTTTTGGGCTAACAGAAATTTCCGCAGGGTTATGGACTAAGCCTTTAGCTAGCTCTCGAATATCAGGAGAAAATGTTGCCGAAAAAAGTAGCGTTTGACGCTTTTTAGGTAACAAGGACAATATTTTCTTAATATCGCGTAAAAAACCCATATCAAGCATTCTATCTGCTTCATCAAGCACTAAAATTTCGAGTTGATTAAAGCGCACGGCATTTTGGTTGTATAAATCTAATAATCGTCCTGGCGTTGCTAGCAGAATATCAACGCCTTGGCGTAAGCGCTGCATTTGTGGGTTAATTTTAACACCACCAAAAACGACGGTAGATTTTAAAGGCAGATGTTTGCCATACATTTCAACATTTTCAGATATTTGCGCGGCTAGTTCACGGGTCGGGGTTATAATCAAGGTTCGCGCTTGATTAGCTCGCGCGGCTTCCCCCTTTGATAACAACTCAAGAATTGGTAAGGTAAAACCCGCCGTTTTTCCGGTGCCAGTTTGTGCGGCAGCCATAACGTCTTTACCCTCTAATACCGCGGGAATCGCCTGAGCTTGTATAGGTGATGGCGTATCGTAACCTTTTTCAGCAATAGCTTTTTGGATGGGGGCAGATAAACCTAAATCGGTAAAACTCATAGAATGTACTCTTCTCGCTGGGGGTTTGAGCCAATGTCAAACGGCGATGCAGAATACAGTATAGCCAGCCTCAGTGCAATGCTGCTATAACAGCATTGCCAGTCTATTGCGTAAAAGTCACTTTGATTATTTTAGCTAATACTAGTCGGCTCAATGATCTTTGCAAAACTGACCTGGTAGCCAACTGAACGAATCGATTGAATAATACTTGCGGGTAGTCCAGCGGCTTTTAGTTTATTACGAATACGTGCCACTTTTATATCAATAGAGCGATCTACGCCATCGTAATCAGCCCCTTTCAACACTTTAAGTATTACTTGTCTTGAAACCACACGATTATGTTTAGTGGCAATAAAGTAAAATAATTCATACTCTTCTTGTGTTAACCCTAATGCGTTATCTTGATAGAAGCAATCCGTTGAAGCTGGAATAAATTTAAGCTCGCCAAAGGTTAACGTATCGTCAGCTCGATAGTTATTTGGTCGAATACCTAACCGCTTTATTCGTTGGTATAGGACTTCAAAAGGGGCAGTTTTTAAAACAAAATCATCAGCGCCTACTTCAAAACATTTTATTTCGGTTAATGAATCTTCATCACTGGTAATAAAAATGATCGGGCGTTTGTAGAATTCGCGAAGCTGTTGGCAAATTTCATAACCATTGATATCAGGTAAACCAATATCTAATAAAATAAGATCGGGAAAAGAGTTAATGACTTTACGCAAAGCTGCCGAACCGTTAAAAACTTGAGTAACAGCAAAGCCTTTGTTTTCTAGCTGGTTTTTAAGGGTAAGAGACACCACATTATCATCTTCTATAATCAATACTTCTTTCATGATGGTGTTCCTTAATTCACAATGTGTAAATTTTCTTATGATCTGGTTAGACCTGTAGAATATTTCCTTATATCTTGATTTTCCTTCTTTTATCTTCGTACAACAATACTTAAAGGTAAAATAATTGTATCTAATATGTAACTTGCACGCTTTTTATGACTGAACAGTAAATTTATTTGGCGAGAAAACGCAAAAAACCCGTAGCTTTCGCTACGGGTTTTTAGAATGATGGTGGAGGGAGGTGGATTCGAACCACCGAAGGCTGAGCCGTCA
>JBMZDW010000035.1:0-27188 GCA_049614565.1 Cognaticolwellia sp. | reverse complement strand
TAGACTCGCTATTGACGCGAAATTTGCCTTGAATTAAGAAAAACTATCAAGCTAGCGTGGTAATAAAATAATTTCTACTTTTATTTCAATCTGTTAAGTATCCCTTAAACCGAGTTCAGGTTAGTTAAATGTTGCCTTCACCTGGTCAACAAGCTCGGTAAATTCGTCTGATCCCATATAATTTACGTCCGGCAATATCCCCTTAGCGACATAGCTTTTCAGCAAAATATTGCGTGTTGACTCGCTTCTAAATATTTCATGGTGCACGGCACCAGCGCGAATAAAGTCAAGATAGTGTAAGTGATGGGGTAACAATGTTAAATCATTCCATGAACTAATAAGTTCAGTATACTCTTGAGAAAACCCCCATGATTTAATGACTTCAACACCAATATTATTGGCAAACTCTCTGATCGCTTGTTGAAGTAAAGCCGGGTTAGCAAATACTTCCGGATGATTTTCCGCTTCGGTCAATATAGGTAAAACACCAATATTATGAATTAACGCCGCTAATGAAATGGTATCTATGGTAAATGCTGTGTGCTTATTTTTTTCTAAATACAGCATCATCAGCGCAATGGCAACCGAAGCAACATCGACAGTTTTAAGCCACGAATTCTGCATATACTCAGCAACCACTTGGTTTTTTGAAATAAATAACTGTTTAAGCGCCATTGCCGTGGCGATACTTTTAATTTGCCTTAAGCCAATACGGGTAACCGCCTGGCTCACGGCTTCAATTTTCACCGCGCGGCTATATATGGCACTATTGGCAACTTTTAAAATCCCCAATGATAACGCGGGATCATGAGCAATAATATTGGTCATGGTTGCAAGGTCAATATCGGGATCATCTGCCGCTCGCCTAACTCGCAATGAAACTTCCGGTAAGGTCGGCAACACTAAAGCGTCGTGTTTGATTTTTTCAACAAGTATCGTATAAAGTGCGTTTTTTGCGCCCATAAGCGTCCTTTCTTATTGTACTAATCAAACGAATTTATTGCGCAATATGCAATAATTATGTAATTCGCTTGCATTGTGTGTTTGTTTATCCATCAATCTAGCACAATTTATTGAAATTACAGCAATTAAAATAATTTTTTAATGATTTAAATTATATTAATCTGAGGGGTATTACTAGAAATGGTGACACGACATGACTAACAGCGAGGGCATGTGCGTCAAGTTTTGATACTCAAATAGATAGTGAACCACGCTGCTCGATTGGTTTTTTAACTAAGCTTGTGGCGATACATTAGCTGTAATTACCACGGTTCTCTTGTCGTACTATTTACTGCTCAGCAATATTCACATAACTAAACGCCAATATGTCATTTATATCCATATATTCAACTAGCCGAGTTTTTGCGTAGTCCTGCATGTCAATTTTAATCGCATTATCATTATGACGATAAATATTGGCAATAGAAATATTTTCATAGCTTTTTATCGCCGTATTCTTAATAAAAATAAATCCGTATCGCCTCGACACTTCTAGGTTAACAACATTGGACGCTGTAAAAGCACCACCATCATAACTAACCATTACAAGTTTAGCAGTGGGGCTAAGTTCAAGCAGTGACAAATAACGTTGAGTAGAAAAATTCCAACCCAGCACTTGGTAAACGATAAATAGTGTTGAAAACAAAATAATAGCGCTAGCCGCGCGTTTTTGATAAAAAAGTGCTAACCCGACAACCATCAGTAACAAACTGAAAATTGCGTAGGTCAAGTCATAAACTTTGTAGTTTATTGAATAAAACCAAACATATTCAAGATCACGTATCAGCATAAAGCTGCCAATAACTATTGGCAAGATGATCAAAAATAATCCCAAATATTGTTTAATCATAAAAAGCCTAGCGATAAAAATAGCTTACTTGTCAGCACCGATTAGCCAAATAGTAACGGTAAACTGCATTACACCGAGATAGGAGCTTTAATATGTGGGTGCGCTTGATAGTTTTGTAGTTCAAAATCTTCAAAGCTAAAGTCAAAAATGCTTTTCACTTGCGGATTAATCCACATAGTAGGCAAAGGTAATGGCGCTCGTGATAACTGCTCATCCACTTGTTCAAGATGGTTTAAATATAAATGTGCATCACCAAAGGTATGAACAAAATCACCGAGCTCTAAATCACAGACTTGTGCGATCATCATAGTAAATAATGCATAGCTGGCAATGTTAAACGGCACACCTAAAAAAATATCTGCGCTGCGCTGATAAAGCTGGCAGCTTAACTTGCCATTTAATACATAAAACTGAAACAAGGTATGACACGGCGGCAGTGCTTGTTTACCCAAAGCGGCATTCGCGTCAGGACTAATGGATGTATCGGGTAATAACGCTGGATTCCACGCGGTAATAATATGTCGGCGAGAGTCAGGATTATGCTTTAAATCGTTAATTAACTGGGCTAATTGATCAATGGTTTCGCCATTTTGCGCTGGCCAACTACGCCATTGTACGCCGTATACCGGGCCAAGCTCACCGGTTTCGGTTGCCCAAGCATCCCAAATTTTTACGCCATTTTGCTGCAAATAGGCAATATTCGACTCGCCTTTAATAAACCACAATAATTCGTGAATAATAGATTTAAGATGACATTTTTTCGTGGTAACTAACGGAAAACCTTTCGCAAGATCAAAACGCATTTGGTGACCAAAAATACTTTTAGTGCCGGTACCGGTGCGATCGGATTTTTCAACCCCTTCGTCTCTAACATGGCGCATTAAATCAAGATAGGCTTTCACTCGGTTTTCCTTTTAAGGTGTGGTTTATACGGGCTATATTATCACTAACTTAAGCCGCTTTCCCAGTCGCAACAAGCAATATAAATTAATACCAAATCATTTTAATTGCCACTAACATCAAAAATACCGCAAAACCTTTTTTTAAATAACGCAGCGGTAATTTAGCCCCAGCTTTTACGCCAAGTGGTGCAAATAATGACGAGGTTAAAATAATGCCTAGTAAGGCAGGTAAATAGATATAACCTAGGCTCCACGGCGGTAATTCGCTATTACCAAAACCGATCACAACATAGCCCAAAGCGCCAAATAGCGCGACAATTACGCCACTGGCGGTCGCTACACCTATGGCTTGACGTATCGATAACGACCAATACATTAAAATCGGCACTAAAATTGCGCCACCGGCAATACCCATCAAACTGGCAAGCATACCGGTAATAAGGCCAACAATACGTAATATTCCGCGCCCCGGTAACGCCACGCTGCGCTCAACTTTAATCGATAAAAACATATATATTGCTAACACTAATACCGCACTAGCAAATAATATAGTTAACGCTTTTAAGGATAATAAGCCGGCTATTACAGCGCCTAACACCGCACCAATAGCTACCACGATCGCCAATTGTTTTGTTAAAGCCCAAGGAATATTGCCGTTTTTATGATGGGCAAACGCCGCCGATGAAGAAGTAAAAATAATCGAGGCCAAAGACGTTGCCAACGCCATAGGGAACGCAAGTTCAGCACTGATACCAAGCAAAGGTAATAAATACACCAGCACAGGCACAATGATCAAGCCACCACCAATGCCGAGTAAGCCGGCAAAAAAACCCACCACAGCACCTAGCACCGCACAGGCTAAAAAGACACTAATAAACATAACGATCACTTAATAGGCTATGGCCGAAAAAAGTAGTTGGGCAAGGTGAATTATGAACGCACATGAACAAAGTCTCCCAAACCTAATTGCACTAATTGCTCGTACAGGTAACTATGGACACTGGCGGTATCGGTTAAGTGCAACGCTGTCGCCAAAATGCTCTGTAATTGTTGATATTGGACATGGCGGATCACCCATTTCACCTTCGCCAAACTATGAGCGCTCATGCTCAAGTTTTTATAGCCCATTGCAATCAGTAGTAAAGCCCCGGTGGGCTCATTCGCCAGTTCACCACAAATACTTAATGGCACCGCTTGCTCGTCACTTTTTTGCGCAATAAAGTGTAGCGCTCTAAGTACCGCGGGGTGATAAAAGTCATATAAACTGGCAACACGACTGTTATTACGGTCAACCGCAAGCAAATACTGGGTTAAATCATTACTACCGACTGAGAAAAAATCCACTTTTTGCGCCAGATCGTGTAACTGAAAAATAACACTGGGTACTTCAATCATCACCCCAACTTTCGGCCGTACTAAGGTGTCCTGTTCATTGTCGAGCAATTCAGCGCTTAGCTCGTAATAAGCCTGATTAATCAGCCTGAGCGCTTCATCAACTTCGCTAACGCTTGAAATCATCGGTAACATAATCGCTAAATTATTCAGACCTTGATTGGCCTTGATCATTGCACGCACTTGCAGCAAAAATAATTCCGGATGATCTAAGGTAATACGAATGCCGCGCCAACCTAAAAAAGGATTGGCTTCGATGATAGGAAAATAGGGCAGCGATTTATCGCCGCCAACATCTAAGGTGCGCATCGTAACTGGCTTGTCCGCAAATGATGCCAGCACTTGTCGATAAAGCGCGGTTTGTTCTGACTCAGAAGGAAAATAGCTCCGATTCATGAACGGGATTTCGGTGCGATATAAACCAACGCCATCAGCGCCAACATTTTGTGAATATTCAAAACCGGATGATAACCCCGCATTCACCATTAAGCTGATCGCATAACCATCTTTTGTTATCGCTGGCAAATGTTCCGCTTGCTTTACTTGTGCTTGTAGCACCTGCTCTGCCGCTAAAATATGACGATACTCGCTCAATAAAGCGTCCGCAGGGTTAATGTAAAGCTGATAAGCATATCCGTCTAACACCGCATTTTGTTGATGCAATTGTCGAATCGCTAATGACTCGCCTCCCATGACCGCAGGAATATTTAATGCTTTCGCTAAAATTGTTGCATGTGAGTTATTTGATCCGGTTAATGAAACAATCCCTAGTAGGCCAAGATGCTGGTATTCCGCGAGCATAGCAGCGCTAACATCTTGTGCAACGAGAATAAATTGCGCCGGTAATTGTTGCTCGGGTTCAGTTACGTTTTGAATATTATTTAATAAGCGATTACCTAAGTCTTTAATGTCACAGGCGCGTTCACGTAAATAATCATCGTCTAGCGCCTCAAATTGTACGACATAGTTGTCAATCACCCGTTTCAATGCGCTTTCGGCATTCCAGCCCAAATGAATGTTATCGATAATCTCGGTTTTAAAATTGTCACTTTCAAGTAACTGTTTATAAACATCAAAAATATCTAGACTGCTATCTGAAATGATATTTTTTAATTTTTCACCCATTTGCGAGAATTCAGCAAATGTTCTGCTAACGGCATTAGTAAAGATAAGTAATTGACGTTCACTATCCTGCGTTTTATTAAGAGCTACGGTCGACAAGTCGGCTTTGGGGTGTACAACCACCATTTCGCCTATGGCGACGCCAGGCGCACCGCCAATACCTTTATGGTATTTACCTAAGCTTTGATTATTCACTAACAGACCTTGCGCTTCAACGCTGGCTAATGCGCTTGCCAGCTGCGTTGCTAACGTCACCAGAAAGGCTTCTTCGTTATCATTAAAAATACGTGCATGTTCTTGTTGTACGGTTAAAATACCGAGCACTTTACGTTGATGAATAATCGGCGTGCCTAAAAACGCCTTAAACTGGTCTTCTTCTACTTCGGGGGCATGAATAAAATCGGGGTGCTGGTGAGCATTGGCAACATTAATCGGTTCTTCACGCTGACCAACAAGACCAATTAAACCTTCGGTAAAGCCAATACTGGTACGGCCTAAAGCGCCCTTTGCTAAGCCATTTGAGGCCATCAACAAAAAGTGTTGTTTTTGGTGGTCGGCTAAATAGAGAGAACAACATTGCGTATTCAAGGCATCTTTAACTTGGCTAACCAAACACAATAACGCTTGGTCTAGTTCTGACGCTTGACTAAACTCTAGAACAATTCGACGTAAAATCGTAAGCATTATCATCCCTATAACTAAATTTTTACTGCTCACTCACCCTATTAAGACGGCATTGGAGCTGAATGTTTAATAGCAACTGAATTAAATATTTCAATTACTATCAGCACTACATCAACATTGAATAATGAAACCAGCTATGTACTCCATGTGCATAGTGTTCAATATAGGCTTGCCTCTAAGCCCCTTAGTTCTCGCTGAATGGAAAATAACTTAATGGAATTGGTATAAATAGCTCACCGCAGTGAGCTATTTTATAAAACATAATAACAATCTCGAGTGAACAAAAATCAAGCGCGACGTCGGCGTCGCTCTTGACGATAACTAGGCATTGCCGCTTGAGCGAACTCTTTCATCACCTTGCGATAAACTTCACGCTTAAAGGATACTACCTGCCTGACTGGATACCAGTACGAAACCCAGCGCCAATCGTCAAATTCAGGATGGCTTGAATGTAATAAATCAACTGCTGACTCTGCTGCCGTTAACTTTAATAAAAACCATTTTTGTTTTTGGCCAATACAAATAGGTAAACTTTCGTGCCTAATTAATCTTTTTGGTAATTTATACCGTAACCAATGCTTAGTGGTCGCTACAATCTTCACATGCTCAGGTTTTAACCCGACTTCTTCGTGTAATTCCCGATACATAGTTTGTTCTGCAGACTCACCCTCATCAACACCACCTTGTGGGTATTGCCAAGAATGTTGACCAAAACGTCTTGCCCAAAACACTTGTCCCCTGTCGTTGATTATTACTATGCCGACGTTGGCTCGATAGCCTTCGGCATCTATCAAAGGAACTCCTAACCGCATTAAATAATGCTTTGATTCTTCCACACTCTGCACTTTTGGGCAAATATTAATTTGCACAGTATCACCAATAAAACGCTAACTGCCGCCCTGAATACCGCAAATTTTGCTGTTCAAAAATAATTGCCTTGCTCAAGTGCGCACCGCTGACAGATAATAACGCCATTGAAAGTTGATTGAGAGCAAGCTGTGGATCACGCCGCTATTCCTAAAAATGAAGCTGAGCTATTAACACGCGCGCAAAATTTGGCGGGTATGACGCTCGGTGAAATTGCTGAGTCGATTAAGGTTACGGTGCCAAAAGACTTGAAACGCGAAAAAGGCTGGCAAGGCTTATTGCTCGAGCAAGTGTTAGGCGCTAGCGCCGGCTCTCGACCCGAGCCAGACTTTCCACACTTAGGTATTGAACTAAAATCGCTGCCGATAAATTATCAAGGTAAACCGCTAGAAACCACCTTTGTCTGTGTGGCGCCGTTAACAGGACTAGTTGGTGCCCAATGGAAAACTAGTCATATTCGCAATAAATTGGCGCGAGTATTATGGATACCTGTAATATCTGAACGCAACATTGCGATATCTGAACGCATTGTCGGTAGCGCGTTTATTTGGTCACCGTCTGAAGAAGAAGAGCACCTACTGGCACTCGACTGGCAAGAACTCACCGATATGATAGTGCTCGGCGATGTTGAAAAAATTCACGGAAAATATGGTCAAGTTTTACAACTTAGGCCAAAAGCCGCCAACAGCCAAGCTAAAACCCAAGCCTTTAACCGTTTAGGGCAACCTTTTATGACCTTACCGCGTGGCTTTTATTTAAAAACCGCGTTTACCCAAGCATTATTAAATAAACATCTACGTATCGGTTAGCAATATTACTAGCCCGTAGCCCAATTAAATAGCATGACCTGCATAAAATCGTAGCCAAAGCTTACTATCTGCGCTATAAAATACCCTTGACTAAAACACGGTATCGCTACGCTCCAATGAAAATCGGAAACAACTTTAATCGTTATATTGCTGTTATATTTTTTGTGACCATAATTACGGTTATTTTAACTTCGTACTTAACCTTTAAAGATATTATTAATAGCCATAATAAACAACAATATAGTGCTATCATCCCATTATTTTCTTTAGTCACCAGTGAATTGTTAAGACCACTGCGGGTAGCGAACTTTATGGCTAACAATCAATTTGTTATTGATTATGCCAATCAAGAAAATATTGAAAAAAGCTATGTGTTTTCCTATTTAGAACATATTGCCAAATCCTATAACATGTTGGCCTTTGTCGCCTTTGAAAAACATGATCTTATGCTAGACTCCAGCGGTAAAGAAACTGAGCTCACCAGTGAGTTGGCAAAATGGTTTCATCGCTTTAAAGATATGCCCGGCGACCAATTTACCGACATCGGCAATATGGCCGACCCACATTTATATTTTGATAATAGAATTAAGGGACGTAACGGCGAATTTATTGGTTTTACTGGCGTTGCCATTGACCTAAATTACTTTGCGAAAAAGTTTCAAGAGTACAATGAACGCTTCGGTTTTGAGTTAATCTTTGTTGATAGTAATAATATTATTACCTTGTCGTCCAATGACTTGATGAGAACAGATAGCCATCATCGCGAAGAAGCCATTACCCGCTTAGATGAACTGCCTTGGTATCAATCACTCATTAAAAGCCATATCGGCGATAAAGCCTTAAATGCCGAAATTATGTACGCAACAAAAGAAGGTTTATTGATCTCACAAATGCCAATACAAGAGCTGAACTGGCGTATGTTTGTGGTTTCTCCTCCCGCGATTCAACAAAGCGAATACTGGAAAATATTTATCGCGCGCTTTGCCTTGTTCTTCATTATTGCGATTATTTTTTACCTTATGCTGTTAACCACGGTAAATTATTTCAAATCACGGTTAATTAGCCATTCTGAAACCGATCATTTAACCCAGTTGCCCAATAGAAGTCACGTGCATAGACGTTTTGATGAAATTCGTAAAAACAAAAAACAGCTGTCTGTCGTGCTAGCTGATATCGACCACTTTAAAGATATTAATGACAAATATGGCCATTTAATCGGCGATGATGTACTACGCATTGTTGCCGAGCAATTATCGCAAAGTTTACGTAAGGTGGATGTGATTGGTCGATGGGGCGGCGAAGAGTTTGTCATGCTTTTACCAGAAACAACGGCAGAGCAAAGCCATAGTATTGTTGAACGGATCAGAAAAAACATTGCCGCTATCTCGTTCCCATTGTCGGCAACCAGTGGCTCATTTACCATCACCATTAGTTTTGGTATTTGCGAAATGCCGCTTAAAGATAACAACATTAACGACTATATTGCCTGTGCCGATAAAGCGCTATATGAAGCCAAGAATAATGGCAGAAACCAAAGCGTTATCTTCAACTAACGGATAGTCATTGCGCTGCTTTCGCTATGCCGCTAGACGAAAGACTAAAGACCATTTGTAATGCTATTGCCTGTGCCGATAAAACACGACTCAAAGAGAAGCACCACAAAGAACAATGGCAACAAGCAAAGTGTTATTGTCAATTCACCGCTACTTTCACCGTTTGCCCTATGCTAACACTGCTGTGGCCTGCTATTTTTTGCCACTGGCTATTCGCCGCTTCTAAACAAATAAATTCACTTTCACCCTGAACATGAATATCCGCCATAGTTTGAGCCACCTCGCCCGGATTCCACAACACCCATTGCTGGCAGTTTTGGCTAGTTACCGCTATTTTTCGTTGCCATTTTTCATCAACAATCACCATGCTATCACTACTATGATAAATTCTATCCATTGGACCAGAACAATTATTTAAGCCGCTTTTTTGCAGACCTTGGCCGTTAAGCTTGTCATCGAAACTTAGCTTATTTAACGCGGGAATTTTGCTGTTTTCGACTGCGCTAACACAAAAATAGCTGTGTAAGGCGGCGCTATATTCAACGGCACCTGGTGATAAGTTTTTAATGGTCAAGGTTTGTTGAAACGATGCGCCAAAATGCAGTTTTTGCCTTAGTTCAAACGCTGTTGGCCATTGTCGGGCAAATTTATCACCCGCCAGCGATAAGGTTATTTCAACACCCGAAGATAACAACTTAAGATCAACAAGCTGCCACTGGCTTTGTCTGGCGAAACCGTGGTTACTGGCCTTTTCAATATTACCGTTGGCCAATTTAACCTCACCACCAAACCATGGCCAACAAATCGGCACACCTCCACGAATGGCTTTGCCTACGCTATACTGGCTATCTTTACTGAGCCAAAATACCGGTTGCTGATTTTTAGGCTGCCAACTCAGCACTTGCCCGCCATATAAACTGACCGAGCCTTGCCCTGTTTGATGAACAAAACTTAACGCCTGCAGCCCTTGCGCCAGCTCATACAATTCAACACGGCCAAATTCGTTTTCAACTAATACCTTTGACATTTTATGGTCTCTTCGAATTATTAATAACCTTACCTGCACTTAAATAAATAGGTAGGTCGGCATTTATGCGGTCAGCGTAACGGACATAAGCCGTACAGCAAAATCTTTTGCTAAAACAAAAAAGCCACGTAATCACGTGGCTTTCAACTATACCTTAGCGAATGCTTAAGCTATTTTACATACGCTTTTGGCATAGCACTTTTGCTCATATAACGATCACGCAACGCATCTTGTCGACTTTTCGTTGAATATTGTTTGCCGTTAATCCAGATGTTACTCACCTTAGTACTCAGTTCAAACGGATCGGCACTCCACAACACTAAATCGGCAGTTTTACCGACTGCGATTGTACCACTATCAAGATTGAATGCTTGTGCAACATTGGCGGTTACCGATGCTAACGCCGCGTCACGCGATAAACCATTAGCAATGGCATTACCGGCATGAAAACGCAGCTGATACAAATTATGGGTATCGCCATTAACCGTTAACGCAACCGTTACGCCAGCTTGCGTTAACATAGCCGCATTTTCTAATGAGGCATGCAGTGAATCAAAGCTACCCGGCAAATTATCCAATGCTGCCATGACTACAGGCACCTTAGCTTGCGCTATTTTATCAGCAATTAATACCGAATCTGCCGCGCCGACGAAAACCATATCGAGTGAAAATTGCGCTTTTAGGTTCAACAAAGCAAGTAAATCAGTGGCACGGTCAGCATAGGCAACTAAAGATTTTTCACCTGCGAGTAACGCATTAAGCACTTGCGCTTCACGACTTGGCTCTTTTGCATCTTTTTTAGCTTTGCCATCTTTACCGGCTTTTTCCGCTTTCGCTAAGGCCTTTTCAGCATCTTCAAGTTTGTACTGCAACTTTTGTAATGTTAACGCCCGTGAACCTTTACTTTTAGCGCCTAAATCAATCACCACGTTATTATTGCTTAGGCGAACGCTGTCAAACTCACCCGATAAATCCGCGACAAAAGTTTGGCCTTTAAACATATCGTCACCACCACGCGGCGCCACAACATTAGTGGTGATACCGCCTTTACGGCTGTACGGAATAACTGACGAGCGCGGATTAAAAGCAAGACTCGCGTCAAAGGTAATATTGGCTTTTTTATCACCGGCGTCACGACTACGCGACACAGCGCTTACTTCCACTAAGCCTAATTGGTTCATTGAGCCTATTAGACCCGGCGTTAATATTTTGCCTTGGGCATCAATCACGTTATCAGCGTCAAGCGTTTCTGGGTTAATGGCAGTCACTTTGCCATCTGCAATCACCACAGTGGCATTTTCCAACACGCCTTGCGCCGTTACTGTATGTACAGTGGCATTAGTAATGGCAATGCTGTCAGCATAGCTTGCTTGAGAACTCGCTAGTGCCAAAGCAATTAACGAAGATGATAATAATTTTAACTGTTTCATTTTTTTCACCTTACCTTTGACCTAACAAAAAATCGCTTTTCGCTTGATACTTTTCGTCAAAGCGATCATATACTTTTGCGCCATCAACAAATACTTGCTCTGCTTGCGCGTAAACACTAAATGGATTTTGATTCCAAATTACCACGTCAGCATTTTTACCTTGCTCTAATGTACCGGTTTTATCCGCGACTCCTAACGACTTAGCGGCATTTTGGGTGATCCAAGTGATAGCGAGTTCTGGTGAAACTTCAAAACCATTTTCATTCGCGCGGTACATTACCTTACCGGCTTCTTGGTTCAAGCGTTGAATGGTACTGGCTGAGTCAGAATGGACCACAGCACAAGAGTTTTTCATGGCATCTACAATAGCGACGTTTTCATGCACCATATCATAAGCTTCCATTTTAAAGCCCCACCAATCTGGCCACATAGCCGCACAGTTGCCATTTTCAGCTAAGGTATCGGCAATTTTGTAGGCTTCAATGGCATGATGGAAAGTACCCGCGTGATAATTAAATTCTTTGCCTAAATCAATCATCATCGCCATTTCTTCGGCTTTATAACAATGGTTATGAATTAAAATCTCACCATCAAGCACACCTTTTAAGGTATCAAGTTCAATATCACGCTCAGGGGCGGTTGGATTCTTACCCGCGGCGTAGTCAGCATCATATTTTTCCCAAGCACGTTTGTATTCTGTGGCTTGTGCCCAAGCCATACGGTAACCCGCCATATTCCCCATACGGGTTGATGGTAAAACTTTACGTCCGCCGTAAACACGTTTTGGGTTTTCACCACAGGCCATTTTTAAACCGTAAGGGGCATCAGGAAACTTCATACCCTGCATGGTATGACTTGGCACATTACGCAAGGTTACACCCCGACCGCCGAATAAATTCGCTGAACCTGGTAGTATTTGCAAGGTGGTTATCCCGCCAGCGCGGGCCGCTTCAAAACCAGGGTCTTGTGGCCAAACACTGTGCTCAGCCCACACTTCTGAGGTGTTAGGTGAACTCATTTCATTACCATCAGAATGTGACTCAACCGATGGACTTGGGTAAACCCCTAAATGTGAATGTACGTCAATAATGCCCGGCGTGATCCACTTGCCGTTTGCGTCAATTTCTACCGCACCATCAGCGAGCAAATTACTGCCAATTTTATTGATTTTACCGTCGACCATCAAAACATCGGCATTATCGATACGCGTACCGGTACCGGTTAATACCGTAGCATTTTTAATTAAGGTGGTTTGTAACGGCAAGGCTTGATAAGTGCTGGGATAAGGGTTTTTATTTATCACAACTTTTTCATCTTGTTGTTCGCTTTGCAAACAACCCGTTAAGGCAACAGTCAGTGCTGCCGTTACGATTGATGGGAGAAATTTATTCATAACAGGTTCCTGGACATACTTTACTAAAAACAGCGTGTTATTAAGTAAAGTTGTATGCGTTTATTATTTTTCAACGAGCGTAATTTAAAAGCTAAATTGTCGTAAAACTTACAATTAGCACAATATTTTTGCTTACAATATTATGAAATGCGTTTAACAACAAGTCAGAAACAAAAAGCTAATGAATAATTACGTTGAGTGGTCAACTATCTGCGATAAGAGGTATAATTTTATCAGGTAAATGCGGCGTTTACGCGGTTATAATTCAAAATCGTTAAAATCAAAGTCACCGCTGTTGTCTATGGTAGGCTTACTGGACGGCTCGAGTAAATCACCTTGTTTGTCTTCAACAATGACTTCAGCGACTTTAATTTTTGCTGGCTGAGTTTTACGTTTTTTACGTTGCTGACAGCGTTTAATCACTTTTTGACGCTCGTTAGAGTCAAATGACACCCAGTTCAAACGTTCATCTCGGGTGCGAAAACAGCCCAAGCATTGGCCTTTGTCATCAGACTGACAAATACCTATACAGGGGCTTGGCACATCAAAAAACTCTAACTGCATCTATTCACACTTAAAACGCTAAACTAACCGATACGATTAAGTATAACTTACCGTTATATTAATCGTATCTTAGTCGCTGCCTACGCTAATTTATCGGTAGCAATATGATAATCAGGGTCTTCAATAACATTGATTTCCACTAAGCTACCGGCTTTAGTGAGCAATTGCGTACATTCTGGGCTTAGGTGGCGCAAATGCATTTTTTTACCGCGACTGATATAACGCTCAGCTAAGGTATCTATCGCTTCAATAGCAGAATGATCGGCAACGCGAGAATTCTTAAACTCAACGATAACATCATCGGTGTCATTTTCCATATCAAATTGCTCTAAAAAGCTTGATACCGAGCCAAAAAACAATGGCCCTGACACGTCATAAACCGTTGAACCGTTATCATCAACACTGCGATGAACAATGACGTGTTTGGCATGTTCCCATGCAAATACCAATGCTGAAACTATAACACCCACCACAACGGCGATCGCTAAATCAGTGGCAACGGTAACACCTGACACTAGCACAATAACAAAAGCATCAGCCTTAGGTACCTTGCCTAAAATGCGGAAACTTGACCATTCAAAGGTACCAATCACAACAATAAACATCACGCCAACCAATGCCGCTAATGGAATTTGTTCAATTAAACCTGAAGCAAATAAAATAAAGCCCAGTAGCGCCAGTGCGGCTGTAATACCTGACATACGGCCACGACCGCCAGAATTAACGTTAATCATTGATTGACCTATCATGGCACAACCACCCATACCGCCGAAAAAGCCTGTTACCGTATTTGCAGCGCCTTGAGCAATACATTCTTTATTGCCACGACCGCGTGTACCGGTTAATTCATCGATTAAAGTTAAAGTAAGTAATGACTCAATAAGACCAATAGCCGCTAGTACAAGCGCGAATGGCAAAATCACTTGCAAGGTTTCAAAACTAAATGGCACGCTTGGAATACTAAACTGCGGCAAACCACCGGCAATAGAGGCCGCTGGGTCGTTGGTCATATCACGAACAAAATCAACCACGGTTCGGGCGTCTAAATCTAAGCTTTGTACTAATAACGTTACGACTACGATGGCAACCAATGATGATGGCACTGCTTTAGTTAACTTAGGTAAAAAGTGAATAATTGCCATGGTCAGTACGATCAAACCCGCCATCGTCATCAGTTGACTGCCCTGCATCCACTCTAAAACGCCGGCGTCATTAGTGACTTTAAATTGCCCTAACTGGGCAAGGAAAATAACAATCGCCAAGCCATTAACAAAACCTAGCATCACGGGGTGAGGCACTAACCTAATAAACTTTCCGAGCTTAAAGAGCCCGGCGAGAATTTGCAGCACGCCCGTTAGCACCACAGTGGCAAATAAATACTCTACGCCATGAATCGCCACTAAGCTCACCATCACAACGGCCATAGCGCCGGTTGCACCTGAGATCATGCCTGGACGACCGCCAAATATAGAGGTAATTAACCCCACCATAAACGCAGCATATAAACCAACAAGCGGTTCAACGCCGGCTACAAAGGCAAAAGCCACCGCTTCAGGCACTAAGGCTAAGGCTACGGTTAAGCCCGACAATACGTCATTTTTTAAATTTGCCGCTTTACTGGCGTGTAATTCAAACATTATTTTCTCAACTTAGATCAGAACATCTTAAAGACATTGGTTTTCTCAGGCACGCTTTAGTAACAGATATTCTAAAAAACCGTTATCTTTTGGGGGCTTGAGGGCGCGGGAATACTATAGATTTATCGCTAAAAAGTCAATATTTGCGCAGAATTACAGCAAATTCTTCAAGATAATTTATTAGCCCTTTTGTGATACCAATGGCGATAAATTCTGTTATCGTAAGACTAACCGCCGATGGTAAAAGCGACAGTCCATTAGGTCGAAAAATATAAATTAAAAGAGACACTTATGCTGAAAAAACACAATAACATTGCCCTGATGGCCTTTATTTTCGCCATCTTATCAGCGATTTATATCAAGCAGCTGGTAGCGCCACAGTGGGTAGAACAAAGCTATGTTTATGATGTTAGTACCAACAGCCAAGGGGTATCGAGTTATATTTATAAGGGCGAAAAAGTTATCATCGACGACATTGTTAACTATCAAAACTCGCCGCTAAATCAAGTAAACCTGAATACCTTGACCACCGCACCGACACTCACGCAACAATGGGTTCAACAAGAAAAGCAATTAAAACTACTTAAACCCGCCTTTCATTTTGGCGCTTGGTCGCTACTCCCTGCGTTTATCACTATCGTATTGTGTTTATTAACTCGTGAGCCGCTTACCGCATTGCTTGGCGGCATAGTAGTTGGCGCGATTATGTTAGGGCGTTACGATTTAACCGATAAAGTGATCATTCCTAACCTTGCCAAAGAAGGCACCGCAGCATTGCTATTACTGTATTTATGGCTGTTAGGTGGTTTATTGGGTATATGGTCAAAAACTGGCGCAGCGCAAGCGTTTGCTAATTACATGACTAAACATTTTGTTAAAGGTAGAAAGTCAGCAAAATTAGTTTCTTGGTTGCTCGGCATGCTGTTTTTCCAAGGCGGTACCATGAGTACGGTTTTAGTTGGCACGACAGTGCGACCTTTAGCGGACAAAGCAAAAGTCAGTCACGAAGAAATGAGTTATATTGTTGACTCTACCGCCTCACCTATCGCCTCAATATTAGCCTTTAATGCTTGGCCGGCCTATGTTCAAGCCTTGATATTTATTCCCGGTGTTTCGTTTTTAGCCACTGAAGCCGACCGTATTGCCTTTTTCTTTCAAAGCATTCCGTTTAGTTTTTACAGTATTTTTGCGGTAACAGGTACCTTACTTTTAAGCTTAAATATCACCACATTTGCTGGCAAACGCATACGTGCAGCAAAACTACGCGCTGAAACTCATAACCAACTTGATGCGCCAAACGCCATACCACTGAGCGCAAAAGAATTGCAAGGCGCCGATGTACCCGCAGGTTATAAACCTCATTTGATTGAGTTTGCTTTACCGTTAATCACCTTAACTACAATTGCCATTGGCAGTTTTGTGATATTAGGCTCACCAAAAATTAATTGGGCCTTTGGCGCTGCGCTGTTACTGTCAGCGGTTATTGCCTTAGTTAAAGGCATGTCGTTAAATAACGTGATTGATGGCTTTGGCAACGGCTTAAAAGGCGTGGTATTTGCTTCGGTCATTTTAATGTTAGCGGTGATTATTGGTAGTATCAGTAAAGAAACGGGCGGCGGTTTATTTTTAGTGTCTTTGCTAGGCGAGCAACTGCCGTTTTGGTGTTTACCGGTCATTTTACAATTGATCACTATGATCATCGCGTTTTCAACCGGCACCAGCTGGGGCACTTACGCCATCGCATTTCCGCTGGCGATGCCGCTAGCATGGGCAATTTGTCAAAGCCAAGAACTAGCAAATCCAGAGTTATTTATGATGCTATGTTTTGCCACTGTGCTTAACGGCAGTGTTTTTGGCGATCAATGCTCGCCGATTTCTGACACCACTATTCTCAGCGCCATGACCACAGGTTGTGACTTAATGGATCATGTAAAATCGCAACTCGTGCCGGCAACATTGGCGGCGTCATTTGCCGGTGTGTTATGGACGTTAACCGCGTACTTTTTCGCCTAAAAATCATTGTCAAAAACGCTATCGCTCGTTACATATTTATTGTTAGCGAGCGCCAAGCTTGTTTTGGATCAAACACTTGGCGACGAATGGTTCGTATAATGCAAAATTAACCTATTAATTTTAGCGATATGAACCAAGAGTTTACTATTTTCTTTAAAGCTCTACTCGGAAGTTGCAAAGACTTACTACCGATCGTATTCGTGATCGCTTTTTTTCAATTTGCCGTACTACAACAACCTATGCCAAACCTAGGTGATATCTTTATTGGCTTAGTGTTAGTGGTACTCGGATTAACATTTTTTATCTACGGCTTAGAGATGGGCTTATTTCCCATCGGCGAGTCAATGGCAAAAGCCTTTGCCCGCAAAGGCAGTATTAGTTGGCTGTTAACTTTTGCCTTTTGTTTAGGTTTTGGCACTACAGTTGCGGAGCCCTCTTTGATCGCGGTTGCCAGCGAGGCGGCGAGTGTTGCCGCAACTGGCGGTATTATTGCCGCAACCGAATTAGCGCAAAATGAATATGCTAATGGCCTACGCTATACCGTGGCCTTTGCCGTGGGATTAGCGATTGTTATCGGCGTGTTACGTATTATTCGTGGTTGGCCGATACAATACCTTATTTTAGGTGGCTATGTGTTGGTGGTGATCATGACGGCGTTTGCGCCAACATGGATCATCGGTATTGCTTATGACTCTGGCGGCGTTACCACCTCAACCATTACCGTACCCTTAGTTACCGCTTTAGGCGTTGGTTTAGCCTCCGCCATTAAGGGCCGAAACCCGATGATAGATGGCTTTGGCTTAATTGCCTTTGCCTCACTAACCCCGATGATATTTGTTATGTTGTACGGCATGGTACTAAGCTAATGACTAAGCAAGTGACTACGCTAAGTTTGTTCACATTTCGCGGAGCATTATAGCTTGAATTTACTGCTAGAATTTTTTGCTACGTTCAAAGCAACGGTTGTTGATGTGCTACCGATATTATCGATAATTTTGGCCTTTCAATTGCTGGTGATCAGGCGCCCTATTCCGCACGCGAAAAACGTTGGTTTCGGTTTTTTCTACGTCTTAATTGGTCTAACCTTGTTTTTATTAGGTTTAGAAAAAGCGCTATTTCCGCTCGGTAAAATGATGGCAGAGCAATTAACTGCGCCAGAGTTTATCAACCCGAATGCTATTGCCGAAAACCTTGTTGATTGGAGCCACTATACTTGGGTATATATTTTCGCCGCCGCTATCGGCTTTAGTACCACCATTGCCGAACCTTCGCTTATTGCCGTGGCGTTAAAAGCAGAAGAAGTATCTGGTGGCGGTATTCGCGCTAACAGCTTACGTATTGCAGTCGCCATTGGCGTTGCCATTGGCATAGCGCTTGGCAGCTATCGTATTGTGGTGGGACACCCAATTCACTACTACATCATCTGTGGTTATATCGTGGTGGTCATTCAAACGTTTTTTTGCCCAAAAATGATCGTGCCGCTAGCGTATGACTCCGGCGGCGTAACAACCTCTACCGTTACTGTGCCGCTTGTTGCTGCTTTAGGTTTAGGCTTAGCAACAACAATACCCGGTAGAAGCCCATTAATTGATGGCTTTGGCTTAATCGCCTTTGCCAGTTTATTTCCCATAATTGCTGTTATGGCTTATGCACAAATTAGCCATATTCGAAACGAAAACTAACGAAAAGTGAGAATAGAAAATGCACTTTAAATTGATCATTGCCTTTGTCGAAGATGCCGTTACCGATGTGGTAATGAAAGAGGCTCGCATGGCTGGCGCAACAGGCGCCACCATTATTAACAACGCCCGTGGTGAAGGCATTAAGCGCCAAAGAACATTTTTTGGTATGCAACTAGAAACCCAGCGCGATGTTTTATTGTTTGTGGTTGAAGAGCATTTATGCCGGAAAATTCTAGAGCGCATTGCTCATGTCGCCGGCTTTGATAAAGAACCGGGCAAGGGCATTGCTATTCAAGTCGATATAGAAGATGCCGTTGGCGTCATTCACCAAGTTGAGCGCTTAAAAGGTAAAATTGAGGAAGAATTATGAGTCATAAATTAGTACAAGCAAAAGACGCTATGAGCACCGACAGCTACCAATTTACTGATGGTATGGTGACTGTTGCTGAAGGGATAAAACTGGCCACCAAACATAAGGTGAATGCGTTAATTATTAATAAACGTCACGACAATGATGAATATGGTTTGGTGCTATTATCAGATATTGCCAAACAGGTGATTGCGAAAAACCGTTCACCTGAACGGGTGAACCTGTATGAAATTATGGCTAAACCGCTATTGTCGGTGTCACCCGATATGGATGTACGTTATTGTGCTCGTCTTTTTGAAAACTTTGGTATTAATACCGCGCCTGTGGTTAAAAACCAAGAAATAGTCGGCCTAGTCGATTATACCAATATGGTGTTGGCGTTGCACGCTGGTGAGCAATAACGCCTGCAACGAAGATCACCTTGAGCAAAATAGCGGAATATTAACACCTAATATTCCGCTATGACATCAACGCCGGAGCCCGCTTGCTTTAATTTTTTTTTCGATACTTTTTGCCATGGCACTTTTACAACAAAGCAACAACCTTGCTCACTTTCCGCAATTTCAATGGTGCCGCCTAATTTTGTATTAACTAAATTAAACACAATATTCATGCCCAGCCCTGAGCCGCCAAAGCCGCGTTTTGTGGTGACAAAGGGATCAAATATTTTATCTTTGATTTTTGCATCTAATCCTTGGCCGTCATCTTGGTAAATTAACGTCAGGTTGTCTTCATTACTTTGAAATTCAATGGAAATATTGCCGCTGTCGCGATTCTCAAAACCATGAATATGCGAATTGGTTAAAAAGTTCGTTAATATTTGGTTCCACGCACTGGGATAAGTCACTAAATTCAGGTTTTTATCCACGTCAATTTCAATGGAATAGTTCTTTTGTTTAAATAATGTTTTAACGGTATTGACAACATCATCAACATGTTGGGCTAAATTAATGTTTATTTTCGGGTCGGTATTTTGCTCGACAGCAACCGATTTAAAACCGCGTATTAGCTCAACCGCTTTATTGAGGCTGCTTTCGATAATTTCTTCATACTCGACAAACACAGTTAAACTTTTTGTCAGCTGTTTTTTCGTTAATTTTTCATCAGCAAGTGCTTGGTTAAGCTCTGATACTTTATCTTTTAAAGCACTTATTGATGTTACACAAATTCCAAGTGGTGTGTTAACTTCATGAGCAACACCAGCCACTAACTGCCCAAGTGACGCCATTTTCTCAGATTGCACGAGCTGGTCTTTTGCTAAGGTTAACTCTGTAAGTGAAGATTGTAATTGCTCATTGCTTTGCGCAAGTTTAGCAGTACGTTCGTAAACCTTAATTTCAAGTTCTGCATTGGGCGCTATCAACGAGTTTTCTGCATCTTCTAACTGAGTAATATCTTTTTTTAATGTTAAACGCATGCTATTAATTGCTGAAACAAGTTCATCGAGTTCGTCGATGTTTTGTTTACGGTTATCTAGCACTAATGTCGTGTCAATACTGTTGCCACTTATAGCTTTAGAATATTCAGTTATACGGTACAAGTGGCGAGTGATCAGCCAATGGACAATAAAAAACGTACAAAAAGCGACAATAAAAATTTTGATAAATTCGGAGATAATAATAAAGCCAGCTTTTTGCCACAGGGTATGGTAAATATGTTGATAATCAGCAGTGATGACCATAACGCCGATAATATTACCTTCAAATATTATCGGATAATTACTTACTCTTTTAGCATCAGCGACAATATCACCAAACTGATAAACCTTGCCAAAATTCGTGGTGATTTTTACGTGACGAATATCAGGTAAACTTTGAATGCCGCGAATTTGTTGCTCCACTAACGACTCATTAAAATCCCACAAACTAGTGGATATAGAGCGCTTAAAGCTAAATTCAATATGCGTTAGGTTTTCATCAAGCTCTGCAACATTGGCTCTAAAGTCGCCATAGAGTTGAATAATGGTAGAACACACGGACAAAAAAGCGCTACAAAAAAAAATATAAACAAAGACCCGACGACTTAATTTGCTATTAAAAACGGCTTTATTATTCATTACGTCATCCATGTCATATTTGCATTTGTTATTGTACGAACAGTAATTGCAGTTAAATAAACTATTTCGACCTTAACTATATACTTAACAATTAATATCATAAAAGTAGCAGAGAATGAAAAATTCAAACAACAAAAACAAAAATTAATGCCTATTGTTATTTTAGATTAATAACCTCACAATTAATTGCACATAAATACAACCTACAGTTCAATAACGTATTTACTTCCCGGTACTAACCATATTACTCATCAGGGTTTATTTTAGGTATTGTCCGATTATCGCCAGTGATTTAGCCAACCTAAGGTATGATAAAGTCACAGCAGAAAAAAGTAATGAACGCTAATGACGATAAATAGGGTTAGAAAGCAATTATGCTAAGTGTTGAAATTTATGAAAATGCGCGTTTAAGCCGAGATGCACGCTTTGACGGCAAGTTTTTTACTGCGGTACTAACCACAGGGATATTCTGTCGACCAATTTGCCCTGCTCGGCCGCCAAAGCCTGAAAACGTGCGTTATTACGAAAGTGCAGAGCTTGCCCAACAATCAGGCTTTCGCCCGTGCAAACGTTGCTTTCCACAATTAGCGCCAAAATTACCACTACCTAAAAAAATAAAGCAAATTAGCCAAGCGTATTATGAAAATAATTACAGCTTAAAAAGGTGTGCAAAACAATTAGCGATTAGTGAGCGACAAATTCATCGCCTGTTTATGCAGTATTATGGTTTAGCGCCGAGCGAGTTTTTTCATCAGCAACGTTTATTACTGGCACATAAATTACTGATCTCGACACCACTAAGTATGACTAACGTTGCGTTTGCCGCCGGTTTTAATAGTATTCGTCGTTTTAATGAAGTGATCATGCAAACTTATCAAACCACACCCACGGATATTCGCGGCAATAACCTCAAGAGCTCAGATAGTCAGGTCACCATTTTACTGCCGTATAAGCCGCCGTTTGACTGGCGATTAATGTTAAGTTTTTTTCGCTCGAGAAAAATGAGTAATATTGAAGATATTGGCGATGAGCATTATTTTCGCACTGTTGAACTTAATGAATGTCGTGGCTGGATAAAAGTAACGCATCATAAAAGTAAAAGCGCCTTAAACTTAACGGTTAACTTATCTGATTACAGCTACTTGCATCAAATTATTGCCCGTGTTCGGCGCATGTTCGACCTTGACGCCGATATGGACATTATTCATCAACATTTAAAAAAGCATGAAAAACTAGCCGCTATTATCGAGCAGTTTCCGGGCTTACGCCTACCCGGCTGTTGGGATATTTTTGAATTTTCTATTCGAGCCATTTTAGGACAGCAAATATCGGTAAAAGGCGCGACAACACTCGCACAACGTATTGCAGAAAAATATGGCGACAATGTTACCGACATTGAGCTGCCGGAAAATGTCAGTCCATCAAAGTATTTCCCTAGTATTGATGCGCTACTGGACGTTGACTACCAAGATATCGGGCTAACCCGCTCGCGTATTGCCACGTTACAAACTTGGGTGGAATTTTTTAAGCAAAACCAAGGTATATTTGCCAAAGGCTTAAGTATTGAAGAGCTAGAGGCGGCGTTAACAAAGCTAAAAGGTATTGGCCCCTGGACGGTAAACTATATAGGCATGCGTGGTTTAAGCGATCCTGATGCCTTTCCAAGTGCTGATTTAGGCATTATTAAAGCCTTAACGGTTGAAGAGACAAAACCGAAAAATAAAGATATTTTAGCATTAGCAGAAAGTTGGCGACCATGGCGTGCCTACGCGGCAATTTATTTATGGCAGTTGCTCGCCACTTAACAGGCTTTTTTCGTGCCAAGAACGATCACAAAGGAAATATTAAATGTATTACTGTAGCTACCAATCACCGTTAGGTGAAATAGCCTTAACCGCCAATGATAATGGCTTAAGCGCTTTAGCGTTTCAAAACGGAAAGTCGCCAATTACCTTTGAGGGCTTAACGCAAGCACCGGAAAAATTTACAGAGACCATTGAGCAACTAAGGCAATACTTTAATGGTGAACGGCAGCGATTTACCTTAGCGCTAGCCCCTGATGGCACCGCCTTTCAAAAGCAAGTTTGGCATGCACTAACAAAAATCCCCTGTGGCGAAACAAAAAGTTATGGTTGGATAGCAAAAAGCATTAATAACGAAAAAGCCGTGCGCGCCGTGGGTGCAGCAAATGGCGCAAACCCTATCGCGCTGATTGTGCCGTGTCATCGCGTAATTGGCAGTAATGGCAAGCTCACCGGTTATGCCGGTGGTTTGGCATTAAAGGCAAAACTTTTAATGCATGAAGGCGCTCAATTTAAAGTATAGTCTCAGCGACTAAGCGTTTTACCCAAAAGGATAAATGCTGATATGATAACGCTGTGATTGTTTGGAACTTGGTACTGTTGTGGAAATTATTGTTGTTATCGCACTCGGATTTTTAGCTTGGCTGATATGGCAGCTTATGCGCGCTAAGCATTTTACACAATTTAAACGCGACATAATGCAAGAGTTAAAGCCAAAAGTTATCAGCCATATAGTTGACGAAATGGAGCAAACTCGCTCAGAGCAACTCCCAAACACCCAAGCCCATCAAGAAGCCACCATAACCTATTGGAGTGCAAGCTCAGCTCGCGTGTTACAAGCGGCATTAGTGCGAGAAATAGTTGATCAGCAGTGGTTAAAAGAGACGGGCAACGTGCGCAATAGCCAACACTTATTTCATATTGAACGCGATAAACTACATCGCTAGTACAGTTGCAGGACTAAAGCCCGACCGACAAAAAAAGAGCGTATTCGCTCTTTTTTTCATGAACTCAGATCAACTAATTCAGTGTCATAACTGGCTAAACAGCACTAAGCAAGCTTTTCAAACTGTAAGTCCCAAACACCATGACCTAGGTTTTGTCCTCGATTTTCAAACTTAGTTAACGGGCGAGAATCAGGGCGCGGAACATAATCATTATTTGATGATAGGTTCTTATATCCTGGCGCTGAAGTCATATCTTCTAACATGCATTCTGCGTAGTTTTCCCAGTCAGTGGCCATATGAAATACGCCGCCAACTTTTAGTTTTTCACGAATAGCTTCAACAAAACTAGCTTGTACAATACGACGTTTGTGATGCTTCTTTTTATGCCAAGGATCAGGGAAAAATAACTGTACTGTGGTTAACGACTCATTAGGAATACAATCAGCCAATATTTCTATTGCATCATGCTCATATACTTTTAAGTTATCCACGCCTTCTTCTTGCGCTAAACCAATACAAGCGCCAACACCAGGGCGGTGAACTTCAACACCAATAAAGTTAAGCTCTGGCGCGTTTTTAGCCATTGCAACTAACGATTTACCCATGCCAAAGCCAATTTCCAATACCACGGGGTTATCGTTACCAAACAAGGCACTAGGGTCTATTAAACCATCTTCATGGTTCAAGCCCATAGTGCCCCAAAACTGCTCTAACGCTTTTGCCTGACCATTAGTCAGACGGCCTTCACGCTTAACAAAGCTGCGTACTTTTCGAATGTACTTGCCTTCTTGTTCTGCTTGTTCAATGGTTTTGTGGCTTCTGTCTGTCATAGTGTTATCTAGTACTTAGTGATGTCTTCAAAATTAGGCCGCGTATTATCCGTGTTTCATCAATAAAATTCAATCACAGCATTATGCTTGGCTCTGCTTAGTCAATATCGCTGATGTTCGTTAATAACTTACTCAGCCCACCAAACATCATATAACGCGCTTACTGTTACAGCAGTAGCGCCGTTATCAGTTAGCCACTTTTCAACTAATTGACGATGTTCTTCAGTACACTTACCAAGTTTTTGCGTACAAACTAAGCCGTGCCATAAGGTGTCACCTTCGCCGCCAAAACCTAAACCGTTTGGCTCGATTGCTTCGTCAAAAAATTTCGATAAAAAGGCATCAACCGCTTCATTGTCAGCGCCATCATCAAGCTTCCAAGCGATATCGAAACCTAACTCTTGAAACTCATCAACACGTAATTTCTTACGTAAACGGTTACTACGATTTTTTGCATCTATTTTCATGTTTAATTCCTTACGTTTTGGCGTAAACCAAACGCTGTATTTTAAGATCGACAAATATGGGCGAGAGCATAGTGGCAATAGAAATTTTTGCAATGAAAATCTTCAGTTTATTCGCTACACTGTCGCGATTATGACAAATAAAACCACTATCTCAGCCAAGTCTGCACAAGTATTCAGTGACCAAGTATTATCATGGTTTCAGTTACAAGGTAGAAAACACTTGCCGTGGCAGCAAGATAAAACCCCGTACCGTGTCTGGATTTCAGAAATTATGCTACAGCAAACGCAAGTAGCCACTGTTATTCCCTACTATTTAAAATTTATGGCTAGTTTCCCCACTATTATCGATTTAGCTAATGCCGATGAAGATACTGTGCTTCACCACTGGACAGGACTCGGTTATTACGCCCGCGCGCGCAATCTACATAAAACCGCAAAAATAATTAGAGACGACTATCAAGGGCATTTTCCTGAAAATATTGATGACGTTATAGCCCTTGCCGGTATTGGCCGCTCAACCGCTGGCGCCATATTAAGCCTAGCGTTAAATAAACATCATGCGATTTTAGACGGCAACGTAAAGCGCGTACTGGCACGTTGTTATAAAGTGCAAGGCCATGCAGGCCAAGCGATTTATGAAAAAACCTTATGGCCAATTACCGAGGCATTAACCCCTAAACAGGGCGTGGCGCAGTTTAATCAAGCCATGATGGATTTAGGCGCCATGGTTTGCACACGCTCAAAGCCAAAATGTGAAATTTGCCCACTAAGCGCAAGTTGTTTAGCTAACGCTAGCGACGAACAAGCCAATTACCCACAGAAAAAACCGAAAAAAACCATCCCCGAAAAACAAACCATTATGGTGATCCCACGGGTTGAGCAAGCAGTATTAATGGAGAAACGCCCTCCTGCCGGTATTTGGGGTGGTTTATGGTGCTTTTTAGAGTTATCCGATATTGACCAGTTAACCGATTTGTTAGCACAATTAAACCTTAAACAAACGGCAACATTTGCCTTAGATAAGTTTCGCCATACCTTTAGTCATTTCCACTTAGATATAGAAGCGATTGTGGTAGATTGTCAATTACTACCGGCAAAAGAAATTAGCGAAAATAGCGCATTGCAGTGGTACAATTTAACCACAACAGCGTCGGTGGGTTTAGCCGCATCGACGAAAAAATTAATTAAACAGCTTGAACAATTACCTGTTTAACTTACTTAAGTAAAATTACATTGATATAAAGAGAATTTATTATGAGCCGTACCGTTTTTTGCCAAAACTTACAAAAAGAAGCCGAAGGCCTTGGCTTTCAACTTTACCCTGGCGAAGTAGGCAAACGTATTTTTGACAATATTTGTAAAGAAGCATGGGGAAATTGGCAAAAAAAACAAACCATGTTAATTAACGAAAAGAAAATGAACATGATGAACCCTGATGATCGTGCTTTTTTAGAATCAGCCATGGTTGCCTATTTATTTGATGGCAAAGAGCCAACAATTGAAGGTTACACGCCAGAAAAAAAATAAATGCATGTTGCCAGCATTAATTAGCTATCTTTTTATCCTTGAACGCGGTTTTATCATCACAGTAAATGGGCTAGCAGTTAACGCGTGATTGCGCTAAAACCGCATAAAAATAGAAAAACTTCAGGAAAATTGCTCCATAAAACAGCAAAGCGTTGAAAAAAGCGGCAAACAAACATTTATTTAAAAAAAAGGGTTGACGGGGTAAACGAAAAACAGTTTAATACGCCCCGTCTTCAAGGCACAGCCAAGAAGACAATGTACA
>JBMZDW010000034.1:0-27594 GCA_049614565.1 Cognaticolwellia sp. | reverse complement strand
CTATACCTTGTAAGTTATCGCCAATACTGTCTAGTGCCTGTTGCCATAACACTGACAAAGACTCTGGCTCACCTGAGTCTTCAGAAGCTGGCGAATATAAACTATTAAAGGTCGCCACCAGTGCTTCTTTAGCAAACAGACCAGTAATAATACCCACACTGGCTTGCCAGTTATCTTCTTTTACCCCCATAGGCGCGAGTAACGGCGTAACCACCTGTGCACTTTTACTCAGCAATGAGTCTTGACTGTCATGATGGCCAAACTCGCCGTCGGTGCCTAACGAGTTAAAAAAGTTCAAAATACACACCACCACCACTATGGTTTTACCGGCGCCAAGCACAAATGAGCGCGTGCGCTGCCAAACGCGTTTAAACAAAAACGACAATTTCGGCCATTCATATAACGGCAATTCCATAATATTGACTGAATTTTTGCCCATTAAAATGGTTTTCTTTAATAACAAGCCGGTAAACAACGCCGCCGCAATACCAATAAGGTACAACAAAAACACTAAATTTTGCCCCGATTCAGGAAAAAACGCCGCGGCAAACAGCGCATAAACCGGTAAGCGCGCACCACAGGACATAAATGGCGACATCATCACGGTAGTAATTCTTTCGCGCTCGTTATCTAAAATACGCGCTGACATTACCGCCGGCACCGTACAGCCAAAACCGACAATTAGCGGCACAAAGGCTTTTCCGGGTAAGCCGATTTTTTGCATGGCGGTATCAACAACAAAGGCCGCGCGCGCTAAATAGCCACTACTTTCTAGCACCGACAAACCAATAAACAAACAAGCAATTACCGGGATAAAGGTCGCCACGGTTTGAATACCTAAACCGACACCACTTAAAATAGTAGTTAACCAAGCCGGTAAATTAAAACTACTGAGAAAATGCAGCGGGTAATCAACAAATATTGCGCCGGCTAAAATATCAAAAAAATCAATAAAGGCACTACCAACATTGATGGCAAACATAAACAGCAAATACATCATGGCTAAAAAGATGGGAATGCCTAACACCGGATGCAACATCCAATGATCTAAGCGGTCACTCAAACGGCTACTGGTTGTTGGCGCCGTCACCACATTGGCAAGTAGCTGATGAATAAAGTCATATCGTGCTTGCATCACCGCCATGGCACTTTTGTCGGTAGTTTGGCACCCTTGTGACTTTCCACATGCTTGGCGCTCAAGTTCCAGTGGCATACCTTGATAATCCGCTAATTCAGCGGGCAGGGCTAAAACATGCGGTTTAGTGCTCGGGCGAGGAATATGCTGCAGTGCCGCCGTTAAGGCTTGACCGGCATTTTTAGCAATGCTACTTTCCGCCACTACCGGACAAGCTAACTGTTGCGATAATTTTTTCAGGTCAATATTCGCCGCTTCTTTACGATCCACTTTATTGAGCACCACTATCATAGGTAAACCCAGTTCAAGTAGTTGCGTGGTTAAATACAGTTGGCGTTTAAGTTGCGTGGCATCAATGACGTTGATCAAACAATCAATGTTTTGCTCGCGAATAAAGTCTTGGGTAATTGATAGGTCTTTACCTTGCTGATTACGCGGCGCTAATGAACTCACGCCAGGTAAATCAGAGAGCAAGGTAGCCTTGTTGTTGAGCTGACATTGCTGTTGCTTAGCGGCTACTGTTACACCGGTCCAATTACCGGTTTTTTGCTTTGCGCCTGCTAAGGCATTAAAAAGAGTGCTTTTTCCTGAGTTTGCAAAACCAACCAGGGCGATATTTTGTTCAGTCATTACGCTAATAACTCAACTTTAATTTGTTTTGCTATCGCCACCGGCAAACATATTTTCGTGCCATGCAAATGAAAGGCAAGTGGGCCATTAAAAGGCGCTTTATGGGCTAACGATACTTCACTTTTTAGCGCAAAACCCTGCTCAATTAACTGCGCGCTTAAATCAAAGTTTACGGGTAAATAGCTAATACGAGCCTGCTGGTTAGCGGATAATTCAGATAAAGTCATAAGTCGGCAACGTTAAACGAGAATAATTATCATTTGATGATACTAAAATGTCGACGAAGCAACAAGGCAATAAGCCGAACTTTTAACCATCTTTTAACCTTCCTTTGATCTCACGCAGTATTTCTGCTGCTGTAAACTTGCCTATTACTAAGCTGATGATAGTGCTTATGCGTTATAACAGACAAAATCAACAGATTATCGGATAAAGGATGACAAACGCGAATACGGTGGCACAATGGTCATGAAAGCCTGTGTTTTTAAAACGTTATTTTTCGCTAAGTAATCATTATTTTGCGCGACAGGTATAAAAATAAAAAGGATATTCAATGAAAATTATTTTTGCTCTGCTACTGCTCGGCGTTAGTACCTTCAGTACTGCAACTGAGCAGGCGGAAGAAATTTTTAAGCAGCTAGCGCCGTCACTTTATCAAATTCGTTTAATCGACAAAGCCAGTGGTGAAAAATCGTCGATTGGCTCGGGCTTCCAAATTAGTAGCGATGGTCTTATTGCCACGAATTATCACGTGATATCTGGCTTTGCCCGTCATCCACATAAATACACCATTGAATATTTAGATAATCAAGGCAACAAGGCGGCACTGACACTAAAAAGTGTTGATGTGATCAATGACCTAGCGATAGTACAGCGCGAAGTGAGCACTGAAATGCCATTTTTCCACATTGCCCAGCAAGCCCCCACTAAAGGTGAAGAGCTATTTTCATTAGGGAACCCGCATGACCTTGGCATGATCGTGGTGCCCGGTACGTATAACGGTTTGAAAAAAGAGTCATTCAATGACCGTATTCATTTTACCGGCTCAGTAAACTCTGGCATGAGCGGCGGGCCTGTGGTCAACAAAAGCACCGAAGTTGTCGGCATTAACGTTGCTACATCGGGCAATCAAATTGGCTTTTTAGTGCCGCACGACAAACTATTAACGCTTTATCAAGACTATAAAACCAGTGCGCCAACGAGCATCGAACAGCAAATGGCCGACCAGCTGATGCGCAATCAAGAAAAACTAATCTCCACTATATTGAACAGTAATTGGCAACTCAAAGCACTAGGTCGCGGCTTAATACCTACCGTCGACGTGCCTTTTGTGCGTTGCTGGGGTGAATCAAATTCTGACAAAACAGACGCACAAATTATGGCGGCGGTGGCGAACTGTGATTTAGATGAAAATACTTATATTTCTTCTAACTTTTTTACCGGCTCGTTAGAAATGGAATACCGCTATATGGAGTCAGCTAAAATTGGTAGCACTAAGTTTTATCATATTTTTGAACGTCAGCTAAACCAAGTGGCTGCGGGCAATAAAGCGGGTAAAAATGATGTCACTGAGTATCAATGCCATCACGATATTGTTATGCCAGACACCAGCAATATGAACAATAAAGCGGTGTTTTGCACCCGTGCTTACAAGGCCTTTCCTGACTTGTACGATGTGCTCTACATTGCGATATCGGTTGATCATGAACAATATGCTTTGCTGAGCCATTTTACCATTTCAGGTGTAGCGCAAAAAACCTCATTAGCATTTTTGGCGAAATTTATGGAGTCGGTTTCATGGAAATAATCATTGAAGAAATCAGTCATGGCCATAAGTTATTGAGCCGCCATAAGTTTACTAGCAACAACATTACTATTGGCCGCGGTTACGACAACGATATTATTATTAGCGACCCGCATGTTTGTGCCGATCACTTACAATTGCATTTTAACGGTGAACATTGGTTAGTGGACGATCAAGGTTCCATTAATGGCAGTTACCTTGAAAATAGTAAAGAAAACGTTATTCAGCACCAAATAAGCTCTGGCGATATTATTACTATTGGCAAAAGCCAAGTGCGTTTTGTATTTCCTAATCATCCGGTATTAGAAAGCTTAGCTATTAGCCCGTTTGAGAGTTTAATTAGCCTGGCTCGTCACCCTGCCGTGCTGGCGTTAAGCATGACACTATTCGCCGTAATTGCCGGATGGATCATTAACTTAAACAATGCCAATGAGGTCACGCTAACGCAAATGATAGTGCCAACTATTGGTTTAACCTTAGGTTTCGCGCTATGGCCTGCTTGTGTTGCCTTGGTGTCACATTTAACTAAACACGATGCCCATTTTTGGACGCAGATGGGCATATGTTTTATCTTTTTCAACTTAATGTGGCTCAGTGATATTTTTGAAAACATCGTCCACTTTAACAGCTCAAGTAATTTTTCGATGTTATGGATGTTGGCCATTATTCCATTAATATTGGCGTTTTGTTTATTTTGGCTCAACTGTTATGTCGGTTTTCATATGACCTTACGTCGTAGAAATTTCGTCTCTTTTTGCTTAGTACTATTGTTGTTTGGTGGCAGTTTTGTCGTACAAATGAGTAAAAAACCTGAGTTTAATCCGCGACCACAGTTTGACACCACTATTATGTCGCCAGCCTTTTTGTTCGCGCCAAGTAGTAATGTTGAAGCCTTTGTTAGCGATAGTGCTAAGTTATTTGAGCAAGCTGCAAAAATCGCTGCTGAAGATAAGAAAGACAAATAGTATTCGACATAAAAAAGGCCAGGAGTTAAAGCTCCTGACCATTCATTAATATCAAGATATTCTAGAATTATAATATTGCGTTCACTAAACTTTAAGGCTTAGTGATAAAACCTACTGCTTGATAAACCTTTGCTAATATTGTCGCGGCATGAGCCGAGGCTTTTTCAGCACCTTCACGCATGACTTTATTTAGAAACTCTTCATCACTACGGTAAGCGTGAAAACGCTCTTGAATTGGCGTTAGTAATGCCACTACAGCTTCTGCAACATCGCCTTTTAAGTGACCGTACATTTTATCTTCATAATCTGGCACAAGTTCAGCTACTGACTTGCCTGTTGCGCTTGATAATAAAGATAATAAGTTTGAAACACCCGGCTTTTCAGCGATATCAAAATAGATATTCGCTTGCTCGTCAGAGTCGGTTACCGCGCGCTTTATCTTCTTAGTAATTTTCTTAGTATCTTCTAATAAACCAATAAAGTTACCCGGGTTAGTGTCTGATTTTGACATTTTCTTGGTTGGCTCTTGCAAGCTCATGACCCGGGCGCCAAATTCAGGAATAAAAGGCTCAGGCACCACAAAGGTTTCGCCGTGTAGGTTGTTAAAACGGGTCGCTATATCACGGGCCAATTCTAAATGCTGTTTTTGATCATCACCCACAGGCACTTGGCTTGCGCCGTAAAGTAAAATGTCTGCCGCCATCAATACTGGATAAGTAAATAAGCCCGAGTTCATATTAACCTCAGCTTTTTGTGACTTATCTTTATATTGTGTCATGCGGTTCAGTTCACCCATTTGGGTGTAACAGTTCAATACCCAGCTTAGTTGCGCATGCTCTGGCACTTGCGATTGGATAAAAATGGTGCTTTTTTCAGGATCAACACCACAGGCCAAATACAAGGCTAAACCGTCTAACGTGGCTTTGCGTAATGCTTCAGGATCAGGGCGTACCGTGATCGCATGTTGATTGGCCAACATATAAAAACATTGGTGGCTGTCTTGCATGTTAACCCATTGCTGAACTGCGCCTAAATAATTACCAATAGTCAACTCGCCTGATGGTTGGCAGCCACTTAATACAATAGGTTTACTCATTTTTTATCCTTTAAATTTTCTTTGATTGAACTTTCTTTATGTAAATTTTCTTTATTTTACCGTTGCTAATTGTGCACGCATTTCATCAATCGCTACTTTATAATCGGGCTTAGAGAAAATAGCTGAACCGGCAACAAACATATCGGCGCCGGCTTTGGCGATATCGGCAATATTCTCAGCTTTAACGCCGCCATCCACTTGCAATCGAATGTCGTAACCACTGGCATCAATTTTTTCACGCACTAAACGTAACTTATCTAAGGTAGTAGGAATAAATGATTGACCACCAAAGCCTGGATTAACTGACATTAACAAAATAACGTCGAGTTTATCCATAACAAAATCAAGAATGTGCAGTGGTGTCGCCGGATTGAGCACTAAACCTGCTTTACAGCCATTGTCTTTAATTAATTGTAAAGTTCTATCAACATGATCACTGGCTTCGGGATGAAAAGTAATAATATTAGCCCCGGCTTTCGCAAAGTCAGGAATAAGGCTATCAACGGGCTTTACCATTAAATGCACATCAATCGGTGCGGTAATACCGTAATCACGCAATGACTTACACACCATAGAGCCAAAGGTAAGGTTTGGCACAAAGTGGTTATCCATAACATCAAAATGAACAACATCAGCGCCTGCGCTAAGTACGTTTGCAACATCTTCGCCCAAACGAGCAAAGTCTGCAGATAAAATTGATGGAGCAATTAAAAAATCAGACATAATGATAACCTTGACAAAATTTGCGCTACTTTAACTTAATTCGCCAAATTATGCGACTGAGATTAAAGATATTCTCAAGTGACGACAAGCTTATGCTGGCGTTAATATCGCCGTTAAGCTATCTATAGTGCTGGCAAGTCGCGACCTAGTAACGCTGCTAAAGCGTACACTATGACCTCGTGTTCATTTTTGCACGTCAAGACGCGGCACAGATCATAGTAGCGTTGGCAGTAGCCTTGGTCTAGTCGTAGGCAAGGCTCGCTTAGGACGTTATATTTTAGACATCTAACCCTCTACACATTCGTTATTGACTCAGGCGCCACAACCAGTAAAATTAGCGGTCTAGAACAAACGTATACCAAACTGGCGTAGCAGAATGGTAAATAATAAGTTTTTCATCACTTTTTAAGCATTAAGGAATATTCATGGCAGAGTGGAATGGCGAGTATATTAACCCTTACGCCGAACACGGGAAGAAAAGCGAACAAGTAAAAAAAATCACCGTGTCTATCCCTTTGCGTGTGTTAAAAGTACTCACCGATGAAAGAACGCGTCGTCAGGTTAACAACTTGCGTCATGCCACTAACAGTGAACTCTTATGTGAAGCATTTTTACATGCTTTTACTGGTCAGCCTTTGCCAGACGATGGTGATTTAGCAAAAGACAATACACAAAAACTTCCGGCAAGTGTCCGCAAAGCGCTAGCAGCGCAAGGCATAACCGACTTTAGTGAATACCAAGCGGAAATTGAAGACGAGTAATGAAGTAAACCATAAGGTTTATTGATAAAAAAGGCGCTTGTAGCGCCTTTTTTTTGACCATAAATCAGTATGTTGCATTATTAAACTAAATTAACTGCGAAAGGATTTGAGAAATAATAGCTACGCGCTTGCATCACGCAACTGCAGTAAATCCCATTTAGTGCCGTAAAGGTCTTTAAATACCACCACTGTGCCGTATGCTTCAACCCGTGGCTGTTCAAGAAACTCAACACCTTGGGCTTGCATCGCATGATAGTCACGCCAAAAATCATTGGTTTGTAGAAACAAAAATACTCGTCCACCTGCTTGGTTGCCAACGGATTGCCTTTGTTGGTCATTACTCGCTTGTGCCAGCAGTATATTGGTGCCATTAGAGTTTGGCGGCGATATTTGCACCCAACGTTTTCCGCCACCTAAGTCGGTGTCTGCTATCAACTCGAAGTTAAGCTTTTCGGTATAAAAGGCAATCGCATCATCGTAGTTTTCAACCACGAGGGCGATATTTGAGATATTTTGTTTGATCGGTTTAGTCATTATTGTGTCATTGCTATAAATCGTTACGGGTAAAAAAGGCGCTCAATAGGCGCCTCTCAATGTATTGATTTTTCTGTTTTTCGGAAAATACAACCATAAACCTTTATTGCTAGCCATTGTAATTTTCAGGCATAGCTAATGCGGCAACACCTGAATCAACAGCTGCTTGCGCAACGGCAATCGCAACAGCAGAACGTAAACGCGAGTCCATTGGTTTAGGAATAATATATTCTTTGCCAAAGGTTAAGCTGGTACTGCCACTGGCGGCGAGCACTTCTGCCGGTACTTGTTCTTTCGCTAAGGCTCGAATGGCGTGCACGGCGGCTATTTTCATTTCATCATTTATGGTCCGTGCACGTACATCTAACGCGCCACGGAAAATAAACGGGAAACATAGCACGTTGTTAACTTGGTTGGGGTAGTCTGAGCGGCCGGTGGCGATAATAACGTCATCGCGAGTTGCTAGTGCAAGCTCAGGTTTAATTTCGGGGTCAGGATTTGAACATGCAAAAATTACCGGATTAGCGGCCATCAGTTTGACATGCTCTGACGCTAGTACATTAGGCCCAGATACACCAACAAACACATCTGCACCGTCAATAGCTTCTTCTAAGGTACGTTTATCGGTGTTGTTGGCAAATAGCTTTTTGTATTCATTAAGATCATCACGGCGCGTATGAATAATGCCTTTGGTGTCGAGCATATAAATTTTTTCACGTTGCGCGCCACATTTAATTAGCAACTCCATACAAGCAATTGCCGCCGCGCCAGCGCCCATGCACACGATATTGGCATGGCGAAGCACCTTACCTTGAATTTCAAGGGCATTAATCATCCCTGCAGCCGTTACGATAGCCGTACCGTGTTGGTCGTCATGAAATACCGGCACTTTACAACGCTCGATTAAGGCTTTCTCGATAGCAAAACATTCAGGCGCTTTAATATCTTCCAGGTTTATACCACCAAAGCTGTCAGCAATATTAGCCACCGTATTAACAAAGTCTTCAACGGTTTTGTGCTTCACTTCAATATCAAAAGAATTAATGCCAGCAAAGCGCTTAAATAATAAAGCTTTACCTTCCATCACAGGTTTTGACGCCATAGCACCTAAGTTACCTAAGCCTAAAATAGCGGTGCCGTTGGTGATCACGGCAACAGTATTACCCTTGCCGGTATACTTATAAACATCGTCTGGATTTTCTGCAATTGCTCGAACAGGCTCTGCCACACCGGGGCTATAGGCAAGTGAAAGATCTTGGCTGGTTTCCGCTGGCGTGGTTAATTCAACGCTAATTTTTCCTGGCGTTGGATAGGCGTGATAATCAAGGGCTTGTTGGCGAAGATCTGTCATGGTTTTTCCTAAATACGAGCGTTAAATTCGGTATGCATATTAGCCTGACGACAATTCATGAAGCTTATAGTCGTTATGGCTGTATTATATGTTATTGCAATGCGCTAGCTAAATTCAAGCTATTTTGTAACTATCAACTCGCTACAAGCACTAATTAATATAGCTTTAGCAAAAATAAAATTCACATAACTTAGCTGAATATTCAGCATAAACTGTTAACTATTCATATAAAAATGGCGACTTTAACGTTAAATAGCGCATTAAAGGCAGTAATTATAAAACTAGAGTTTTAAACGCACGTTTGACCTTTAAAGCAGCCTGTTTTGCTATGCTTTCATCGAAGATTGCCGACGATCACCACTGTTTACTTAGTTTATATATTAACTGGTTAACCTGATATTCAATTACGGTTCAGATAAACAGCGCTTAACGAGTAAAATAATTAAACCCTGTCAACAATACGTGATTTGGATAATTACGCAATGTAAACTCGCGATTACGTATGCTGAAAAGCACAAATTAAAGACATAAAAAAACCACCTAAAAGGTGGTTTTAAAATTAATTAAAACGTTATAACATATTATTCGTCAAACGGATTAACTAAAATCATAGTTTCGTTACGATCTGGGCCAGTAGAAATAATATCAACCGGTACACCCGTCACTTCTTCAATGCGCTTAATATAAGCAATTGCGTTTGCTGGTAATGCGTCAACTGAAGTAGCGCCAACGGTTGTTTCGCTCCAACCTGGCATTGACTCATATACAGGGGTAATTTTTTCGTAACCTTCAGCTGCTGTTGGCGGCACAGTGATCACATCACCTTCAGCCGTTTTGTAACCAACACAGATTTTTAAGGTTTCTAAGCCGTCTAAAACATCTAACTTAGTTAAACAAAAGCCACTGATGCTGTTAACTTGTACTGCGCGGTGCATCGCCACGGCGTCAAACCAACCACAACGACGTTCACGGCCTGTTGTTGCGCCAAATTCATGGCCAACAGTACCTAAGTGATTGCCCACTTCGTCATCTAATTCAGTTGGGAAAGGACCTGAGCCAACACGTGTAGTGTACGCTTTAGTAATACCCAAAACATAGTCTAAGTAACGAGGACCAAAACCACTACCAGTAGCAACGCCACCCACAGTAGTATTTGAAGATGTTACATAAGGGTATGTGCCGTGGTCAATATCAAGCAAGGTACCTTGTGCACCTTCAAACATGATAGATTCGCCTGCTTTACGCGCTTGATCTAACATTTCAGAAATATCAGCAACCATGCTCTTAATGGTTTCAGCAACCGCCATAGCATCAGCAAGTACAGTTTCGTAGCTTACTGGCTCAGCTTTATAGTAAGTGGTTAATACGAAGTTATGGTATTCCATAATTTCTTTTAATTTCGCAGCAAATGACTCTGCGCAAAATAAATCACCAACACGTAAACCACGACGGGCAGCTTTATCTTCGTACGCTGGGCCGATACCACGACCGGTAGTTCCGATAGCTTTGCTACCACGCGCTTTTTCGCGAGCAGCATCTAAAGCATTATGATAAGGAAGAATTAACGGACAGGCATCGCTAATTAAAAGACGTTCGCGCACTGGCACGCCACGTTCTTCTAACATAGTCATTTCTGTCATTAGGGCTTTAGGACAAAGCACAACACCGTTACCGATTAAACATTTTACGTTGTCACGTAAGATGCCTGATGGAATAAGATGTAAAACGGTTTTTTCACCGTTAATGACTAATGTATGACCTGCATTGTGGCCACCTTGGTAGCGCACTACATATTTAGCTTTATCAGTAAGTAAGTCTACGACTTTACCTTTACCTTCGTCACCCCATTGGGTGCCTAGAACTACGACGTTTTTACCCATGTTCACATATTGGTAAGAAAATTAGGCGGGGATTCTATCAAATATCAATATTGAGTCCAAGCAATAATTGTTGATTTTTAGCGCGATTATAAAAAAGCGAGTGCTAGTGCAGAGTTAGCAAAGTAATTAATTTATTGCCCAAATGAGTAATCCTCCAACAAGCAGCAAAAAAACACCAATTTGGCGGATAGTGCTAACTGGCTCGTTGGCGATTTTTAACACGTAAGCGCGCCATTTATTCGGGAAAAGTGCCGGTATTAGGCCTTCAATTATTAACGCAATAGCAAGCGCCATAAGTATTGTAGAGGTCATTTTTCTTCCTTATAAAACGTAAAAGCCATGACATTGTCATGGCTTTTAAATTACAAGTTCAGCTTAAGTGTTACTTGGCTTTTTTACCATCTTTAAGGTAATTAAAGAAGTCACTTTCCGGCTTCACCACTAAGATATCGCTTTTCGAGCTAAAGCTTTTTTCATAGGCCTCTAAGCTACGGAAGAAGTTAAAAAACTCAGCATCTTGTGAATACGAATCAGCATATACTTTTGCAGCTAGGGCATCGCCTTCACCACGAATTTCTTGCGCATTCTTCTGTGCTGTCGCTAACATAACGGTAACTTTAGCGTCGATAGTTGCGCTAATGATTTCTTTTTGCTCTTGACCTTGTGAGCGATGCTCTTTGGCTACAGCAGTACGTTCAGCACGCATACGTTCGTATATAGAATTACTCACTTCCGGGGGTAAGTTAATCGCTTTAATACGAACATCAATCACTTCAATACCTAAGTCTTCACGACTACTGGCAGCACTTTCTAGCGCTTTTGCCATAATATCGTCACGATCACCAGACACTATGTCTTTAATAGTACGCGTACCAAATTCAGTACGTAAGCCGTTATTCACTTTCTGTTTTAATAACGCGCGAGCATTATCAATTGAGCCAGATGTGCGTAAGTAGTACGTAGAGAAATTAACGATGCGCCATTTAACAAACGAGTCGACCATTAAATCTTTTTTCTCAGAAGTAACAAAACGATCTGGCGCTTCATCTAAGGTTTGAATACGGGCATCAAGTTTACGTACCGAGTTAATAAATGGCAGTTTAAAGTGTAGACCGGGATCATACACTTTCATATCGCCACTATCGCCGTCACGTTTAATTTTTGAGAACTGAAATACAATGCCGCGTTGGCCTTCAAGTACCACAAATACCGAAGAAACCGTCAGCACAAATATCAAGGCAACTATGGCCAATAGAAAATTTTTCATGACTTAGTTTCTCCCACTATTAAAACGATCATTACGACCGGATAGTGCTGGTGCTGAATTATTGCTATTTGACGATTGGTTTACCGTCGGTAATGTTTGCTGAATAACGCGTTGACCAGTAGATTGTTGTTGCATAATTTTATCAAGTGGTAAGTACATCATGTTATTGCCACCATCAACATCAACCATAACTTTACTGGTGTTGCTGTAAACTTTTTCCATCGACGACAAATACATACGTTGACGAGTAACTTCAGGTGCTGCTTGATACTCAGGCAGCAACTTATTGAAACGAGCGACATCACCTTCAGCGTCCAAAATTACTTGTTGCTTGTACGCTAATGCTTCTTGCTCCATTCGTTTTACTCGACCACGGGCACGAGGTTCAATGCCACGAGCATAGGCTTCAGCTTCACGTAAAAAACGAACTTCATCTTCTTGTGCGGCAATCGCATCATCAAAAGCGTCTTTCACTTCTTCAGGAGGACGAGCATCTTTAAAGTTAACATCAACAATGATCAAACCTAAACTATAAGGCTCGATAATTTTTTCTAACTCTTTCCATACCGCTTGACGCACTTCTTCACGACCACTGGTCAAAATGTCATCCATTTTTGCGTGACCAACAACATAGCGTAGCGCGCTATCAAGTGATTGGCTTAAACTGTCATCAGCATTAGTTACACTAAAAATATAGTTACGGGCATCAACCACGCGGTATTGAATTTGCATTTCAACCCGTACCACGTTTTCATCTTGCGTTAGCATAAAGCCGGCAGATGGCAGGTCGCGTGTGGTTTGCATATCAACCGGAATAATACGTTCAGCAAAGGTCCATTTCCAGCGTAAACCTGGCTCTACCGTACCGGCATATTGACCAAAGCGTAAAACAATACCTTTTTCAGCCTCTTTAATGGTGTAAAAACCGGTAAAGGCATAAACCAAAATAGCAGCTATTAGCAAGACCATAATACCAATACTGGACAGGTTTTTACCTGAGCCGCCGCCTGACTTATTACCACCAAAAATACCGCCAAACTTGTTGCCAATATCTTTTAATAGATCGTCTAAATCTGGTGGACCTTGATTTTTGCCACCTTTATTTTTCCAGGGATCCTTATCGTTATTCCCCGGTTCATTCCACGCCATGGTGCTCTCCGCTATAAAAATTAATGCGTAATTTGATATATATGCAATAAACAATACGTTTGAAGCTAATATATCAGTCTGTTAAGTTTGAATAAAGTGCTCTATTTGCTCTTCATCTTGTTTTAGTAATTGGTTCCATTCACGAACCGGCAATTTTATGTCCATTAAACAATTGCCTTGTTCATCATAATGCTCATCGGTAATACAATTTAACTGGTAAAGTTGGCCACGAAGTTTGCCGGCACTCGGGGGCAAACACAGTAGATGTTTGACGACCTGCTTGCCTAATCGTTCCGCCAGCGCTGCAAACAAGAGCTCAATGCCGATGCCCTGTTGCGCAGATAACCACACACGAATAGGTAGCCCTTGTTCGTCACGGTCAATGCGCGGTTCAACATCATCTAGCCGGTCAATTTTATTGCAAATTAATAATTGTGGTACATCGCCAGCATCAATTTCTTTTAAAACTTCTTCTACTTGTTCAATGTTTTCGCTACGACGTTCATCAGCAATATCAATAACGTGTAGCAACAGCTCAGCTTCTCGAGTTTCGGTTAGCGTGGCTTTAAATGCCGCCACTAAATCATGCGGCAAATGACGGATAAAGCCTACTGTGTCAGCAAGAATAACCCGCCCGACATCTTCTACTTCAATTTTTCGTAAGGTCGGGTCTAAGGTGGCAAATAACTGATCGGCGGCGTACACATCGGCTTGCGTGATGTTGTTAAACAAGGTTGATTTGCCGGCATTGGTATAACCCACTAACGACACCGTTGGTATTTCAGCTCGGTTTCGAGCGCGACGCCCTTGTTGACGTTGTTTTTCAACTTTTTCGAGGCGCTTACGAATATTAACCATACGCTCACGCAGCAAGCGTCTATCGGTTTCGAGCTGAGTTTCACCTGGGCCGCGTAAACCAATGCCCCCTTTTTGACGTTCTAAATGCGTCCAACCGCGAATTAATCGCGTACTTATGTGGCGTAACTGTGCTAATTCTACTTGTAATTTACCTTCATGGGTACGCGCACGTTGGGCAAAAATATCTAAAATTAATGTGGTGCGATCTACCACTCGGCATTCGCACAAGGCTTCAATGTTTTTTTCTTGAGATGGCGATAAACTATGGTTAAATAACACCACATTGGCATCGAACATGCGCACGGCATCGGCAACTTCTTGCGCTTTGCCGGTACCGACAAAAAATTTTGGATGTGGTGTACTGCGCTTACCGGTCACTGTGTTTAACGCGGTCACACCCGCGGAGTCGACAAGCATTTCAAACTCTTGTAGATCTTCACGGGCGTTATCATCAGGGAAATCTAAATGAACCAGTATCGCCTGCTCACCGGCTTGATAGCGATCAAACAAATGCGCAACACCATACAATACGAACTTTTTTCATTAATCTTCAGCATCCTGATTGTAATTAGGCTGATTGGCTTGTGGCGCTGTAGATACAGCTCGCGCCGGTACCACAGTTGAAATAGCATGTTTATACACCATTTGACTGACGGTGTTTTTAAGTAAAATTACAAATTGATCAAATGACTCTACTTGTCCTTGTAGTTTAATGCCATTGACTAAATATATTGCCACAGGAATACGATCACGACGTAACGCATTCAAAAATGGGTCTTGTAAAGATTGCCCTTTTGCCATTATTTGGCCCCTTTTGTTATTATTAGTAAAATATTTTTTTAAAATTGCTCAAATTTTTCAATAAAACTAGTTGCTTAATGCTCAACTAATTTAATTATACATCAATGTTTAAAGTTTGCTTAGCGCCGACAGAATAACTTGTAAATTATTTTCATCTTCCATATTTAGCCAGTGTAAATCTGGCCAGCTACGTAACCAAGTTAATTGTCTTTTCGCCAATTGACGCGTGGCACAAACGCCTTTAAAAATCATTTCATCGTGATCATAGTCACCGTCTAAATGCTGCCACATTTGTCGATAACCCACACAACGAATTGCCGGTAAATTTAGGTGTAAGTCTGCACGTTGTTTTAACGCGATCACTTCTTGTTTAAAATCTTGAGCAATCATTTGCGCAAAACGCAGTTCAATACGGGCGTGTAAGTCACTACGCTCTTTTGGCGTTATAGCAAACTGTAAAACATTTCCGCTAACTTTATCACCTTTTATTTCGGTCAATTGTGTCAAAGTATGACCGGTTTTTCGGTAAACCTCGATGGCACGCGCCAGTCGTTGCGGATCATTGGGATGAATGCGCTCTGCTGATACCGGATCAAAACTTTGTAACTGTTCGTGCATCGCTTGCCAACCTTTATCCGCCGCTTCAAGCGCGATGGCATTACGAATAGCTTTATCGGCTTCTGGCAAAGGCGATATACCGTCAATTAAGCTTTTAAAGTACATCATAGTGCCGCCCACCAATAAGGGTATACGACCTTTGGCTCGACTTGCGGCAATCGCTTTTAATGCGTCTTGGCAAAAATCGGCGGCTGAGTAACTTTCTGCTGGGTCTCTAATATCAATTAATTGATGTGGATATGCTGCAAGTTCTTCAGCTGTCGGTTTAGCCGTACCAATATCCATGCTCTTAAACACTAATGCTGAATCTACACTAATAATGTCGCACGGCAAGGCATCGTATAGCGCCATTGCTAACGCGGTTTTACCGGATGCAGTAGGCCCCATTAAACAAATAACCGGGGGTTGTGTCGTCTCAGTATATTGATTGTTTACCAAGTTAGTCATTACGGCGAATAAGTTATTTTAACTGATTTATAGCAGATGTGAGGTCTAGCGCAACAGAATTCAAGCGTAATTGCTGTTCAAACTGACAATTAAAATGGCTTTGGGCATTGAGCCATACTTGTAGCGCTTGTTCTTGACTGACTTCTTCTGGCAACATCAAAGCCGCTAATGCCATTTGCCAATCGATATCGCCATGCACCTCGTTCTGGATTTCAACATCTAACTGCATAATTAATTTATCAAAACTTTTAGCAATATCTTTATTTCTTAGCAAGGCAGGGAATTCTCTCACTTGTATTGTGCTGGCATTTAACCGACGAATTTCCATCCCTAAGTGTTGAAATTGCTCGGCATTTATTTGCACAAATTCAGCAACTTTTTCACTGACGGTAATTTTTACCGGCAATAATAACGGCTGACTGACCAGTTTTTCATGCCAACGCTGCTTGATGGTTTGTAACCTTAAAAGTTGGTCAATTTTCTTGACCGACAATAAACGTAACTGTTGTTGCTGGTGAAACACCAGATAATGCGGCGCCTGCCAAAACAACACTTTAGTGCTGTTGGTTATGTCTTCTTGAGCGTCAGTTACACTTTCGATTGCGCCTGTCGTTACTGATGTTTGTGCTAATGGCGGCTCGGCGACTTGCTCATCAAGGGCCAATGGCGTCATTAAATCACTGTAGGCTTTACTCGCTTGAGGGTTTATTTTTGCTGAGTAATTACCGCTATGCACACTCGCTGAACGACTATTTACCGATTCGCTAACATCTTGGTTTTGAGTTGCGGTGCGCAATGGCGTAATAAAATTTGTTTCTTGCCCATTTGCGGACGACGCATATTCACTTACATGGCTATTGATAAGAATTTCACCGGTGCTGTTATCTACCTGCAGAGGTAACTCACTTTGTAATGCACGGTTACACACTGAAAAAATAAAGTCGTGTACATAGCGCCCTTGATGAAAACGTACTTCATGTTTAGCGGGATGCACATTTACGTCCACGTCACGAAAGTCGAGTGTTAAAAACAGCACAAAGGCCGGATAACTATCACTGGGCAGTAAATCGGCATACGCTTGACGAATAGCATGATTAATCAATTTATCGCGCATCATACGGCCATTGACATAGCTATAGCACAAATCATTTTGACTACGGTAAAAGCTCGGCTGAGCAATCCAGCCCTGTAAATGCAGGCCATCATGCTGACAATCCACTTCTATGGCGTTTTCAATAAACTTTTGCCCGCAAACTTGCGCAACGCGTTTACTGCGCTGCGCTGAAGAATTCGCCGCGCGAAATTGTTTGATCACTTTATGATTATGGCTAAGCACAAAGCTGACATCAAAATGCGCTAAGGCAATCCGCTTGATCACTTCTTCAATATGGCCAAACTCGGTTTTTTCTGTCCGTAAAAATTTTCGTCTTGCGGGGGTGTTAAAGAATAAATCGCATACATCAATGGTGGTGCCATCGGGGTGAGCCGCAGGCTGTACCGACACCGCCATATCACGGCCTTGGGCATGGGCTTGCCAAGCTGACGTTTGCGCTTGTGGCTTTGAGGTTAAGGTTAAACGCGCGACCGAGCTGATACTGGCTAATGCCTCACCACGAAAACCTAAACTGCTGATGGCCTCAAGATCGTCAAGATTTTTAATTTTACTGGTGGCGTGTCGGCTTAACGCTAAGCCGAGTTCGTCTTTCGCAATTCCTTTGCCGTTATCGATAATACGAATGCGCTTTGCGCCGCCTTTTTCAATATCAATTTTTATGCTGGTGGCACCGGCATCAAGACTATTTTCTACTAATTCTTTAACGACGGAGGCGGGACGTTCTACCACTTCGCCTGCGGCAATTTGGTTTGCGAGGCGAGCGGGTAATATTGCAATGGTCATGCGTGGCTCAATCTGCCTGTGGAATTTTTAAGGTTTGGCCAATACGCACCATATTGGATTTAAGTTTATTGGCTGATTTCAATTGCCCAATAGACACCTTATAGCGCTGCGCCACAACCGATAGAGATTCACCGCGGCTAATTTTATGCACGCGCGATCGTGTCGCGGCAATCAAGGTACCGTCAGGCGGATTACGCGAAAAGTAATCATCAACGGCAATATAAATGGCTTTTGCTAACTTTTGCTGATGTTTAGCATTGTTTAAGCGCTTTTCTTCTTGTGGATTAGAAATAAAGCCGGTTTCGATTAACACCGAGGGAATATCTGAAGATTTTAACACCGCTAAGCTTAAGCGCTCCGGTTTCTTTTTATGTAATTTTGTGACTTTTTTCAACTGTTTAACCACATGTTCAGCAAAATCATAACTGCTGGCCATGGTGTATTCTTTTTTCATATCAGCTAAGGCAATGGCTAAGTTATTGTCTTTGGTTTTTTTAATGGTTTCGCCAGCACCGCCTAATAGCTCAGAGTTTTTCTCTCTGTTTTTTATCCAGCGGGCAAACTCAGAATCTGCGCGCCGTGTTGCTTGAACCAATACCGAGGCGCCATGAGGTTTGGACGAGGTAAAGGCATCGGCATGAATAGAAATCAGCAAGTCTGCTTTCGACTTTCTCGCTAACTCGGTTTTACGGTTTAGGTTAACGTAGTAGTCACCACTGCGGATCATTACCGCTTTTAACCCTTTCTTTTTATTAATTAATTTTTCAAGTTTTTGCGCTATTTTTAAGGTGACACGTTTTTCATAAGTGCCTGCCGCACCGATTGAACCGGGATCTTCACCACCGTGACCGGCAACGATTGCCACGACAATATCCCGCTGACCTTTGCTTTTTTCATGTTTGGCAATAGGCTGACTTTTTTTATCATAAAGATCAATTACTAACCGGTCACCATATTGCCCAGCGGGTGCGAGTGGAAACACGGAAATACGATAATTATCGGCTAACTCTAACACTAAACGGGTTGCACCTTTTTGTTTAGCGGTGCTAGTGCGAATTTTTTTCACCCGGCGATCGGCTTTAATCGCCGACATTAAGGCGGCGTTATTTTTACTATTTTTAAAATCAATCACTAAGCGTTGCGGAGATTTTAACGAGAAATACTTAAAGTCAGGTTTTTCACTGAGATCAAAAACAATGCGGGTGTTTTCCGGCGCCGGCCATATCCGCACACCATCAATGCTGTTACTGGCGCTAACGGCCGTTGCTATACTCAACCAGAGCATTAGCACAGCCGTGAAATTTTTCGCAAAATTTGCTAAACGCATCAAATTTATTACCCTTTCGTTGAAATAACACAGTGTACTGGTTATTTTTCTTATCATATTTAGCGTTGTACTCTTGTCCTGCCAACCACGCCAACTAATGCGCTAGCAATGACAATACTTGTTCGCCTAATGCGGTTTTAGCTTGCAATGAAATTTCACGCCGTTCATCACAATAGGCTAAGTCGATTATCAAGTCTGGCGCGGCCAACATGCCCTGACCTTTTTCCGGCCATTCGATAAAGCTACAACTGTTGCGATTAAAGTAATCACGAATACCCATATATTCTAGCTCTTCCGGATCGGCCAAACGATATAAATCAAAGTGATACACTTGCCAATCGGCTAAATCATACGGTTCAACTAAGGTATAGGTCGGGCTTTTTACATTGCCAATATGCCCCATGCCTTGGACAAAACCCCGGGTTAAGGTGGTTTTTCCCGCACCCAAATCACCATTTAGAAAAACAACAAGCCCTTGTTTCAACTGTGTTTTTACAATATCAGCCAGCTGCTTCCCCATTGCTATGGTGGCTTGTTCGTCCGCTAATATAAAGCTTTGTTTTGTCACAAAATTATTCATTGTTTCGTTATTATTTCTAAAGTATCGCATCTAGCGCGCCATTATACCAACTTGGTTCATTTCTTGAACAGCTTGCTGTTAATGGCTTGGGTCATTAATAAGCCGCTGAATTTCGCCATAAAGGTCGCTGGCGAGTATACCAACTCGTCCATGCTTTTTGGCTATAATATCAGCTGCGCGGCCATGAATATAGACGCCTAAGCGCGCGGCGCTAAATAAATCATCCATTTGTAAACAAAGCGCGCCAATAATACCACTAAGTACGTCTCCCATGCCGCCGCTGGCCATACCAGGGTTGCCACTCGTGTTGAGCCAAGTGTGTTCGCCATTAGAAATCAAGGTACCCGCACCTTTTAACACGCAAATGCCGCCGTATTGTTGGGCAATGTTTCTCACCGCAGAAAATCGGTCAGCTTCAATGTCGGCCACCGAACAGGCCAGTAATGCGGCGGCCTCACCCGGATGCGGGGTTAATACCCAAGAATTATTTTTTGTCGGCTGTTCAGCCAATAGCCTTAAGGCATCGGCATCAATCACTTTTCGCTGAGGTAGTTTTATCACAACATCAAAGAGCGCGTTTGACCAGGCACTTTGCCCAAGGCCAGGTCCGAGGATAGTGGCTTGGCATTTAGCGAGACAGGCCGATGCGCTTAAAGTTTCGGCAGAGTTAGCGGTCACCATTAACTCAGGTTGGCGCGCCAATAGCGTGGCTCTGGACTTTTCATGACAACAAACACTAACTAATGCGGCTCCTGAGCGCAAAGCCGCCTCTGAAGCTAAGCAAATAGCGCCGGTATAGGCATGAAAACCACCTACCGCCAATAGCATGCCAATATTACCCTTGTGACTACTTGGCGTGCGCGGCGCTAGCTTAGGTAAATTTTCAGGGTTTTGTCGATAACACTGTGTCGCCGTTAGCTTTGCTAATGCTTGATTAACCCCAAGTGTTTCGAGTTGCAAATTACCAACGTAGTTTGCCGCTTGTCCGGTTAATAAACCTTGCTTGTAGGCGATTAAGGTAACCGTTAACTCGGCTTTCACCGCAACCGACGATACCGTGCCCAGATCAGCATTGAGCCCGGACGGCAGATCAACGGATACGCGCACCGCGAGTTGCTGGTTTATCTCAGTAATTAACTGCTGCAGAGCTGGCGATAAAGCGCCGTTAAAGCCTACACCAAACAGGCAATCAATAATAACGTCGGCGGTTGAGGTTTTTACCACTGCCGACATTGCATTAACTTGTTGATAAAAATCAATAGCAACCGGTAATGCTTCCAGCAATGTTAGCGCGTATTTAGCTTCACCGTTAATGCTTTCGCGTGCGCCATTAACCATGACCTTGACGGTGAAACCGGCTTGATGGGCAAGCTTTGCTACCACGTAGCCATCGCCACCGTTATTACCTTTGCCACAAATAATTAAAAAATTACGCGCGGTGGGAAAATGCTGACGCATTTGACTAAAAACCGCAGCACCGGCATTTTGCATTAATTGCCCTAAGGTTAACCCAACGATTTTTGCCGCATCAGCTTCGTATCTTTGTAGCTGATTAACCTTATAAACATGATGTGTTAAACTTGTCGACACTTGCAATACCACCTTAGCGTTTCAATATTCGGCTGCCATGACAACACCTGCTATTAACTATCAAGAATTAACAGAAAAAATCAAGCTTTGGGGTCAAGAACTCGGCTTTTCACAAGTAGGGATCAGCGATGTTGACTTATCTGAGCATGAAGCGGCGCTAACAAGTTGGTTAGAAAAAAACTATCACGGCAACATGGATTATATGGCGCGACATGGCTTAATGCGTGCTCGCGCGAAAGAGCTAGTCGAAGGTACACTCAATGTCATCAGCGTGCGTATGGATTATTTGCCCACCGACGCTAAATTTGCTCGCATTTTAAAAAATCGCGATCACGCCTATATTAGCCGTTACGCCTTAGGTCGCGATTATCACAAGTTAATGCGCAAGCGCCTGAAGCAACTCGGGGAAAATATTAAAGCCCATTGTGAAAACTTTAACTACCGCCCTTTTGTAGACTCGGCGCCAATACTGGAACGGCCGTTAGCTGAAAAAGCCGGTTTGGGCTGGGTGGGTAAACACTCACTACTAATAAACAAGCAAGCAGGCTCTTGGTTTTTTCTCGGTGAACTGTTAGTCGATTTACCCTTAGTCCCTGATACTAAACCCGAAAACGACTGCGGCACTTGTGTTGCTTGTATCAAAATTTGCCCCACGCAAGCGATAGTTGAGCCCTATGTGGTGGATGCTAGGCGCTGCATATCTTATCTCACCATAGAATTACGCGATGCCATTCCGATTGAGTTTCGGCCATTAATTGGTAATAGAATTTATGGTTGCGACGACTGCCAATTAATTTGTCCGTGGAATAAATTTGCCAAACTTGGCAGTGAAGATGATTTTAAACCCCGACAAAATTTAGACAATATTGCCTTGTTAACGCTATTTTCTTGGGACGAATCGACGTTTTTAACGAAAACTGAAGGTTCGCCTATTCGCCGAATTGGTTTTCAATCATGGCAGCGTAATATTGCTGTGGCGTTAGGTAATGCTAACTTTTCCGAGCATAATATTGAGGCATTAACAGAAAAACTGCCGAATTCAGAGGCTATGGTTGCTGAGCATATTGAGTGGGCGATAGCGCAGCAAAAATTAAAGCAGCAAACGTTAACGCAAGATAAAAATTTACGCTTAACTGCACGGTTAATTCGCTCGGTAGAAAAAGGCATGCCACGTGATGCTTAACAAATGGAGCTAAGTTTCACTTTCTTGCTGGCGCTGCTGGCATTGGCGCAGCACGTCGGCTTTTGCCGGATTATCAAGTTGGCGCCAGGCCATAATTTCATCAATATGGCGATAGCAGCCCAAACAAATATCTTGCTCATTTAAGCAACAATTACGTACACAAGGGCTGGCAACGTCTTCGCTACTCTCTATCGGTTGTTTGTACTCTACACTCATATTGATTCTGCAAACTCGGTTAACTGCACGCCCTCTAGTTTGAGTTGCTTTAACGCTTGTTGCAACGCTTCTTTATCTTGTTTTGACAACTTTTTCTTGTTGGTGCTTTTAGTGAGTAAAGTCGTTAACGCCATTGCCTGCGTTAACAAGGAGTTAGCGGAAATTATCTTTGCTAATTTGATCACAGCCGCTAACGGTTGCTCAGCTGATTGCATGTCTTGCTGCGCCAGCGCATAGTCTAACGCCGATATATTGCTATTAATATCTGCTATATAATCATCCAACATTAGGGCCGCTAACTCTGCAGAGCCTTGGTTTTCCGCAAACTGAGATAGGTCAAACGCTTCAGCTTTTTCATGTTTGACTTGCTCGATATGGGTGTCTGACGGTTTCGCAACGGCAACTGAAACCTTTTTTGTTGCTGGCTTAGCTTTTGCTTTTTCTACGCCGTATTGAGCGCTCTTAGCGTTATTGGTTTTCTTCTGCGCTTTGTTTTCAGCCTTGCCGTTCGCTGATTTTAACCACGGCGATAATTGCTGACTGAGCTTTTGAATATCGAGCTCAGGCGCTAAGAACCCGCTCGGCCATAATGTCGGTATAGCAAGTTTAGTAAAAATATCTTGCTGAGCATTACGGTTATTTTTCAGGGCAAAAACACCACGGATACTGTCCGAATGCGTGTTTAGCGCAATATCAAACGGGATAAATTCGCTGATCAGCACGGAAAACCGTCCCGAACGCCATAGATTTTCAAGGCTGGCTTGCGAGGAAACTACCGTCACTTGCAAGCCAAACCAATGCAATAGCCTGAGTAATGTTTGCTGCGTACTCGGCGATGCCACTGCAAGCAAAACTTCGACCTGTGTCGGCATAAAGCGATAAGGTGAAAAAATTTCTGGCGCAACCAGCAAATTACTTTGCTCAGTAGCGCTTAATAGCTGTGCAATATGTGCGGTTAATTCCTCGCAAAACCAAGGTGTGTTGGCAATAGAGAATAACCCAGTTCGATGCAACGCGGGATAATCAACTGGCTGAATAACCAAGACTTTCGGCTGCAATTTTTTAGGGATAGTCGCTATGTGTTGTTGCACTAAGTCATAATCGCTGGCAAATACTTCTGGCGATAAAATAATAATATCTAAGCGTCGGCTCGTTAAGTGCTTAATACTGATTTGTCGTTGAAATAGCGATATATCTTGCATGGTATCAACCACAAGTTCGCGGCTTTTCAATTGCTGAGTAATGCGCTGCTGATTATTTTTATCGTTGGCAAGTACTAAAATTGAACATTTTTTCAATTTCACTGGCTTAGCTTTTTTCGCCTTATTGCTACCTTCTGCCGCGGCAAGTGGTAAATCAAAGGCAAACTTCTCCGCGCTTTCTAACTGTTCACGCGCTTTGTTACTAACATTGAACACCAGTTGTAAATCATGTAAATAGCGCTGACAATTCGCTTGGTAACCGCCAATATGCGTGCAGTCTTCATCAAGTGCTAAGCCTTTAATCACCTGAGACAATTTTTCCGCGTTCGATGCTTTACTTAACAAAAAGCTCATCCGCACTTTTTGTTGAGCACTGTTAACGTCGACCACTTCAAGCGCAATCGTTAACTCACTGCCATGCTGCTCAGACAATATTTTTTCGCACACTAGCGCGATCATGGCCTGAAATAACTCACTTTCGAGCGTCACGTGCGTGGTCACGTTTTTAGCAAACTTTAAAGTGATACCATTGTGAACTTTCGCTTGTCTTAAACTAAGATTCGCCAAAACTGTATGCAGTTCATCGATAAGATTAACGGTAGATAACGCTAAAACGAAGTCATCTTGACGTAATTGCGCTCGCACTTTTTCTTGTCGATTGATGCTAAACAATTGCTGTAATGGCAGGTAATCTAGTTGCTGTGCACTTTTACTGAGCGACAACCTTTGCTGCTGTAGCATTAAGGTGCTAACTAACGCGTTTTCGTCTTCACGGTGACGAATAGCTGCGCTCAGCTCTGCTTGCTTTTGTTGATGTAATTGCCGACTTTTATCTTCAAGGGCGCGATAACCTTCCTGACTCGACAAACTGCCAAACCAAATACCGTCGAGGTATTCTACGGTTAGAGTCACGGCATGTTTTTGTTGGTTAATTACGGTGACTTTCTCAATACTATTAGTTTTTTTTGCTTGTCGAGCGGCTGCTAAAATAGCGTTCACCTCGCTGCGACTAAAACATTGGCGCCAATGTTTTATATTCGCCTGCACCGCTAACATATCCAATAACGCGGTTCGGTTCGCCACCGTAATATCCGGTAGCTGAAAAAAAACATGAGCACTGTGGCGAGAAATATCCTCAATATGTTTTTGATTGTCTTGCTGGAGTTGCAAAAAGTCGGCTTCGCTATGAATGGGCCGAGATAACCGCTTGATATGCTCAATCACCGCAGTTGTTTCAAGTGCTGGGGCTGCGCTGGTTAGCTCACCGTCACTGACAAACTCGGCCACCGCCGCGTTATTTTGTTCGCCAAAATATTTTATTTTTTGACGTAGGCTAAACAGTACTGCGATAAAAACCACCATCAACAAGGAAAAAACGCCGATAATAAGCCAAGTCACGTACTGAGTGGGTAGTGCCAGCCATTGGGTGAGTTGCTGTTCAATACTAGAGGCTTTTATTGGCTTAACAGCAAGTGGCTGATCAAGTAGCGGAGCCAATGCCAATTTTTGCTTGGCTAACTCGCTATGAAAATCATTCGCCCGTCGTAACTGCCCACGCCACTTGGCAAAGGTGTTTTGCTCATTAAATAATAAAGCATTAAGCGCAATGGTTTGCTGCAATAAAGTTTGTTCATTAGCACTTAACGCGTTGACATTCGACATGGCCGCCAACCAACGGTTGAGCTGCTGCTGAATATTTTGCTGAATGTAGTCAAATTCAACTAAATCGTATTGTAAGCTCAGCTGTTTGAACATCACTAAGGTATCAATTAAGTGTTGTTGTAGCTCACGGTTACTGTACAGGCTATTTACCAACTTACTTAACGCCTTCGCTCTTGTCGCGGTAACTGCATCAGTTAAATTGTCTTGTCTGATCTGACGATATAAAGACCTTTCTTGCCCGCTCTGCTGAGCGATTAATGTTGATAAACCCTCAACGACTTGGCTCATTTCTACAATAACCCCTGCTTTAAGCTGATTATTGCGTTGATCACGCTCGGTTAAGCGCGTAACATTTTCGCGCTGCATCTGCAGGCTTTGAGTCAGCTTGGCCAGTCGTTGTTGCCTATTTGACGCTAACAGCGCAAGGGCTTTCAAATGTTCATTAAGCGTTTGATAATCTTTGCTAAACTGCTTAGCATCTGGGCTAGCGAGCACCTTATTAATTAGGCGCTCCTGTTTTGCTAATAGTAATAGTCGTTGATTATACTTTTCGATCTCGGGAAGTTGTTGAAGTCTAACCGTAGTAAAATCTTGTTGCTGCTGAAAATAAAGCGAAAAACCGACAAAACAGAGCACAAAAAAGCTTAATGCCAATAGCAAAAGTCGGCTCGATAGTTGACGATATAACGGCTGTGTTGAATCCATGTTTGGGCTAATATCCTAACCAGTAAAATGCGTATGCATAATGCGTTTACAGCAATAGTTACTCAGTTTACCGCAAGATATTAGATTTAGCATCTTGAAGTGACTGTCAGTAGACAACTAACAGTGTATGGATCTAGGGGCAATTAGCAACGGTTAATGAGTCGCCGTTGCGATTTTAAGCTAACTTTTTACCCGTGCTTAGCATAATTTTTCGGGTAAATTACGACTTAGCTCTTTTGGTGATCCAAGCCCATGTCATTACACACTCTATCGGTTGTTCACCAGATTCATCGGTAATGGTAACAGCAATGTCCATATTGCCTTTTTCTTCCGATAAACAGGCGATTTGCGGCTCAGAAATAGTCGCAACAGCAGTCAAGTTTCCTTGCATACGGCGCTGATAGTTAATGGTCATCGACTTTAATAACGGTATACAGCGATCGGGCAAGTTCAGACCAAAAACAATACCGGTGGCAGACTCCGCCAGTAATGCCGCGGCAATAGCATGCACACCGCCGATGTGATTTTGCACTCGTTTTCGGTTGGCTATCAATAGCTTAACTTTTTGTTGTTCAACTTCAATAAGCTTAACCTTAGAAGTGCTGGCATATTTTACTTGCGAGCAAAACAACTTGGTTAATAAAAACGAATGACTTACCTGCGGTAACTTTTTAATATTTTTAACGGCGCGACTAAAGCGATTACCCATAACTGTCCTAATCAAGGTTTAACAAACTATGCTGCGATTGTTAAACAAACTGGTATGACCTGCAAGCAATTTTTATTTCATGCGTTATTAACCGCAGCGCGAGAAGTACGAATAAAGCAAACAGTTGATATTGACGTGCGCCAAACAAAAAAAGACGCTAGCGCGTCTTTTTATACAATAAATTAGGCGATTACAGTTTAAAAAAGTGTTGCTGATACACCTTTAATTCCGCAATCGACTCGCGAATATCATCTAAAGCTAAGTGAGCACCGGTTTTTGCCACTTTATCTAGCACCTCAGGTTTCCAGCGACGTGCTAGCTCTTTTACTGTGCTGACATCTAAATTACGGTAGTGAAAGTAATCTTCAAACTCTGGCATGTACTTATTAATAAAACGTCGGTCTTGACCAATGCTATTGCCACACATAGGCGACTTACCTTTCGGCACATATTGCTCGAAGAATGCCAATGATGCGGCACTTGCCTGCGCTAAACTGCTTTTAC
>JBMZDW010000033.1:0-27882 GCA_049614565.1 Cognaticolwellia sp. | reverse complement strand
ATCTCACCTTGTTGACTGACTTGTTGCCAAAATTCGCGATAATTAAATTGCTGCCCAAAGGTATCTCGCGTGGTGTAATAAATATTTTGTACGTCAACAAATATGGCAATTTTTGCTAATTTTTCGCACGTTTGCATAAGAACTCTCTTGGCTAAACAGCTGCTATTTTTAATATAAATTCTTTATATTTCATTATCATAATTGGTTTTGTGTTTTTTATCAGCTCATTATCCATCGATAACAATTTCCACGCTACGCAAAAAGGCGAGCTAACGATAAGAGACAAATTTTTAGCTAAGTGTTATAATCTCGGGTCAAATAAAGCCGAGTAAAACAAGATGTTAGCTATTCAAAAAATATTTTATTTATTACTACGTTTACCGATCAAATTATTGGTACGTTGTAAAATTGTCACTGACAAAATTATTAATGCCGGTACACTAACCCCGGAACAACCGGTATTTTATGTACTGCGTCACCAGTCGGCCAGTGATGTTTTATCATTGCGCACTGCCTGTAAAAAAGCCAATTTGCCCGATCCGCTCGAAGAGGTTAACCTTGGTGGTAAAACCCTCTCTCGTTTACTCTTTTTAGAAAAACCAAGCACACTATTTCGCTGGCGAAAACCTGAAAAAACCACAGCTATCGAGCAAGGTTTTGAATTATTGAGCGCTCATGCAGGTGATGAACAACTCGACGCGCAACTTATTCCGGCCAATGTTATTTGGGGCCGCACGCCAACCAAAGAAAAAAACAATACCAATGTTGGTACGCTGCTAGCGGATCAAGAATCGCCGACATGGCTACGCAAGTTTTTTATCGTTTTGTTTTTAGGCCGCCATACTATGGTGCGCTTTAGTGAAGCGATTTCGTTTCGTCATATGGCAGATAAACACGGCACCAACCAAGCCAGTGCGCGCAAGCTGATGCGTATTGCCCGTTTTCATTTTCATCGCCAAAATATTGCGGCCACTGGCCCAAGATTAATGCATCGTCAGCAAATGTTTGATCACCTCATGGTAAACCCTGCGATTAAGCGCCTGATCAGCGAAGAAGTAAAAAACAGCGATAAAAACGAAGCACAAATTAAAAAAGAAGCCTTGGCAATTATGGATGAAATTGCCGGTGACTATCGTGATGTTACCGTACGTTTTGGCGAACGTATTTTAGGGTGGTTATGGAACCGCCTGTATAACGGTATTGAAGTCAGTAAAGCCGAGCGTTTGCGCAACTTAGCACAAGAAGGCCATGAGATTATCTACGTGCCGTGTCATCGCAGCCACATGGATTATTTACTACTGACCTATGTAATATTTCAACAAGGTTTAGTAACACCGCGTATTGCCGCCGGTATTAATCTGAACTTTTGGCCTGCGGGGCCTATTTTTAGAAAAGCCGGCGCGTTTTTTATTCGTCGTAGTTTTAAAGGTAACCGCTTATATTCCACTATTTTTCGTGAATACTTAGGCCTGCTGTTTGAACGTGGCTACTCAGTAAAATATTATTCTGAAGGCGGTCGCAGCCGAACCGGACGTTTACTGTCACCTAAAACCGGCATGCTGGCCATGACCATTCAAAGTCTGTTGCGTGGTATTGACCGACCATTAACGCTAGTGCCTGTGTACTTAGGTTATGAACACGTGATGGAAGTTGGTACTTATCATAAAGAACTAAGTGGTAGCCAGAAAAAAGGCGAGTCTATCTTTGGTGTAATTAAAGCCATTCGCAACTTGCGCAACTACGGTAAAGGCTATGTTAATTTTGGTGAGCCGATCAATATTAACCAATTTTTAAATAAACAGGTGCCTGATTGGAAACAAGCGATCGACCCAGTTGATCCACAAAAGCCGAAATGGTTAACCCCGAGTGTTAATGTGTTAGCGCAACAAGTCATGACCTCAATTAACCAATGTGCGGCGTTAAACGGCGTTGCCTTAGTATCGTTAATATTACATGCCACTGAAAACAAAGCCTTAACTAAAGTTGAGCTCATTAAACAGCTTGATTTCTTCTTAGACATGCAACGCAAGGCGCCCTATCATACAGAATTGACCGTTCCATCTGATACCGGCGCTGAACTGTTAGCGCAAGTTATATCGCTTAATAAAGTGACCATTAATCAAGACAGTTTTGGCGACATTATTTCATTAACCGACAGCGCAATTTTAGAATTACGTTACTATCGCAACAATATTCTGCACACCTATATTGTACCGTCTTTGGTTTGTCGTTTATTAGAGCGCAATGCGAAAATTAGTCATGACGATATACTCGCGCAAATTCAGCGCTTAGTGCAATTGCTGAAAACAGACTTATTTTTATGGCAGTCTGATGATGATATTGCTGAGCAAGTACAAGCGGTTTGCCAATATTTAGCTGAAAACGGTATTGCAAAACAAAGCAAAGCGGGGTTTTGGTCATTGAGTAGCGACGATGAAACGCGTGCAAAAGTGCGCTTAATCGCAGAGTGCGTGAACGAAACCATGCAACGTTTCGCCATTATTACCTCGTTATTGAGCCAATTAGCGCCAATTAAAAAATCAGATTTAGATGAAAAAGTTGTCGCCATTGCCCAACGTTTATCTGTGCTGAATAATATCAACGCGCCTGAATTTATTGATAAAAAGGCACAATCAACCTTAATTGTCGCCATGAAAGACCAAGGTTATATTGTGCTAGATAATGAGGAAAAATTAGTTGATAGCAGTACGCTGGGGTTATTAAAAAGCTCGGTCAGTAACTTAGTGGATATTGAAGTGCTGCAAAGCATTATCCGTTAAAGCCACGCAAGCTCACTCAAACTCACCAGCAATCAAAGCATTTGTTCGTTCACGCGGGCAAATGCTTTTTTATTACGCTTAAAACGTTATAAATATTCCATCGTCACGCCAATAAACACCACTAAACCAACATAATGATTATTTAAAAACGCTTGAAAACAGCGCTCGCGTTCGCGCCCGGCAATGAGTATTTGTTGATAACAGAAAAACCCTGCGGCAATCACTAACGATAATTGATACGGCCAACCAAACGCTAACATGTCGCCGACGGTAAATAACAAAGCTAAGGTGATTAATTGTAAAAATAAGATAATACGTTTATCACTATTGCCAAAAATAATCGCCGTCGACTTCACCCCTATTCTTAAGTCATCGTCGCGATCGACCATGGCATACATAGTATCGTAGGCAATGGTCCAAATAACATTAGCAGCGAACAATAACCAAGCTACTAACGGTATTTCGCCTTGTTGTTGGGCAAACGCCATGATCATACCCCAGCTAAAGGCAGCACCCAACACGACTTGCGGAAAATGAGTAATACGTTTCATAAACGGATAACTCGCTGCTAATATTACCGCGACAAACGACAATACAATGGTGTAATCACTTAAGGTTAATACCAATCCCAATGCGATTAATATTAAGGCAAAAAACAACTGCAAGGCCTCGCTACTCGATAAAGCACCAGTCACTAACGGCCTGTGTTGTGTGCGCTTTACTGCGCCATCAATTTTCCGATCGGCATAGTCATTAATTACACAGCCGGCGCTGCGCATTAAAAATACCCCCAGGCTAAACACCAACAACATATGTAGCGACGGCCAACCGTCTGAGGCAATCCATAATGCCCAATACGTTGGCCACAGCAGTAAATAAGTGCCAATGGGTTTATCCATACGGGTAATTTGCTTAATCGCCGTTAGCTTATTTGTTAACTCACTCAATGTATTAACCTTTTATTCTTGATATGCAAAAGCAGCGGGTAAAAATACTTCCGCCACCATCAGCGGCTTTTCATCTAGTACAAATACCGAACGGCGGCCCCATAAGGGTGGTTGAACTTTTTCCAGTGCTAAATAATCTGCTAAGTGAGCGACTGTGGAATTTTGATCAAATGTCGCTACTTCTATTTTTTTGCGCTGCAAATCGGGATGGTTGAATAATACTTGCCCTAACGACTGCGTACCTAAATGCGCTAATTGTTGTTGTGCGCCGGTTAATGAGCTAAGCGGCAATAAACTGCGGGCAAATACTTGTGGAATATCATCGCAATACAATAATACCTCGCGCACAAGCACTTGCTCGCCCGCGCGAATATCATCATTGGCTTCACTCACCTCACATGCTTGAACACGTTGACCTAGCAGCACCACATGAAAACGCTGACAATGGCTTTTTAGCCGAGCCGTTAAAGAACTAGGGTCAAGCAACCAGTCGCGTAGGTGATGGGCAATAGTTAACGTTTCTGGCGACTGCCAATTCGCCACCATTTGCACCGGAAATAAGGAATGCGCTGTTGTCATATTTACAGATTATTTGCTAAAAAACGCCATATAATAGCGTTTAGCTTAGCAAAAATACAGCTTGCTCAAGGCATTATGAACGTTATCATTTCCTCGATACTGCCGACAAACTGTTGCACACATGCCTAGTCGGTAAAAAAACGATAAATAATTCAGCGCTGCCGCAAAATTCGCGTTATTATCTATTAAAAATATGGTTATCTAACTAATTTTCTTGAGTGTTATTGAAATGAAAACGTCGATTATTGTACTGTTAGTGCTACTAAGTGCTCCATTTGCCAAAGCCGCTGATTATGCCTACTTTGGCTTTGAGCCTTCTATTGTTACCAACTACGTAGCGGTAAAGAAAAAAATGGGCTTTGTTCGTCTCTCCGTTGAGTTGATGATTGAAGATGCGACTAACTACGACATTGTTGAACATCACGCACCATTATTGCGTGATGCGATTATCGATATTATTGGTCAGCAGCCAGAATCAAAAATAAAATCCATTAATGGCCGTCATGAAATTCAACGTTTATGCGAAGAAAAAGTGCAAGCGTTACTAGCAAAAGAAACCGGACAGCCGTTAATTAAAAAATTGCTATTTACCCAGTGGTTAGATAACTAAACGCTTTTTATGTATTAGCAGATTTTACAGTTAGCGTTTTTAAATAAGCTAAACAACAACCACTGATCAATCCTAACAAATGCGCCGTATTAGCAACATTGATGGGCATAAAACTGGTGTAACCTAATAATAACCAAAACAACATAAAGCCGATTATCGGCTTAGACAGTGATAAACCTTTTTCGGGTAGCAACCAACCTAACCACCAAACATAACCCACTAGCGCATACACCACGCCTGATAAGCCGCCAAAATTCGGACCATCAACCAAAAATTGCCCGAGGTTAGACACTATCGCCGAAACCAGCAGCAAGTTGATTAAACTGCCTTTGCCGAGTTTGTCCTCTATCACGCCAGCCAATTGCCACCACCACATAGTATTAAAGGCAATATGCAGCCAAGAAAAATGAAAAAATGCTGGGCCTAGCAAACGATGAGGTGCTTGTAATAGCGCGTCGATACTGAGTTGCGGATAGAATTGTAATTGCTTAAATATGGCATTACCCCAACCAAAGTTACTGGCGAGAAAAACCAACCAACATAGCGCGAATACCACTAAAGTAACGATACCGGCATGGGAGAAAAACTGCGTTTTAAAGCTGCTCAGTAGTGCAGGTGCATGGGCATTAACGTCAGTTACGTCACCATTTTGCCATGCCGCTTGTTGATATTTAGCATGGTGCGGTTGGGCGATAAACTGCTCAAACTCTTGTTGCGCTAATTCGTATTTATCTTGCTGACAATAAATAACAAAGCCCGCATCTTGCTGTTGAACTTGCGCCTGAACGCCAAGCGTTTGCAGATAATTGCAAAACAGTAAGGCAATATTATGTTGCGTTACTTTTACCAGCGGGCGCAGTTCAACACGAGTCATTAACGGCCAACACTATCCGGATACTGTAACTGCCAATCGGTAAAACCACCATCGAGGGAATAAACCTCGGTGAAATCTTGGCTGATCAGAAACTGCGCCGCTTGCTGACTTGATATGCCATGATAACAACACACCACCACAGGTGCGTCGAAATCTGCCGTACGTAAAAACTCTGGCAAGCTGTCATTACTTAAATGTATTGCGTTAGGAATATGCCCCGATTGAAACGAGGCCGGATCACGAATATCAACCACCACATGAGTGTTATCAGCCAACACGTGATGTAGTTCGCTAACTTGCATGTGTTTAAAGTTTTCGTCAATGTTCGCCATTACTTTTCCCAATTTAATATAACTTTGCCTGATTGCCCTGAACGCATAATATCAAAGCCTTGCTGAAAATCATCAATATCAAAATGATGGGTAATGATCGGCGATAAATCTAAGCCCGATTGAATTAAACTCGCCATTTTGTACCAAGTTTCAAACATTTCGCGACCATAAACACCTTTGATGGTTAAGCCTTTAAAAATAACTTGGCTCCAATCAATTGCCATATCTTGTCCAGGAATACCTAGCATGGCAATTTTGCCGCCATTGTTCATATTGGCTAACATATCGGTAAACGCCATTGGTACGCCCGACATTTCCATGCCAACGTCAAAGCCTTCGGTCATGCCTAAATCATCCATTACATCAGACAATTTTTCTTTACTAACGTCAACCGCGCGGGTAGCACCCATTTTACGGGCTAAGTCTAAACGGTATTCATTAATGTCGGTAACAACAACATGGCGGGCACCAACGTGCTTTGCCACGGCTGCCGCCATAATACCGATAGGGCCTGCGCCGGTGATCAATACATCTTCGCCAACTAAGTCAAATGACAAGGCGGTATGTACAGCATTACCAAAGGGGTCAAACACCGCGGCTAAATCATCAGAAATTTCATCGGGTAATTTAAAGGCATTAAAGGCTGGAATGACTAAGTATTCAGCAAATGAACCTTCGCGATTTACACCAACACCAACCGTATTACGACATAAATGGGTACGGCCGCCACGACAGTTACGACAATGACCACAGGTAATATGGCCTTCGCCCGAAACGCGATCGCCCAGTGCAAAACCTTTTACTTCTTGGCCAATACCAACCACTTCACCGGCATATTCATGACCTACCACCATAGGCACTGGAATGGTTTTTTGTGACCATTCATCCCAGTTATAAATATGGATATCAGTACCACAAATCGCAGTTTTTTTAATTTTGATTAATAGATCGTTATGCCCTAACTCAGGTTTAGGCGCGTCGGTCATCCAAATACCCGGTTCGGCTTTTAATTTTGCTAACGCTTTCATCATTACGCCTCAATCACTTTCATTTCTTTACCGATGCGAATAAAGGCTTCAATGGCTTTATCCAATTCTGCTTTGGTATGGGCGGCAGAAATTTGTGTACGAATACGGGCTTGGCCTTTAGGAACCACTGGGAAAGAAAAACCAATCACGTAAATGCCTTCCGCTAATAAACGATCCGCCATATCACTCGCAACTTTCGCGTCACCTAGCATGACTGGCACAATCGCGTGATCAGCACCAGCACAGGTAAAACCTGCCGCTTCCATTTGTGTTCTAAAGTAGCTGGCATTATCTTTTAAGGTTTTGCGTAAGGCGTCACCTTCAGCTAGCAAGTCAATCACTTTAATTGAGGCATTAACAATCGCTGGCGCTAATGAGTTAGAAAATAAGTACGGACGTGAACGTTGACGTAACCATTCAACCACTTCTTTTTTCGCAGCAGTATAACCGCCAGACGCGCCACCCATAGCTTTGCCTAAGGTACCAGTAATAATGTCAACACGGCCCATTACGTCACAGTATTCATGGCTACCGCGACCTTGTTCACCCACAAATCCTACTGCGTGAGAGTCATCTACCATTACCATGGCATTGTATTTATCGGCTAAATCACACACCGCTTTTAAGTTGGCAATAACGCCGTCCATTGAAAACACGCCGTCAGTAGCAATTAATTTAAAACGGGCGCCAGCAGCATCGGCTTCAATTAAACGCGCTTCAAGTTCAGCAGCGTCATTGTTGGCATAACGAAAACGCTTTGCTTTACATAAACGCACACCATCGATAATTGAGGCATGGTTAAGTGAGTCACTAATAATCGCGTCTTCTGGGCCTAATAAGGTTTCAAACAAACCGGCATTAGCGTCAAAACATGAAGAATACAAAATAGTATCTTCCATGCCTAAAAAGCTGCTTAATTTTTGCTCTAAGGTTTTATGAATATCTTGAGTACCACAAATAAAACGTACTGAGGCCATACCAAAACCGTGTTCATCTAAACCTTGTTTAGCAGCGGCAATTAATGACGGGTGATTGGCTAAACCTAAATAATTGTTAGCACAAAAGTTCACCACATCTTCACCTGTATTCACGGCAATTTGTGGTTGCTGCGCGGTCGTGATCACACGCTCGGCTTTATATAAACCATCGTCTTTTACTTGCTGTATTTGCGAAGTTAAATGAGCATAAAAATTGTTGTTAGCAGAATCGGTCACGGTAATTCCTTAAAATAATATGGGCTTTCAATAGCGCTATTATCCGCCTAGACGCCTGAACAAGCAAAGTGGCACTACTTGATGATTTGTCCTTTTTTATAGTCAAATTGACATATAGATATGTCAAAGTGTACTATCTTGACTGTTTTTTGCTTTCTTAACGCTGTGGAGCTGTGATTTGTTAACTGAAAAAGATGAAGAGTTATTGTCAATATTACGCCTGAACGCCCGTGCCAGTGTTTCTGATATGGCTAGAGCAACCGGCGTGTCACGCACCGCCATCCAAAACCGACTCAATAAGCTGGAAAACAATAACGTGATTAAAGCCTACAGTGTGGTGTTAGGCAGTGAATATACCAGTGGTTTGATTTCGTCGAACGTATCGCTAAAAGTTAACCCCAACTTACGACAAACCATTTGCTTGGCGTTAAGAAAAGTTCACCAAATTAGCCATATTTATTCTATTAGTGGCGAATACGACTTGCTGGTGACCATACAAGCGAGCACCTTAGAAAAATTAAGTGAAGTGCTGAATATGGTGTGTTCACTGGAAGGAGTGGCAAGAACAAACTCGTCAATTATTCTCGATACCATCTTTGAGCGCTAATATTTACCCCGATAAAACTTATGAGTAGCCCAAAAGTAAATGCCGTAACTATTTTTATCTTGCTGCAGCTTTATAATAAGACTTAGGTATACTATTACGCATTGATTTTCGACTTTTGGTTACGTTAAGTGCGCCGTACTTTTGCTTTATTTTTATACCGAATATTATTGTTACTGTTAACGCCGCTAGTTTTAGTGCTATTACTGTTGCGCTCCGTTAGTCATCAAGCCTACCGACAACGCTTGCTTGAACGTTTTGGCCTGCTCTCAACCACACTAAAGCCTGATGGCATTATTGTTCATGCCGCTAGTGTTGGTGAGGTGATCGCCTTAAAGCCTTTTATTACTGAGCTGATCAACCTTTATCCTAGATTGCCGATCACGGTAACCACTTTTACCCCAACAGGATCCGCGCAAGTAGAAAAATTATTTGCTGATAAGGTGCAGCACTGTTATCTGCCACTGGATAATATTTTTTCTACTACTTTGTTTTTAAAACGCTTAAAACCCAAAGCCATGATATTTATGGAAACTGAGCTCTGGCCAAACTTAATAGCTCAGTGTCAACGTCAGCAGATCAAATTGCTGCTGGTTAACGGCCGCTTGTCAGATAAGTCGATGCGCAGTTATCAAAATCTTAACTGGCTGATCACGCCAAGCATTCAAAGCTTTGACACCATACTGACCCAAAGCCAAATTAACCAAGATAACTATTTAGCGCTAGGCGCTAAGCCCGAACACTGCCAGCTTGGGGGTAATTTAAAGTTTGACATTGCCCTCAACCCTGATGTTGCTGCTAAACAGCAAGAGTTAGCCAGTTTAATGGCCGCAGAGCGCAAAATTTGGCTAGTAGCAAGTACGCATCCCGGTGACGAAGCCCTGATATTAAAAGCATTTGAGCAGATAAAACAACAAGACAGTAGCGCGCTTTTAATTATTGTCCCGCGTCACCCTGAGCGCTTTGTACAAGTGGCTGAGCTGGCAAAAAATGCCGGCAATCACGTACTAAAACGCAGTCAAAAACAGTTGGTAACGCTAGATACTAATGTCTGGATTATTGATACCTTAGGCGAATTGCTTGCCGCTTGCGCGCTTGCTGATGTGGTGACTATGGGGGGTAGCTTTAGTGATATTGGTGGTCATAACCCATTAGAGCCAGCATTATTTCAAAAACCAGTTATCACTGGCCCAAATATGAGTAATTTTAGTGAGATATTAGTGCAGCTGGTGGAAAAAAATGCCATTGTGCAATTACCAGCTGATCACGATATGCCGGTGGCACTTGCCACAGAAGTACTACGCTTATTTGCCGATAACGCTCGCACGCAAGCACTAGGGGAAAATGCTTATCAGGTGGTGCAAGAGAACCAAGGCGCAACCCAGCGCTCGTTAGCGGCTTTGCAACAACTGCTGAGCTAGCCTGAACGCTAGATAATAATTTATAAGTACTTTCTAAACCAAGCAACAATTTCCCGCGTTGCTTTTGCTTTGTTAGCAACCAAGCCATGGTTGTCGTTGGGGTAGAGCTCCAGTTTATTGGGTATGCCAGATTCATCTAGCGCTGCGGCTAATGTTTTTGATTGTTCAACCGATACCCGTTTATCGGCTGTGCCGTGCAGCAATAACATCGGCACATTGTCTGGTAACTCATCAAGCCATTTCAATACCGAACGCTTTTCAAGCTCAGCGGCTTTATTATTTTCGTAATTAGGAATGCGTTTTTTATAAACTTTTTCCATTGCGGGACGTTGCTGTAGGCCAATTTCAAGATCGGAAACGCCAGCAATAACTGCCACGGCTTTGATTTTCTGGGCTGGCTGGGCTTGTTTAGCTTGCTTTAGTGCTAAATACGTTTGCATGCCGCCGCGACTTGCGCCAAACATACCGACTTTTTCAGCATCAGCCGCGTTGATATTGGGAATAAAATCGAGCAAGGCCAGCACATCATCAACATCTTTGCCGCCAAATTCGTCATCAAGCGCTTTATTGCGAGTAAATGTACCGCGATATTGGCTACCGATAACAACAAAACCCTGCGCAGCAATGGGGAATAAGTTACGCATCATTGAGCCAAAAACCACCGCCCCAAAATTGCCATTACCACCACGGTTATAAACCAAAACTGGTAATTTTTGTGCTGTTGCGGTCGGTTTAATAATGAAACCACGTACTTTTGTACCATCAACAAAATAATCAAAGGTTTGGCAGGTTAAGGTTTTTTGGTAATTGAGAAAGGCTTTTTCGTTAAAGCTTTGATCAAAGCGCGTTAAGGCACGAGCAACTTTTTGCTCGTTTTTAAACTTGCGCTGATATTTATTCGCCATACTACTGCGCCATGTGGCAAAGTCGCTGAAATTTTTTCGAAAACAATCCCGTTGCGCTTGTACGTTCGGATGCTCGATAAGGTTTTCTGCGCGGCTTAGCGATGAAAAACTAAAAACAATAACTACAGCAATTAACTTAACAAAAATTAACTTAACTATCTGGTACATAAAATTCCCTTTTTATAGTCCCTTTTTTTATCAGAAACGACCAACAATATCAGCGAGATTACAGCTTAATCACGCTGTTTAATATAAATTCTCAGCCCTAAAATACTGAGCAAAAGTAATAATATCAAGCCAGAAATACCCAGTACTTGATTAACGCCTGTGTGGGGCGTCCATTGTAAATAATGCACTTGATACAGTAGGTTGATTAATGCGGTGTCTTGGCCTTTTTGGCTGAGCCTTAGCGTGTGCCAATTCAGTGTCACCTCAACGCCAGTATTGGTTTTTGCCGATAAGCCCTCGATGGATACAATCTCGCCATAGCGCTGACTGTCACGGGTAAAGGCGTCGTTTAATAAGCGTGTAAAGTCGTGTTCTGACGGCGGCGCTTTTACCGTCAATGAGATAGGGTCGAGATGCAAGTTGCTATTGTCTGACTTGACCAGCAGGTGATCACCTAAAATCGTTGTTAGCAACTTAGCTTCTTGCCAATTTTCTTGCGGTGTTAGCGTTAAAGCTTGCTTCAATGGCTGCGTTTTGACTGACAATTGTTGATACGCCCCTTGATAGCCGGGTTTAATAAAAAACACTAAACCTGTGACTGTCCAGCCGAGCATAGGTAATAGCAAAATAAGTCCGATTATCTTGTGCAGTTTTCTACTTTTCATAGTGATATTATCTTATTTGATGGTCTAAGTGATGTGTTCTGAGTGATAAGCACACGTACTATGCTTGGCTGCGTATTTGCGCGACTTCTTTGACTAAAATGGGCGTTGAAAAGTCCGCTTGCGTATCTAACGCAAGCGGAATCAGCCAATGCAAATTAGGGATCAAGTTATTGGGCAGCTCGGACACTTTAACAATAACTACCTGCTCTTGCTCGATAGTTTTCGCGCTAAACGCGAGATCGGAATGGCCAAAAAACATATCAACGTCGTAACAATCAGGGCGATAGACCTTGGCATAATTCGTCCAACCTTCCGGCTGTGTTTTCACACCAGTTTCTTCGAAAAACTCGCGCACCATGGCATCAATCGAGGTTTCATTTGCTTCAATTTTACCGCCGATACCGTTGAACAAACCTTGTTGCCACGCTGGGCTTATTTTCTTGATGAGCACCAAGGACTTAGCGTCTTTTGAAAATAAAAAACCGGTAACATACTTTTTCACGGCAATGCCTTATTTATATTTATAACAAGTCGGCATAATGATCGTTCATCACACGCGTAATCGCTTTTCTGACTTCTTTGATGCTAATTTGCATCATTAGATCTTTACCTTTAGCACGTATGCCCCAAGGTAAGTGCTCAACACTTTGCTTATATTGTGACTGTACCGCCGATTCATAGGCACTGACCACATAGTGCAGATAGTGATAGGGGCCAGTTCTTTTTGGATTGCTGTGGGCATATAAGCCGACCACGGGCGTATCAACCGTTACCGCCATATGAGCAGGGCCGGTATCTGGGGCAATCACGATATGCGCTAGGCTGAGTAGCGCTAATAATTGCTTTAAGCTGGTTTGCCCGACAAGGTTTTGTATGCTCTTGTCACCTTGGCTAAAGTCACTACGGGCAATGATCGCCTCCGCCAGTAACTTCTCTGCTGTCGTTGGCCCGCCGCAGATAACCACTTTAAAACCCAACGAAGTCAAATATTCTGCGGTTTGCGAATAACCTTCAGCGTGCCAATTACGTTCCGCTTTACTAGCGGCAGGACAAATAATAGCTATCGGCTTTTCCGAGCTATTGCCGACGCTGAGTTTTTCACTTGCCCAAAGCTGATCGTCATCGGCGATAGGCATATGCCATACCGGCGGGGTAACGTCTAAGCCTAGGGCTTGAGCAAAACCCATAAAGCCATCTAAAACATGAGGTTGAGTTTGTGGAGCAATTTTTTTATTGCTAAATAACCATTGTCCTTCTTTCGCCCGTTGGCTATCAAAACCAATTTTCACTTTAGCCGGTATACATAAACTGGCGAGACTCGCGCGCAATGCCACTTGCATATGTAGTAAAACATCAAATTCGCGATGTTTGAGTGTTGCATGTAAATCACGATAGCCCTTTAAGCCGGCAGCTTTATCAAAAATGACAAATTCAACGCCCTCTAATCCCTGCAATAAGCTGGCTTCAATTTTACCGATCACCCAAGTAATTTTGGTTTCAGGCCACTGGCGCTGAATATTTTGTACCAGTGCCACGGCATGACAGACATCACCAATGGCGGATAAGCGCAATAAACATAAATTTTTTGCTACAGATAATTGACCCAGCATAAAGGATTCACCACAATAGGAGCTGACATATAATATAGGTCTATTATCTTGAACCCACCGACAATTGTAAAACCCTGTCAGAAAAAAACTTATCAACAAGGCAATATTTATTGCCAATATGACAACGAAGGCATTGCTGAGTTTATGCCTGAAATGCTTGATAGTGATTATTGGCAAGCGAAAAATGCCATTGTTGGCAGTGCGCAAGGTCGTGGCACTACCTGGTTTATTGCCACCAGAAACGCTGAGCGTGTGATGAAAAATTGGGTATTACGCCATTACTATCGCGGTGGTTTAATAGGCAAGTTAATCAATGATTTATATATTTTTACTGGTATTGAGCGAACCCGCGCAGCACGTGAATTTTCTTTATTAACATTAATGCGAGCGTTAGGCCTACCCGCGCCCAAGCCTGTTGCTTTTCGGGTAATTAAATACGGCTTATTTTATCGCGCTGATTTATTATCAAGTCGTATTGAACATGCCGAAGACTTGGTTGGTATTTTGAGTAAACGTGCAATTTCGTCGGCGCTGTGGCATGAAATTGGCCGCGTGATCAAACGTTTTCATCAACAGGGAATTTATCATCACGACTTAAATGCTCATAACATTTTAATTGATGAAAATGACAAGGTTTGGTTGATCGATTTTGACCGCGGCGAGCAACGCCAACAACAAAACCGCTGGCCTGAGCAAAATATGGCGAGATTATTGCGGTCCTTTCGTAAAGAAGTTCATCGGGTTGATAATTTTCAATGGCAGGAAAAAAACTGGCAAGCGTTATTGCACGGTTACCAGTCTTAATCGAGTGTAAAAACTTAAGCGGCGTTTAGACTATCTTGACAGCGTTGGCGATACATAGCGCGCGCTGCTAAAAACTCACTTTTAGCGGCGTCGGTAACATAGGGTTGAATAATCACTAAAATTTTCAATACGCCCTGATAAAATACCGCATCGTTTATCTCACTTTCATTATTTTGCGTTTGATAAAAGCTAAGCCAGAAAGTATTGACCAAACGTAAAATACTAACGATATCAGCCAAGTCTTCATCTAAAAACTCCATTACATTAGCATCACGTAGCGATAGTAATAACTCACTTACGCGCTGAGCAATAAAACTTTGTACTTCGACATATTTGTCATGTAATAATGGATTTTTTGCCAATAATACCGGTAAATTACTGTAAAAAAAACGAAATTTCATCATCGCCTGAAACACCACATCCATATATAAAATAATGGCATCTAGGGGTTTAACTTTCGGGTCGACTTCCGGCATAGTTTCGATTAAAAGATTACGGGCATACTCTTCGTATATTGATAAGATAATGTCTTCTTTATTGCGAAAATGGTAATAAAGGTTACCGGGGCTGATCCCCAGATCGGCCGCAATATGGTTGGTGGTAACATTACGCTCACCTTTTTCGTTAAATAATGCAATGCTGGCTTGAATTATTTTATCCCGAGTTTTCATGGATATTACTTCTTGTATAGGTCGATATATATCTTGCTATCATACTATCAAAGTCTGCTAAAGCTAAAGTATTTCGAGTAAATACTTTAAGTAAAGTTAGGCTAAAGGGCTACTCGCCACTGCATTGCCCGTACTAGTTTGACCTGATCACGCAGCTTGATTGTTTTTTGAATTTACCCTTGTCTACCATTACAATAGAGTTTTTACCCTTATAGACAACCACTAAAATTATGTCAGTTAAAGCAATCTACCCTGGAACATTTGACCCTGTCACCAACGGTCACGCCGATTTAATCGAACGCGCTAGCCGTTTATTTGGCGAAGTTATTGTCGGCATTGCGGCCAGCCCGAGTAAAAAACCCCGTTTTGATCTGGCGCAGCGTGTCGCGTTGCTAGAAGCCGTTACCCAACATCTATCCAATGTCACCGTTGTCGGTTTTAGTGGTTTATTGGTGGATTTTGCCAAGGCTCATCAAGCCAATGTGTTGATTCGCGGCTTACGCGCGGTGTCTGACTTTGAATATGAATTTCAATTAGCTAATATGAATCGTCGCTTATCGCCAGATTTAGAATCGGTATTTTTAACCCCAGCCGAAGAAAATTCTTTTATTTCCTCAACCTTAGTAAAAGAGGTGGCGTTGCATAACGGTGATGTCAGCCAATTTGTTCACCCTATGGTTAAACAAGCGCTTGAGGGTGCGCTACAGCCAGATAAAAGCAGCTAGCAGTAACCCTGACTAACCAAGCTAAGTCAAATTATACCCGTAATTTAGCTTAGCTTGATGCTGGATATTACGCTTTATGCTAATTAACGCTGCTTACCATGTTTATTTTTCATACTGGCAACCTTGCGTGCGATAGCAAGTAACTCAGGCGAAATATCATCGGCACCGTCTTTGATTAATTTGCTGACATCGCCCGAAGAAAATAGTGAACCACGCTCTGACTTCACGCCTTTTGAACGGACAAAATCCTTCGCTTTACCGGTACTACGAGTATCAATATAGCTAAAAAGCACTTGTTCATTAAAGCTTTGAGGTTGCGTTTTTAAGGTAATAATTTGTTCCGTTAACGAGGTTATTTCCGACTCTAGTATTGCAATCAATTCAGCAATATTTTCGTATGGTTTCATTTAGTTATACCAAGTTGATGTTTGATAACCATGCTAGATCTCAAGCTAACGAGAGAATACCGCAATGTCATCGTGCTTAAAATGCCATTGTACCTTGAATGTAAGCGGGTACATAGCGTTAGCTACTGACTACTACCAAGATGCAAAAGTCGGAAAAGTTTCTCATATCTCTCATGACAAACATTAACCTGATACATGAGCGTTATGCAGCAAGCGCAATATAAACAACGGTAATGGGGGAAACACGGCAGTCGTGTAACCTATCTTAGGTAAAACAGGCTCTGAAAACAGTAAGAGTTTAAGGGAGCGTCGGATGCGGGTATTCGGCACAAAGCTAACATGAGTCGCCGTAGCATGTTTTTTTCTAACTACTCATGTTTTTCTTAGGTCAGTTGTTAATAAGTTTCCCGCTATCGAGGCTTAGTTTTCGAGCTAAGTTACTGGAATGTTATTGTTTTGAGCGTCTTTAGCCGACAATAATTTCAACTTCAGCTCACCATTACTGCCAATACCGTTTAATCGCATTCGCACATTAGATTCATCAATAAAATATACCGTTTTGATAAGTTCAACCGTTACGCCTGCGCCCGTCAAGGCAGTACCGGCGGCAATATAATTTGAAAACTTATCCATAAATATCTGATTGGTGTTGAAAAAACTTTCGAACTTCTGCTGCAAATATTCTGTTTGCACCAGTCGATATGCGCTTGGAGAAATGCTTGCAGGTACTTCTTTATGAATATCCAGCTCGCTAACAACCGTTTTATAAGCCTTAGTTAAGATATTGAATTTCTGTTTTACCGCAGCATCTACCGTTTTTTCAATTGATGTCGCCTGCGCACTGCCATCTGATTTTAGCTCTAGATAAACATCAAACGCTTTTATGCGATTTTGCACAACATTGAAACTGATCACCTCGGTTATCAACGAATCTTTATTAGTTAGCGCCTGCTTTTCAGCAGCTTTACTGTACGAATAATTCGACGAACAACTAGTACAATTAATAAACTCCGTAGCTTGAGTCTTCAATGTGCCAACTAACAATAAAATGAACAGAGGGATGGACAGTATTTTCATTATGTTTACCTTAACTCTTCCTTATATTTATCTCTATTTGCTATTTTACTTAGTGAATAATACCGCTTTGCAAACCGATATATCTACAAGTGGATAAAAAATAACTCAAATCATTTGCTTATTCAACTAAAGCTTACTATTAACATCTAATTAACATGGAAAAAGATTGGTTTTTCACCACAAAGGTGCAAAAGAAAGTGGCTTATAGCTGGCAAAACCTCCGCCAATAATTAGACCTTACTCTGGTACGGTTTAATTATTACTTCTTTATCCGTTTATGCGCTAGGGGATTTTGCTTGCGATTTTTTCTTTTTTTGAGCGGTTTTATTACCAAGGCTCACGGTTTACTTGGCAGTAATTGGCATGTTGGACAAAATACTGAACTACGATTTGATTGGCGAATTTCCGCTAATATGGTTTGGCAACCATGACACTTCTCACCAGCGCGACCATATACAAACAGCTTTTGGGCAAAATAACCTGGCTTACCGTCGGCCTGAGTAAAATCTTTTAAGGTGGTGCCACCTTGCTCAATAGCCGCCGAAAGCACCTTTTTAATAATATCGGTCAGCTGATTAAACTTTGCTTCGCTAATACTATTAACTAAAGTGGCCGGATGAACACTCGCCATAAATAACGCTTCATTGGCATAAATATTACCGACACCCACCACCACATGATTGTCCATTAGAAAGGTTTTAATCGGCACTTTGCGCTTACCCGCCTTGGCAAATAAGTGGCCATAACCAAAATCATCGGTTAATGGCTCGGGGCCTAATTTTGTTAACAGCCCTTGTTGATCTTGGTGCTCTGGAAACCACAATACTGCACCAAAACGGCGTGGATCATTGAGTCGCAACATTTTATTGTTAGCAAATAGCAGTTCAAAGTGATCATGCTTAGCCGCAGGAATGTGGTGTTCAAGAATACGCACTGAGCCCGACATGCCTAAATGTAATAACAAGGTGCCGCTGGAAAACCGGAGTAATAGATACTTTGACCGGCGGGTTATTTTTTCTAAGCGTTGACCAACAATACTGTGCACTTCATTAGGGATCGGCCAACGCAATTTCGCATTACGTATCACGACATTGCTTACGCCGTGTCCAACAATGTGCGGGGTGATGCCAAGCCGGCAAACTTCTACTTCGGGTAACTCTGGCATATTACGCACTCGTCTCATTTGAACTTATTCGGGCCACAAACGCATTGGCAAAACGTTGTGGTGAATTAGCGTCCATATTGAAATACAACGAAGGTTCGATGAGTTCCGCCTCCATCAAGGCAAATGAGTTGTTGTAACGCACAAAATCAATGCGGACATACAATAATGCACCATGGAGGTTAGTTATCGCCTGCATGGTTTGTTCGGCAACGGCAACTAATGCCGGCTCGGGTGTGATCGACAACAAAGCACCACCATGCTCTTCTTGCACGCGAAAATCCCCCTGTGCGGGTGTTTTCAAAATCGCGTGACTAAATTCGCCATTAAAATAAAACAAAGAGAATTCACCCTCACTGCAAATATTCGCGATAAACGGCTGCACCATTAATTCTCGACTGGCGAAGGCGGCCGTTAATTCGGCAATTTTATCTTGATAATTATCTTGAGTTAACCAAAAAGTATTGTCAGCGTTGGCACTAACGCGCGGTTTTAATACCATTTGTTCGGTAGAGAAATGGGCAAAATATTCCGTCAATTGCTGAGCATTAAACATATCAGGCCATAGGGTTGGCACAATAGTAACGCCTTCTGCCGCTAAACTTTTTAAATAACCTTTATTGATATTCCATTTAACCACAGCCAAGCTATTTTCTAAGCACGCGTTTGATTGCTCAATAGTCGACAATACCTGAAGAAAACTCGCCATATCATCTTGATAATCCCAAGGGCTACGAATAATAACCACTTCATAGTCAGACCAATCCACCTTGTTGCTGCGCCAAGAAACCACTTCGGTTTGCCAACCTAGCGCTAGCATCGGCTCATCGAGCAAATAATCATAAACTTCAAAATCGACTACGCTGTCCATTGACAAAATTGCACACTTTCTCATAAATTTACTGTCTCCATAGCCGATCGGCCTTAAATAGCAAAGATCTCTGTTGGAAATAACTGCCCGTACATGGCTAACGGCATCGTCAACCATTGTTGTGATGTTTGATTAAAAATTAATAGTTGCTGCTCGGTGGCATAAAAATTTAACTGCAATGCTTGTGTATGTCCGGCAATATCTAATCTGACATCTAGCGACAACTGCCGGTCAATATCTGGCACTTGCGCCATGACTTCGCCGCTACTTTGCTGCCACGATTGCATCATTTGTGCTAACGCTTGCCCTGAAATACGCGCTGGTGTTGCGCGCCACGTGCGGCCAATACGCTCAATAGCCACGACATTACTGATGCTGAGCGTTAAAATAACGTTTTCCGCTCCCACCAAGGCAATATTTTGTTCGCTCGTAATTTCAGCCGCTTCGTACGGCGAATACACGTTTTCACTGGTGGCGTTAATCAATAATATAAAACCCATTACCGCAAAGATAATAACGTTATTCCAGCCGGTTTTTGATAATTTCACCTTTTTATACTCCAGAGCACTTAGTCGCTAACATCATAGTATATCCGACCCACTAACCGCAGCTCATTCGTTAACGTTTTGCTAAACAATGACTTACTATTCATCATCTCGTAGCCCGTTTTATTATCCGCGCATACAGTCAAACAATTTTCAGCTGCACTAACAGTGCTTTAATCTGCTCGGATTTTACTAGGGTTGGCCTGAAACAACACGCGTTTATTGTCGACCGTTAACAGCTCAGCTTCTACCACTTGTTCGTCTGAGGTTAGAGTGATCAAACCAATACCACTTTTATTGACTAAGGTATTGCTACGCTTACTATCTGGCTTACGTACCTTTATCTTCATACGCCGACGTTTAGTAAACCAGTTTAATGGCGAATAACTTGCATAGAGATAGCGATTCAGCCACTCCAAGCAACGTAACAGGCCGCGCGGAAATTGGTTTTTAATACCGCTAGCGGTGATCTGAAAAATGCGCGAACTATTGCGGGTAAAGCGATGCGAAACGTCATAAAAAAAGGAGTAATGAACATCGCCTGACAGAATAATAAAATGCGGGGGTGTTTTTTTATGTCGAAAAATATTTAACATCACATTGGCGGTACCTGAGTGGGCCATCCAGTTTTCGGCATCAACCACCAGCGGCAAGCCAAAAAAGGTGAAAATTCGCTGGATAGTTTCGATCATTTTCACCCCGTAAATTGGCGCAGGCGAAACTAATATCACTTCGGGTTGATCAATCAGTTCTTGTTGTAGCGCTGATAATGCTTCCCAGTCCATTAAGCCTGATGGCTTACCGGCATGACTTTCTGAACGCCAACGCTGAGTACGAGTGTCTAAGACAATAATTTTGGGGCTAGTGGCTAAACTATAATGCCACTCGTCCCAAGCAAGCAATTGATCAATCAGTTGTTCTTGTTGCACATAACCGTCATCGCTAAAGTAATTTTTTGCCTGTTGATTTAAGTCGGTGAATTTTTCCGGTGCATTACCCCAACCTTGACACAGCCAATAACCAATCAAAGCATTGCCAATTATACGTTTAGAAAATGGATGATTATAGGCGGCTTCTTCCCAAGCACGGGTTAAATTCCAGTCGTCGGTAATATCATGATCGTCAAAAATCATATAAGTCGGTATATGGGCTAACGCTCGGCTAACCACGGATAAGCCCTTGACAAAGTCATTAATAATTGCCAATTCGGTTTGGTAAATATCAAGATATTTATCAGCGATTTGATGCGCGTTTAAATCTACCAAGCGCCACAGGGTTGGCGACCAAGTTAATAAATACATCGCGAATACTTCCGCCAGCGTCACCAAATGATTTTTCGCGTTCACGGAGGTAAAAATTGGCTTTTTACTGGCGGCAAATATTTTATCGTACACCGCTTTATTGACAGTATCGTGCGGTAACAGCTGATCACGTTGATAATAGCAAAGTGGGCTAGTGTATAACTCTTCGCTCGTGCTAACTGAAGTCCCTTGCCACTGTTCGCCGTATAAACCTAATAATTCAATCACCTGATGAATGGCAACTAACGTCGGCCCAGCAACATCGTCAACATAGACTTGATCGCCTGACATCATGAGTAGCGCTGGTCGCGCTTCAATATTGTTTATCGATTCGGCAATCACGGCATCAACTTGTCGTAAACCATCAGCACTATCAAAGTGCGGTTTACGGCACGAGCCATGTAGCAGCTGCTTAACCTCTGATTTAATAACAAAATTGGGCAACTTTTTATCACTGTAGAGCAATTCTGGCATCAACTCGACTAGCGGTTGCTCAGATTGTTGCTCACTATCAGCAAGTATAAAGTTATATGCCAACAAGGTATTTAGCGGTAGCGCTTGGACAAAGTCGATGGTAATTAAATTGATCACGGCCTTATTGCCGATACTGACATGCTGTAACTGCTGGTGATTTAACGCTAAGTTCGCCAATAATGTAGTTTCATCGTCAGCATAGAGCTGGAACTGCAGTTGATATGGTTGATCTGTCACCATCCAAAAGGTCAGTTGCTGCTGACTAACCTGGCGAATAATAGGTCCGGCGATAACCGCAGGGATATTAGGGCAAGTGCTGATAACGACTCCAAGACTTTCTTGCTTTGTTATTAGTTTATTTTTGCTGTTAGGCCTATTTTATATCAGAAAAAAATCTCATGACAAGATTAGTCACGCAGATAAAAGTAAGAGAATATGACTACAAAGTTGGGGGGAATATTTTACACGCAGTTTTCACCAGGCAATAAAAAACCCGGTAAAAACCGGGCTTTTAAATTAAGAGGCTAGCAATTACTTGATTTTAGCTTCTTTATAAATCACGTGTTGACGGATTCTTGGATCAAACTTTTTGATTTCCATTTTTTCCGGCATAGTCTTTTTATTCTTATCAGTAGTATAAAAATGACCTGTACCAGCACTAGAAACTAAACGAATTTTATCACGCATGGTAATTCCTTAAACTTTTTCGCCACGGGCACGAATGTCAGTTAATACTGCATCAATACCTTTTTTATCGATAATACGCATTCCTTTCGGAGTTAAACGTAATTTAACGAAACGGTTTTCACTCTCAACCCAAAAACGGTGAGATTGAAGGTTTGGTAAGAAACGACGACGTGTTGCGTTTCTTGCGTGAGAACGGTTGTTCCCTACGACTGGTTTCTTGCCTGTTACTTGGCAAACTTTAGACATGTGAGTCACTCCAAAATTAATTTCAGCTCGAGCTATATTTCCCCAAGACCGTCGCCTCGGGATCCTGAAAAAGGTGGCATATTATAGAGAAAGTGAAAAACGAATACCAGTATTAATCACACTTTAAGATGACATACTTAAAAACAATTAAATTTCAGTAACTTAATGGTAAACCACAACCCAAAATAGCGGCTTTAGTGCACTATTAATAGCCAAGTCGGATAATAATAGCGCACTATTAGCTTATTTTGGACGCCAATAACCGAGTTAATTTGTCTTTTTGATCTTGGTGACACAGCTCGTCAATCAAAATACGCAAAATATGCGACTTAGCTAACTTGCTATCAAGTGCCAATGTTTGCAATTGCTCAATGGCTTGTTCGCTTAAAGTAAATGTCGCATGACGAAAGCGGCGAATTAGTTCACTATTGTCGTCATTTGGCCGTACATCTTGGCTTTTCGCCGCTAAAATAGCTTGTTTAACGTTGCGCTCATTTTGTGCTGAACTGACAATTTGAGGCGTACCTTGAGCATAGTTTTCAGCGTCGGCAATAAATTCATCAACGGTAAAATGCTTTGTCCGCTTTTTCGGACCAGACTTTGATTTTTTTAAATCACTTAAACTCATGGCAGTTATCCGGCTTCATAGCTAATAACTCTTGGGCGATAGCGGTCATTTCTGCTGCTGCTTTGCTGTCTGGCTCAATTTCAAGCACTGATGAGCCCCGCTCTTCACTATCATCATAAACATTTCGGTTGTAGGTCACGGCATTTAAAACATTAATACCGTAGGAGCCACAAACATCTTTGGCTTCTAAAATACGTTTAGCCTGATTCGGCAACGCTGGGCATTGGGTAATAACAAACGAGGCCAACATTTTGGGATTCACCATCTTACAGGTACTGAGCATATCTTCCATATGGGGCACAGTTTTTAAATCTCGACGCTTTGGCCGTAAGGGAATAATAACATGGTCGGCCACCGACATTGCTGCCCGTAGCGCTAAATTATCTTGACCACCACAATCAACCACCACATAGTCGTAATGCTGATTCAGGCTGAGTAAATCATTACGAATTTTACCATAGAGTTGAATGCAATTAATTGCCGGTAGCGCCGGATCCGAGTTTCTTGCTTGGATCCAATCTGAGGTGGTGCGCTGCGGATCACAATCTACCATTAAAACAACGGCATTTTTTTCTTGAACAAAATGTACTGCTAAGTTTTGGGCCAAACAACTTTTACCGCTACCGCCTTTTTCCCCACCGACTAAAATCATCATTTTGCGAATTCCTTGTTACTACTTAAAATACAACAACCACTTCACTATAGTTCAATAATTAAAATTAACTTAAACAATATCAGTCAACTGCATAGCCACTTGAAACCAACCATTGTCTTGTTTGACACAGCGAAGTACTTTACAAAACAGTTTTTGGCTCTCGGCATTATCGGCCTTAAAAATCACCGTTACTTGACTCTCTGCGGCAATTTCACAATCACAGTCGACTTTCAAACCGCCGCGAGAAAAATCTAAACAGGCAATTTTTTTGCGTTGTTGAGCGCCATGGCTATCCGTCCACATAATATCAACTAACTCTTTTTCCATATCTATACGAAACGACTGTCGACGTTCATCTGCTTGCTCGTCCCGCATACTGCCACTATCACTCATAGAAACTCCTTGTTCAAAATATTAGCTTTACTCAGTTAATTATTTGATTATTTATTGTACATTTATACCACCATGTTCAGCATAGGAATAACATTGAGATCCCGCAACTATTATGTGATCAAGTACCTTAATATCAATTAAAGCAAGCGCTTGTACCAAACGGTGAGTAATTTGATTGTCGGCAATACTGGGCTCAGCGATGCCGGATGGATGATTATGCGCGAGAATAACTGCACAGGCTTGATACTTAATGGCGGCTTCCACGACCACGCGTGGATATACAGCTGCGGCATTGATGGTGCCATGAAATAACCGTTCAAATTTAAGCATTTGATGCTGCGTATTTAAAAACAGTACCGCGAATATTTCACGCGTTTCGTGGCGTAGCTCAGCGGTTAAAAAATTTTTTGTACTCGCGGAAGCTGTCAGCGCTTGCCCAACCTGCATTTGTTCTGCCAAATAACGGCTAGACATTTCTAAGCATGCTTGCAACTGCACATATTTTGCCACGCCTAAACCATGATGCTGACAAAAGGCCGTCAAGTCGGCTTGGTATATTTTTGAAATGCTGCCAAAGCTTTTTAGTAAATTTCTTGCCAGATCAACAACATGACAACCTTTAACACCCGTGCGTAAAAATATGGCCAATAGTTCCGCATCACTTAAGCTTTTTGCTCCATGTTGCAGTAGTTTTTCACGCGGCTTTTCATCTCCAGGCCAGTCTTTTAACATAAACGCATCCTTGCAAACTGATTTTAAAAAAGGCGTGAATAATGCTATCTTATCGCCCATTGTTGTTATAAAGATTAGCAGTTTATGCAGATTCTTCAGGGTAAAAAAATCCTATTGGGTATCAGTGGCGGCATTGCCGCTTATAAGACGCCAGATTTAGTACGGCGTTTAAAAGATCACGGCGCCGATGTGCGTGTGGTGATGACCGAAGGCGCAAAGGCCTTTATTACGCCATTAACCTTACAAGCGGTTTCCGCCAATGCGGTATCCGACAGCTTACTTGATACCCAAGCTGAATTAGCCATGGGGCATATTGAATTAGCAAAATGGGCTGATTTTATTTTAATCGCGCCCGCCACCGCTGATGTAATTGCAAAAATTGCCGCCGGCATGGCCAGTGACTTATTAACCACACTTTGTTTAGCGACCAACGCACCGGTTGCCATTGCTCCGGCAATGAATCAACAAATGTGGCATAACCCAGCCACGCAAAACAACATCAACACCTTAACGTCATGGCATTACACCGTATTTGGACCTGGCACCGGCGAACAAGCCTGTGGCGATGTCGGTTTAGGGCGGATGTTAGATGTGCCTGAGTTGGTGGAATTAACCTGTCAAAAAATCACTAGCCTTTGCGAGAACACAGCTAAAGCCAAACCGTTATCAGGGCAACAATGGTTAATTACCGCCGGGCCAACACGTGAGGCGATTGATCCGGTGCGCTATATTTCCAATCACAGCTCAGGAAAAATGGGCTTTGCTATCGCCAGTGCTGCACAGCAACTGGGCGCTAAGGTCACCATAATTTCGGGGCCAGTTAACTTAACCACGCCACAAGATTGCAAAAAGATAGCGGTGACCAGCGCCCTAGATATGCATCAACACGCATTAGCACTGGCAGAAAAAGCCGATATTTTTGTTGCTTGTGCCGCGGTAGCTGACTATCGCATTGATAATATTGCCAATGAGAAAATTAAAAAATCTCGCGATAGCATGCAACTTAATTTAGTCAAAAATCCCGATATTGTTGCTGATGTTGCCGCCATGGCTAACAAACCTTTTACCGTCGGCTTTGCGGCAGAAACGCAAGACGTTGAACGGTACGCTCGTGATAAATTAAGCCGTAAAAAACTCGATATGATCGCCGCCAATAATGTTGCTGCGGCAGGTCAAGGTTTTAATAGTGATGATAATGCCTTAACGGTATTTACGCCAAGCGATGAAAAAGTTTTGCCCTTAATGAGTAAAAGTGAGCTTGCCAAAAAATTGGTGCAACATATTGAGCAGACATTACAAAACGCCAACAAAAATTAACCCTGTTACTGTTGAACATTAGCTAAATAAGGCTATACAATCAGGCGAGTTTTTCAGTGCCAACACTGAAAATATAACAAAAATAAGAGAATCAGTTTTATGCCGGCGAGTCAAAAACCTAATCGCAAACAACAAATTTTAGAATGCCTAGCACATATGTTACAAACCAGTGCAGGGCAAAGAATCACCACAGCAAAATTGGCCGCCGAAGTGGGTGTTTCTGAAGCGGCACTGTATCGTCATTTTCCGTCGAAAGCGCGGATGTTTGAAGGTTTAATCGAATTTATTGAAGAATCAATTTTTTCGCGGGTTAATTTGATCTTAAGCGATCACAAAGAAGCGCTTATTCGCTGCCATCATATCTTACATGTTTTACTGATTTTTGCTGAACGTAACCCGGGTATGTGCCGTATTCTTGCCGGTGACGCGTTAATGGGTGAAAACGAACGTTTACGTGCCCGCGTTAATCAATTTTTTGAAAAATTAGAATCTCAATTTAAACAAGTATTACGAGAACGTAAACTACGTGAAGGTAAAGGCTTCACCATTGCTGAGCAGGCGTTAGCAAATATTCTCATGGCTTACGCTGAAGGTAAAATAAATCAATTTGTTCGTTCTGACTTTAACAAAAAGCCGAGTAGCGACTTTAATGAACAATGGCAATTTTTAATGGCAGATAAGTAAGTCATTACCATAAACGATAGCATTGCCAATAATATGCCAATCATCATTGGCAAGTGAAAATTTAAGGAATTCCTGTGAGCACATTAGCACAACTACAACCGAGTAAATTATGGCAAATTTTTAGCAACATTTGCAGCATTCCACATCCGTCAAAACATGAACAAAAAATTTCCTTGTGGATCCAAGCGTGGGCGACAGATTTGGGCCTGAGCGTAAAAGAAGACGCAGTGGGCAACTTGATCATTAAAAAACCCGCCACCGCCGGCATGGAAAATAGAAAAGGCGTTATTCTGCAAGCTCATATGGATATGGTGCCGCAAAAAAATGCGGATACTGACCATGACTTTCTTACCGACCCAATCAAGCCTTATATTATTACTGAAGCAGATGGTGACTGGGTTACTGCAGAAGGTACGACATTGGGTGCTGACAACGGCATTGGCTTATCATCGGCATTAGCCGTATTGGCCAGTGACGATATTGCCCATGGCCCCTTAGAAGTTTTAGTCACCATAGATGAAGAAGCGGGTATGACTGGAGCTTTTGGTCTTGAAGCGGGTTGGTTAGAAGGTGATTTACTGATCAACACCGACTCTGAGCAAGAAGGTGAAGTCTATATGGGTTGTGCTGGCGGCATCGATGGTGAAGCCACTTTTGCCATCAAAAATGAAGATGCGCCGGCCGATGTTGAATCATTTAACCTGTCAATTTCAGGCTTAAAAGGCGGTCATTCCGGGGTTGATATTCATACCGGTCGTGCCAATGC
>JBMZDW010000032.1:0-28430 GCA_049614565.1 Cognaticolwellia sp. | reverse complement strand
TTTTTCATTTTGAGTTCGCTATAACACCGGAAAATAATGACAATTCCATTTTACCCTGTGCCGACTTCAGCACGACCGCTTTTGAATTAATTTTTATCAACTCAAAGCCATTATATGTATCACCAACCTTAAGTGCTTGGCCATTGATGATCGCTTTTTTCTTACCTTCACGTTGAATAATTGACTGTAAAACCAAAGTGGCACTTTTTCCGCTGCGCTTAGCGGATGCCACCGCGCCAAAAGGTTTGGTTGGGTCAACTTGTTGACTATTCGCATATTGCGACATCAACAACAGTAAACCTAACAAGTAAATTTTATACACCGATAAACTCCTGCGCTGTGCTTAAACTGTAAATTTCGACTTCAAGCTCACTCTGAGGGTAGGCTTTTAATTGATAATCAAAACCTTGCCAAAAGAAGGTCCAAGATAACCCCTCTAATTGCGTTAAGTAGTCTCTCAGTTGGAAGTAGCGCCCTTGTAGTTTGATTTTAATACCGTGACGATATAAACGTAATTGTTCAGGCTGCCCTTGCGCAGTATTGACCACGGGCGCTGTTTTATTTGCTAATTCAGCCGTGTTTTCATCGCTGCTTGGTGACTTATCTTGGGTGATGGGACGCGCAGGTAGCACTTCAAATGACAATAATTTCACGCCGGTTTGCAGTTTTAGCAGCTTAATTAAGGCATAACGCATTTGTATCGGGTCAATAAGATCAGAGGTTAATGTTAATAGCTTTTCATCGATGCTACCGAGCTTAGTTTGGTATTGTGCTAGCTCTTGCTTTAAGGTGATATTAGGATCATCACTCAGTGCTTGTTCTAACACCTCAATAGAACTTTGGTTATTTCGACTACTTTGCTGACTGTCAGCTACTTGCCCTTTCAACTGGTCAATGCGCTGCAAGGGCGCGTCTAAAAATAAACTAAATAAAATAAAGATAATGGCGACTAAGCCAGTGGCAATAATTAAATATTGCTCGCGTGGGGTAATGTAGTTGAATTTTTCACTATATTGCTGCCATTGGCTCATCTTATTGCTCTCCTTTACTCGGCGCTGAGCTAACAACAAACTCAGTGAGTTTTTGCTCGTTTTCAGTTAAGGCAAAATTGACAAAGCGTTGGCCAGATAGAAAAGTTGATGATTCAAAACCCGACAACCAATTTGGTACCGCGTCAGGTTTACGTGCAACGCCCGAAAATGTCATGGTGCCGCTACTGATATTCACCCCTTGTAAACGAATATTTTTATCATGTAATTGTGCCAATTCGGTCATGGCACTAGAAAAACCCGCACTATAGGTTTGTTTGGGATCGGTTAATTGCTGATGTAGGTGTTTCTTGTTAGCGATCACTAATTTAATGGTATTTAACTGCGCCAGTAATGCTGAGTTGTTGCGGTTATTGCTGATCGCCATTTCTAAGTTTTGCAACTGCAGCTCTTGTTGTCTATTTTGCAATTGTTGATTTTGTAGCTCAGCACTGACATTGCTCAAACGCATTTGCGTAATGGCGATTAAGACTAACATAATCACTAAGGCGACAAACCACACGCCAACAACACGTGTTAAGGTCCAAAACGCTTGTGCCGGCAATAGATCGGCTTGTAACAGGTTAATTGAATGTTTAGCCATGCTAGCTTGGCTCCATAAAGTTTAACTGTGTTGCGCCAATGGCCGCAGCGCTACCGCGTAGATTTTCCATGCTGCTTGGCATGGCAAACAATTTAACCTCAACATTGGTGTTTTCTGCCAATTTACGGGCAAGCAAGGCTTCATGTTTAATCGGCACTAATATTTCGATGGCCTTAATCGGGGCTTGCTTGAGTTGTCGTTCAAAATAATCGCTTGAGCGTTGAATTTCTAAACTTAAGGTGTCGGTAACCCCCATCGCTAATTCTGCTTCGCTTTTATTGCCTATTTGCGCAAAGCCGCGTAAACGCCGACTAAAGAACAATTGGCCATTTTTAACAATTAACAGGTTAATTTCTTCATTAGGTTGTTGGCATACCATTAGCACCGCATCTTGCTGCATGGGTAACAAGCTGGCAAAGGCAAACTCTTCGGTGGTGATGGTCGCTAAACTTAACGCATCTTGCGTTAACGTAGCGACTAAGGTCATCAGATCATCTTTAGCGACACAAACAACATTGAGCTTTTCGTGTCCGCCTGCCAAGGTTGGGCCGTCAAAATAGTCCAAGACCATATTTTCAGGGGCTATGGTGACCAAATCTTTTATTTGCCATTTCAACGCGGCATTCATTTCAGCAGCGGGCACATTCGGTTTATCTACTTGTACCATTTGCGAATGCGTATTCGGTAACACCAGCTGACATATACCTGATAACGGCTTTTCATCGAGCAAAGCGGTCAAGGTATTGATGATAGAGCCGGCTTGAACTTCAACCGTTTCGCAGTGGTTTTCAGTGGTTTTTTTAATGAAATAGCTAATGGAATGCTGGCGTAGGGCAACTGCAACTAAGTCCGTAGACTTGGCTTTAGAGAAAACTTTTTTGATACGTGTAATAATTGACATTAAGCGATATTATTATTTTTTTTACGTCTCACATAACGCCATTATCGCTGATTCTATTTTCGGCGCAAGTGTTTTAATTTATTCATTTTTGAGTTACAAAAGCTATGTCTGCGTTACAAACAATTAGTCACCCTCTTTTTTCTCGCCATAAAATCTCGGTAAAAATTAAACGCGACGATCAAATAGATCAGGTAATTTCAGGTAACAAGTGGCGTAAACTCAAATATAATTTGTTGCACGCTAAAGCTATTGGCGCCAAAGGCGTGATTACTTTTGGCGGCTGTTTCTCTAACCATATTCATGCCTGTGCTTTAGCTTGCCAACAACAGCAATTATCTGCCATTGGCATTATTCGTGGCGAAGCAGAAAATCAGCAAAACTACACCTTAGCGTGGGCGAAGCATTGGGGTATGCAACTATCTTTTGTTGATAGAAAAACCTATCGACAGCGCAACGAGCACAGTTATTTACAACAATTGCAGCAACAATACCCTGATCATTTAATTATTCCTGAGGGCGGAAGTAATGCCCTCGCCTTAACCGGTGTTGCAGAAGTGATGACAGAGTTGGAGCAACAAAGCGAGTTCGACACCTTGATCACGCCAGTTGGCAGTGGCGGCACCTTGGCAGGGTTAATCGTCGGTGATAACGCGCAGCACCAGCTATTGGGTATTGCGGTTTTAAAACAAGGTAGTTATTTAGCAGAGCAAGTTAATGACTTATTACCCGAGCAGGCTAAATGCTATAAAAATTGGCAAATTCTCAATAACTACCACGGTGGCGGTTACGCGAAATTTAGTGCTGAAGATGCCGCGAGATTACGTGATTTTAGCAATACTGTCGGCATTGCTTTTGAACCGGTTTATTCAGGGAAAATGATTTTAGCCCTATTAGATTTAATTGCATCAGGCTATTTCCCTGCCCAGCATCGTATTGTCTTGTTACATACCGGTGGCTTGCAAGGGCTAGGCGGCATGTTTGAGCGCGGCATACTGAACCAAGAACAATGGCCTTCATTACCTATGTCACCCTTTTCACAATAGCGTAGATATAAAAAAGCCTGAATTTATCGCTAAATTCAGGCTTTTCGTTATCGTCTTATGCTTAGCAATTAAGCTTCGGCAATAACAACAACTTTAACAGTCGTATCTACATCGTTGTGCACGTGAATTACGATATCGAATTCACCTGTTTCACGGATGCTACCTAAAGGTAAACGTACTTCAGCTTTAACAACTTCAACGCCAGCTTCAGTGATTGCATCAGCAATATCACGAGTACCAATAGAACCGAACAATTTACCTTCATCACCCGCTTTAGAAGCGATAGTAACTTCGGCTAATTCAGTTAACTTAGCAGCACGAGCTTCTGCAGCTGTTAATTGCTCAGCAAGTTTTTTCTCTAAGTCAGCACGACGAGCTTCAAAGTGCTCAACGTTTGCTTTAGAGGCAAAAACAGCTTTACCTTTTGGTAATAAAAAGTTACGAGCATAACCAGACTTAACAGTTACCTTGTCACCAAGGCCGCCTAATTTGGCGATTTTATCAAGAAGTATTACTTCCATTTTCAAAACCCCTTATTAGGTTACTTATGTAAATCAGTATATGGTAATAATGCTAAGTAACGAGCACGCTTGATCGCACGACCAAGTTGACGTTGATATTTAGCAGCAGTACCAGTAATACGGCTAGGAACAATTTTACCACTTTCAGTGATATAGTTTTTTAGTACAGCTGTATCTTTATAATCGATTGCAGCAGCACCTTCCGCTGAAAAGCGGCAGAACTTACGACGTCTAAAAAAACGAGACATGGATTTCTCCTAAATTGGCATGGCTTGGTTAACGGATAAATATCGGTTAATAACCTTGCCTAAATTAAATCATTTCAATGTGTTGGGCATGTAACACTAAAAGCGGATTTCCGTTTCTAGATTCATGACGGTTAATAAAACCAGTCACTTTTACCTTACAGCCTTCAATTAAATCACGAGTTAAGTGTTGTGACACATTGCCCGTTGCCACAACTTGTATTCGTACAAACGCTTGTCTGTTCATGCCCGCTTCATTTTGCATAGACTTATGGTCTATTGAAAACTGACAATGTTGAATACCCGCTGGGCTTGTTGACGTTTTAGCTGGCTTAACCACCTGGCCGGTCAACATTAAGCAATTCTCTTGGCTATCATACATAGAAAGAGAGTTGGTCACCGGTTACTTATTCTTCGCTCGCAGCTTCTTCTGCTTTTGGCGCTTCAGCAGCTGGTGCTTCAGTAACCTCTTTCTTCACTTCGCGACGCTCTTCACGACGGTCTTCTTTAGCAACAGCCATAGCTGAAGCTTCAGTAACCGCGCCTTTAGTGCGCATGATCATGTTACGAATAACAACATCGTTATAACGGAAAGAAGTTTCTAGTTCATCAATAGCTGCTTGAGGCGCTTCAACGTTCATTAAAACGTAGTGTGCTTTGTGCAATTTATTGATTGGGTATGCTAATTGGCGACGACCCCAGTCTTCAAGACGGTGGATTTTGCCTTCAACATTAGTGACGATGTCACTGTAACGCTGAATCATAGCAGGTACTTGTTCACTCTGATCAGGGTGAACCATAAATACGATTTCGTAATGACGCATTACGAGCTCCTTACGGTTGTAGCCTCATAATCTGGCTCAGCCAACACCAGTTGAGGCAAGGAACAAAAAAGTTCAGGCTGAATTAAGGACGCGTATTGTAGGGAAAGTGAGCAAAAAAGGCAAGTGCTAGTTTTTCTTGCCTGCTACTCTTCGCGACAATAAAAAAAGAGCCACTGAAGTGGCTCTTTTTGAAAAGGCTGTCGTTTACATGGCGATGGTGTTACCGTTCACGGTTAACTGCCCTTGCTTAAACTGGGCAGCAAACGAGAGTTTATCGGCGTCTTTCACAATAAAGCCTTGCTCTATATACATATTAATCATGCCTTCAAAGCCCAATTTTTGAAAAAATGGCAAAGGCGCAATACCTTTAGCATCAGCGTTTAAGGCCGCAATAATGCTCATCGGGTTTGCTTGATTATATAAGGTGTGATCAATAAGCAGTTGCAAGTCTGATTGAATGACGCCATCAGGGGTCACAACACTAAAGTCATTAATCTTGATTTCAGGGTTGGTCGCTAACAGTTTGGTCACGGCGCTATTTAGCTGCTGGCCATAGCTTGCGGCATTAGCCGGCTCTTGCTGCGCCTTCATGCCTAAATCATTAAGCTCGATTAACACCTTAGGGTCGAGCTTATGCAATGAAATATCTAAATTCAGCTTTTCGAGGGCTTGACCGGCGCCTTTAAAGCGCTCTGCGCCATATTTTAGTTGCACATTCATCAGCGCTTGTTCAATGCTACTATCCGCCACCAAACTTAACTGGTCAATGTTCAGTAATTCATTACCGCTATTATCTTGCGCGTTAATATTTTCCACCTTCATAGCAAAGTCACCTGATGCGATGGCATTGCCAGCATAAATATCGCCGCTGATCACCTCTTGCGCAAAGGTTGCCGTTAGCGGTGACACTTGTACATTCGCTTTCGGCCCCTTGATATCAAGACCAGACCAATTAAGGTAGCCATCAAGGTACTTTTCATCGCTTAAGGTAAATTCGCTATCTAGTGCGCCAATACTCACTTGCGTACGGTCTTGCTCAAATACCAGCGCTTGTGAAGCAATATGCGTGCTGTAATTTAAGCCGTAGCTGATCACTGACGCAACGGTAAGCTTTTCATTTAATTGCTCAGTAAACGCAGCAATTTCTTTTTGCTCAGCGGCATTTAAACCCGATACGTCAAATTGAATATCAGCCGCCGAATGTGCCAAGGCAAATTTAATACTATTGTCAGCAAAAATAATTGGGCCAAAGCTAAGTTGTTCGCTAACAATAATGTCGACGTGGTCTAATTCCACGCCTTTAAATTTCATCTTACTGCGGGCTTGACCCGAGAACCAATGGCGAGTAAAACTGCGTTCAGTCACTTCTATTGTCGGATGATCGACCAGGCGACTGGCAATATCAGCATATTTTTCTTCAACTATACTACCGACTACTTTCGGACCAATCAGACCAACACAAACCACCGCACCGATTGCCAATAATGCTTTATTCATTTTATATTCCTTATACCCATTCCATTAAGTTTATTCCTTTAAATACGACAGCCGTATTCACGTGATAAAAATTACTTGGTAATAATAACGACACCAGCGCGATAAACTTAACGATTATGGCTAAGACGTTGACGAACGATTTCAAATAGACAAACACCCGTCGCCACTGATACGTTTAAACTAGACACACTGCCCGCCATAGGTAGCTTCACCAGTTGGTCGCAATTCTCGCGCGTTAAGCGGCGCATACCTTTACCTTCCGCCCCCATCACTAACGCCATCGGCCCCGACAGTTTTTCACCATATAGACAAGTATCAGTTTCACCGGCGGTGCCAATTATCCACACCCCCATTTGCTGTAAGGTTTTCATGGTTCGGGCTAAGTTAGTCACTTGCACGAGCGGCACACTCTCAGCCGCGCCAACGGCAACTTTACGCACGGTTGCGGTTATTTTTGCGGCATTGTCTTTCGGCACAATAATGGCTTGAACGCCAGCTGCATCTGCATTACGTAGACAGGCACCCAAATTATGCGGGTCAGTGACGCCATCTAAAATCAATAAAAACGGTGCTTGTGCTTTACGCTCAGCCATGGCGAGAATGTCATCTAAATCAGCTTCGGTAAATACTTTGCCGGGTTTAACACGAGCGACAACCCCTTGGTGCTGCTCGCCATCACTTTTTTCATCAAGCACTTTACGACTCGCCATTTGGGCAGAAATACCATACTTGCGGCTTAAGTTGATGATCGGCAGTAAACGTTCATCATCACGGCCTTTCAATAAAAACAATTCAATAAATCGTTCCGGTGCCTGCTCAATTAAAGCGGTGACGGCGTGAATGCCAAATACTAATTCTTCTTGCTTTGCCATAAGTTATTTCTTTCTCTATTCACTCAATTATTTGTTATCACTGCCGCCGGCAAGTATTGTGCTCAACAATCACTTTTCGCGGGCGATCACGCTTTTGCTTTGCGGGCATTTTTACCGGGACGTTTTTTTCTTGCTTTACGCTTACTGGCCTTGCTAGTGGTTTTATCGCTTTTTTTAGCGCCAGTTTTTAGAGATTTCTTTTTCGACTTTTTTTTCGGTTTAGCCTTGTCATCTTTTGACGGTGACTTTTCAGCCGAGCCTTTACCCCGTTTAAACTTGTCTTTGCTCTTATCTTTGCTTTTGCCCTTGCTATGCCCTTTAGGTAGGGGGTTAGCGCGTTTGATCACTGCGTTTTCACCCGCTAGCGCTAAATCAATTTTTTTCTCGTCTAAATTAACCGCTGCCACGATGACTTCAACGGTATCGCCAATGCGATATTTAGCGCCGGTATGTTCACCCGACAAGCACATACGTACATCGTCAAAATGGTAATAGTCATGCCCTAATGAGGTAATATGCACTAAGCCTTCAATATGTAGATCCGCTAAGCGAACAAATAAACCAAAATTAGTTACGGTGGAGATCACGCCGGTAAATGTTGCGCCAACATGGTCTTGCATATATTCACATTTTAGCCAGTCAGAGACATCACGGGTGGCATCGTCGGCCCGGCGCTCGGTCATTGAGCAATGTTCACCAAGCTCGATCACCGCTTCTGGTGTATAGCTGTGCCCGCCGGCATTCGCTTCGTGTTGCGCTTGTTCATCTAAAATGGCTTTGATGACCCGATGAACCACTAAATCTGGATATCGACGGATCGGCGAGGTAAAATGGCTATAGGCCGGCAAGGCTAAACCAAAGTGGCCAATATTGTCGCTTTGATATACCGCTTGGCGCATTGAGCGTAGCAACATGGTTTGGATCAGCTCTTGATCCGGACGCTCAGCAATTTTTTCTAGAATATGACAATAATCTTTCGGCTCAGGCTGCTCTTTTCGCTCGCCCATCGATGACAAGTCAAGGCCAAGCTCACCAACATAACTCAAAAAGTTATTATACTTATCTTCACTTGGCTTATCGTGAACTCGAAATAGCCCCGGTTTGCTATGTTTTTCAATAAACTGGGCGGTGGCAACATTAGCCAAAATCATACATTCTTCAATGATCTTATGGGCGTCGTTACGCACTAACGGCACAATAGCGTCGATTTTACGCTGGTCATTGAACAGAAAATGCGACTCTGTGGTTTCAAACGCAATGGCGCCACGTTTAGTTCGTGCTGAGCTGAGCACTTGGTACATCGCATTAAGGTTTTCTAAGTCAGGCACTAAGCTTTGATATTGCTCGCGTAACTCTGCGCGCACAGCTTCATCTGTTTGCTCTGGGTTTACCCCTAAAATAGTGGCGACTTTACTGTAAGTAAAACGGGCTTTTGAACGCATGACGGCGGGATAGAATGTCGACTCCGCCAATTCACCTGCCGCGCTAATGGTCATTTCACAGGCCATACAAAGTCGGTCAACATCTGGGTTTAATGAACATAGGCCGTTGGAGAGTTTTTCCGGCAGCATAGGGATAACTTGGCTGGGAAAATACACTGAATTACCACGGGAAATTGCTTCATCGTCTAAGGCGGTTTTATCACGAACATAATAACTGACATCAGCGATCGCCACCCATAAACGGTAGCCACCATCTGCTTCTTTTTGGCAATACACCGCATCGTCAAAATCGCGGGCATCGGCGCCATCAATGGTCACTAGGGGTAAGTCACGCAAGTCGACACGTGGCGCTTTCGCTGACTCTTCCACTTCATCGGCCAGGCCAGAAACTTCGCTGATCACCTCGCTAGAAAATTGATAAGGCAAGTCATGCTCACGCAGCGCGATGTCAATTTCCATCCCCGGCGCCATGTGCTCACCAAGTACTTCCACCACTTTACCCACAGCATTAGAGCGCTTGGTGGGGCGCTGGATAATTTCAACCACGACAATTTGACCATGACGAGCACCGGCTTTTTTATCCGGTTGAATGAGTATTTCTTGTTGAATACGTGCGTCGTCTGGCACCACACAGGCAATATGATGATCAACATAATAACGACCGACCACTCCCGCTTTACGCGGTTCAATCACATCGAGAATTTTGACTTCTTTACGGCCTTTACGATCAGTTCTATCGAGTAATATTGCTTCAACAATATCACCGTGCATAACGCGCTGCATTTCATGAGAAGAAATAAAGAAATCTTTGCCGCCATTATCTGGTGCAAAAAAACCAAAACCATCGCGATGACCAATAACCTTACCCGTTAAGACATCACGACGATCGGCAATGGCATATTGTTTGAATTTATTAAACACAAGCTGGCCGCTATTTTCCATGGCACGTAAACGACGCTTTAAACCAACGAGCATGTCTTCATCAGTATATTGCAACTGTTTAACTAGGGCTTTAAAGGTTGGCGGGATATTAGATTTCTCGATCAAAGATAGTAGCAGCTCACGGCTTGCTACCGGTTTGTCGTATTTGTCAGCTTCGCGCTGTTGGTGTGGGTCGTTTTCGGTCACATTGAGCCAGTAATGGTTTTTTGTTTAGTATATCTTAGATTTAGCCTTTACCCAAGCAAGATAAAGCCTAACAAATCACCCTGGCTAAGTAAGATTAAGTAAGAAAAAAATGGCTAGTATTTACCGTTCTTAGCGGCGTTTACCACGCGTTCAGGCATTTTTTCCGCCAATTGTTTTAATTGCTTAGCAATACGTTTATGCAGGGTTTTATCGTCGGTAACTGAATGATGCAATTGCGCATACAGTTGAGGAAAATCCAACGGACTACCATGACCCGCTAAATACAAGTCTGCCAACCTCAGTTGAGCTTTTAAATTATGTAGTGCCGCTGACTCTTTAAGAAACGTTATCGCTTGGCTAACATCAGATTGCATAAATTTACCGAGATGATAATAACGCCCCATTTGCTCTAGCGCTTCCGATAAACCTTGATCGGCGGCGGCTTGCATATAATGTAACCCTAACGGTACGTCTTTCTTCACACACACGCCATAGGCCAACATATCACCCCAAAGAAATTGATATGACGGCTTTTTCGACTTGATCGCTCGGGCTTGAATATCTTGTACTAGTTGACAATCATCTAAAACAACTTGGCCTAAATGTTTATTTTCTTTGATTAAGTCCAATAAAACATTGTCACTGTAGATTTGTACTGCTGTCATTTTAGCGGCAGTAAGACTGCCAACATAGCTTAGGGTTAACAAAATCGCCAATAGTACTCGTTGCATGATGCCTCTTTGCATTATCAAACCAACTCAAAAGGAGCTAGATATTATATCGACACCTGAGGGCAATAACTTTAATGATAATTTATTGGCACTCAGACGCGTGTTACATTTAATCATCTGAATTAAGCAAGTATAATACCAATGGTTTACGGTGGCTTAGATAGACTTACTAAGCTTGCACTGGGCAGCATAAAATAACACAATGGCAAAAAGTTAAGTTGGTCATCATAGATACTACTTAGCATATTTCCTTTGGTAGCCTTTAAACCAACTATCAACATTAGATAATCTTGTTATGATCATAAAAGCCAGTATTAGCGACTTAAAAATCGGACACTTTGTTATTGATATTGCCGAGCAAGATGGCAGCTATAACTTAACGCGCGCTGGTCATATCAAAAATAACGCCGTTATTAGTAGCCTATTAGCCAAGGGCGTAACGTCAGTATTGGTGGACACCGCAAAAACCATAGGAGATGCCTTAACCGTCGAGCTACCTGAGCAACATGAAAAATCAGGCCCAATCATCTTAGAAGTTGCCAAAGCTAAAAAAATATTTTCCTCTTCCAAAAAGCTACAACAACAAATTTTTCATGATGTCTTACAAGGTCGGCCCATCAACACGGTGGCTATTATTGACACCACCAAACATACCGTTGATGCAATATTTAAAAACCCTAACGCTTTAACTTGTGTGATTAATATCCGCAATAAAAATGATTATTTATTAGAACACTCAGTGTCGACTTCTGTACTGATGACGGTATTTTCCCACTTTTTAAAAATGGATAAAGACATTAGTCATCAACTTGCCATTGGTGCATTTTTACACGATATAGGTAAAGTTAAAATACCTGAAAAAATACTCAACAAAACAGGAAAATTAACCGATAAAGAACGTTCTATTATGCAAAAGCACGTCAAGCACTCGGTTAATATACTCAAAGCAACACCAAACATTTCCGCGCTGAGCATCGAAGTTGTTGCTCAACATCATGAACGTCTAGATGGCTCAGGTTATCCCCTAAAATTAAAACAAAATGACATTTCAAATTATGGCGCCATGATGGCAATTTGCGATATTTTTGACGCCTTAACCGCAGCGCGCCCTCATCAAGCCAGCAGGAGTCATGTTCACGCTTTTCGCTTATTAAGAAAATTGGCACATGAAGGAAAACTTGATTTAAGGCTGGTTGACCTCTTTATTAAATGTTTAGGGGTTTATCCTGTTGGTACTTTAGTTGAACTTAACTCGCAGCGTTTAGCGATTGTTGAACACCGCAATCAAAGCGATCCTATCAATCCAAAAGTACGCTGTTTTTACAGTTTAAAAAAACAGCGCTATGTGATGGCCGAAGATCTCGATTTAGCAAAAGACGCTGACTTTATTGTTCGTGGCGTGAAAGCAAATGAGTATAAGTTAGATATCAACCGTATTATTGAGTTTTTATTACTCGAAGGATAATCAAACCACCACTGCAAGTATCCTGCTGTGGGCGATAATTACAGAGCGATTACTTGATTTAATCTGCTCTTTGTTAAAATCTATCGCCACTGGGGCGGCTAAATACACCTACTTCACTTGTACTGTTACGACGCGCGTTTACTGACTTCCGTTGTGTACAAAAGCCTGATGTTTAATAACATCAGGCTTTTTGAAACTTCAACGCTTTAAGCGCTTATGCCGCCGAATCTACCGATTTTATTGCTACTGGCTTTGCTTGCACTATTGCTTGTTTTTTCGCTTTACGCAAATCTCGCAAGGCCAATAAGCAGGGTGTCAAAATCAAGGTCAGTACCGTGGCAAAGGCTAAACCACCGGCAATCGCTGTGGCCAATTGATTCCACCATTGTGTTGACGGTGCGCCAACCACAGCGGTGCGGTTAAAAAAGTCTAAATTAACCTGTAGTACCATAGGCAATAGACCTAATATGGTTGTTACTGTGGTTAACATTACTGGTCGTAAACGCTGTGCACCGGTTCTTAAAATGGCATCGGCCACCGCATAGCCTTCTCGGCGCAATATATTGTAGGTATCAATTAAGACAATATTGTTATTGACCACAATACCCGCTAATGAAATCACGCCAATGCCACCCATAACAATACCAAATGGTTTTTGTACTAAAAATAGCGCTAAAAATACCCCGACTGTCGAGAAGATAACGGCACTTAAAATCAAAAAGGCTTGGTAGAAGCTGTTAAATTGCGTCACCAATATAATCGCCATCACAAACAAGGCAATACCAAAGGCTTTTACCAGAAAATCTTCCGATTCTTGCTGGTCTTCATTTTGCCCTTTAACGGCAATATCTACCGAAGGATCAATACCTAAGTTAGGAAACTGTGCTTTTAAGGCAGGGAGCTCTTTTACTAATTGCGCGCCCGGTACCAAGTTAGCTTTAATGCTGACCACACGTTTACTGTCAACGCGGCGAATACTATCCACTTTAGGTACCGCAGTGCGCTCAACAAAACTGCTCACTGGCACTAAGCCCGTTGGTGTTTTTAATCGTAAAGTATCTAAACGAGAAATATTACGTTTGTCTTCTGGAAAACGCACGCGAATATCCAATTCGTCATCAACATCATCTGGGCGATATTCACCAAGTTTTAAACCGTTAGTCACCATTTGTACTGACGAACCCACTAAGGTGGCATCAGCGCCATAGGTGGCTGCTAAGCTACGATCAATTTTCAACTGCCACTCAATACCCGGCTTAGCACCGGTATCTTCAATATCAGTGAATTTGTCATGATTGTGCAATGCGGTGCTGATAATACGCGCCGACTCATCAAGCTTTTCCGGAAAACGCGAACTCAGTTCAATAACTAAATCTTTACCGCTTTGCGGCCCGTCTTCATTTTTTCTAACTTCAATTTCAACACCGGCCAGATCGCTAGTGCGCTCTCGAATATCTTGCACTACCTCATCGGCCGCACGCCTGAACTGCCAATTGGTAAAGTTCACTTGAAAGGTACCAATTTGATCATTACCACCGGTGCGGGTGTATAAGGTTTTAATTTCCGGTAAATCTAAAATACGGTTTTCAATCGACACCATAATGTCGTCTTTTTCTCGAATGGATAAATCACCGTGTGAACGCACGACAATCGTGGCACTGGTCGGTTCAATTTCAGGAAAAAATATCGCCCCTAAACCTGAGCCTCCGTATAAAAACATCACCAATACTGACATTGCCAATGTACCCATTAATATTTTCCACGGGTGATTAATGGCTTTTTTCAATACCCGAACATACTTGCCAGTAAAGCCGGTAAGTTGTGTGAGATCGCCTGCTTCAACTTGCTCAATTTGCTGCTGCTCTTTACGACTAACTGCGCGTGCTTTTCCAATAACACTACCTATTGTTGGTACAAACACCAATGCCATGGCTAACGAGGCAGTAAGTACGGCAATTAAGGTGAAAGGTAAATACTTCATAAACTCACCCATCATACCCGGCCAAAACATCAGTGGCGCAAATGCAGCTAATGTTGTTGCCGTTGAGGCGATAATAGGCCACGCCATACGTCGTGCCGCTAAACCATACGCTTGGCGTTTAGTTTTGCCTTCATTGAGCTCACGGTCGGCAAATTCGGTCACCACGATAGCGCCATCAACCAACATGCCTACCGCCATGATCAAACCAAATAGCACCACGATGTTCACCGTTAAACCAGCAATCGCTAACACCAAAATACCGGTTAAGAATGCGCCAGGAATCGCTAAACCTACTAATAATGCTGTGCGTGAGCCTAAGGTAGCAATAATAACGATAACAACCAGTAATACCGCTGATAACACGTTGTTTTGCAAATCATTTAGGGTATCTTTTACGTCGGTAGATTGGTCGCCTACATAATCAACATTGACATGATTTGGCCAGCGTTTACGTGAATTTTCGATCAATGCTTTCACTTTAGCAACGGTATCAATAATATTTTCGCCAGAGCGTTTTTTAACTTCGATAGCCACCGAGCGTTCACCATTTAAACGGGCAAATGAACTCGGGTCTTTATAAGCGCGGCGCACGGTTGAAACATCTTGGAAAGTAATGACTTTATCACCATCAACTTTTATTGGCAGCTCTAATAAGTCTTGTACCGACTCAAATACCGAAGGGACTTTAATGGCAAAACGACCTTTACCGGTATCCATAGTACCTGCGGGCACGAGGCGATTATTTCGCTCAACTAAGCTGTAAATATCGTTGTGATCTAAGCCGTAGCTTTCCATCAATAATGGATCAACAATGATCTCCACCATATCTTCACGGTCGCCACCAATATCAACTTCCAATACTTCTTGTAGACCTTCAATTTCGTCTTTGACATCACGGGCGATGGTGATCAAACCGCGCTCAGTTACTGCACCGGATAAAATCACGGTGATCACTGGGCTCTGGTTTGCCATGGTAACTTCATGCACTTCTGGCTCTTCTGACTCTGACGGTAATTTAGCTTTCGCCAAAGTCACTTTATCACGCACATCGGCAAGGGCTTCTTTCGGGTCTAAACCGGCAATAAACTCTATGTTTATTGAGGCATGCCCTTCACTTGCGGTGGCTGACATTTCTTTAATGCCGGCAATGGACTTGAGTTCTTTTTCCATCGGACGCACCAACATACGCTCAGCATCTTCCGGTGAAATGCCATCGTGGGCGATAGAAACATAAATATTAGGAATGGTGATATCGGGGTTCGATTCTTTCGCGATATTGGCATAGGTAATGGCGCCACTGATCAGTAGCAAAACAAAAACCATTAATACTGAACGGGTGCGCGTTAATGCTGCATCAATTAAAGAAAGCATAACAGTTCGCCTTATTGAGCTGTGTTAGCGGCAACAGCGCTAGAATCGGTTGCAGTTGCGAAAACCGCTTCAACTTGATCTCCGGCGCGAACAAAACCTTGGCCAAGGGTGATAATATCGGCTTGTTCACCTAAACCCGACAGCCAAACACCGTCTTTTTCGCTTTTTACGATATTAATTGGGGTAAACTTAACTATGCTTTGTTCTACGGTTTTAACACCAGTATTACCTTGTTCATCAAGAGCTAGCAAGGCCGGAGAAATTTTTATCGCCGCAACCTCACTTAGTGCCACATTCACTTCGCTGCTTAAGCCAGCTAGTAGTGCACTACCCGTATTTTCAATCGCCACTTCAATTTTAAAGGTATTGGTTACGTCGTCGGCAACACTGGCAATATAACGCACTTTACCGGCTAAATTTTCTTTATTTAGTAAACGGATACTGGCCTGTTGCCCCACCATAAGCTGAGCAATATTGTTTTCACTTACATAGGCTCTAACCACTAGCGGGTCTAGGTCCGCGATCATAGCAATATTGTCACCACTTTTTACGTAATCACCTTGTTCAACGTAGCGAGTGTTTAGCACACCATCAAACGGCGCGCGAATAACGGTATTTTCAATGGCAATAGTTAAACCATCAATTTGTGCTTGCACGGCCGCTAAGTTTGCCGCCGCACTACTCACTTGTACTTTACCTTGGTAGCCGTCAGCATTTAACTTTAATGCTCCTTGGTGTTCAATTTCACGTTGTGATAATAACGCTTTTGCTTGCGTAAGCTGGGAAGCTAAGTCATTCATCGCCAGTTTTACAATGACTTGTCCTTGTTGCACGCTAGCACCACGTTTGGCTAATACTTGCTCTATTTTGCCAGAGATTTCAGCCTTAACCGTTGTCACGCGATCAGGTTCCGTACGACCATACAATGCCACGGTATCTGAGATGGTTTCGGCATGCATAGTTTCGACTTTAACTTGAGGAATAATCACACCATGAGAAATTTTTTCATTGGGAATTTCTTGTGCTTGCATCAAACCTGATGCCATCCACAATACTAAGGCGATGGTGATAATGATCGCGAGAATATAAGGACGCTCGGCAAACCATTGACGACGTTGACTGACGGTACTCATAGTGTTTCCTAAAATGTTTTAAACTGACCTTTCGGCCATATTAACGATTATGATACAGGGTAATATGCTTTTCGTCTTGTTTAGCTTTGCAACAAAACATGAATCAGGCTTAATTTAATATCTGTTTAATCTGCTTTTTGGCAGTTCGAAAAAAGCACAATTGAACGACGTTAGGTTTTATGACGCGCTGAAAAAAGTAAACTACACGGTGCAGTTTAAAATATAACATTTGAAAAGTAAACTACTCAGTGTAAAATAGCATTATCGAACGAATAAATGAGATGAACCTGTGACTAAAACCCGTAGCCAAGTAAAGCGCGAAGCGATTATCGTCGCCGCAAAAGCCGCTTTTAAAGCGCATGGTGTGCAAGCCACTACCATGGACAAGCTAGCTGAGTTAGCTCAGGTTTCTAAGCGTACCGTTTATAATCACTTTGCCACCAAAGAAGACTTGGTGATGTATTTAGTGACCGATTTATGGCAGCAAAGCCTGACAAAAATTGATGTCAGCTATTGTGGCTCACAGAGTTTGGGCGCGCAATTACGCCAGCTTATTAGCCAAGAAATTGACTTGATCACCAGCCAAGAATATATCGACCTATCTCGCGTGGCGATTGGGCACTTATTCTATAATCCCGAAGTATTACAACAAGAGATTGCAAAAATAAGCGAGCATGAAACCGCGCTGCAACGTTGGTTACACGACGCGGTTAGTGATAACGCGTTGGATATCAGCGATATTAATTTTGCTTATGAGCAATTGCATAATATGATCAAGGGCAGCTGCTTTTGGCCATTGATATTTCAGATGAAAACTGAGCTCAGCCCTGCCGAAAAAACGCAAATAGTTGAAGAAACCATTAAAACCTTTTTAGCACGCTATGCCGCTGTGCAAAATGCAGTGAACGCTTAACGTTTAAAAGCAGCGTAAAAATTAACGCCAAAATTTACACTGTCCGGGCCTAAGATCAAAAAAGCCGACAAGAGCCGGCTTTCTTTATCATACATGCGGTGATATTAAATGGAGAAAGAAGAGCCACAGCCGCAAGTACTACTGGCATTCGGGTTATTCACTAAAAAGCGACTACCTTCTAGCCCTTCGACATAATCGACTTCACCGTCAACTAAGTATTGTAAGCTCATTGGGTCAATCACCATAGTAACGCCCTTTTTAACGATGGTCATATCGCCATCGTTAACTTTTTCGTCGAAAGTAAAACCATACGAAAAGCCTGAGCAACCACCACCGGTTACATAAACACGCAACTTGAGCGCTGGGTTCTCTTCTTCCGTGATCAACGACAAGACTTTAGTCGCCGCAGCGTCAGAAAATTTAATAGGTAATTCAGGATTTGACATAAAACTCTACTTAAAACGAATGAACTAAGGGATTATCTTAAACTTGACTGTTTTAATCAAGTATTATGGCAAACTCTACCAAGTATTATGGCAAATTCTGGGTAATATTCTCGATAGTCTGCTGCCAAGGGTAAGTTTTATCAATGCGATTATATTTTTGCCACTTTCCTTTTGGCAAAATTGCCGCGACATTGATCGCCTCAGGAATAAAATTAGCCGGTAAAGTTAATTCGCCGTCAATCAGCTGAAAATACTGAAAACTAAAGGATAAGTCTTTCTGTTTTTGCGCCGATATACTCGACAGGGCAATGGTCGTGGGTTTGTTGTTTAAGCTGCCGGTCAATGATATTTCAATAAAACCTTTCGCATATCGCTTACGTAATACTTGCTGTACTAACACCACCTGAAAACGATAATGGTCAGGGCTTGTTGTTTTGGTTAACTTAATATTATCAATGACTAAGCCATTGGCTTGTTTTTCTGGTGCCATCACTTTTTCATAAAAAGCTAATTCTTTTTTCACTTGAAAATGCTGCTGCTCAATAGCTTTTAATGTTTGTTGGCTGCGCTGATTTGCCATGCGTTCAACTTCAAGCTCCACGGCTTGGGTATTAATGCGTTGCGTTTTTTCTGCTAACTGCTGATACAAAAAGTCTAAACGTTGTTGTTGTTGCGCTAAGGTTTGGCTTTGATAGCCGTGATAGAAGTTGCCCATGCGATAACCACAGAACAAGGAAATTACCACTATAGTCAGTAGTAATATTGCCGAGCGAAATGTGCCTAAACGTAGAACAACAGCACTGAGATTTATTTTTGCTAACCAATTCATTTGAAAAGTATTATGATATCCCAAAGCTTTGTCAATTCGCTCAATAAAACGACTTAATATGAAGATAATAACTCAGCTGAAAAAGCGCCTAGCGCTACCGCAAACCTCTTGGCAGCTATGTTTATTAGCAACTATTGGTGGTTTTGCATCAGCTATGTTAGTTGTGCTGTTTATGTTCGCCATTGAAGGCTTACAATTATTTTTTCTGAGCCAAAAAGACGACTATAACAGTTTAAGTGCGTTAAGTCGTTTGCTATTGCCTATTATTGGCGCTGTGGTGATTTTATTTTTTGGCTGGTTAACCGGTTATAAGTATATACGCAGTGGTATTCCTTATGTATTACATAGGTTAAAAATCGCCAATGGCGTGATGCCCTTACGTAACACCATTAATCAATTTATTGGCAGCGTAGTCGCGCTTGCCGCTGGGTTTTCGGTTGGTCGAGAAGGCCCCGCCGTGCATTTAGGCGCGGCGTGTAGCAGTTATATCGGCAATAAATTGAATTTACCTTACAATGCTATTCGCAGCTTAAGTGCCTGTGGTATTGCCGCCGGGATAGCCGCTTGTTTTAACACCCCAGTAGCCGCCGTGTTATTTGTTATGGAAGTGATTTTACGCGAGTATAAAGTGCATATTTTTATACCGGTAATGATTGCCGCCATTGTCGGCTCCATGACCACTAGCGCCATTTTTGGCCCGGCCCATGAGTTTGAATTTTTTACCGACATCACCTTAAACAGCGGGCATTACCCTGCCTTAGTGCTGCTCGGGCTTGCACTGGGGGTTATCGCCTTTATTTTTAATCGTAATTTAGTTTTACTGATCAAACACAGTGCCCGCTTTCATATTGTGCCACGAATAATGGCCGCAGCATGCATTACCGGCATATTAGGTTATGCCGTGCCTAATGCCATGGGCACCGATTACACGGCAATTACATTTTCATTGCAAAACAACTTAGAGCTACAACTCTTGCTCGGTTTATTAGTCGCAAAAATGCTAATGACCATTGTCGCCTTGGGTTTAGGGATACCGGGCGGTATTATTGGGCCTATTTTAGGCATTGGCGCTATTACCGGCACTTGTGGCTCAGCGATCGCCATGTACGTTATGGGCGGTGATATTTCGGCCAGTGATTTTGCCTTAATGGGCATGGCAGGTTTTATGGCTGCTACCCTTAATGCGCCACTAGCAGCCTTGCTTTGCGTAGTTGAACTGTCTAATCAAATAGAGATCATTGTGCCAGCCATGATAGTGATCACCAGTGCCTGTATTTCGTCAGGGCAATTTTTCCGTAACCGCTCAATTTTTATTTTACAGTTAGAAGTACAAGGCTTAGCGTATCGTCGCCCGCCAATAGAAAAATCTTTACAGCGCGTCGGTGTTATTGGGGTGATGCAAGAAAATATCTTGTTGTTACCAAAGGCAGATGATGCAGCAATTAACACAGCATTATCAAATCAAGAGCCACATCAGCATGTGCTCTATAAAAGCACCAATGACAGCCAAGAAACTGAGTTTGTTTTTTGCCAACACAACAAAACGAAAGACCAACAGCCACCAGAGCTTGAAAAACACACGCTTATTCCGTTATCGAGCCAGTCAACACTGGCGGAAGCTTATTTGCTATTAGTGAAAAAACGCACCGGTGGCGTTTATATTTATCAAAATAGTCCGGAAGATATTATCGGTATCATACCGTTTGAGGCAATTCGCAGTTATTTACTAAAAGGAAAAACAAATTTATGACCACCCTAGTTTGGCTAAAAGCATTTCATGTGATTTTTATGGTAGCCTGGTTTGCCGGTATTTTTTATTTACCGCGCTTATTTGTTAATCATGCGGAATCAACTGAGCCTTTAGTGCATCAACAGCTGAAAGGTATGGAACGAAGACTGCTGTATTTCGTTACCCCGTTTGCGTTATTAACCGTTGCCTTAGGCATTGCCATTATTTATCAATATGGTTACGCATGGTTTGTGGCAGCAAAATGGTTACATATTAAAATCACCTTAGTACTACTGCTGTTGGCCTATCACGGCTACTGCTTTACGTTAGTAAAAACATTTGCCGATGATAAAAATACCCGCTCGGGCAAGTTCTATCGCATTTTTAATGAAGTACCGGTGATCATTTTATTTATTGTGGTGATTTTAGCCTACGTTAAGCCGGTGTAGTGCCAGCACTAATGGCCGTAATCACGCCATAAGGGTTGGCTACTCAGCGCAAGGCGAGTTTTTTCTGTTAACAGTGGGTTGTGCAAAGTAAATACTTTACGCTCTGATAGTTTAGCTTTCTCGAGAATATTTTTCGTTATCGGGTGTTGTAAAAAATGCTGTTCAAAGGCGCCAGAAGCGATAATGCTGGCAAAGCCATCTTGAATACGATTTGTTAAACGTTTATTCGCCTTGTTAGTGAAGAAATAAATCGGCGCGGGGTAGCGCAAGACGAAGCTTTCTTCAACCGTAAACTGAGGCTTATCGAATATTTCAATCCAAGGCTCATGAATCGCACGCGGAAAATAATCAAAACGTTCACGTTCAAGCATGGTCAGCATAGTCGCAGCACTACCTTCTACAATATTAAAACCGTTTGCAGCCAATATTTCACTATCGAGCCAACCATGACCTTGTCCAACCGGTAATTGCTTTAACTGTGATAAGGTGATGTTTGGGGAGAATTTACTTTCTGTGCCGCGACGAATAATAGCTATGCGTACGCCCATCAGACCTTTTACTAATGGCATGTAAACTGCCCGTAAGTCTTGCTCCAGCGCAGGTGAGGTCATACGCCAAGTAATGTCAATCAATCTGCCTTTTTGTAGCATAGATGATGATCGTGCTCTTGGCATATCGAGCTTTACCGGCAACAGTTGATAACCACCGTAGCTATTGCGAGAAGCGTCTAATATAAGCTTCAGTAAATCAACGTAATAAGCTTGCTTTGGATCGTGATAACTTTCAGAGACGTGATATCGAATCACCTCTTGCGCATAAAGCAACTTACTACTCACTAGCAAGGATATTAGAAAAAAACACTTTAAAAAATTCTGCACAACTAGAATAGCCTACCGCTTATTGAGTCACTACTATAACCTAGCCGAGAAATTTTTCTACCTTGTGTAACTCTTAGTTTGCTTTCTTAATCCAAATCAATATCAAGCGTTCTCTGTAGGGGACTTTTATGCTATATTTCGCAGCAAATTTTTCTTATCGTTAAACGCGATAAGTCACTAGATAATGACCTTAGCAAACGCAGCCGCACTGTGCTTTGCTGATGATTTCTAACCTTTAGGTAATGGCGATGATGAAGTTTGAAGGAAACCACGTTCTATCCGTTTCACAATTTGATCGAGCAAGTATTTCTCGTATTTTAGAAGTTTCTACCTTAATGGCACCCTACGCCATGCGACAAAAGCGCTGTCATGTGCTTGACGGTGCCATACTCAGCAATCTCTTTTTCGAGCCCAGTACCCGTACACGAGTGAGCTTTGGCAGTGCCTTTAATTTACTCGGTGGCTTTGTGCGAGAAACTGTTGGCCAAGAAAACTCATCACTGTCAAAAGGTGAATCATTATTTGACACTGCACGCGTGATCAGTGGTTATTCTGATGTTATCGCTATGCGCCACCCCACTATGCACTCTGTAGCAGAGTTCGCTCAAGGCAGCAGCGTGCCGGTGATTAATGGTGGTGACGGCGCCAATGAACACCCTACACAAGCCTTACTCGACTTATTTACTATTCAGTCTGAAATGGCACGTTATGATATGGGCTTAGACGGTCTAAATATCGTTTTAATGGGTGATCTTAAGCACGGCAGAACCGTACATTCATTGTCGAAATTACTGAGCTTATACAACAACATCAAAGTCACCATGATAGCGCCAAAAGCATTACAAATGCCTGACAGCGTGGTAGCGACCTTATCTGATGCTGGCCATCAAGTGGTGATGACCGATAAAATTGAAGGCAATTTAGCCTGCGATGTCATTTACCAAACCCGCATTCAGCAAGAGCGTTTTGCCAGTAAAGATGAGGCGGATTTATACCGCGGGCATTTCAGCTTAAATCGCGAAATTTATCAGCAATATTGCCATGACCACACAGTGATCATGCACCCATTACCGCGCGATTCTCGCGCCGAAGCCAATGAGCTCGATATTGATTTAAATGACTTAGATAACCTAGCGATATTTCGCCAAGCACAAAATGGCGTGTTAGTACGTATGGCTTTATTTGCCTTGAGTTTAGGGGTTGAAAATAAACTCAGTCAATTTGAAAAGCCGGTTACTTGGCACACCAACAAAAGCTAATTCCAACCTCAATAGCAGGTTACGTTAACAACGAGTAGAATATTATGACGCAAAATTCACAGCAATTATTTAACCAAGCACAAGCTATCATCCCCGGTGGTGTCAACTCACCCGTTCGCGCTTTTAACGGCGTTGGCGGTACGCCGTTATTTATTAAAAAAGCCCAAGGTGCTTATATTTTCGATGCCGAAGATAAAAAGTATGTCGATTATGTTGGTTCATGGGGCCCGATGATCTTAGGCCATAATCACCCAGCGATTTTAAATGCCGTGATTGAAACCGCGCAAAACGGTTTAAGCTTTGGCGCACCAACTGAGCTAGAAATTACCATGGCGGAAAAAGTACGTGAACTTGTACCGTCAATGGAAAAATTACGTATGGTCAGTTCAGGTACTGAAGCCACCATGAGTGCTATCCGCTTAGCCCGTGGCTTTACCGGTCGTGACAAAATATTAAAATTTGAAGGTTGTTATCACGGCCATGCCGACTCGTTATTGGTGAAAGCCGGTTCGGGTATGTTAACTATGGGTGTGCCAAGTTCACCGGGTATTCCTGATGATGCTGCTAAGCACACACTGACCGTTAGTTATAACAATATTGAGCAAGTCAAAGCAGTATTTGCTGAATTTGGCGATGAAATTGCCTGTATTATTGTTGAACCCGTTGCTGGTAATATGAATTGTATTCCACCGGTTGAAGGCTTTTTAGCAGGCTTACGCGCTGTTTGTGATCAATACCAAAGCGTACTAATTTTTGATGAAGTGATGACCGGCTTTCGTGTCGCTTTAGGCGGCGCTCAAGCCCATTACAATATTGTGCCCGACTTAACCACTTTAGGTAAAGTGATCGGTGGCGGTATGCCGGTTGGCGCATTTGGCGGTAAAAAAGCAATCATGGACTACATCGCCCCGGTTGGTCCAGTATATCAAGCCGGTACCTTATCAGGTAACCCAATTGCCATGGCAGCAGGTTTAGCCTCACTAAATGAATTGTGCCAAGGTGATAAACATCAGCAGCTAAGCGACGCCACAGAAAAACTTGCCATGGGCTTTAAAGCCGCAGCAGAGCGCAATGGTGTTTCGTTAGCGATTAATTATGTTGGCGCTATGTTTGGCTTTTTCTTTACCGAAGAAGAGAACATTACCTGCTTTGCGCAAGCCACCGCCTGTGATGGTGAGAAGTTTAAACGCTTCTTCCACTTAATGTTAGACGAAGGGGTTTACCTTGCGCCATCAGCATTTGAAGCGAGCTTTTTATCAACTGCCCATGGTGAACAAGAAATTGAATTTACCTTAGCAGCAGCGGATCGTTGTTTTGCTCAACTCTAGTGTTCTCATACGCTAGGCAATAAAAAAGGTAAGCGATGAGCTTACCTTTTTTTAACAATGAAATGATTCATACAAAGATATTAATTAATCTTTTTTCACCACAGATAAACTAGGTTTTTTCGCTTTTGGCGACTTTCCCTTTGGATTGTCATCTGCTGATTTTTTTGTACGCGCTGAGCTATCAACCACTTTCATCGGTGATGGCGGTACAGGTGCAGGTTTGCTTTCCTCAATCACATCTTCAAGTGCGGGATGCTCTATTTCTAACGATGTACCGGCACCGTTTTCTTTCGCGTAAATAGCGGCTATTGCGCCATATGGCACGGTAATATGCTCAAGTTTACCGCCAAAGCGGGCACTGAGTTCAATACTGCTATCGCCTAAGGCAATACTACCCACGGCAGAGCCTGAAACATTTAGCACGATTTGACCGTCGTTCACATAAGACATCGGTACCATAACGCCATAAACATTAACGTCTACAACGATATAAGGTGTTAAGCCATTATCTGAAATCCAGTTATAAAAAGCCTTAACAATATAAGGCTTATTAGATGTCATTTCGCTGGTCATGACTTAGGTCTTTATACCGGTGCGCCAAAGCGTAATTCACGCTCTGCTTCGGTTAATGATGCTTGAAAAGACTCACGTTCAAACACTTTTAGCATATAAGATTTTAATTCTTTTGAGCCTTGACCGTCTAGCTCAATACCCATAACAGGTAAACGCCACAATAACGGTGCTAAGTAACAATCTACTAAGCTGAATTCTTCACTCATAAAGTAAGGTGCTTCATTCAAAATTGGTGCCACGCTTAGCAAGCTTTCTTTCAACTCTTGACGCGCTTTTGCTGCGGCATCAGCTGGGCCATTGTAGATAGTTTTCGCTAGGCTGTACCAGTCTTGCTCGATGCGGTGCATCATTAAACGGCTACGTCCACGCGATACTGGGTAAACCGGCATCAAAGGTGGATGAGGGAAACGCTCGTCCAAGTATTCAATAATAATCGACGCTTCATAAAGTGCTAATTCACGATCGATTAACGTTGGCACAGTACCGTAAGGATTTAAATCCAATAAATCCTCAGGCAAGTTGGCTAAGTCAACTAAATTGATGTCAACACCGACACCCTTCTCTGCCAATACGATGCGAGTTTGATGACTATACATATCATCTGCATGCGAATATAAAGTCATAACAGAGCGTTTGTTTGCGGCTATGGCCATAATGCCTCCAAAAAATTCTTAATAAAAAACTAACAAAGGGGGCCAAAGCCCCCAGTAATATCTAACGTTGACACGTATTACCTAACATAGGTAATTAGTGCACATCTCTCCAGTATTCTTTTTTCAGTAAGTATGAAAAGAATAACAAGATAAATAGGAAACCAATAACCCAATAACCCATGTTTTCGCGTTCAAGTTTGTTTGGCTCACCGGTATATTCTAAGAAGTTGGTTAAATCACGGGCAAATTCATCATATTCTTCTGCGGTCATTGAACCGCCAGTAGCTTCAGAAAGCACACCATGCTCGTCCATAGTGCGAACACCTTGCAAGTTTTGCAATACGTGCGGCATACCAACATCTTTAAATACTTTATTGTTAACACCAAATGGGCGTTTTTCATCAACATAGAAAGAACGCAAGTAAGTGTAAATCCAATCTGGGCTTCTAAAGCGTGCTTCTAACGTTAGATCCGGTGGTGTGCTACCAAACCACTTAGCGGCTTCTTTAGCTGGCATAGTGTTGGTTATATGATCACCGACTTTTTCACCGGTGTACATGTAGTTAGCCATACCATCTGCATCAGAAATACCTAAGTCATCAAAAGTACGGTTGTATCTTTGATACTTTAACTGATGACAACCTAAACAATAATTGATGTATGACTCAAAACCACGTTTTAGTGATGCTTTATCAGATAAATCATTATTCGCTTTATCTAAGTCTAAACTGGGACCTGCGGCTATGGCCAGCATAGGTAGTGCAGTTAACACTGCGAAAAGAAATTTTTTCATTATCCTGTCACCCTCTCTGGAACTGGCTTAGTTTTTTCATTTTTACTGTAAATCCACAGCGCCACGAAGAAACCAAAATAACCGAAACTTGCGATAGTACCAATCATATTATTCAGCGGGTTGGCCGGTAACGTACCTAATACGCCCAAAATAATAAAACAAATAGCAAATTGCACAAGGTTTACCGTATGAGCCGTACAGCGGTAGCGGATTGATTTCACCGTACCGCGGTCAAACCAAGGTAACATAAATAACGCGACAATCGCACCAAACATAGCGATAGCACCTAATAGCTTATCAGGCACAACACGTAAAACCGTGTAGAACGGACCGAAGTACCACACTGGCGCAATATGCTCAGGAGTTTTCAAACCATTAGCCGGTTCAAAATTTGGCGCCTCAATAAAGTAACCGCCACCTTCAGGTGCAAAAAACATCACCGCACAAAATACGATTAAGAAAATAACCACAGCCACTAAATCTTTTACTGTGTAGTAAGGGTGGAATGGTACCGCATCAACAATATCGTACTTCTTAGTGTATTGTTCGTGGAAGGTAAATTTGCTTTGCTCTTCAGGAGGTACGCTGCCTTTAGGCTTTTTAATATCGGTACCGTCTGGGTTATTTGAACCCACTTCGTGTAGCGCTAAAATATGTAAAAATACCAACACCACTAACACTAATGGCAAGGCAATAACATGCAAAGCAAAGAAGCGGTTTAACGTTGCGCCAGAAATAACATAATCACCACGGATCCATAATGTTAAATCATCACCTATCACCGGAATTGCACCGAAAATAGAGATAATAACCTGTGCGCCCCAGTACGACATATTACCCCAAGGTAACAAGTAACCCATAAAGGCTTCAGCCATAAGCACTAAGAAGATTAACATACCGAATAACCACAGTAACTCACGCGGTTTTTGGTACGAGCCGTAGATCATGCCACGGAACATATGCATGTATACAACCACGAAAAACGCTGATGCGCCCGTCGAGTGCATATAACGTAGCAGCCAACCGTAATCAACATCACGCATAATGTATTCTACCGAAGCAAATGCGCCATCGCCTGACGGTTCATAATTCATCGTTAACCACACACCGGTTAACAATTGGTTAACTAAAACAACGCTGGCCAAAATGCCAAATACATACCAAAAGTTGAAGTTCTTTGGTGCTGGGTATTGGGCAGCGTGTTTGTTCATGGCGTCCATCAAAGGTAGACGCTGTTCAATCCAAGCCATTAAGTTAGCGAACATTATGCTTCTCCTTGCGCGACACCAATTAACAGCGTGTTGTCATTAGGGAATGAATGGTCAGGCACCATTAAGTTCGTTGGTGCAGGTACACTTTGGAATACACGACCGGCCATATCAAACTTAGAACCATGACAAGGACAGAAGAAACCGTCTTTAACGCCATCAACATGTTGGTCAAAATCGCCTTTGTGATGTGTTGGCGCACAACCTAAGTGCGTACAAACCCCTAGTGCTACCAAAAATTCAGGTTTAATCGAACGAGTTTCATTCGTAGCATAAACAGGTTGTTGTGGCACTTCTGATTGCGGATCTTTTAACTGCCCATCATGTGCACTTAAGGTCGCCAGAATCTCTTCCGTTCTACGGACAACATATACCGGCTTACCGCGCCACTCAGCACGAATTAATTGACCAGGCTCTATCTTACTTACATTGACCTCAACCGGCGCACCTGCAGCTTTCGCTCGAGCGCTAGGGTTCCAAGATCCAATGAAAGGCACAGCCACACCGACAACACCCACACCACCAA
>JBMZDW010000031.1:0-29131 GCA_049614565.1 Cognaticolwellia sp. | reverse complement strand
TCAGGTTAGTTAGCTAAGGGCGGACAATTAACGAATCTTGATTGAATGCGGCTGGTGGTTAATCGAGTTTAGGTTAACTATAGGGCTGATCGCCATTGAAGGTGAATTATAAAAATTGCTTGTGTGCGGCGGTGACGATTTCAAGGATAGCGGGATGTTTTAACCTTTGTTCAGGTGAAATAATGTAGTAACGTTCCTGAATTTCATCGGTACGCCCGATAATATTGACATGGTATTTTTCCGCAACGTGTTTTTCAATAAGCGTCGGGCTACTAAAAATGCCATAACCCGCTTGTCCAAATGAGTTCATCAATGCACTATCGTCGAATTCAGCAATAATATTCGGTGATATACTGTGCTTTCCTAGCCATGATGATAAACGCGCTCTTATTTCTGATTTTTTACTCTGCATTAGCCAAGGAAATTCTGCTAAAGCGTCAGGGAAGTCGACAATAGGTGCATTCACTAATGATTCAGCAGCAAAAAAAGTAAAGTCGCTTTCAATTAATAAATGATTGTATGCTTTGACGTGATTGCCCAACTGCAGCGGTTGGTCTGTTAAAATACAATCTAACTTATTAACCGCTAAGTCTGCCAATAAACTATTTTGATCATTTTCGACACAAATCAAGCGAACACGTTCTTTCATATTTAATACCGGTGACAGTAATTGATGTGCCAATATTTTAGGAATGACATCCGTTATGCCGACAGTAAAAGTGTGCCATAGCACGGGCTGCTGCCTTTGCAGAATATGTTTTATTTCATCACCGAGTTGAAAAATTTCTTCAGCATAGCTGTAGATCAACTGCCCCATTTCTGAAAGACACAGCTTTTTTCCTTTGCGGTCAAACAAATTAACCCCAATTTGAGCTTCAAAGCTGGTTATTTGACCACTGATGGTTTGTGGCGTTAGATTCAATCGAGCACTGGCTTTGGTAATAGTTCCTTCAATAGCAACAACATAAAAATAAAATAAATGATTATAGTTCAGCGGACTCATAAATTTTAATACCAGATTTTTTCGATGGTATTATCAATAATATTCGAATTTACCTACAACGACAAGTAGGCTATAAATTAAACAATTCTTACTAAATACCTTGTGGGGTTTTTATGTCACTTAGTGAAAAAAGTTTTTTTTCTCGGCGTAAAAATAATAAGAATTTCTATGTTCATTGTGTTTTGGTGCTGGCGCTGTTTTCATTGCAAGCGGTAAGCAAAGAGCGGAGCCAACTTGGTAATGATCAGAAACTACTTATGTCATGTCATGCTTTTAAAACGCATTCAGCTAACGCTAATACTCAAGCTTGTGTGTTTTATATCCGTGGTTTTATTAGTGCCACATTAAATACTGCTCATATAAAAGGTGATGCTCTAACCAAAGAAAGCGCTAAAAACAGTTCTTTTACCGAAAGAGCGTATGTAAATCGGGTGGGAAAAAAAGGGCAGCGAGCTTTAATAAAAAAACGTCCTACGCATTGTCCACCGCTTGGCGAATTACAAACGCAAATCCTTGATAGCTTTGCCGGTGATGTATTGCCCCCCATCGACACAGTCAAAGCCCTTCATGATCGAATATACAGCGAGATTAAAAAAATATGCTCAGCTAAAAGTAAATAAAAGCGCATACGATGAAGATCGATATTCAAAATAGGTTGCACGAGGTAGACCAAACATTAGTCGCGAGTATTGAGCAAAGATTAATATTTGCATTTTCAAAAGTGGAGGCGCATATCTCAGCCGTTATTTTAATCATATCTCAAGTTGATATAGATGACGGGCAGTTATATCCGCATTGCACGTTAAAGCTGTCGCTTAATCGGTTCTCCGATGTCGTGGTTGAAGAAACGCAAAAGGATCTTCTTAGCGCTATCAACCGTGTTATTCAAAAAGCGATTCGTATTGTTTTTCGTAAAATTTTATTAGGAAAAAGTGGAGAATTATGAAAGGTCATACGTTAAGTTTGTTTTTGACTTTAGTGGCATTTTGGCTGCTGAATTCAGGTCATTATACCTTGCTAATTTTGGCACTTGGTTTCGTTGCGATCATTTTAGTATTAGCCATTGTCCACAAGATGGATGTCGTTGATTGCGAGTCGCAACCATTTCATTTAACCCGAAAAATTTTTACGTATTACCTTTGGCTTATTAAAAAAATCGTGCAAGCCAATATTACTGTGGTAAAGCATATCTGGCTAGGCAATAAAAGCATTTCTCCGGCGCTAAGCAGAATTAAAATTAGCCAAAAAACGGATATGGGAAAAGTGATTTATGCGAACTCTATTACCTTAACGCCGGGTACCGTCACAATTGATCTGGTGGACGATGAAGTCCTTGTCCACGCACTAGTTCAAAAAGATATCGAGTCGCTAATCAGCGGTGAAATGGATCGCCGTGTAAGTGTGTTGGAGCGCTAATGTTAATTGCCGCCACCGTCGCTATTTTTATTGTTATGGTTTTAGCCATCATCAGAGGAATTGTTGGTCCGACACTTTATGATCGTATTTTAGCGGTCAACATGTTTGGGACAAAAACCGTGTTGTTAATTGCGTTGTTGGGCTTTGTGATGGGGCGACCAGAGTTTCTGGATATCGCAATTGTCTACGCATTAATCAATTTTATCAGTGTTATCGGTGTTTTACGTTACGCAGATAGCAACGAATTTAGACACTCGCCTTGCGATGAAAAACCGATAGAAAAGGATCTTTAAATGGAGGTTATTTTAAATACTTGCGGTGCCTTTTTTTTAGTCGTTGGCAGTTTTTTTTGTATTTCTGGTGGCGTTGGTCTTTTACGCTTTCCTGACTTTTATACCCGAATGCATGCCGTGGGGGTAACTGATACGTTAGGTGCGAGTATGATTTTAATCGGACTGATGTTTTACAGCACAGATTTTTTAATCTTGGCTAAATTAGTCATGATCTTACTATTCACCTTCTTATTAGGCCCGACTACCAGTCATGTGCTGGCCAAAGCTGCCATGTACAACGGACTTACACCGACACTAGCACACAATAATAACGTTAAGGAAACAAGCTCATCGAATTCTTGATTAATATTGGCCTATTAGTGCTATTGCTCGTGGTTGCTTTTGCCATTATAAAAATGAAAGATTTATTTACGGTAGTAATGCTGTTGGGGATTTACGGCTTATTGTCGGCGAGTTTTTTTGTTGCGATGGACGCGGTTGATGTGGCATTCACGGAAGCAGCGGTCGGGTCAGGCATATCCACGTTACTGATGTTAGTGGTTATTGCCATGACCGGACGTAATGAACACGCTTCTCGGCATAAACCTACACTAGCTTTATTGGTGGTGGTATTTACTGGTGGGTTACTGCTCTATGGTACGTTAGATATGCCATATTTTGGCGCTGAAGATGCTCCAGTCCACAATCATGTTGCTCCCCGCTATATCAATGATTCAATGCAAGAAGTTGGTTTACCTAATATCGTTACCTCGGTACTGGCAAGTTACCGAGCATTCGATACCTTTGGTGAAGTTGTGGTTATTTTTACCGCGGGTATTGGCGTGTTAGCTTTGTTATCAGCAGTGCGTCGTCCTAAAGATCGCCAAACGCTGGCTGCCATTGATGATTCTATGCATAAAAAGTACCTTATCATCCGTATTGTCGCGAAAATATTATTGCCATTTATTTTATTGTTTGCGCTTTATGTTCAATTTCATGGTGATTTTGGCCCAGGAGGTGGGTTTCAGGCTGGGGTTATTTTTGCCGCTGCGATTATTTTATACACTATGCTATTTGGCTTGAATACGGCACGTAAGGTCATTAATCAATCCTTTATTCAAATCATTGCTGCGGTCGGTGTTTTGCTTTATGGCAGTGTTGGCGTTGTATCTTTACTAAATGGCGGAAATTTCTTTGATTATAATGTCTTAGCTAGTGATCCTATTGCCGGGCAACATTTAGGGGTTTTATTAATTGAGTGGGGCATAGGTTGTACCGTGACTGCCGTGATGCTGATTATTTTTTTCAATTTTTCCGGTCGTAGAGAAATGCAGCAGCAAAATTGCAATCGTCACAGTAACGATCAGGAGTCAGTATCATGATTATGGGGCTTTTTAATCATTGGGCGGTTGTTGTATTGATGATGTGCGGATTTTACATTGTTATCGCCCATGGTAATTTAATCAAGAAGATAGTGGGACTGGCTATTTTTCAAACTTCTGTATTTATCTTTTATATTAGCATGGCGAAAGTCGACGGTGGCAGCGCACCGATATTGGCTGATGGCATAACTAAATATTCTAATCCTTTACCGCATGTCTTAATTCTCACCGCCATTGTTGTTGGTATTGCGACGATGGCTTTGGGACTTGCGCTTGTGGTTCGCATTAAAGAGGCATATGGCAGTATTGAGGAAAATGAAATCCAAGCGTTAGATAACAAAAGCCAAGCAGATTCACAAAAAGTTGTATCAGGAGGTGACTAAGCGTGATGTCACATCTGCCCATTTTACAGGTTATTGTGCCGTTAATTTCAGCACCGATATGCTTATTATTACAGCGACCAAAACTAGTTTGGCTGTTTTCACTTTTTACTAGCGCGTTAGCATTTATAATAAGCATATTGTTGTTACAGCAAGTGATGACGACAGGGGGTATTAGCTACGAGATAGGGGGCTGGGAAGCGCCCTGGGGCATTGAATATCGAATTGACAAACTGAATGCTTTTTTATTGTTAATAATTTCAGCAATTAGCACCACAGTGTTAATTGCTGCGCAAACGAGTATCGAAAAGGAAATATCGAAAGAAAAACAAACGCTTTTTTATATTTTATACCTGCTATCGCTCACGGGGATGCTAGGGATTGTATCTACTGGGGATGCTTTTAATATTTTTGTGTTTCTTGAAATATCCTCGCTTTCAGCATATGCATTAATCGCCTTAGGTAAAGATAGACGAGCACTCTGGGCTTCATACCAATACCTGATAATGGGCACCATCGGCGCAACCTTTATTCTCATTGGTATAGGCTTGATGTACCAAATGACTGGTACGTTAAATATGGAGGATCTATCTCAGCGCTTGCCAGAAGTTGCTCAGACACGGACAGTATTCAGTGCCTTTGCTTTTGTTATGGTAGGTGTCTGCTTAAAGTTAGCTTTATTTCCGCTGCATTTTTGGTTACCCAATGCCTATGCCTATGCGCCATCAATTGTCACCGCCTTCTTTGCCGCAACGGCAACTAAAGTGGCAATTTACTTACTAATTCGCTTCACTTTTACCGTGTTTGGGCTGTCTTTTTCTTTTACAACATTACCGTTGCAGGGCTTGTTTTTATTGCTCGGCTTGACAGGCATATTGGTGGCTTCTAGCGCCGCTATTTATCAGAAAAATGTGAAACATGTATTTGCCTATTCAAGCATAGCGCAGGTTGGTTACATTATTGTTGGACTCAGCACCAGTACGATTACGGGACTAACAGCCACCTTACTACATTTGTTTAATCATGCCCTGATGAAAAGTGCCATTTTTTTAGCGTTAGGTGCGGTGTTTTACCGAATTGGTACAACGCAATTGTCTGGTTTTCATGGACTAGGGCGTCAGATGCCACTGACGATGGCCGCCATTGTAGTTGGTGGTTTAAGTTTAATTGGTGTGCCGTTAACGGTAGGTTTTGTTAGTAAGTGGTATCTCTTAAGCGCATTGATTGAGAAAGGTTGGTGGCCTATTGCCGTGCTTATTCTGTTAGGTTCAGTATTAGCGGTTATTTATGTTTGGCGTATCGTTGAAGCCGTTTATTTTAAAGAGCCTCTCGCCGGCGCCAAACCTGTAAATGAAGTACCGCTACTTTTTTTGCTCCCCATATGGGGATTAATCATTGCCAATGTTTATTTCGGTATAGACAGTCGCCTTAGTGTTCAGGTCGCACAATCTGCTGCTGAAAATCTGTTTGGAGCAGCACAATGACGTTTTCTTTAGAGCTGATGTTACAACTGTCTATTGCGATACCGTTATTAACAACGTTAGGTATTATTTTTACCGGTAAAAAAGCAAATCTTCGGGAAGCGGTCACGATTACAGCGAGTATTATCTTGCTGTATATCGTTTTTAGTTTATACCAAAGTATAAACTCTGGAGGGACGGTGACGGTTTTTTGGTTGGAGATCATGCCTGATTTGCGCATCAGTTTTACCATTGAACCACTAGGCATGTTGTTTGCGTTAATTGCCAGCTTCTTATGGTTGATTACGACATTTTACGCTATTGGTTATATGCGCAGTCATCAAGAGGCAAACCAGACCCGTTTTTATGCCTGTTTTTCGTTAGCTATTGGCTGTGTTATGGCGATCGCTTTTTCAGCTAATCTATTTACGCTATTTGTTTTTTATGAAGTACTTACACTTTCTACCTACCCCTTGGTTACACATTCAGGTACCGAAAAAGCTAAACGTGGCGGGCGGGTTTATTTGGCCATTTTATTAAGTACCTCAATCGTATTTTTTCTCCTTGCCATCGCAACGACTTGGTTTGTTGCAGGTACGTTAGATTTTAAATCTGGCGGCATCTTTGACGCCAATGTTGATAAAGTTATTGCAGGAACACTGCTGGTGCTTTTTATTTTCGGTATTGGCAAAGCGGCAGTTATGCCGTTTCATCGCTGGCTGCCTGCAGCTATGGTTGCCCCAACGCCTGTCAGCGCGTTATTACATGCTGTTGCAGTAGTAAAAGCTGGCGTTTTCACCATTTTAAAAGTTTGTGTGTATATTTTTGGCTTAGATTTATTGTCGGTATTACCAACCACTCAATTTTTACTTTATTTGGCGGCGGGCTCAGTGTTATTGGCCTCGATTGTCGCTATGCGACAAGATAATTTAAAAGCAAGACTGGCTTATTCGACCGTGAGCCAACTGGGGTACATTACAATGGGGGCGCTGTTGGCCACTTCCTCTGGGGTTTTGGGAAGTTCGATGCATATTGCAACCCATGCATTTGGTAAAATCACCTTGTTTTTTTGCGCAGGGGCCATTTTAGTTGCCGCACATAAATCCCAAATAAGTGAAATGCGTGGCCTTGGCCGTCAAATGCCGTTCACTATGATGGCATTTTTTATTGCAAGCTTAAGTATTATCGGGGTTCCACCAACCGGAGGTACATGGAGCAAATGGTTTTTATTGATGGGAACCATGGAAAGTCAGCAATGGATATTGATGAGCGTCCTGATGCTGAGTTCGTTACTTAATATTGCTTATTTGTTACCTATCCCTTTTCACGCCTTTTTTTCTAGTGCGTTAACTCAAGCGCAAAATAACCCCGCTAGTTATGAGCAAAAATTTAGTCGAGAAGAGATTAAAGAAGCGCCATTCGCGTCGTTAATTGCCATTGGCATAACCACGCTCGGCTGCTTGATCTTATTTATTTATCCGCAGCCTTTATTTGCTTTGTCGGCGGCAATTTTAGCGGGTAGGGGGTAGTGTATGAACCATAAGAAAAAATACATATTTGATGAGCCAAAAAATATAAAACGTGTATTGCACCTGCTTTATGCGTGTTGTGCCGTATTAGTTGTTTTAGATTTTGTTATCCATCGACACATTATGCATCGTTGGGAAAATATGTGGGCCTTTTATCCGGTATACGGTTTTGTTGGCTGTGTGCTCTTGGTCGTAGTGGCAACGTGGATGAGAACCTTTCTTATGCGTGATGAAAATTATTACGAAAAAGACAATAAAAACAACCTCGACACTAACCTCAATAATAACCAAGAGAACACGACAATAAAGGCTAATAAAAAAAATGGAGAGCAGCATGTGGATGATTGATATTCCTGCTTTTGTTCCATTTTTTGTCGGCGCGTTAATCGCATTATGTACGCGTGGCGTTGTGCGTAATGCATTGATGATAGCGGTGCCAATTATCAGTGTCTTGCATCTGTGGATGGTTCCAGAAGGGGTATATTTACAATTTACCTTTCTTGATTATCAACTGAGTCCTTACCGTGTCGACAAACTAAGTCTGATGTTTGGCTATGTTTTTCACTTAGCCGCGCTAATCGCCATTATTTACTCATTGCATGTTAAAGACACGGTACAACAAGTGGCGGCAATGCTATACGCAGGGAGTGGCTTGGGCGCCGTGTTTGCAGGAGATTTATTAACATTATTTGTTTTCTGGGAGTTACTCGCTTTTACCTCTGTATTTCTTATTTGGGCACGACGCACACAACGTTCGTACGGTGCAGGGATGCGTTACCTCATTATTCAAATGCTTTCAGGGGTTATTCTATTAGCGGGAACGCTTTTTTATGCAGCAGAAACCGGCACATTAGCATTTGTTGCTATTGGTCTCGATGGCACAGCCAGCTGGCTTATCTTTATTGCCTTTGGCATTAAATGTGCGTTTCCTCTCGCCCATAATTGGCTTACCGATGCATACCCAGAAGCGACGGTCACGGGCACGGTTTTTCTCAGTGCTTTTACCACCAAAGTCGCAGTATACGCCTTGGCTAGAGCTTATCCGGGCACTGAGCTACTGGTTTACATTGGTGCTGCCATGACCTGTTTCCCGATATTTTTTGCTGTGATTGAAAATGATTTACGTCGGGTATTGGCCTATAGCTTAATTAATCAAGTTGGCTTTATGGTGGTCGGTATTGGCATAGGTACGGCACTAGCGATCAATGGCGCCGTATCTCACGCCTTTAATGATGTGATTTTTAAAGGATTATTATTTATGTCGATGGGCGCGGTATTGCACATGACTGGACGGATAAATGGCTCTGATTTAGGCGGCCTTTACAAAACGATGCCCAAGACCACCATGTTATGTATCGTTGGCGCAGCGTCCATTTCGGCATTCCCTCTTTTTAGTGGTTTTGTCAGCAAATCAATGGTGATGACAGCCGCACTCGAACAAGGCTATGACTGGACTTGGTTGATGTTACTGTTTGCCTCCGCGGGGGTGTTCCATCATGCCGGTATTAAGATCCCTTATTTTGCCTTCTTCGCCCATGATTCCGGTATTCGGGCAAGCGATCCGCCAAAAAATATGTTGTTTGCGATGGCTATCGCTGCCGGTCTTTGTATGGCAATTGGTATTTACCCGTCTGCCTTATACTCCTTGTTACCGTTTGATACCGGATATAACCCCTATGATGCTACGCACGTTTTAGCGCAAACACAGCTGTTGTTTTTTTCGGCCTTAGCCTTTGTTTGGCTTAACTTGAAAGGCATATACCCGCCCGAGCTTCGCTCAACACACTTAGATTTTGATTGGTGTTATCGCCGTGCTATGCCAAATATATTGCACACCATGCTTAATGTTATTTGGGCAACGGATCGCATGGTGCGGGATAAATTAAAAGCAGTATTACAGCAGTCTTTGGCTTATCTTGCGGGAAGAAATAATAGATTAAGTGGTTTGCTTTCTCAGCATTACCCATCAGGCAGTATGGCATTATGGGTTGCCGTCGTGTTAGCCGTTTATTTATTGCTTAGCTTTATTCGATAACTTCACCGTGGAATAACCGCGGTTTGTTAACACGTGATTTGGTTTTAATGATGTTGTCTGTAGATATGTTAATATATGACTTTCTCGGTGCGCCAACAAACTACAGTACGTTTATGGTAATTAACTTGGCCAGAGGTGGCGCTGTATAAGGCTTGGTGATAGCAAGTCATGGTGATGTCAGCAAGAATTTGTGCGCCATTAAATACACGCCCTGTGTCGGTGGTATTGGCCTCTCGAAAAAATAGCCCTACCATGGCGGTATATGCGCAGATGTTGCTGGCGCTCGTCGGCCAATAATTATGTTTTGGGCATCGGGCATACTTTAGCTAATGATCGCTAATGAGTGCCTGATGTTTAAACCAGGCAATACGTTAGCTCATTGAATAAGGAGCGCAACAAGCTGATAGCGATTGTATATGCTATCAAGGTTACATTTTTTTAGGTGATTAAATGCAACCTAGCTATTTATGACCACCGACCGAAACGTCTAAATCTTTTAAAATACCGTCATGTAAATTATAAACAAAACCATGTACGGTGACGTCTTGGTTACCCTCCCAAGCTTTTTTCAAAATAGTGGTGTTACAAACATTGGCCACTTGCTCAATAACATTTAATTCACATAGCAGCTTTATACGCTCTTCTTTATCGGCAACGGCATCTAAGCGCGCTTTATGAAATCGATACACATCTTTAATATGATGCAACCAATTGTCAATTAAGCCATGGCTTTTATCGTCTAGTGATGCAATAACGCCACCACAGCCATAGTGACCACAGACAATAATATGTTTAATTTTGAGTACGTCGACGGCGAATTGGATCACCGACAGACAGTTTAAGTCAGTATGGATCACTTGATTGGCAATATTGCGATGCACAAACACTTCACCCGGCTGCATGCCTAATAATTCGTTTGCCGGTACGCGCGAGTCAGAACAGCCTATCCATAAATATTCCGGACTTTGTTGCTCAGATAAGTTCTTAAAAAAGTTAGGATCTTCTTGTTTTATTTTTTCAGACCATTGCTGATTATTATCAAATAAATGCTGTATTGAACTCATGGAGAAAGCCGCTTTGGAAAATATAGAGTGATTTTAAGTTGTTGTGCTAACAAGTAAAGCAAAAACTGGTCTTATATCCCGTGTTTTCGGTGTACTGAAGAAAAACTCGACTTGCCCGTCAGGAAAAAAAGGCGGCGATTCAGGGGAGTTTAAAGCCGGACAAATGGTGAAAGCTTTTGATAATGTGGTATTTAAAAAAGCGGTATTAGCAGTACAAGGGCCGATAAAAACTAAATTTTGCTATCGCCTTATTCAAACTATTTATCGTAATTAGCCACTAGAGCTAACGAGAATAGAGTAACAGTAGCACTATTCTTGTTGATGATCTTTTTCTTCTTGCTCAGCCTTTCGCGCGGCAACTTTTTTTTTCTGCTCTTCGCTAAGCTCAAATTTGCGAGCGGATTGTTTAATTAATAACAGCCCAGCAATAACAGAGCCAACAGCGATAATAATAATGAAAATGGTGGTGAGTGACATGTAGTTCTCCTTGTTGGACGGTAGTAAAGCGGTTAGCTATAAAGTTAGCATTGTCTTAGCAACCCTGCCAAGACAATGTTTGAGCTAGTGATGTGATAAGGAAACGCTAAAGCGCCAATTGTTGATAGTATTGTCGGCTTTTATCGGTTTGTTGGCATAAATCGGTTAGGGCATGCAAGCTGCGCGTGGTCATGCGGTGTACTACATCGGCATCAAGGCGAATTATTTGTTGGTGCTTCACCGCCGGTAGTATCGGCCATTTTTGCCAATCATAACCGCCGCTGTCTCCTTGATTAATAGACAAGGGCTGAATAATAACGTCGGCATTGGTTTGTAATATTTGCTCAATATTGACTTGCGGGTATTGTGCTTTTGCTTGCTCAAACGGATTGTTAATGCGGCAAACATCTAAAAATTGTTGCGGCCAGCTGCCTTTGGCTATGGTGGTTATTGGCCTTGACCATACTTCGTAAAAGCCGGTTAATGGCTTTTTATCGCGGTATTGTTTTTTAATCTCTGCCAAGTCGGTAAGAAATTTCTCGGCAACTTGCTCAGCTTGTTTACTATGACCTGAAAGTTTGCCAAATAAGCGTAACTCGTTGGCAACATCACTAAAATTATTGGGCTGTGAATAAACCACATTAAAACCCAGTTGTTTAATACGCGCTAAGTCATCACTGGGGTTACCACTTTTCCAAGCAATGATCAGATCAGGTTGTAATTCCACGACTCGTTCAATTTGAATGCGTGTCGCACTGCCGATACGGGGAATTTTTTTCGCGGCAAGTGGGTAGTCGGCATGATCAGTGGTTGCGACTACCTGCGAACCGGCGCCAATGTTATACAGCATTTCTACAATGTGAGGTGCTAGCGCAATAATGCGAGGCTTTGCGCTTTCAGTCGTGTTAGCCGAGACGTTACCGTCCTGCGCGTTTACGCTAAACGTGGCAGCTAACCAGAGCATGGCTAAGGTGTAAGTTAATTTCATGAATATTCCCGTGGTTATTTGGCGCTATTGCTTACCAATCAATGCCTTTTTGCGCTTTAATACCATTGTCGAAAGCATGTTTTAGCGGTTGTACTTCACTGACCGTATCGGCAAGTTCAATAACGCGGCGATGACAAGCGCGACCGGTAATAATTACGTGTTGCATAGCAGGGCGGTTGACTATGGCTTCAATCACTTCGTCCAAGTCTAAATATTTGTATGACAACATATAAGTGAGTTCATCGAGCAATACTACGTCAATCGTTTCATCTTTAAGTAAGCGTTTTGCTTCAAGCCAGACCTTTTGGGCTGCGGCAATGTCTTTTGACTTATCTTGCGTGTTCCAGGTAAAACCCGTTGCCATAACATGAAACTCTACGCCGTTTTTTTCGAGTAAATTTCGTTCACCACACGCCCATTCACCCTTAATAAATTGCAAAGCTGCCGCGGTATAACCATGGCCAACGGCGCGGGTTAAGGTGCCAAAACCTGAGGTTGATTTTCCTTTGCCATTGCCGGTAATAACAATAAGTAGGCCGCGCTCTTCTTGGGCGCTATTAATGCGGGCATCAACTTTTTCTTTAATGCGTTGCATACGTTCTTGGTGTTTTTTATCTTTATCTGCATCTGTGGTCATATCAATTATCCTGTTTTGCGCGTGCGATACATGATCGCTAAAAAGAAAATACTGCCGATGGCGGAAGTAATAATACCTATGGGAATTTCAACATTGCTGAGCGCACTACGCGCGGCAACATCAACCCACACTAGAAAGCAGCCGCCAATTAGTGCTGACCCGACAATTAACGGCATGGTGGTTACGCCAACCAATTGCCGAACAATATGCGGGATCATTAGGCCAACAAAACCAATGCCGCCACAATAAGCTACTATGGTGGCAGTAATTGCGGCACATAAGGCTAATAAAATTATTCGTAATTTATCTACGTTAACGCCTAAGCTTGCGGCACTTTCGTCGCCGAGTAATAGCGCGTCTATTTGCCGGTGCAAGGCAAAAATCGTCAGTAATGTCAGCAGTACCATGGCGCTGATCAAATAAAAGTGAAACATTTCCACCCGAGTTAAACTGCCCATTAACCAAAATATGACCCGGTTAGTGGCAAATGGATCGCCTAGATACAAAATAAAGTGACTAATAGAGCCGAGCATAAATGATACGGCAACGCCAGTTAGGAGTAAGTGGTTCATATTGCGCAACAAGGTGGCAATACCAAAAACGATAATCACGGAAAATAACGCGCCGAGAAACGCCGCTAACGGCAGTGCCAACATTTGCTCGTTTGTTAATACTAAGGTGGCAATGGTGGCGCCCAAGCCAGCACCGGAAATTATACCAAATAAGTATGGATCAGCCAGAGGATTACGGGTGACATTTTGTAATATCGCGCCAGCGCAGGCCAAGCCCATACCTGCTACTAAACCCACCAGCACGCGAGGAATACGCACTTGCCAAATCACCATATCGTGCATAGCTGTAGCGCACTCGTTTACCACACAATGAAAAATATCATTGCTAGTAATGGTGGCGGGACCAAAAGTTGTTGCAAAAATAACCGACAATATTGTTAAAACAATAAGGCCTGAAAACACCCAAAAATTTTTGCCCTTAATGTTGACGATTGATCTCATTGCACACCCGTCGTGTCTTGTGGTTTGTCGGTGCTGTCAACTTGAGTTACTTTTGCCGGATAGAAACAAACTCTAGCGACATCACCATTATGGTCGTGGTCTCGATAGCAAGGTAAACCAAAGGTTTTCGTTAATAGTTCAGGGCTTAATACCCGATCGACACTATCATTGCAGACTAAACGGCCTTTATCTATCAGTAGTAGCCGATTACAGTACTGCGCGGCAAGATTAAGATCATGTATAGTCATAATGACCGTGATATTGAGCGTTTTAACCAGTTGCAATATTTGATGTTGATAAAAAATGTCGAGATGATTGGTGGGTTCATCCAGCACTAAAATTTTCGCTTTTTGCACTAATGCTTTCGCAATTAATACCCGTTGTTGCTCGCCACCCGAAAGGGTATTAAACAGTTTATTTTCGCTACCGGCCAGACCGACTTTTTTTAAGGCGAGTAAGATATTTTTTTTGTCGGCATCGCTATCGCCAGCAAATAAGGTTTTATGGGGCAGTAAGCCCATTCTGATCACGTCATAAATTTTTAAATCAAATATCGGTGGCGCGTTTTGTACTACCAAGGCAAAGGTTTGCGCGAGCTCAATGGCGCTATATTGTGTCAGGGTTTTATTGTTGAGCTTAATGCTACCTTGCCAATTTTTGTATTGATTTAATAAACACTTGAGTAATGAGGTTTTACCGGCGCCATTGGGGCCAATAATGCCGATAATATCGCCTCGGGCGACATCAAAAGAGATATTATGAAGAATTGCTTGCTTGTCTACCGACCAAGAAAGCGCGTCAATACTCAGTAAGCTTGACATTAAAGGCCGCTCACAAGGGGACTGACACTACAGCGCAGGTAACGGATAAAAGCTAAAGAGCGTGTTTTCATAGGCAGTGAACATTTTATACTTAATAATCAATCCAATAAGCAATGAACTGAATTTTGATAAATGTGCTGAAAACTAAAGTACAAATGTCGTGATGACAGGCGTAACTCACGTGTATTCCCGCACGGCGTTAACATCGTTAGTTGGCGTAAAATTGATACTAGGTGTCCTGACTTATAACTTGTATTAACGTTACTTACAGTTGCGGGTACAGTCACGGCATTGAACCGTGTTCCCTATAAATTAGCCTACGTATTTTATAGATATCTATAAAATGTGCGGCTAACGGTATCTTCTAACAAGCTGATGATTTTACGGTTAACTATGCTGCTTTACAATGAAAACCGTAAATAGGAGCAGCTATTAACCACAGGCGTAAAAAAAGGAGCAGATGCTCCTTTTTTAAATTTAGTCACTAATCACTAAGTGATTACCAAATTTTAACGCGTTTTTCAGGAGCGATATACATAGCATCGCCTTCTTTTACGTCAAATGCTTGGTAGAACTCAGGCATATTTGACAATGAACCTAGCGCGCGGAATTCACCTGGCGAATGCGGGTCAGTTGCTACACGGTTACGTAATGATTTTTCAACCATTTTGCCACGCCATACTTGGGCAAAGCCCATAAAGAAGCGTTGATCGCCGGTTAAACCATCAATTACAGGGGCTTCTTTACCATTTAACGATGCTTTGTAGGCTTTGTAAGCGATAGTAACACCTGATAAATCACCGATATTTTCACCTAAGGTTAATGAACCGTTAACGTTTAAGTCATCAAATACTGCGTAGTTGTCGTACTGGGCTACTAAGTTATCTGCGCGTACTTTAAAGGCGGCTAAATCTTCTTCAGTCCACCAGTTACGTAAGTTACCGTCGCCGTCGTATTTACTACCTTGGTCGTCAAAACCGTGACCCATTTCATGGCCAATTACTGCGCCAATGCCACCGTAGTTTACCGCGTCATCTGCGCTTAAGTTAAAGAATGGTGGTTGCAAAATAGCGGCTGGAAAAACAATTTCGTTTTTGGTTGGGTTGTAATAAGCATTAACCGTTTGTGGTGTCATGCCCCATTCTTGACGGTCAATTGGGCCACCCAATTTATCGAGTTGTTTCTGGTGAGCCACAGCGCCTGAGCGCATTTGATTACCCACTAAGTCATCACCTTTAATCACAAGCGCTGAGTAGTCTTTCCATTTATTCGGGTAACCAATTTTTGGATCAAAGCTAGCCAATTTTACATGCGCCGCTTTTTTCGTTTCGCTTGACATCCACTCAAGTTCGTCAATACTTGCGCCGTAGGCTCCGCGTAAGTTTTCAACTAACTGCGTCATGCGAGTTTTCGCTTCTGGTTTAAAGTGACGGCCAACATAAACTTTACCGATAACTTCACCTAAGTTGCCATTAACCACGCTAACGCCACGCTTCCACATTGGGCGTTGTTCTTTACGACCACTTAATTGCTTTGAATAAAAGTCAAAGTTCTCGTTATCTAACGCTGTGGTTAGTGAGCTAGCAAAATTACTTAATGTGTGGAATGTTAAATAAGTCTGCCAGTCTGCTAATGAGGTTGCTGCGAATGTTTCACCAAAACCTTTAACAAACGACGGTTGGTTGATGATCAAATCTTTCTGTGCAGCTACGCCTTGTGCATCAAGGTAAGCTGTCCAGTTAAAGGCATCAGTGACGGTATTTAAATCGGCAACATCAAACTTGTTGTAGCGCTTAGTGCTGTCACGTGATTCAACTTTAGTCCAGTGGAAACCGGCTAGTTTTGTTTCTAGCGCCATAATGGTTTCTGCAGCGGCTTTGCCGTCTTTTAATCCGGCAAGGTTAAACATATTTTCAATGTGAGCGACATAACCTGTACGTAAGTTTTCAAAACGCTCAGCGTCATTGAAGTAGTAGTCACGATCCGGTAAACCTAAGCCACTTTGCCAAATATGGGTGGCGTAACGTGACGAGTCTTTGGCATCAACACTGATGTAAAATGCTATTGGGCTACCAACGCCATTTTTTTGATTTTCACCAAAAAATGTTGCTAATTCGTTTTTATCTTTTAAGGCGTTGATGCTATCAATAATGCCTTGAACTGGTGCAATACCCGCGGCATCACGCGCTTCTGTATTCATAAATGAGCGGAATAAATCAGCAACCTTTTGCTCGTCGCTGCCCATTTTTAGGTTTTCAGTCGCTGCAAGTTCTTCGATAATGGCTTTTACGTTGTCATCGGCTTCATCACGTAAGTCGTAAAATGAACCAATAGAGGTTTTGTCGCCTGGAATTTCATTGTTGTTCAACCATGCGCCGTTTACGTAACGGTAGAAGTTGTCTTGTGGACGCACTGATAAGTCCATATTGGCTTTATCAATGCCAGAAGCTAATGCTGTTTTTTGCATTGCAGGCGCTTGTTCTACAGGCGCTTTTGTTGTTTTAATTGTTGCTGTTTCCGTGTCGTTATTACAACCGGCGATAAACAGTAAAGATGTGCAAACCGCACTCGTTATTATAGTTTTCATTCAATACTCACAATTTAGTAATAATTTGGTTAACCCCTCGATATTAAAGATTCTTAGTACTATTTACTAGCGAAATGAAACCTTTGCTTACATAATCTTGAACTGTGCTTGTATTTTTAAATTTACATCTTTCTGGTGTGATGAAAAATTATGTTGTAATTCATTGTTATTAATCAGCTTGTTGTTTTTATGAACGCTAGGCGTACTTGACACATATAGAGCTAATATTCGAGGTTTTATTGGGCAAAAGCTGATCTTTGTTATTCATTTTATTGTTTGGTGCCACTTTTTAAATGAAATGATAAAAAGTTAGTAAACAGGTCAGAATTATTACCGTGAGCTGTGTTATGCTGACGGGAAAATCAGCCTTGGCGTTTGGCCATTTACAGTGAAGAAAGGTTCATGTTTCAACCCGTTAGTCTCTACATCGGCTTAAGATATAGCCGCAGCAGCCAAGGAAAAGGCTTCGTATCTTTTATTACCTTTTTTTCTATTATTGGCATTGTGCTCGGTGTTGCCTCGTTGATCACGGTTGTGTCTGTGATGGACGGCTTAGAGCGCGAACAAAAACGCCGTGTGTTGGGTTTAGTGCCCCACGTGTTAATGTCTCCCCAGCAAGCTCCATTCGATAATTGGCGTGATTTACAGCGTGATATTCTTACCTTACCTGAAGTAACACAAGTGACGCCATTTCAAGAAAGTGAAGCCTTGATCCAGTCTCCTACCGCATTACAAGGGGTGTTAGTGCATGGCATTATGCCGGCATTTGAACAGCATAATATTGTCAATGCCGCCATGGAATATGGTCAGTTTTCAGCGTTAGAGCAGCAACCGTTCAGCCTAATTTTAGGGCAAGCCTTGGCGCGTAACTTAAACGTGAACTTAGGCGATGCGGTACGGTTAACATTGCCTAATAAAACCTTATTTACCCCGATGGGACGCGTGCCAGTGCATCGTACCTTTACTGTTGCAGGTATTTTTAATGTTGGCTCGCAAGTCGATGAATCTATGGTGTTTGTTAATATCAAAGATGGCGCAAAGCTGCAGCGATTAAAAGGTGATGGCGTTCAACAATTGCGTTTATATTTGCACGACGCTTTTAATGTTGAACAGGTTATTACGCAACTGGCGGTAAAATATCCTGACTTGCAATTTGTTAGCTGGCAAGAAAGCCAAGGGGCACTTTTCGCTGCAGTCAGTATGGAAAAAAATATGATGTGGTTAATGCTAAGTTTAATTGTTGCCGTGGCGGCGTTTAATATTGTTTCAGCGTTGGTGATGGTAGTGATTGATAAGCAAGGCGAGATCAGTATTTTACAAACCTTAGGCTTAGATCGCGGTGGTATTGTAAAAATATTTATCACTCAAGGCTTAGTTAATGGCTTGTGGGGCGTGGTACTGGGTGTTTCGCTTGGGGTACTTTTAACCTTAAATTTAAATGCCATATTTAGCGTGCTTGGCGTGAATTTATTAGCGGTAGGGCAAGAATTACCGATAGCGCTTGAGCCGGTTAATATTTTAATGATTGTTGCTTCGGCGCTGACGATGAGTTTCGTCGCGACACTTTACCCCGCCTACCGTGCGGCGCAGACTCAGCCAGCACAGGTGCTTAGAAATGAATAGTAGTAGCAAAATGGACAGTGATTTGAATAAAAATATCGATAATGACGGCAGCAACAGCATCAATACTACATTGGGCTTGGAATGTCGTGGCTTAAGTAAATCATACCAGCAAGGCGCGATGTCAACGCCAGTATTATCCAACCTTGAACTGGCGGTTAGCACCGGAGAGCTAGTCGCGATAGTTGGCAGTTCAGGTTGTGGCAAAAGCACCTTTTTGCACTTAGCGGGCGCACTAGACACGCCAAGCGATGGAGAGGTGTTTATCAATGGCGTTAATATTCACCAGTTATCCGAAAAGCAGCGGGCGAAATTTCGTAATCAACATATCGGCTTTATTTATCAGTTTCACCATTTAATGATGGAGTTTAGTGCACAAGAAAACGTCGCTATGCCATTGTTGATACGGGGTGATAAACCCAAAGCTGCCATGGCACAGGCGAAAGCTATGCTTGAACAGGTCGGTTTATCGCATCGCTCTCATCATCGACCTGCTGAGCTTTCGGGGGGGGAACGTCAACGGGTGGCGATTGCACGGGCATTAGTGACTAAACCTTCATTGGTGCTAGCGGATGAGCCAACCGGTAATTTAGATTTTGATACCGCCGAGCAAATCTACCAATTATTAAAAGAGCTAAACCGCACAGTAAATACCAGCTTTGTTATTGTTACCCACGATTTAACCTTGGCGGCGAAAATGGATCGACAACTGCGTTTAGATCACGGCCACTTAGAGCCACTTAATCGCTCGGTCGAGATAACAGAAAATGGGGACAGCTAAGTGCTAAAACCGTTAAGTGTATTTATCGGCTTACGTTATGTTCGTAGCCGACAGAGTAAAGGCTTTTCGTCATTTATCTCGGCGTCGTCGACAATCGGTATTGCTATCGGAGTGATGGTACTTATCGTGGTAATGTCGGCCATGAACGGTTTTGAACGTGCTTTGGCAACGCATTTATTGTCAATTGTTCCACATGGTGAAATTGTTGCAGTAACCGAGCCAATAGAGCGCTGGCCAGAAAGTGTTGCCAGCATAGTGCAAAATCCAAAGGTTATTGCCGCTGCGCCGTTTATCAAAACCCAAGGCATGATGCAAAAATCGGCTGCCCTTAAAGGCGTAGAAATACGTGGTATTGATGTTGCCATAGAGTCGCAAGTATCTGCTATTTCGCGTTATATGATTGCTGGGAAATGGCAAGATCTCGCGCTTGAAAATGGCGTGGTGATTGGCTCGGGCATAGCGCGTAAACTCTCGGCGCAAGTGGGCGATAAAGTGCAATTATTATTACCGCCGGTTAGCTCGGCGAATGCACAAGCTAGCCAGGTAGCACAAAAATTTCCTGTTCCGATGAAGCAACAGGCCACTATCGTCGGCATTTTTAAATTTGGCGGCACGATTGATGATACGCAAGCTTTTATTAACCTAGAAAAAGCCAGTGAGTTATTAGGTTATCAAACGGGTGAGGTGCAAGGCATTCGCTTAAAATTACAAGATGTATTCGCCGCGCCACAAGTGGCACGTGATGTTGGCTTCAATGTTGACCATTATGTTTATATGCAGGACTGGACGCGCAGTCATGGGCATTTATTTAACGATATTCAACTAGTGCGCTTAGTGATGTTTATTGTTTTAGTTTTAGTGATTGCGGTGGCGAGTTTTAATATTGTTTCGACCTTGATCATGGCGGTGAATGAGAAAAAGTCCGATATTGCGATATTAAAAACCATGGGCGCTAAGCCGAGTACCATAATGGCGAGTTTTATGTTTCAGGGCTTAATGAACGGTATTGTTGGTTGTGTGTTGGGGGCAGGCTTAGGTATTCTTATCTCATTAAACCTAACCGAGATCATTAAAACGATTGAAGGGCTGTTATCGGTTGAGTTTTTATCGGGCGATGTTTATTTTATTGATTATTTGCCAACCTTATTGCGCCAGCAAGATGTGATAAATACCGTGGTAACCGCGTTAATTATGAGCTTGTTAGCGACCATTTATCCGGCATGGCGGGCAACAAAAGTAGAGCCAGCACAAGTGTTAGGGCAAGCATAGCTTATCGACTATATTCAGATAATATAAAATAATTATTGGATTAAAACGAAAAAATCAGACCTAAGGTCTGATTTTTTTTGGCTGATACCGTGCAATACTCGATTTTTGGGGTTGCTTGGTTTAATCTCGTCGGCGTTGACGTTTTTTCCATTCCTGTGCCACGGAAAATCGCCATAAGCTATTGATGGTGAAATAGCCTAAGATGGCAAAAATTGTTGCCAGCACGCCACAGCCAATAAGAAAGGCTGGTCCAATAGTGGAAACACTGTCAACCACCCACTGCCAACTTGCTTCAAAAACAAATTCTCCGGCAGGCGCTCCAATAATCCAGGTGCCCGCTAAGTAACAAAAATAAAAAATTGCCGGCATGGTTAATGGATTTGTGATCCAAACCAGTGCGATAGAAAGTGGCAAATTAGCTTGTACTATAATTGCTACACCGGCCGCTAAAACCATTTGAAATGGCACAGGGATAAACGCAAAAAATAAGCCAACGGCAAAAGCTTTACTCACTGAACGGCGATTAAGGTGCCATAAGTTAGCGTTGTGCAGTAGCGCGCCAAAAATTTGCAAATGCTTATTGGTTTTAATCGTATGATGATCGGGCATCAGGCGTTTAATGATTTTTTTCGGCATAACCTTTCTTAACTTTATGTTGCTAAATGGAGCGTGATCACTATGGAATGGTGGCTACTGACATTTATTATCAGCGCTATTTTGTCACTATTCTTACCTATAGTGCCAGATTTTTCTTTGCTGTTAGCAATATTGCTATTTTCTCTATTACTAATATTTATCAAAAACTTCCGTGTCGTGGCTATCGCTATCTTTGCTTGTGCATGGATTTTAACCGCAGCTAGTCAATACCAAAGCCGGTTAGCACACAATAATATCGCGCCTGAGCAATTACATAAACAAGTGCATTTGGTGCAAGGCACTGTCGCCAATATTGTCGATAATCAATCCCGCGCTAGTCGTTTTAACTTTTTAGTCAGCCATTGGCAAGGTGAAAAGCTTAGCGAACCGTTTATGTTGCGCTTAAGTTGGCAAGCGCCTAAGCAGGGAGCTCGTCAAACGCTACTTCAAGGGCAAACTTGGCAACTGGCGGTAAAGGTAAAGCCAGCACACGGCTTAGCGAATATCGGCGGATTTAATTATCAATTATGGTTACTGCAAAAACAAATAGTTGCCACCGGTTATGTTAAGGCAGATGTGTTGAGCCAAGACCAAGCCACAGCTAAGTCGCCAAAATTATTAAAAAAGCGCAATGTATTATTAAATGCCCAGCCTACTTGGCGACAAAATTTATATCAAAAGCTAACTAATCTTTTGACTGATAAAGCCTTAGGTGCGCTGATATTCGCATTAGGCTTTGGTGAGCGCGGTGAATTAACGCCGCAGCATTGGCAAGTATTATCAGCCACTGCAACCCAGCACCTTATCGCCATTTCCGGTCTTCATATCGGTATTATTGCCGTTGCTAGTTTGCTTTTTATGCGCGTATTTATCCGGTTATTGCCGCTGAATTGGCTATTGTCGAGTCGTTGGCAATTAACGTTGATGCGATTAAATTTACGTTCTCTACCCGTCGTATTTAGCTGCTCTGTGGCTTGGTACTACGCCTATTTAGCGGGGTTTTCGATTCCGACCTTACGCGCTTTAGTGATGTTACTGCTATTTTGGTCAATTAAGTTGATAACCATAAACACTACGCTACTGCGTTGGTTTTTAGTGGCAATTTTTATTATTTTATTGCTTTGGCCGTTAAGTTTACTCAGCGTCAGTTTTTGGCTATCTATTTCAGCCTTAGTGATTATTTTTGCCACCTTATCTCGTTTTTCGATGCGTGCGGTAACCGTCATTGCAGAGGATGATGAAGTAAGCAAGCCGCCTGAAACATTCGCGGAAAAATACTGGTATATGTTTAAAGCCCGGGCATCGCTTTGGTTTAAAACCTTACTGGTGATGCAGCTAGCGTTAACGTTGATGATGTTACCGATTGCCGCGCTATTAAATTATCAGCTACCGTTAGCGGCGTTTTTGGCCAATATTGTTGCGGTACCTTTAATGAGCGTTAGCGTTATTCCGTTAACGCTGTTCGCTGTAATTGCATTACCCTTTAGTACTGGCGTAGCCGGCAGTGTTGTTGATCTCGCGCTATTTTTTCTCGATTTTATTTGGCAGTGGTTGAGTTATTTGACCAGTGCTCAATGGGCGTTAATAGCGGTTTCTTATCAGCAAATACAAATTATGTTAGTGGCTTTTGTGGTGATTGCCTTGGCACTATTTTTTCGCCCTGATCGCGCTAAGTCAGTGGCCATTGCTTGTTTAGCGGTTGTCGCTATTGCGGTAGGGATGTTAAGTCGTGAACCAGAAAAAGCATGGCAATTATCCGTGCTCGATGTTGGTCATGGCCTTGCCATTGTGATTGAAAAGAATCGTCAGGTGTTTATATATGATACCGGCGCAAGTTACCCGAGCGGTTTTAATATGGCAGACGCGGCCTTACTACCTTATTTAAAGCACCAAGGCTATTCAGCGATTGACGGAGTGATTATTAGCCATAATGATAATGATCACGCCGGTGGTTTAGGGCATTTGCGGGAAGAACTGCTTGTCAATAAGGTTATTGCTAATGATTTTGCATTAAGCCCAGACGAGCATTGTCTAGCGGGGCAAGGTTTTACTTGGCAAGGGTTAAGCTTTGATATTTTATCGCCAGAGCAAATCTTGGGCGATAAAAATGATGATTCTTGTGTGGTGGTGATCAGTGACGGCAGACATAAAGTATTACTACCGGGCGATATTTCTAAAAAGCAGGAGCGACGATTATTAAACGCCGAGCAAACAAGTCTAAAGCTGGTCAGTGATATTTTAATTGCGCCCCATCACGGTTCTAAATCATCTTCGAGCCAGCGCTTTTTAACACAGGTGGCTCCGCGTTATGCGGTATTTAGCGCCGGTTATTTAAACCGTTGGCAGATGCCTTCAAAAGAAACCCGAGACCGATATCAAGCGCTTAATATTACTACACTCAACACTGCAGATGTCGGCATGGTAACTTTTCGTTTCGGTCAGGTCAGGGAAAACGATGTCGTTAAAAAGGATATTAACGTCAATAATTACCGGCAGCATATGCGACCTTTTTGGTTTATAAAGTAATTGAGGACTGAGCTTTTTTGATTGTTCTTAGGGCAATGCAAGAAAGTAACAAAGTTTATCAGTTGGTTGATTGACAAAATAACGCTAAAATAGCCAGATAATGTAAAATAACAGCTTCGAAAACAATGCGTGATTAACTCATCGCTTGTTTTAAATACGCATGAGAGCATCAATGTCGACAAAATCATTACTACCGACAACAGAACAACCGACTCAGAAAAACTTTAAACGCTTACTTGCTTACACTAAAGCTTATAAAGTCGCTGCCTTAGTATCCATTTTAGGTATGTTAGGTTATGCCGCCATTGACAGTTTTGTTTTTTCTCAGCTGCAACCGTTAATTGACAACGGACTTGATGGCCAAGACCCACAGTTTATGAAATGGGCTCCTTACTTTATTGTTGTGATGTTTATTTTGCGGGGTATTTGCCATTTTGCCGGTAATTACACCTTAGCTTGGGTCGGCAACAATGTTGTGACCAATTTACGGCAAGAGCTTTTTGAACATGTGATGGCCATGCCGGTGGCCTATCATGATAACGAATCTACCGGCAGCTTAATCTCTAAATTAACTTTCGATACCGAACAGGTATTAAATGCCGTTTCCAAAGCTTTGTTGACCTTAGTTCAGCAAGGGGCATTTGTTATAGGTTTGTTGATTGTGATGTTTTATAACAGCTGGCAATTGGCATCAATATTTTTGCTGATCACGCCTGTTATTGCCGGCATCGTTACTGTGGTTTCACGTCGTTTTCGTCAAGTGAGCAAAAGCATACAGGGGGCGATGGGCGAGGTAACTACCGCCGCGGAGCAAACTTTTAACGGCCATAAGGTAGTGTTGACTTTTGATGGCCAGCAACGTGAATTTGAGCGCTTTGCCGATATTAATAAGCATAATCGCCAACAAAGGATGAAATTGGTGGCGACTAAAGCGGCGAGTGTGCCTATTATTCAGATCATTGCCTCATTTGCCCTCGCTTTTGTTCTGTATGTGGCCAACCTTGATTCAATGCGCGCCGAAATATCTGCCGGCGTGTTTATGACCGTTTTGATGTGTATGGTGACCTTACTGAGACCCTTAAAGTTGCTGACAACCGTTAATAGTGAGTTTCAAAAAGGCATGGCAGCGTGCGTAAGCATTTTTGCAGTATTAGATCAAAAAACTGAGCAAGATAGCGGAACGCTTGCAATAACGCGTGCTAAAGGCACTTTAGCGTTTGAAAATGTTAATTTTTTCTATAATGATGAAAAAGAAAAACAGGCCTTAACAAATCTAAGTTTTACTGCAAATGTTGGTGAAACTGTCGCCTTGGTTGGCCGTTCAGGGAGTGGAAAATCGACCGCAAGCGCATTGTTATTACGTTTTTACAATGCCAACTCAGGCAAGGTATTAGTCGATGGGCACGATATTACCGACTACAAGTTAAAAGATTTACGCAAACAATTTGCTTATGTTTCTCAGCAAGTGGTGCTTTTTAATGACTCCATTGCTAACAATATTGCCTATGGCAAACCCAACGCAAGCCTTGAAGAAATAACAGATGCCGCCCGTAAAGCTCATGTCATGGAGTTTGCTGAGGGTTTACCCGAAGGACTTGATACCAATATTGGTGATAATGGCGCTATGCTTTCTGGCGGTCAACGCCAACGGGTTGCGATTGCACGGGCATTGTTGTGTGATGCACCGTTTTTAATTTTAGATGAAGCCACCAGTGCCTTAGATACAGAGTCAGAACGCCATATCCAAGACGCATTGAGCGTACTACAAAAAGATCGCACCTGTATTGTGATTGCCCATCGTTTATCGACGATTGAAAGTGCCGATAAAATTATTGTTATGGAGCAAGGGCAAATTAAAGAGCAGGGTGATCATCAAAGCTTATTGGCAAAAGATGGCGCTTATGCTCAGTTACATAAATTCCAATTTGGCGCCTAATGGCGTCATGCGATTATAAATTATGCGTTTAATTGAAAAGGTTTGGTTTCAATCTCATCCAGCAAAGTGGTTGTTGGTGCCGCTGTTGTTACCCTTAACCGTGATATTTACCGTGCTGAGCTTTTTGCGCCGTTTGGCATATCAAATCGGGCTGATCAAACAAATCAAGATGTCGGTGCCTGTGGTTGTGGTGGGCAATATCGGTATTGGTGGCAATGGTAAAACGCCAGTCACGCTTTATTTAGTACACAAGTTAACGAAACAAGGCATAAAAGTGGGCGTAGTCAGCCGTGGCTATGGCTCCAAAGCGCCCTATTATCCTTACCAAGTAACGAAACAAAGTAGCGCTAAGCAGGCCGGTGATGAGCCATTATTAATTTTTCAACGCAGCGGTGTACCTGTAGTGATTGGCGCCGATAGAGTCGCCGGATGTCAGCAGTTAATTGATCAAGGCTGTCAGTTGATTATTGCTGATGATGGTTTACAACATTACCGTTTGGCGCGTGATGTTGAGTTTATCGTCGTTGATGGTAAACGCTTATTTGGCAATGGTTTATTACTGCCGGCAGGGCCACTGCGCGAGAGTAAACGCCGTATTAATAAAAGTGATTGTGTTATTGTTAATGGCGAAAGTCAGTGGCAAAAACCTGAAAGCAAGGTCACCGTACCCAGCTTAACGATGCAGCTAAGCGCGCAACAGGTTGTTAATGTTAACAGCGGTGAGCGCGTTGCCTTAAACACGTTTTTAGCGGAATATTTAGCTGATAATCATCAAGTTAATGCCTTGGCGGGGATCGGCGACCCTCAGCGATTTTTTACCACACTTGAACAATACGGTTTTAGCATAGTTAACGCAAAAGGTTTTGTTGATCACCAAGCGTTTTCTACTCAAGACTTACAAGCGTTTGCTAGCGACATACCGCTATTAATGACTGAAAAAGATGCGGTCAAATGTGCTGATTTTGCGCAAAGTAATTACTGGTATTTACCGGTCGATGCGGTGTTTGAGAAAACCAATGCTGATGAGTCTATCACGGCAATGGTGAGTAAAATTGCTGCACTGGCAAGTCGTACAGGCTAATGAAGCAGGTCAGCCTTGTTGAAAAAATTTAATACTTGCTGCTTAGGCGTTAAGTGGCATTACATTTAAAAATTTGAGAGAGAATATTATGGCGTTTGATACGAAATTAATGGAAATTTTAGCTTGTCCTGTCTGTAAGGGAAAATTAGATTACAACAAAGAGCAGCAAGAATTACTTTGTAAATTTGACCGTTTGGCTTACGCTATCGAAAAAGATATTCCGGTATTACTTGAAAGTGAAGCCCGTCGCATCACCGAAGACGATGCTTAACGGCATAATGTCAAAAATTGAGAAATGATAGAAAATGATAGAGTAATGAGGTAGTTATGTCGTTTGTGGTAGTGATCCCCGCGCGATTTGAGTCGTCGCGTTTACCGGGAAAAGTACTCGCTGATATTGCCGGCAAGCCGATGATCCAATGGGTAGTGGAGAAAGCCTTAGCCAGTGGCGCTGAGCAAGTTATTGTCGCAACCGACAATGATGAAGTGGCGCGGGTGGTAAAAAGCTTTGGCGGTGAGGTGTGTAAAACACGCGCTGATCATCAATCAGGTACTGAGCGTCTTGCTGAGGTGATGGAGACTTATCAATTCTCTGATCAGCAAGTTATTGTCAATGTTCAGGGCGATGAGCCTTTTATTCCCGTGGAAAATATTGCCCAAGTGGCCGCTAACTTATCCAATCAAAGCCAAGCGCGTATGGCGACCTTAGCCATGAAAATTGATGATGTTGCTGAAGCGTTAAACCCCAATGCGGTAAAAGTGTTGTGTGATAAAAATGGTTATGCCTTATATTTTAGCCGCGCGACTATTCCTTATGATCGCGAACGCTTTCTCAATAACGATAACATTAACGCCATTGGTAATTTTTATCTTCGCCACATTGGTATTTACGCTTATCGCGCTGGTTTTATTAAAGACTATGTGCAATGGCCAGCGAGCCAACTAGAACAAGTTGAGTCGTTAGAGCAGTTGCGAGTGTTGTGGCAAGGTGAAAAAATTCACGTTGATGTTGCCAAAACAAGGTTAGCGGTTGAAGGGGTTGATACACCCGAAGATCTCGAAAAGGCACGGGCATATGCGAAGTCGTTATAAAGTATTGCTTGTGTAGATAATAAAGAGGCATTTATGCCTCTTTTTTGTTGTGTAGATTAAGCCCTTGTTATACCGTCAAGGCTAGCATATATCAGCGATAGTCCAGGTAAATTTAAAGGATAAGCATTAATGGCAATAACCAAGAGAAAAGCCCGTTGGCTTATGGCTCAAAAAGGCTTCCTAGACATGTTGCCGTTAAATTTAGCGGTATTGCCTTGGGGAATTCTCTGTGGCTCATTGGCGATTCAACGAGACTTTTCTGCCCTTGAAGCGATACTCATGCCGCTGCTTGTCTTTGCCGGCTCAGCTCAGCTAGTAGCGATTGAGTTAATTGCCAATAATGCGTCATTGGCAACAATATTGTTCACCACTTTTATTATTAGCTCGCGACATTTCTTATATGGTTTGGCGTTGCGCGATAAGTTAAAAGTTTTACCCAACCAGTGGCGTTATGGGCTAGGTTTTTTATTAACTGATGAATTATTTGCCTTGTCGAGTCATCGAAAAGCCTTTGTCGGACAATTGCGTTTGATTTATGCGCTATTCGCCGGCGGCAGTTTTTATCTATTTTGGTTGTTATGGAATATCACGGGCGTTATTGCCGGTAGTTACTTACCTGATTTAACGCATTTAGGTTTAGACTTTGCTATCGCGGTCACTTTTATTGCCTTAGTGATCCCGAGCATTATTAACCTACCTATTTTAGTGACGGTTATCGTTGCTGCATTATTATCTGTGGTGTTTAAGCTGATGGCATTTGAATTAGATTTAGTGGCCGCGGCGCTGATTGCCATGTACTGCGGTTATCTCACCGAGCGATTATTGTCTGAGAATAAAAATATCGAGCCAGAGGATACCAGCCCAGCGGCTAAGGATAAAACATGACCTTACTGACTATTTTATTGATGGCGTGTATTACGTTTTCAAGCCGTTATTTATTCATTCACCCACGCTTGCCAGTGCGACTCGGGGCGAAAATGGCGAAATTTCTGAGTTTTAGTGCGCCGGCGGTATTAACCGCGATTTGGGTACCGATTATTTTTGTGCAAAACGGGCAACTCAATAGTTCAATCAACAATCCTTATTTAATTGCCGCCACGTTTGCGGTACTGGCGGCGGCTAAAAG
>JBMZDW010000030.1:0-31424 GCA_049614565.1 Cognaticolwellia sp. | reverse complement strand
AAGTGATTAGACCAGTATTTTGCTGCTATATTCTGCGAAAACACTATAATAATCGGCAAATATGAAAAATCACGACATTTTCATTAAAGCTGACGCAACATTGTAGCCAATAATTAGATAGTAGTAAGATACATTAACAATCAAGGTGTTTTGACCGAATATGACCACAAAGTTTAACATTTTAGTACTCAATGGCCCCAACTTGAATATGTTGGGTAAGCGCGAACCGAGCATTTATGGCTCACAGTCGTTGGCCGACATTATGAAAAACTTGGCCAACATTGCTGATGAAAGCAAAGTGCAACTGCGTCACAAGCAGTCAAACGCTGAACATATACTGATTGATGAAATTCATGCTAGCTTTGAAAAAGTAGACTTTATTATTATCAACCCGGCAGCATTTACACACACCAGTGTGGCGTTAAGAGATGCGTTATTAGCGGTTAATATCCCTTTTATTGAAGTGCATTTATCGAATGTGCATGCGCGCGAGTCGTTTAGGCAACGATCATATTTATCCGATATTGCCACCGGCGTTATTAGTGGCCTTGGCGCCGACGGTTATCAATATGCCTTGGCGCATGCAACAAACTGGTTAAAACAAAATAAATAAACACTTAAGGAAAATACCCCTTAAGTTTTCACACCTAAATTTAAAAATGAGCAAAAGGTATTCAAATGGATATTCGTAAAATTAAAAAGTTAATTGAATTGGTTGAAGAGTCAGGCATTAACGAATTAGAAATTTCTGAAGGCGAAGAATCAGTACGTATTAGCCGTGGTGGTAGCGTGGTGCAAGCAGCACCCGTAATGCACGCCGCGCCGATGGCCGCACCTACTGCCGCGCCCGCGACATCCGCCCCGGCTGCTGAAGCCGCAGCGCCTGTGCTAAGTGGCCATGTTGTTCGCTCACCTATGGTAGGAACTTTTTATGCCGCAGGCTCTCCTGATGCACCTGCCTTTGTTGAAGTGGGTCAACACGTAAACGCCGGCGATACACTTTGTATCCTCGAAGCCATGAAAATGATGAACCAGATCGAAGCCGATAAATCAGGTGTAATCAAACAAATTTTAGCGGAAAACGAAGACGCTATTGAATTTGATCAACCGCTATTCATCATCGAATAAGCCCAACCATTAAGGGTATTTTCATGTTAGATAAAGTTGTTATCGCCAATCGCGGCGAAATTGCCTTAAGAATATTGCGCGCTTGTAAAGAGCTTGGCATTAAAACGGTAGCGGTACATTCAACTGCCGATAAAAATCTTAAGCATGTCTTATTAGCAGACGAAACCATTTGTATTGGTAAGCCGTCAGCAATGGACAGTTACTTAAATATTCCGTCCATTATTACTGCAGCAGAAGTAACGGATGCGGTTGCCATTCATCCCGGTTACGGTTTTCTTGCCGAAAATGCCGACTTTGCCGAGCAAGTCGAGCAGTCAGGTTTCGCCTTTATCGGGCCAAAAGCAGAAAGCATTCGTTTAATGGGTGATAAAGTGTCAGCCATAAAAGCGATGAAATCTGCCGGTGTTCCTTGTGTACCTGGCTCTGACGGTCCGTTAACCGATGACGATGAAGCGAATTTAGCGCACGGTAAACGCATCGGCTACCCTGTTATCATCAAAGCCTCAGGCGGCGGCGGTGGCCGCGGTATGCGAGTAGTGCGCACGGAAGAAGAGCTCATTGAATCGATTCAATTAACCAAAACAGAAGCACGCAATACCTTCAACAATGATATGGTTTACATGGAAAAGTTTCTTGAGAACCCGCGTCATGTTGAAATACAAATTATGTCAGACGGTCAAGGTGGCGCCATTCATTTAGGTGAACGCGACTGTTCTATGCAACGTCGCCACCAAAAAGTGGTTGAAGAAGCGCCGGCGCCAGGCATAACGCCAGAAATGCGAGCGAAAATTGGTGAACGCTGTTGTAATGCCTGTATTGAAATAAACTACCGTGGCGCTGGTACCTTTGAGTTTTTGTATGAAAATGGCGAGTTCTACTTTATTGAAATGAATACCCGTATTCAAGTTGAACACCCAGTAACGGAAATGATCACAGGTGTTGACTTGATCAAAGAGCAACTGCGTGTTGCTGCTGGTCAACCATTATCTTATACCCAAGAAGATATTAAAGTGTCAGGGCATTCAATTGAGTGTCGTATTAATGCGGAAGATCCACGCACATTTATCCCTTCACCTGGCAAAATCACCCGCTTTCACCCACCCGGTGGCTTAGGGGTGCGTTGGGACTCCCATATTTACGCAGATTACTCAGTGCCACCACATTATGATTCTATGATCGGAAAATTGATCACTTGGGGTGATAATCGTGATGTGGCTATTGCCCGTATGCGTAATGCTTTGAGTGAATTAGTGATCGACGGCATTAAAACCAATATTGCCTTACATCAAGACATTTTAAATGATCAAGGCTTTGTTAACGGCGGTGCCAACATTCACTATCTAGAAAAGAAATTGGCTGAGTTTGAGTAACTTGCTTGTTGTTGGTTAATTGTCATTAGCTAAAAAATGAAAAAGCTCTGCGTGCAGAGCTTTTTTTATTTATAATGAGTTTATCTTTAGCGCAATACTACGGCTGTTATGACAGAATTACTCGAAAAACCTTGCCCCCCTGCCGATGATGACTGCTGTGGCGGCGGTGCATGTAACCCTTGTGTTTGGGATCATTACTACGCCGAGCGAAAAAAATGGCGTTTACAGCAAGCAGAATTGAAAGCGATTGAAGAAGAAGCTAATTTAATTCCGCGTGACTAAGCCGGCACTTTAATCGATCAGGGCAATAACTTTTCCAACCAGTTTATTAATACCACTGGCGGCTTCGGTTAATGAGGTTGCCAACATATAGGCCGGCGTTGACACAAGCTTACGCTGCTTATCTACAACAATATCATCTACCCTACAGTCTCGATGTGCTAAACCAATATTCATTAGTGTCTTGGCAATAGCAACGTCGTTACCTATGGTTGCTTGGGCATCCGTACCATAAATAAAAGGGAGCATCACTGGGGCGATACACATATATCCTGCCGGCTTATTTGCCTTGGCAAAGGCTTGGCATACCGCTAACACTTGTTCATTTACCTTAACGTTATCGCCGTTAATGGCAAAATCAGATAAATTTTTCGCTGCGCCAAATCCACCCGGCACGATCAGCGCATCAAACTCAGCCAGATAAAACTCGGTTAAATCTTCGACATCGCCGCGAGCAATGCGCGCCGATTCAACCAAAACATTTCTTTGCTCTGTCGCCATCACCTCACCAGTTAGGTGATTAATCACATGATGTTGATTAATATTGGGCGCAAAGCAGCGATATTTCGCGCCGGCTTGTTCAATCGCTAGTAATGTTAATACCACCTCATGGACTTCACTGCCGTCATAAACGCCGCAACCAGACAGTATTACTGCTATATTTTTCATTATTTTTTAATTCCTATTTTCTCAATCTGTAGCTATCAACTGTGATCTGTAAATAACGCTTAGTTTCAAATAATTAACAAGTACAATAAAAAACATTATGGATTTCATAGATCTACATCAAAGAATCGCCAGCACATTCCGCCTATTATCTTGTCTACCAATTGCTCGTACTCGAGTTTTGTGCACCTTTCACTTAACATTAAGTGCTCATTGCACCGCGGCGCTAGAGACCTTCCTTCCTAGCGCCGTTTTCTTTTTCACTGTTATTCGCCCGATATTAGCTCTTACTCCGCTTTAGTCCCCGATCGGCGAGCCCGGCGGCAAGCTAATTTTAGACGCGGGTGTCGATGACTTATCATGCGCAAGGCTGTAGTTAATTTGCTGCGCTAATAACTGAAAATGCGCTCGTGAGCCTTTGTATTTTCGCGTACTGCGCTTATCGGTTAGCCATTGGCTTAAATCCGTTAACGTGACATAAACCTCAGCTCTTACTTCGGGTACAATATTTTGGCTATGCCACAGGGCGAGTAAATGCTCAACCAATTGTTGGTTTACCCGTTGTTGCACAAGTAAGGCGGTTGCGTTTTTCGGCGCTGATTTTATTGTGCCACTAAGCAATTTATCCAATACAAACGCCAACGATGGAATATCGTCGTCAAGCATAGTTTGCTGTTGTAGTCTCGCGAGGCGATTAGCGTTGAGTAATAACGACAAGGTGTGTTTAGCATTGGCCTCAGCCGCACTTATTGGGTCAAACGTTAAGCCGGTATGACTAGTAAAGCTTTCGCGATTACGGCTGTAACCATAGGCCTTTGGCGGTATTAAGGCGGTAATTTTACTCGGCAGGGTTAAGGTTTCTACCGAAAGAGTTGCCAATAATGCTTTTAACGCCGCATGTTGTGACGGGCCAGAGACCATTTTTTGTTGATTGTTAAAGGTTTCACTACGTAGTTGATAACCATAGTCAACGCCGGCAATTAATTTTGCTGTTGCTTGCACCTGAAAGCGGTGGAAGTTGTAAATGGGCACTAATACTTGCTCTAGCTCTGACATCGGCGTGCCGACAGGAATACTGTTTGAGCCAAAGTTTTCAAGCGCTAGCTGTCTAACCTTTAGTACGCGGGTTAATTCAGCTGCCGCATCTTGACCATTATCCCATAAATGCCCCGTGGCATGAGCACCAGAGTTTGGTCGAGCGTCTGGATCAGAAACATACGCTAACCCCTGCTCTTGCACTGACTGCACTAATTCGGCTAAATATTGGCTTTCTTTTGAGGCTTCTACATCAGCATAACCATAGGCAATAACATATTTATCCCACTCGCCAATATCTTCTGCATAGGCGTTGGCTAAATTAATTTTATCATTATCAATGGTGATTAACGGGTGTGGGTAATCCATCACCGAGGCGCGATTATTAACACTGGCAGCAAAGTTATGGGCAATGCCTAAGGTGTGACCAACTTCATGGGCGGATAATTGACGAATGCGCGCTAACGCCATGTCTTTCATCGCACTGGTATCGGCATTCGCCTTTTTAAACGGTGAGGTTAGCCCTAAAGCAATCAGGTAATCTTGACGCACGCGCAGCGAGCCAAGTGTGACATGGCCTTTAATAATTTCGCCGGTACGTGGGTCAATAACAGAGGCTCCATAAGACCAACCGCGCGTTGCTCTATGCACCCATTGAATCACGTTGTAACGAACATCCATAGGATCAGCATCGCTGGGCAGCATTTTTACCTGAAAAGCATTTTTATATCCAATGGCAGAGAAGGCTTGGTCCCACCAACGGGCGCCATCTAATAGCGCACTTTTTACCGGCTCAGGTACACCCGCATCTAAATAATAAATAATCGGCTCAACGGCTTCACTTATCTCTGCGCTTGGATTTTTCTTTTCCAAACGATGACGAGGAATATCCCGCTTGATCAAAGGTTCATCAATAGCACTGGCGTAATCCGCGTAAGCATGCTGCCAGAAGCCACTAAAAGGATGAAATTTTCGGGTTTGGTAGCCATCATCGGGCAATTTAATTAACGAATGATGTAAGTTTACCGTCACCGCCGAGGCGTCAGGGGTTACTGAGCGTAAATAAGCGCCGGCATTACTGCCTTTATAAGTAACAGTAGCTTCTAATTCAGTATTATTAGGAAAGGCTTTACTACGTTTTTGATATACGCCGCTGCGCGTCGCATCAATGCTATAACTACCTTGCTTTGTACGTTTTAGTTTTGCCGATAAATTATGGATATCGGACAATAAAAATGGCGTGTAGTCGATAAGGGTTTTACTATTGTCGGCTGTGTGTTGGCTGACTTTAAAGCCCCAAATAATGGAGCTGGCAAACGCTTCATCTATGGCTTGTTTTTCTAAGGCATTGTCGGTGTTAGCACGATAATAACTATTGAGTTGGCGTAAAAAGACTTTCTCGCCTACTTTTTCAAAACGCACTAAACGAGTATCACCGAGTTGCCCGCGATCTAAGCCAATATCGTTTGAGCCAACGCCATGGGGCAAGCTACTTTGAAATAAAAACTCTTCGCTAAAATCATCAATTTCTAAATATACTTTCCCTGTTTTATCATCTAGATAAAAAGAAAAGTAGCCTTGGTGAAGCTGTTTATCTTTAATAAATTCAGCATAACTGACTTTTTCTGCGGCCTGCGCTTGGGCTAAAAAACCTAAGCAGAGCAATAGCGTCATTACTTTAACGAAAAACCTCATTTGATATCCTTGCTGTTATTAACACCCGATGGATTTAATTAATCTCCGTCTGGCTAGAATTAAAATAATTAGAACTACTGAAAATGCTGTCGTTCTTGTTATAATCGACGTAAAAGTAAGCGGCAATATGCTTAAGCTGACTTAAATGAATAATTTACACCATTTTTGATGCCTTGATAGTACACCATATCATCGAAAATTAAACACTATGCGCTCTGTATAAGAGTATGACTCTAAAGTAATTAGGTAACCCGATGCAACGATTAGCCCCCGCTTTACGTGAAGATAATGTCCCGTTAGATTTAATTTCATTAATAAAAACGATTTTAGCTGCCACCAAAGAAATTTCATTTCGCGTTAGCCAAGGCCACTTAGGTGACGTTATGGGCTCGACCTTAGATGAAAATATTCAAGGTGAAGTACAAAAAGAATTGGATGTGGTGGCTAACGAGTTATTTAAAGATATTTTATTAGAGTCAGGTTTTGTTAAGGCGGTTTCTTCTGAAGAAGAAGATAGCTCAGTTGCCGGTGACGAAAATGGCAAATTTATTGTCTCGTTTGACCCATTAGATGGCAGTTCAAATATCGATATTAATTCGTTAATCGGTACTATTTTCTCTATCCACGAAGCGCCAGCCGGTATGGACGCTAGCGACCCTGACATGTTTAAACAATCAGGCGATAAGCAAGTTTGTGCCGGTTATGTACTTTATGGCCCGTCAACTATGTTAGCAATGACCACAGGTAACGGCACGCACTTTTATGTGTTAGACCGCACACACGGCGGTTATTTATTAGTTGAACGCAACGTACAAGTGCCACAGAACACGCAAGAGTTTGCCATTAACATGTCAAACCAACGTTTTTGGCAAGCGCCTATGCAAAACTACATCAATGACTTACTTGCCGGTGACACCGGACCACGCGGTAAAAATTTCAACATGCGTTGGATTGCCGCTATGGTGGGTGATATTCATCGCGTATTATGCCGTGGTGGTTTATTCACATACCCTGCTGATAATAGAAACCCTGAAAAACCGTACAAGTTACGTTTAATGTATGAAGCCAACCCTATGAGCTTTTTAATTGAGCAAGCTGGTGGTTTAGCCATGACCAGCCAAGGGCGCATTATGGATATTGAACCAAGCGATATTCACCAACGTGTTGAAGTGATCATGGGTTCTAAAAACGAAGTAGAAGCGTGTTTAAGTTATTATAAATAACGCCTAAGCTACTTTATTGTTCTGCCAAAGCATCTGAATAGCCTTCAGGTGCTTTTTTATTGCCTGTCATTAAATATTCCTAAATGATCAATGTTTGACTGCACTTGCCATAGCATTCTCTCTGGTTATATTGCCACCATCTAAAATATGACAAAAGTCACAAAAATCGACCTTTCGCTCCCATAGAGACTTGACTTAGATCAAAAAAGGATTACAATTTTCACAAATTACTGAAAATTCAGAAAGGACAGTAAAATGATAATGACCGCTATGAAGCAATCGCTGGTATTACACTTTGGCGAAATGGGCTCACGCTGGGGATTGAACCGCACACTAGGACAAATGTACGCCGTTATTGTGCTAACCGAAGCGCCACTTAATGCTGATCAAATCAGCGAAGCGTTACAAATATCACGTTCTAACGTCAGTATGGGCTTAAAAGAGCTTAAATCGTGGAACTTGATCAAACTGCAGCATATTCCCGGCGATAGAAAAGAATACTTTTCAGCGCCAAGCGATATTTGGGATATTGCTCGCACCTTAGTGGTAGAGCGAAGAAAGCGCGAACTCGATCCAACGCTGTCCACCTTACGTGATGCCTTAATGGAACAGCCCAGTAATGAGTCTGACGAATATACGCAAGTGCGGGTGCAACAAATGCATGATCTGATGGAAATGGTGACCTTGTGGACCAATGAAATGCAAGGTATGTCATCAGAAAAACTCTCCGCTCTACTTAAACTCGGTGAAGGCATTAGCAAAATTTTAGATGTAAAAGACAAATTATTATTGCGCTAATAGCTCAGTCTCTTTGCCAATTTTTTAAACAAGCCATATAAAACAATTCAATAAAATGGAGTACATCACGTGTTAGATGCAGTCGCTATTGCTAATGACACAAGTTTCATGCTTTCACGCATCCAATTTGCTGCCAATATTAGTTTTCATATTTTATTTCCTACCATCAATATCGCGCTATGTTGGATATTGCTGTTTTTTAAAGTGCGCTTTAACCAAACCCAAGATGAAAGTTGGTTGCGGGTATATCGGTTTTGGGTGCGAATATTCGCCCTCACCTTTGCCATTGGGGTGGTCAGCGGGATAACTATGTCATTCCAGTTCGGTACCAATTGGCCCGGCTATATGGAAACCGTGGGCAATATTGCAGGGCCTTTATTAGGCTATGAAGTGATGACCGCCTTCTTTTTAGAGGCATCATTTTTGTCCATTATGTTGTTTGGTATGGATAGAGTGTCTAATCGTGTCCACACAATAGCCACGGTACTGGTATCTTTTGGCACCACGTTATCCGCCTTTTGGATTTTATCGCTCGACTCTTGGATGCAAACGCCAGCCGGTTTTGAAATGATTGACGGTGTCGCCCATGTAACGAGCTGGATGGAGGTTATTTTTAATCCCTCTATGCCTTATCGTTTAATGCATATGCTATTAGCATCAGGGTTAACCTCGGCGTTTCTCATTAGCGGTATTTCAGCCTACCGGCTTATCAAAGGCGACAATAAAAAATCAGTAAAACAAGCGCTAAATTTTTCAGTTACCTTGGCGGCTATATTGATCCCATTACAAATTTTTGTCGGTGATTTACACGGGTTAAATACCTTTAAACACCAACCAGCAAAAGTGGCGGCAATGGAAGGTGTTTGGCAAACCGATTCAGGCGTGCCGCTATTGCTATTCGCTTTACCCAATGAAAAAACACGAGAAAACAGTTTTGAAATCAAAGTGCCCAATATGGCGAGTATCATTTTAACTCATGACTCTCAAGGTGAAATACAAGGCCTTAACGACTTTATTGATGCCCACCCGCCTGTGGCGCCGGTATTTTTCAGCTTTCGCATTATGATCGGCATAGGTGTGTTAATGCTGTTATTTTCTTGGCTGGCGACTTATCAATTTGTCATTAAAAAACGCTACCCTACTTGGTTATTAAAAACCGGTATCGCCATGACATTTTCTGGTTGGTTTGCAACGCTCGCCGGTTGGTACGTAACTGAAATTGGCCGTCAGCCTTATTTAGTGACCGGCATATTACGCACCAAAGACGCGGTAACCACCACGCCACCCACCGATATCGCCTTATCGTTAACCTTGTATTTGGTTATTTATGGCTTTTTGTTAATTGCCTATATTCGCACCTTATTCGTGATGGCCAATCGCGCGGTAATATTAGAGCAAACCAATGCCTCAATAATCGGCAATGCTGTGAGCAATGAAAGCGAACAAAGCGAACAGGAAAATCAAGGAGTAAAACTATGAGCAGCGAAATTATTAGCACAGCAGTAGTAGATTGGTTGCCTATGGTGTTCGTCGGTTTAATGGGCCTGTCATTTTTAATTTATGCGATACTTGATGGTTACGATTTAGGCGTTGGCGTATTGCTGCCTTTAGATGATCAGCAGCAGCGCGATAATATGATCTATTCCATCGGGCCGTTTTGGGATGCTAATGAAACGTGGTTGGTAATGGCAATCGGCTTATTACTGATTGCCTTTCCTAAAGCGCACTCGATTATATTTCAAGCCTTATATTTACCCACCGCCTTAATGTTGGCGGGGTTAATTTTACGTGGTGTTTCATTCGACTTTCGCACCAAAGCGCCAAGCACCGACAAGAAAAAATGGGATCACGCCTTTAAGTTTGGCTCATTGCTAGCTACCTTGTCGCAAGGTTATATGTTGGGGCGTTATATCACCTCTTTTGAAGATTCATGGCTTAGCTTTGGGTTTTCAGCTCTGTCATCCGTTTGTGTTACCGCCGGCTATTGCTTTATTGGCGCGGCATGGTTAGTCATGAAAACCGAAGGTGACTTACAACGCCGGGCAGCAAATTGGGCAAAAGTAACGAATGTACTGATGGCGATTGGTATTGTTGCGGTCTGTTTAACGAATCTGTTAATTGACCAACAAATCATGGATAAATGGCTTGGCGGCGTGCAAGTGTTAATCATTATTCCGATCACTTTGTTGCTTGGCTTTACCTTTGTTAGCGTGCACCAGTATTTAGGTAAAGTACCGATGGAAAATGATCTCGGTTGTTGGTTTCCGTTTTTAGCGGCTATTTTACTCTTTGTGCTATGTTTTTGTGGTTTAGCCTACAGTTTTTATCCTTATATAGTGCCTTTTAAAATCACTATATTTGAAGCAGCAAGTGCCAGAGAATCATTATGGTTTATTTTTGTGGGTGCTGCGGTAGTACTACCTATGATTATTGCTTACACCATATTCTCGTACAAAGTTTTTTGGGGAAAAACTACTAAGTTGAATTACTAAAAGTTGAATGACTAAAACCGTACTTCGACGTGCACGGAAGCACTAATGCCTTAAAAGGTAGGACGCCTGAGAAAGGCCTGTACATCGCTGCTCCTTCACATCCTTGTGACCTCAGCATACCGTACTTCGACGTGCATGGAAGCACTAATGCCTTAAAAGGCAGGACGCCTGAGAAAGGCCTGTACATACACGCTCCTGTGCATCCCTGCACCCGCGATATACCGTACTTCGACGTGCACGGAAGCACTAATGCCTTAAAAGGCAGGACGCCTGAGAAAGGCCTGTACATACACGCTCCTGTGCATCCCTGCACCCGCGATATACCGTACTTCCTGTACATAAAAGCCCGATATTGTCAGCAATATCGGGCTTTTATTAAGCTAAAAAAAACGTTTTTTACTTGTCGTTATCTTCGCTGTCGTCGCTACTCTTAGCTTGTGCTTTTTTCGCATCTAACTTAGCTTTATGATCTAGCTTATAGTCCGGCATATCTTTATTGCCGTCCATTAAGTAGTTATCCATCCAACGCATTAAACGTAAGCTGTAATCATATTGCGCCGCGGCTTTGCGGTTACCATGACCTTCACCCGGATAGTAAACTAAACGTACGTCTTTACCTTGCACCTTCATATAACGGTACATTTCCATCGATTGGGCTGGATGTACGCGCGGGTCGTCTTTGCCGTGCATAATTAACAACGGTGTTTTCGACTGATGTGCCCAGTAAATCGGGCTGCGTTCTAGGTAATATTGCCACTTATCCCAAGGGTATGAACGGGCATGTACTAAGTGCATTTCGTTAGAAATATCAGTGGTACCAAATTTCGATAACTGATTGGAAATACCAACAAACATCACACTGGCAGCAAAGTGTTCGGTAAGTTTAGTTGCCGCCCATGCCGAGGCATAACCGCCGTATGAACCACCAGTAATACCAACACGTTTACTGTCAACTAAGCCGCTTTCAACCAGATAGTTTTTCATGTCGACTAAATCATCAAACTCTGCGCCAGCATAATCATTTTGACCGAGTTTTGAGTAATCAACGCCTTTACCGGTTGAACCACGGTAATTAGGATAAAATACCGCATAACCACGTGCTGCGCCCATTTGTCCCGGCTTAGAATATGCTGTTACCCAACCATTTTTTTCATGACTTTCTGGGCCGCCATGTACTTGCATGATCAGCGGGTAACGTTGACCTTTTTTATAATCTAGTGGATACACTAAAATACCGCCAACTTCGACACCATCCCGTGCTTTTAGCGTGATAGACTCTTGTTTAGCAAAGCGTTTATCTTGTAACCACGGATTAGAGTCAGTCAATTTAGTGAGCTTTTTACCGCGTACCATAAAGCTTTCGTTCGGGTGTTTAGCGCTATGACCTTTAACCGAGAGAGTTTTATCAGAGTTTGAAAGCGATAACGCCGAGGCGATAATTTTGCCGGCCTTAACTTGGGTTTTGTACTTGTTACTTTTAGGTTTAATATTCGCAACAATGCTTTCAGTGCCAATATTAGCAATAAAGTTGAGCTTATTGCTGTTATGTGACCATTCAATATCGCTTACATGACCAGCAAAATTTGGCAGCCAATCTTCAATTGCGCCAGTGTTAACATCGGCTAAATATAAACGACCTGTGGCTGGGTCATGTTTGTCTTCTGCGCCTATTACCGCAATATGTTTACCGTTAGCGGAAAACTCTGCCGTACCTAACTTGCCTTCGGTGGCAATCGACATCGTCACTTTTTGCGTGGCTAGATTCATCACATGCCATTGTGCTTTAGTGTACGAGTCATCAATTAGGGCTGTTGGTTGGGTTTTTACTAACAATTGCTTGTTATCAGCGGCCCAATTCATATCACTAACATAACCCGCGATATCAACAGCATCTAGCTTAACGGCTTTAGCTTTTACAGCTAAATCGGTAATAAATAATTGCTTATTTTTTAAGTCCATTTCATAAACTTCAGCTTTAAAACCGAGTTCTTTAAGTTTCTTTTCTGACTTATCTTTTGCTGGCATTGCCAACAACGCCACTTGCTTACCGTCTGGGCTAATGTCGTAGCGACTAATTGAGGTGTTTTTTAAGCCCATGACTTTTTGACGTTCACCACCATCAAGCGGAATACGATAAAGCTGGGTAAACTTATCTTCTTTAAATTTCGCCAGAAAATAAACAAACTTGCCATCTGCCGACCATTCTAACGCGCCAACTTTAACCTTACCGGTAATAAAGGCTCTGGCATTGCCTTTACTATCGGTAATAAATAGCTCGCTATAATTGCTGCCATTTTTATCAACATAAAGCTCGCGTGGTACTGAGCGGGTATAGGCGATATGGTCACCACTTGGGCTGATCACGCTAGCGCCGACCGACTTAACTTTTGGAATATCTTCGATGCTAATAACATCACTCGCCAGTGCACTGACGCTCGCTAATGACATCAAGGCCACTAATGATTTTAATTTCGACATAGGTTCCTCAAAAAGAAAAATAACTGCCTATTTCGTTCAAGCAGTTGAATGAAAGAATAACCCAACAATACTAACGCAATAAAAATAAAGCTGAAAGCGTTAGCCCGTAGGTTTTTAATTGCCATCAAGTTTACGCAAAATTATCGACTCAAAAGCGCCATGAAAAGTGCACTAGGCGAACCCCTGATGTTTTTGGTAGAATATGCGCCAACGATTTAACAACACGGCAAATGTAGCAGCCGTTATTCGATAAACGGCGTTTGGAGACACTAATTTATGCCAGCTTATGCAGTAGGACACAAGGTTCCTGATTCAGATTCAATTTGTTCAGCAATTGCCCTTTCATATTTAAAAACCACCTTAGGTGAAGATGTACAACCGGCACGTTTAGGTGAACTCTCACCGGAAACCTTGTTTATATTAGATAAGTTTGGTTTTGAGCAACCTGAGCTTAAATTAAACTTTGCTGACACTGACGGCATTTATGTGGTTGATCATTCAGACCGCATTCAAGGCCCTGACGATATTGACGACTCTACGGTATTAGGCATTATTGATCACCATAAACTCGGTGACATTACCACCTCTACGCCGCTAGAAATTTGGGTTCGCCCGGTCGGTTGTACCAATACCATTATTAAAATGATGTACGACTTTCACAATGTTGAAATTCCTAAAAATATCGCTGGCGCTATGATGTGCGCGATTTTATCTGACACGGTAATTTTTAAATCGCCAACTTGTACCACGGCCGATATCAAATGTGTTGAAGCCTTAGCTGCAATCGCCGGTATTGAAGATTACAAAGCCTTGGGCATGGAAATGTTTACGGTAAAATCGTCCGTTGCCGGTACGCCAGTACGTGAATTAGTGTTGCGTGACTTTAAAGACTTTAATATGAACGTCAACATTGTCGGCATCGGCCAATTAGAAGTAATTGATCTAGCGTTATTTGACGAGATGAAAGCCGACTTACACGCTGACCTGCAAGCAGTTAAAGAAGAAGGTAATCGCCATACCGTGATGTTATTGCTAACCGACATAATGAAAGAAGGCTCTGAGCTATTAGTGGTTAGTGACGATGTTAGTATCGTTGAAAAAGCTTACGATATTAGCTTAGTTGACGGTAAAGCATGGTTGCCGGGTGTTATGAGCCGTAAGAAGCAAGTGGTACCACCATTGCAAGATACGTTTGCTAAGTAGTCTGCCCTAGATCTGTACATGCACGCTCCTGTGCACTGACATGTAGGACGCATTAATGTCGTGGTGCCATGGATGGCAAAGAACGACCCTGCACCCGCGATATACCGTACTTCCTGTACATAAAGCCCAGCAATTGCTGGGCTTTTTGTTATTCACGATTGTTGATATGGCCTATACCATAGACACTAATTAAATATCTTTCACGTCCATATTAAATAAGGTAAAACCGTAAATATCGGCATACTGATCAATAGTTTTGCTGATCGGTGTACCCGCGCCATGACCGGCATCAGTTTCAATGCGAATTAAGGTTGGGTTTGTGCCCGCTTGTTTTGCTTGTAACTCGGCAGCAAACTTAAATGAATGCGCCGGCACTACGCGATCATCATGATCACCGGTAGTTACCATAGTTGCAGGGTAACTTGTGCCCGCTTTAACATTGTGCAGTGGCGAATAGCCTAACAAATAGTTAAACATTTCGGCATTGTCATCAGACTTACCATAGTCGTAAGCCCAACCCGCACCTGAGGTAAAGGTGTGGTAACGCAACATATCAAGTACCCCCACAGCAGGCAGTGCAACTTTAAATAGCTCTGGACGCTGCGTCATTACCGCGCCAACCAATAAACCACCATTAGAGCCGCCCATAACCGCTAGCTTGTCAGACGAGGTGATTTTTTCGCTAATTAAATATTCGGCCGCGGCAATAAAGTCGTCAAAAACATTTTGCTTTTTCAACTGGGTGCCTGCATTGTGCCATTTTTTACCGTACTCACCACCACCACGTAAATTTGCTACGGCATATACGCCGCCTAGCTCTAACCACGCTGCGCGCGTTGAACTAAATTGCGGTTGCAAGCTGATATTAAAACCACCATAGCCGTATAAAATCGTTGGATTAGTACCATCAAGCACTAAGCCTTTTTTATGGGTGATGATCATCGGCACTTTCGTACCATCTTTCGAGGTATAGAAAACTTGCTTTGATTCAAAGTCGTCACTGTTAAACTTCACTTTTGACTTCATATGAACAACAGATTCACCTGATGCCACATCTAGACTAAAGATGGTTGACGGCGTTTTTTGGTTGCTAAATGAATAATACAGTTTAGTTTGTGACGCTTTACCACTAAAACCGCCGGCTGTACCCACTTCAGGTAAGGCAATATCACGTACTTTTTTGCCGTTTAAGTCATATTGCTGAATAAACGAGGTCGCGTCTTTCATATATTTAGCAAACAGGTATTTGCCGCCGGTTGATACCGATAAGACATTTTCTGTTTCCGCAATAACATCTTGCCAATTTTCAGCGCTTGGCGTTTTCGCATTCACTTTAACTACGCGCTTGTTGGCGGCATTCATGTTAGTAATAAGCAGTAGCTCATCACCTTGGCTGGTCACTAAATTAGTATCTGAGTCGGTATTATCAACTGCGGTCACTAACGGCGAGTTAGCTTGGCTTAAATCTTTGATAAATAATTTATTGCCTGAGGTAGAAACCGCAGCATACACTAATAAGTATTTGCCATCTTTGGTGACTTCACCGCTAACATAACGGTGTTTTTCAGCGTCGGTGCCGCCAAATACTAGCGCGTCGGCTGATTGCGCTGTGCCTAACTTGTGGTAATACAACTTGTGTTGATCAGTTTTCGCTGACAGCTCGCTACCTTTAGGTTTGTCGTAGCTTGAATAATAAAAACCTTCATTACCTACCCAAGATAAACCACTGAATTTAATATCAACGAGCTCAGTGCCTAGCACTTCTTTGGTTTTGGTATCAATAATGCGCGCCTTACGCCAATCACTACCGCCTTCAGAAATTAAGTACACGGCTAATGAACCATCTTCACTAAATTCAATACTGGAAAGCGAAACAGTTCCGTCTTCACTAAAAGCATTAGGATCTAAAAATACTTCAGCGGCGGCATCGCCTTTTTGACGATACAAAACATATTGATTTTGCAAACCGTCATTTTTGTAAAAATAGCTGTAGTCACCTTCGATAAACGGCATGCCGATTTTTTCATAATCTAATAGTGCGGCAAGGCGTGATTTGATTTTATCGCGATAAGGAATTTGTCCTAAATAATCAAAGGTGGTTTTGTTTTGCGCTTTAACCCACTGTGCTGTTTCGGCGCTCATATCATCTTCTAACCAGCGGTAGGCATCAGCCACCTTAGTACCAAAGTAGTCGTCGACCACTGTGCCTTTTTTCGTTACTGGGTAAGTTAGTGCTGAGCTTTTTTCAACACTTTGGGCAACTTCTTCTGCTGGTGCCACCGATGCTTGTTCTTGATTACAGCCACTCAGGCCAGACAAGGCGAGTAAAATTGTCGAACTTAATACTATTTTTTTAGGATTCATAATGGTCCAAACTTTAGAATGATTATTTTTATGCGCTCAATCATAGGGCAGTCGCTAATTTATGTCTATCTCTAGCAAGTAATTAGTGATCTGCAAGGGCTATGTCATTATCATCAAGTTATGTTGAACTAAACAATACAGAAAATTAAGCAGAGAAATATGCAAATTAACAACTCAGCCCGCCTCAGTTATCAGTTAATTGACGATAATGACGGTGATTTTTTATTTAAGCTTGACCAAAACCCAGAAGTGATGCGCTATATCAATGGTGGTGTCATGACCACCCGTGAAGATATTTCCAATAAGTTTATCCCGCGCCATAACGCCTATAAAAATGCAGACAAAGGCTGGGGGTTATGGAAAGTTACCGTAATTGAAAGCCAACAAGATATTGGCTGGATTTTAGCAAGACCAATGGACTTTTTTTCCGAGCAACCAATATGGCACGATATCGAGCTAGGTTGGCGCTTTATGCAATCAACCTGGGGCCAAGGTTATGCATCGGAGGCCGCGATACAGGTTCAGCAAGCCTTAGCGGCATTGCCTGAAAATAAGGCTTTTAGCGCCATCGCCATGAGTGACAATGCCGGCTCAATTGGCGTGATGAAAAAAATGGGTATGGACTATATCAAATCTTATATTCACTCGGATTCACAATTAGGCGACTTAAGCGTAGTGCTTTATCGTATGGAAAATCAGTAGTAAGACAAGTAGCACAGCTTAGCTTGAGTAAGGCCTGAACATACACGCTCTTTCACTTCCATGTGATCGAGATATTGCCTACATGGACGTAGGTACATAGGTTATGTCTGGAACAAATAACCTGTGCCTACATGGACGTAGGTACATAGTTTTTGTCAGGAACAAAAAACTGACCGTACATCAACGTGCACGGAAGCACTAATGCCTTAAAAGACAGGATGTCTGAGAAAGGCCTGAACATAACCGTTCTTTCACTTCCATGTGATCGCGATATTGCCTACATGGACGTAGATACTTAGTTTTTGTCAGGAACAAAAAACTGACCGTTCATCGACGTACAAGGATGTACTAATGCCTTGAAAGACAGGATGTCTGAGAAAGGCCTGAACATACACGCTCTTTCACTTCCATGTGATCGCGATATACCGTTCATCCTGAACATAAAAAAGCCCAACATTAGTTGGGCTTTCATTTAGCGTACTTTATTCAACACGTTAACCCGAAGATTAACGCTTTTTATAAAGTGCAATTACACGCGTTCAAATACCGTGGCGATACCTTGGCCTAAACCAATACACATAGTGGCTAAACCAATGTTAGCGTCTTGCGCTTCCATTAAGTTAATTAAGGTGCCTGAAATTCGGCTACCTGAACAGCCTAATGGGTGACCTAAAGCAATAGCGCCACCGTTAAGGTTGATCATATCGTCCATTTTGTCTTCTAAACCTAATGAACGTACACATGACAACGCTTGTGCTGCAAAGGCTTCGTTAAACTCAGCCAATTCAATATCAGCTAATGATAAACCAGCACGTTTTAGTGCTTTTTTAGTGGCTGGCACAGGACCAAACCCCATGGTTGATGGATCACAACCTGCAACACCCATACCGCGAATTTTAACGCGTGGTGTTAAGCCCATGGCTTTGGCTTTTTCAGCTGACATCACTAACATGGCTGAAGCACCATCAGAGAGCGCTGAAGATGTACCCGCCGTTACTGTGCCGTTTACTGGATCGAATACCGGACGTAAGCCCGCTAAACTTTCAATGGTAGTTTCAGGACGAATCACTTCATCATGCTCAATTAAGGTTAATGCGCCCATGGCATCGTGACCTAAGGTAGGTACGATTTCATTCGCCCAACGACCTTCAAGTGTTGCTTTATGAGCCAACTGATGAGAACGAGCGCCAAATGCGTCTTGCTCTGCACGAGTTACACCGTGTTGCATACCTAGTAACTCAGCGGTTAAACCCATGTTACCGGCAGCGCGTGAGATATGTTTGCTTAGTGCTGGATCAAAATCAACATCGTACATCATAGGTACGTGACCCATATGTTCAACACCGCCCACTAAAAACACATCACCTTGACCGGCCATAATGTTAGTGGTGGCATCATGTAACGCTTGCATTGAAGAGCCACATAAACGGTTAACGGTAACGGCACCAGTAGATTTTGGAATATCGGTAAGCAGTTGAGCATTACGCGCAATATTAAAACCTTGCTCTTTAGTTTGCTTAACATTGCCCCAAATAATATCTTCGATTAATGCTGGGTCTAAATTAGGGTTTCTCACTAACAATTGTTGCATTAGATGTGCTGATAAAGTTTCAGCACGAACATTACGAAAAACACCGGCTTTTGAGCGCCCCATTGGGGTACGGATGCAATCGACAATAACGACTTCTTTCATGATTTTCTCCTTCGCCTAAGCTGTTTTAACGTCAGTTGTAAAATAAGATTTGCCAGATTTCGCCATTGCGCGAAGTCCATCAGTCACTTGATAAATTTCGCCTAAGTGCGCGTATTTATCAGCCATAGCAATAAAGTTATCTAAACCTAGTGTTTCCAAGTAACGAATTGGACCACCTCTAAATGGCGGGAAGCCTAAGCCGTAGATTAAGCCCATATCAGCTTCAGCTGCCGTATCAACTACGCCTTCTTCTAAACAACGAATAACTTCATTCACCATAGGGATCATCAAGCGGGCAATAATTTCGTCTTGGCTAAAGTCTTGTTTGTCTGCGCTAAATAACTCGTAGGCTGCAGGTGCGGCAACTTTCGTTGGGCGACCACGCTTGTCTTTACCGTAGTCATAAAAACCTTTAGCGTTTTTCTGACCAAAACGCTCATTGTTGTATAAAGCACTAACTGGATCGTTATCAATTTTTGCCATACGCGTTGGGAAGCCTGATGACATAACACCGGTACAGTGATCCGCAGTATCAATACCAACAACGTCAAGTAAGTATGCTGGGCCCATTGGCCAACCAAATTGTTTTTCCATTACTTTATCAACAGCAACGAAATCAGCACCTTCAAGAACTAATTGGCTAAAGCCGGCAAAGTATGGGAATAACACACGGTTAATGTAAAACCCTGGGCAGTCGTTAACCACAATAGGTGATTTACCCATTTTCGCAGCGTAGGCAACAACAGCGGCAACGGTTTCATCTGAGGTTTCTTTACCACGAATAACTTCAACCAATGGCATTTTATTCACCGGATTGAAGAAATGCATACCACAAAATTTATCTTTGCGTTTAACGCTTTCTGCCAATAAATCAATTGAAATCGTTGAAGTGTTTGACGTTACAATCGCGTCATCAGCAACATGGCTTTCAACTTCCGCTAAAACCATAGCTTTAACTTTCGGGTTTTCAACCACAGCTTCAACCACAATATCAACGTCTTTAACACTGTCGTAACTTAACGACGGTGTAATGTTATTTAACACGCCAGCCATTTTTTTCGCCGTCATGCGACCACGTTCAACTTGCTTGCTTAAAATGCCCGCTGCCGTGGTTAGACCTAAGTCTAATGCTTGGTCATTAATATCTTTCATGATAATTGGCGTGCCTTTATAAGCTGACTGGTATGCAATACCGCCGCCCATAATACCTGCACCTAAAACCGCCGCTTTATTCACTGCTTTAGTGGCTTGTTTACCGGCTTTTTTTGCTTTACCTTTTACCACTTGATCAGCCATAAATAGGCCAATTTGTGCGGTTGCCGCATCCGTTTTCGCCAACTTAGCAAAACCGGCATTTTCCAGTACCATTGCGCCAGCGCGATCTAATCCTGCGGCCGCTTCAATGGTTTTCACCATCGCCATTGGTGCTGGATAATGCTTACCTGCTTTCGCCGCGATCATGCCTTTACAGGTATTGAAAGTCATAATGGTTTCTGTGGGCGAAAGTTTTAATGCTTCTAGCTTAGGCTGACGTTTAGCGCGCCAATCTAACTTGCCAGCAATTGCTTGGTTAAGCATATTTATTGCTGCTTCACGCAAATGCTCTGGAGCCACTACAGCATCCAGTAAGCCTACCGCCATCGCGGCTTCTGCTTTATGTGCTTTACCGGTCGACATCCATTCAATGGCGTTATCGGCGCCAATTACACGTGGTAAACGCACCGTACCACCAAAACCAGGCATTAAGCCTAATTTCACTTCTGGTAGGCCAATTGAGCATGAGGTATCAGCAATACGGTAATCACACGCTAGTGACATTTCACAACCGCCACCTAACGCGAAACCGTTAATCGCAACTACGGTTGGTAAGTTAATATCTTCAAATGAGTCAAAAACATCAGAGCCTTGTTTAATCCAAGGTAATAATTCCGCCTCAGGCTTTTTAAAGGTTTCTAAAAACTCGGTGATATCCGCACCAACGATGAAAGAAGACTTACCCGAGGTAACTAACACCCCTTTTGCTTCACTGCAATTATTAATCGCGTCAACGACGGCGATATATTCTTTAAAGGTTGCCTGATCAAACTTGTTAACTGAGCCTTGTGCATCGAATTTAAATTCAACAATGCCGCCATCTAACAATTGGGCAGAAAGGCTTTTGCCTTGAAATAACATGCCTACTCTCCTGACTTTTTATGGGTCGATTGACTGGTAATACGTAATCATAGACTACTACCGAGCGGGTGAATATTTAACTTAGCTTATGCCGCCTGAAAAATGATTGAGCATGCACAAGTAAACAAAATAAAGTGCCATGAGTTTGCCTTGAAAGACAAGCGAAAGCAAATTTTTTTAAACAAGCGTTTTAATTAACTGTATTAAATTTATTTTGCCCGTTATTTTAAGCGGCCGCGCGTGCCTCGCTGCTGATTTTTCGCCATTTTAGCCAACAACTCTTTTTCCATATCAATACCCTGCCAATGAGCAATATCTAGCACCCGCAATACAATATCAGCTAGCTCTTCAGCAAAGTCTTCTGTTGGTTGTTCGCCGCGACACTCGTTTATAGCTTCACCCACTTCTGATGCCACTAGCGCTAACGCTTCGAGGGTGGTTTTATTATGCCAACCCATACGTTCAACCCAGTTATAGTTTTGCTCAGCCAGTTTATTTATATTCATCGAATTCTCTTTACTCGTATTGGTCTTACAAGCAGCTAATGCCGCCGCTTAGTGTCGGTATTGTGATGTATTTATACCTCAATTAACTTACAATAGAACACCGCTGTCAACACCATTAATTGGATTTACCATGCCCTTAGCCGCCAAACTACGCACGCCAGAAAACTTACTACTGGCGATGGCATTTATTATGCCTTTGGTGTTTTCGGTATGGATGGCGCTGCTCAATAACTTTGTGGTGGAAAAAGCAAACTTTACTGGCGTAGAAATCGGCATACTACAAAGCTTACGTGAAGTGCCGGGCTTTCTCGCCTTTACCGTGATTTACGTTTTGTTGTTTATGCGCGAGCAAAAGCTGGCGTTAATTGCGTTAGCGTTAACAAGTTTCGGAGTCGCCGCGACAGGATTTTTTCCCTCTGTTGTTGGCTTATACCTCACCACTATTATTATGTCAGTTGGCTTTCACTATTTTGAAACTGTTAATCAATCACTGACCTTACAATGGGTCAGTAAAGATAAAACCGCACATTTTTTAGGCCGCGCATTATCGGTTAAGTCGATGGGCGCGTTATTGGCTTTCGTCAGTATTTGGCTGTTAATGACCTACTTTGCTTGGAGTTATCGAGCAACTTATTTGCTGTTTGGCGCTATTGCGCTGATATTCACCTTATTTTTAGTGGCTGCCTTTCCCCACTTCCCTCAACCTACCGAGCAATCAAAAAAGCTGGTTTTACGACAACGCTATTGGTTGTTTTATGCCTTAACCTTTTTCAGCGGCGCGCGCAGACAAATATTTGTCGTGTTTGCGGGCTTTTTAATGGTAGAAAAATTTCACTATAGCGTTGCCGATGTTAGTGCCTTGTTTCTTATTAACTATGTGTTTAATTGGTTGTTCGCCGCTAAAATTGGCCAATTCATTGGCAAGGTAAGTGAGCGTAGCGTGTTACGCTTTGAATATATTGGTTTAATTATTCTGTTTGTTCTTTATGGCTTAGTTGAAAATGCCCATATGGCCGCAGTGCTATATGTGATTGATCATTTATTTTTCGCCTTAGCGATTGCGATAAAAACTTACTTTCAAAAAATTGCCTTGCCAGAAGATATTGCTGCCAGTGCCGGCGTTAGCTTCTCCATAAACCATATTGCTGCGGTGGTGATCCCAGCTTTGCTCGGTATGGTATGGATTGTAAATTCATCTTGGGTATTTTATATCGGTGCAGGGTTTGCCAGTTGTTCGCTACTATTAACCTTGCTTATGCCATTCGCGCCAGCATTAAATATCGAGTTTCGAGGCAAAGAAAAAGCACTTGCTGAGCAAGTGCTTTAATCGTATTAAACGTTGCCAATTAGCGATTTCGGCTAGCGGTTCTTGGCTTCTAAACAAGCGAAAAACTCATCTGCCGGCATAGGTTTAGCGTAATAAAAACCCTGAACGTCATCACAGCCCATGGCTTTTAATTGCATTTCCTGCGTGCTATTTTCAATGCCTTCGGCAATCACTTTCAAGTTCATTTGTTTGCCCAAGTTGATAATGGTATCTGCGATAATTGAACCGCCTTGTTCGGTAATATCATTGACGAAAGAACGATCAACCTTTAGCCTATCTAGCGGTAGTTTTTGTAAATAGCTTAATGATGAAAAGCCAGTGCCAAAGTCATCTAGTGCGATGCTAATGCCTTGTGCTTTTAATTGTACTAAAGCATCAATTATGGCTTGAGGCTCATCCATCAAGACATTTTCAGTAATTTCTAGTTCCAATTTACTAGGGTCAACTTCATGATTTTGTGTCGCTTGAATAATAGTATCGACAAAGTTGTCACGCTTAAATTGCGGAATAGAAACATTGACTGAAATACTGACATCTTCAAACTGACTCTGTGCTAGGCGACTCAATAGTTGACACGCTTGCTCGACAACCCAGTTGCCAATCTCAACAATTAATCCGGAATACTCGGCTAATGGAATAAACACTGTCGGTGAAATAAATTTATCATCCGCGGTTCGCCAGCGCAGTAATGCTTCTGCGCCAATGATTTTTCCTGTCGCTAAACTTAGTTGCGGTTGATACCAAAGCTCTAAACGATTGTCGGCAAAGTCAGTGCGTAATTGTCTGATCATACCCAAACGCCAAAGGGTTTTATCTTCCATTTCTTGGTGATAATAAACGTACGGCTCTTGATGAGACTTCTTCGCTAAGTTCAGAGCTATATTAATTTGATTAAGCACCTTAACACCGCGAGAGCCCGCCGATTTTTTACTACAAAAGCCAAAACAAGCGCTGATGGGTAAATTTTGTTCGCCGGCAGAAAATGGTCGACTAAAAAGCGCTATCAGTGTTTCGGGGTTAATACAGCTTTTAGGGCCTATAATACCAAATACATCGGCACCAACGCGTGCCAAGTGGTGTTTTTCACCTAAGGTTTGCAGGCGACTTGCTACTGCCATTAATAGCTGATTACCAATATCTTGACCTAAGCCATCATTGATATCGCTAAAGTGATTAATATCAATAAGTACGGTCACTAAATCTTCGTCATTGCTTTGACAAAAATCATCTAATAAACTGACAAAGTCTAAGCGATTAGGCAGCTCAGTAAGCCAATCTTTATAGGCAGCATTGCGCAACTTTTGAAACAGCTGAACGTTTTCATACCCGGTGGCAATATTGGTGAGAAAAACTTCAATTAGCTGCAGCTCTATCGTGCTAAGCGCTTGTGTAAGTTCAATATGTATAACCGCTCTAAAACCACCGCTAACAAAATAAAATGACGCCGAATGTTCGTCAAAAAAGTGCTGTTTTTGTTGGAAACAGCTGGTAATTTGGCGGGCAAGATCACGATTATCTAGCGCGACCAGTTTTTGATTCACTTTCGCATCGCACAAGCCGTTTTGCCCGAGAATATACAAGCTTAAGTCATCAGCCCCTTCGATAAGTCCTTGGCCACGAGCACAAAACACACTGTTGCTGCTCTGAACAAGTTTGGAAAATTCAACCAATACGCCACGGGCATAATCATGCACGCTATGCTGCTCAAGCAAGTTTGCTGCGGCAGTAATAATTTTTTCTAAGCCTTGTCGGTTTTGCGTAACCGACGCGATTTGTTGGTATGAGCGAATAGCGGCATAGACAGTCGTAACGAGTTTTCGACGGGTTAGTTCGGTTTTTGTTTTATAGTCGTTAATGTCATAGTCTTTAATGACACTTTCTTCGGGCGCATAACCCGGTTGGCCAGTGCGCAAAACGATGCGAATATCGTCACGCTTTAACTGTTCGCGAATATGCTTAACCACCATAAGACCGGCATCGTCGCTTTCCATCACCACATCGAGCAAAACAAGAACAATATCTTCATGTTCCTCAATAAGTTTACAAGCATCACTGCCTGAATAGGCGTGCAGATATTCTAAATGGCGATCTAAAACGACCAAGTCCGATAAGGCAAGTTTAGTGACCGAGTGAATTTCAGGATCGTCATCAACAATTAATACTTTCCAGGTATCGGTTATCGTGGAATGAAGTATTTCGTCTTCATCACTGTCATCGATAAATAAAAAGTCATCGCCGGTATTTTCTGATACTTGCATATCATCCTCTATGCACTAGTAAGCAGCCACTAGTATAAATTTGCAGCAAATTAAGCGAAAGTTGCCGTCATATTGTAGTACATCATAAAAGTCGAGTTGGGATTATTCAACAATTCGTTGCAATAATATTATTTCAGTGAAATTTTTTTTCTACTTGTGCGTTCACCGACAACATAAACAATCTTAACATTACACTTAAGTTACTATAAATTAAAGATAATAATTATTCATTTAGTAAAAAACACTGAAAAGCGCAATCAACCGTAAAAAGCCTTAGTGCCACTATAATTAAATTCCTTGCGATGTTATGTTGGAATTTCCAGAAAAAACGAGATTTTTTGAGAGAGTTATGGCGTCAACTTCTAGTGACAAAGATAAAATTATTGCCCCGTCTGCGCAACAAAATAAACCGGTTATTATCGAGCATGAGTCTACGGCGTCAGCAAAAAGCAACGCGAGTACCACAACACTCTCCTCACAAAAACAATTATTAGGGCTAGCAAGGAAGTTTTCATTGGATGCGGCTTTTTTACCTGAAAACAAACAAGCGCCATTAGAAGATAGAGCTTTTCGTCGCAAAAAAATTGACCAGTTACGTCGACAACAAAATATGGAAGCGATAATGCTCAAGGCTGCGCAATATTGCTCTGACGGCACAATAGCAGAGCGAGCAGATCAAGACTGGTTTAGTCGCTTTGTTGCGTTGGCCGACGGTATTAGCAACAAAACCATGCAAGATTTGTGGGCGAAAATTTTGGCCGGTGAAATTGCCCAACCGGGCTCTTTTTCACTGAAAACCATGGAAACCTTTAGAGCCATGAGCATTACTGAGGCTAAGCTACTGGCAAAAGTGTGCAGTTTAGCGGTGGCGGATGCGCGTAAAAAAAACATTAGAGTGCTCAATGGCGCTTATCAAATACCGAAACTCTTTAATTTTTTTAATAAACAGCGCCAACAACGACTCGACCTTAATCAAGTAGGATTGAGCTACGCAGATATATTAACACTGGCAGACAATCACTTAATGTTTGCTCAAGAAACTGAAAGTCACCCCCTAACCAAGGCTGAAAAGATCACGTTTAATTATAACGGTAAGGCACTTAGCATGACGGCAAAAAAAGCCGATTGTGTACTGACCTTTTACAAATTCACCCCAATTGGTACTGAGTTGGCGCACTTAGTAGCAGATAATCCTGACCCAACATATTTAACGGCGATGAAAACACAGCTGGCAGAAAACTTTTTAATTGAATCTTGAGCGCTAAGCTTGGTCAATGACAAGATAAAAAAAGGGAGCACTAGCAAGCGCTCCCTTTAATGGTTCGAATAGCGTAGCTACCTAACCTAAATACCGTCACCATCTGTGTGTAAGCCACATTCCCTTTGCATACCAGAAAAACGTGTATCGCTCTCATCCATGCCGGCAGTTAGCGGCCGAGTGCTGTGAACATCACCCACAGACACATAACCTTGTTCCCAAAGTGGGTGATAAGGTAAATTATTCGCGGTTAAATATTCGTGCACATCTTTATTGGTCCAATCAATAATCGGGTGTACTTTAAAGCGACCACGTAGAATGCTTACTACAGATAAACCTTCACGATGACTCGATTGCTGGCGACGAACCCCTGAGAACCAAGTGCCTGCTTGCAGTTCACTGAGGCCACGCTCAAGCGGCTCAACTTTATTACGACGATTATAAGCTTTTAAAGACGCTTCATCGCTTGCCCATTCTTGACCATATTTTGCTTGTTGCCATGCCGCACTTTCCTTAGCACTAAAAACCTGCAAGTTCAGCTTTAAGCGCTCAGTTAATTGCTCAATAAATTGGTAAGTCTCAGGAAACAAATGCCCAGTATCAGTAATTAGCACCGGAATATTCGGCTCAATCTGTGTCAACATATGCAGCATTACTGCTGATTGAATACCAAAACTGGATGATAAAACAAACTGCGACGGTAAGTTTTCCATCGCCCACTCAACCCGTTGTGTGGCCGATTGCTGCTCTAACAGTTCGTTCCACTGCTTTAACCACGGCTCGGGCAAGGACGCAGGAAAGCGATTGTTTATCACCGGCGAGTTACTCGCTTGAATTAATTTAGTCATGAAAGTCTCGCTTACTGACTTTTACTTCCGCAATAATACCGACACGTATCACAAAATCGCCAAATGCTTCCCCAACATGGCGTTCAGCAGACCAACGGGCCACTAAACTGTCAATTTCTTGCAAAATATCCGCTTCATTAAGGTTTTCTTTATACATTTTAGGCACACGGGTACCGGCAAGGTTACCCCCTAAATGCATATTGTATTTACTTGGCCCTTTGCCCACTAAACCAATTTCTGCCAACATGGCGCGGCCACAGCCATTGGGACAACCGGTAACGCGCAAGATAATACTTTCATCAGCAACCTTGTGTTTGGCCAATATTGCTTCAACGTCGGTAACTAAACCAGGTAAATAACGTTCAGCCTCAGCCATCGCCAATGGGCAGGTAGGAAACGCCACACAGGCCATTGAGTTTTTACGTTGCACAGATACATCGTCAGCCATTAAACCATGAGCGCGAGCTATTTTCTCTATTGCCGCTTTATCTTCACTGGCAATACCGGCCACAATTAAGTTTTGGTTTGCCGTCATGCGAAAATCGCCTTTATGGATTTTCGCGATTTCTGCCATACCGGTTTTTAGCGGTAAATTAGGCTTATCGAGCAAGCGGCCATTTTCAATAAAGAGTGCTAAATGATGTTTACCTTCAAAGCCTTGGGTCCAACCAATACGATCACCTCGGCCAGTAAACTCATAAGGGCGACTTTCAGCAAAAGTAATACCTGCCCGTTGTTCAACTTCGGCTTTAAAAGTGTCCACGCCAACACGATCTAAGGTGTATTTTGTTTTGGCATTTTTGCGATTAACGCGGTTACCCCAATCACGTTGTGTAGTTACAACGGCAGCGGCAACATCTAAGGTGTTAGCTAAGGCAACAAAACCAAAATCATCCGCTTTGCGCGGGTAGGTAGATTTATCACCATGAGTCATGGCAAGGCCACCACCGACTAAGACATTAAAGCCGACTAATTTTCCATGCTCAGCAATAGCAACAAAGTTTAAATCATTGGCGTGTACGTCAACATCGTTTTGTGGCGGAATAACCACCGTAGTTTTAAACTTACGCGGCAAATACGTCGAGCCTAAAATAGGTTCTACTTCTTTACCGTCTTTGCCTTCTTCGATTTTTTCGCCATCTAACCAAATTTCCGCATAGGCACGAGTTTTCGGTAATAAATGTTCACTAATTTTTTTCGCCCACTGATAAGCTTCTTGATGTAACTCAGACTCAACAGGGTTAGTGGTACAAAGCACATTACGGTTTACATCACCTGCGGTGGCGATAGAATCAATACCGTATTCATTTAAGGTTTGATGCATTAGCTTAATGTCAGGCTTTAACACGCCGTGAAACTGAAAGGTTTGCCGCGTGGTTAAGCGAATACTGCCGTAACTGGTTTTGTCTTGAGCAAACTTATCAATGGCTAGCCATTGCGTTGGCGTAATAATACCACCGGGCATACGCGCACGTAACATCACATTATGTAACGGCTCAAGCTTTTGCTTGGCACGCTCGTTTCGAATATCACGATCATCTTGCTGATACATGCCGTGAGTTCTGATCAACTGAAAATTATCTGCGGTAAAACCACCGGTAACATTATCTTTTAAATCTTCAGCAATCGTGCCACGTAAGTAATTACTTTCCGCTTTTAACCTTTCATTATCAGCATGTTTACCTTCGACAATTAAAGGCCCGTTTGCTGAATCTTTTTGCGTTACGTCAGTCATTAATATACATCCTTCTGATAACGCTTAGCGTTACGTAAATCTTTTAAGTAAGCACTGGCTTGTTCTGCTGATAACTTGCCTTCTGCCGCAATTATAGCTAATAGCGCCGCTTCAACATCTTTCGCCATTCTGCTCATATCGCCACAAACATAAATATGAGCACCGCGCTCTAACCAGCTAAACACCTCGCTAGCATTTTCTTTTAATCGGTCTTGAACATAAACTTTTTCAGCTTGGTCGCGAGAAAAGGCTAAATCAATTTTTGTTAACAGGCCTGATTTTAAATAATTCTGCCACTCAACTTGATATAAAAAGTCTTGGGTAAAGGTTTGATCGCCAAAGAATAACCAATTGTCGCCATTGGCTTCTGTCGCTTCACGTTCTTGCATAAAGGCTCTAAACGGCGCAACACCTGTACCTGGGCCGATCATAATAACTGGTGTTTCATTATTGGCAGGTAAACGAAAGTTATCATTGTGCTCAATAAATACCTTAACTTCGCCACCTTCTTCAATACCGTTTGCCAAAAAGCCCGAAGCACCACCTTGGCGCTCGGCATCTTCAGTTTGATATTGCACTAGCCCTACGGTTAAATGCACCTCTTCTTCCACTTCGCTTTGTGAAGAGGCAATTGAGTATAATCTTGGGGTAATTTTACGTAACGCATCAACAAACTCTTGTGCGGTTACTTTGGCGTCCGTGGCTACTGGGGCAGATTTAACAACATCAACAACTTGATGATTAGCAGCATATTCTCTAAGCGCGGCTTTATCGTCTAACAATGCCAATAAGGCTTGCTTGTTACTGAGTTGCGCCCAAAATTCAACGAAATTAATCGAGGCTTGTGTGATCTCAAGCTTGGTTTTTAATGCTACAGCTAATGACGTGCTGTCGTCAGCAACGGTTACTAACTCGTCAGCATTAAGCGCAAGTGCTGTTATCAGCTCGTCAACAAGTGCTGGTGAGTTTTCAAACCAAACTCCTAATGCATCACCTGCTTGATAGCTGATCCCTGATTCGCCTAGGTCAATCTCGATATGACGAACGTCTTTTGCCGAGTCACGGCCGGTAATTTTTTGGCTCAATAAAAATTCGGCGCTATACGGGTTTTGCTTGCTATATAAATCTTGCGCGCTAGTTGCGCTTGCTAATGTGACAACGTTACTGGCAACATTGTTATCGCCGAGTAATGCTTTGGCTTGTTCAATGACCTGAGTTGACCAGGTATTAGCGTCGGCGTCATAATCAACATCACAATCTACGCGTTCAGCAATGCGTTTCGCGCCAAGCTTTTCTAAATATAAATCAAAGTCTTTGCCTGTTTGGCAGAAAAACTCATAACTGGTATCACCCAGTGCCAAAACGCTATAGTGCAAGCTTTCCAGTCTGGGTGCTTTCTTAGAAGACAAAAACTCATGTAGTGCAATGGCATCGTCCGGCGCTTCGCCTTCGCCATTGGTGCTAGCAACGATCAATAAATGCGTAATATTTTTGATCGCTTTTGGCTTAATTTCACCCATGCTCTTTAAATCTACCGTCAAACCTGCAGCCGTGGCTTGTGCCGCCAAACTTTTCGCCACACCTTTGGCATTACCGGTTTGAGAGCCATATAAAATGGTCAACGTTGATGACGTCGCACTTGCCACAGCCACTGGCGCAACCGCCGTGCTAGTATTTTCAGCTTTAGCGGCTAAATAACCGCTAGCCCACGCGAGTTGCAGCGGTGAAAGATCGCTAATACTTTGCTTAAAAGATGCCAATTGAGTGGTATCTAGCATGGTTTGATTTAAATTTTTCTGGTCCGGCAACATCTGACTATACGCCCATTTATAATGAATGACGCAAGGATAATCATTTTGCTCTTGAAAGAAAAAGAATAGAAATGGCTTTTTTATTCAAAAATAGAATATAGGGAAAACTCAGCTCTATATACGTGTGTGACTATGATAAAACACTGACAACGGGTAAAGCCCCAGAAAGCAAAAAACCCGTAGCCTTAGCTACGGGTTTCTGACGTGCATGGATGCACTAATGCCGTGGGTACAGGATGCACAAGAACGGTCTCACATGGGCTTATCTACAACATAGGCACACTACCACCGGCGCTAACACGTTGCGCTATATATTTTTCAAATATCCAGAAAGCAAAAAACCCGTAGCGTTAGCTACGGGTTTCTCTAAATAGAAGCCT
>JBMZDW010000029.1:0-31894 GCA_049614565.1 Cognaticolwellia sp. | reverse complement strand
AACGCTTTTTAAAGTCATCACGTTCCATCATACGAGCAACCGTTTGGCGTGAAGCCAGTTTGAGCATACCCGCGGCGCCAAGTTTGTTCATCCATGTTGAGTTAAACGCCACGGTGGTTTTTGCCGGGTCTAAAATTTTAAACACTTGCTCTTTATAGGTTTCAGCGTTCGCTAAAACATCTTCTTCGGTTAACGGCTTGCGGGTGACGTTTTTGCCGGTTGGATCACCGATCATGCCGGTAAAATCACCAATTAAGAAGATAACTTCGTGACCTTGTTGTTGAAACTGTCGTAATTTATTGATCAGTACCGTATGGCCAAGGTGCAAATCAGGCGCCGTTGGATCAAAACCTGCTTTAATCTTGAGTGGCTTACCTTGTTTTAGCTTTTCCAACAACTCATCTTCTAGCAGAATTTCTTCCGCACCACGTTTAATTTCTGCAAACGCTTGGCTTACATCTGACATTTACTCGGCTCCAACAGGGTATAATTGACAATTAATTGCCGAATTCTACTGCAATTTCCATCAGGGTGAAAACCCTATCATTGTTTAGGGTGATATTATTTTGTTATAGTAAACAACAATTATCGCATTCACATTTCATTTACAGGTCTTAGCTTTTTGAAAAATATAAAAAATTTATATTTTGCCTTACCTAAACAGCACCAAATAATTATCACGTCTTGCGCGCTTGTGCTGCTATTGTTAGTAATAGTGCCGCAGCAGAGTAGCGAGCAAGCAGGGTCGAGTGCTGATGGCGAATTTAAAGTGGGCCATCGCTATCAAATCGCCATGCCTGAGCAGGCGAGCAATACTGCAGCATCTCCGGCTATTCAATTAGCTAATAAGCCCATTGAAACGGTAAAAATCAAGCAACAACCCGCCACTGAGCTAGTCAGTAATATTGGTGATAACGCCGCCCAGTTACATTGGCAATCAGTAAAAGTGAAAAGTGGCGATTCATTGGCCAAAATATTTAAGCGCAACGGCTTAAATGCCACGACCACGCATAAAGTGATCACCGCGCAGGGTGAAGACAGCAAAATACTGAAAAAGCTCAACGTAGGCGATATGCTGCGTATAGGTAAAGACGATAAAGGCGGTTTAGTTTCGCTGGAATACCCGTTTTCAAAAACACAAACTTTATTCGTTAATTTGCAAAGTCAGCAGTACCACGCGCATAAAGAAAGCAAAAGCGTTGAAATTCGTGAAACCATTGCCCAAGGCATTATTAAGTCAAATTTCTGGAATGCCGGTTCGGCAGCCGGTTTAAATGACGGTCAAATTATTAACCTTGCCAATGTATTTGGTTGGGATATAGATTTTGCCTTAGATATTCGCAAAGGCGATAGTTTTAATATTATCTATGAAAAGCAATATGTTGAAGGTGATTTTATTGGCACAGGTAAAATATTAGCTGCCGAATTTATTAACCAAGGCGAAACCTTTCAGGCCATTCGCTTTACTGACGACGAATACTATTCACCCAACGGCAAAAGCATGCGTAAGGCGTTTTTACGAGCACCGGTGAATTTTCGCTATATTAGCTCCAATTTTAAGCCCAAACGCTTTCACCCTATCCAAAAACGCTGGAAAGCACACAATGGTACCGACTACAGTGCGAAAAAAGGCACGCCGGTTGTCGCCGCTGGCAACGGTAAAGTAACTCACTCTACCTATAACAAATACAATGGCCATTATGTGTTTATTCAGCACGGCAATGGCATAGTGACGAAATACTTGCACTTTTCTAAACGGGCAGTGAAAAAAGGCCAACGCGTAAAACAAGGACAAGTGATCGGCTATGTTGGCTCAACAGGTATGTCACAAGCACCGCATTTGCATTATGAATTTTTATTAAATGGTGTGCATCGCAACCCGAGAACGGTAAAACTTCCCGATGCAAAACCTATCAGCAGCAAGTATCGACAAGCGTTCGACGCCATTGCTAAGCAACGCCTCGTGGAATTGTCTGGCTCGCGCCAAGCGATGCTGTCAATGCAAGAGCGCAAAGGCAGCGCCGATTAAGATGAACAATTGTATGAGTTTCTGTTGTGAGCAATAAGCGGCTATATATTGGTTTAATGTCGGGCACCAGTGCCGATGGCATTGATCTCGCATTGGTGGAGTTCGATAGCAGCGTACAACAACACGCCAACGGCGCTAAACTTGTGGCCAGTTACTACCAAGCGTACGATAACGCAACACATCAAAAAATCATCAGTTTATATAACGCTAGCGAAAATGAGATAGATCGCGCCGGCAGCCTAAATGTTGAGTTAGCACACCAGTTTGCCGATGCCATCAAACAATTTTTACAGCAACAAAATCTGACCCGTGCAGATATCAGCGCCATTGGCAGCCATGGCCAAACTATTCGCCATCGTCCGGTCAAAAGTGCTGATATCTCCGCACCATTTACTCAGCAAATAGGCTGTTTACAAACCTTAGCTTTATTAACCGGTATTCGCGTAGTTGGCGATTTTAGAACTAAAGATATCGCTTTAGGTGGCCAAGGCGCTCCTCTAGTACCAGCATTTCACCAAGCTATTTTTGCATCGACTGAAAACGATGTTTTTGTCGTTAATATTGGCGGTATTGCCAATATTACGTTTTTACCGAAAAATGCCCCAGAAAAAAACCTCGGCTTTGATACCGGTCCGGGTAATGCCTTAATGGATCACTGGTTTGCTCAGCACCAATCTGGGCGATATGACGCGCACGGGCAATGGGCAAATTCAGGTAATATTTGCCCTAAAATGTTAACAAAAATGCTCAATGAGCCTTACTTCAAACAAGCGGTGCCTAAAAGTACCGGCCGTGAGTACTTTAATGGCCAATGGCTGGCAAAATTCATCGAAAACAGCAGCTTAAAACCCGCCGATGTTCAAGCAACATTAACGGCATTAACGGCCGAAACTATCAGTCAACAAATCAAGCAGCTAAGTACGAAATCTGACGTATACATTTGTGGTGGTGGCGTCGAAAATAGTTACCTGATTTCACTTTTAAATCAAAGACTTAACAAACATTGCATCATAAACACTCAAGTAAAAAACATCCCAAGTGATTCACTAGAAGCCATGGCATTTGCCTGGTTAGCACTGGCGTTTGATAAAAATATTTTTGGCAACATTCCAGCCGTAACGGGGGCTAGCCGAGCAACGGTTTTAGGTATTTGTGTCAAGCCATAAAAAGCACTAGATTTGCCTGATTTTCTCTCTATAATGGACGGTTCCTGTCGAAAAAAAGCACGTTATTAGCGGAATATTTGAACTATTAGAATAAAGCGTTTTCTAAGCTAATAACATGGTTTGCTTAATCGAATACATTGTTCGATGTTCGACGAAGTTCGACAACCAACGAGGAGGAAACGATGGAATTTAACGACATTCATATTGGCATGACCTGCGGTAGCAAAAAAGGCAGTGGTACTGTGACTTGGATCGACGGCTCTACCCGCACTATTTACCTGGCAAATACCGATAATAACAACAGTTTTGAGGTCGGGTATGAAGAGATCATTGAAGATCCACAAGCGCATAATAAAGAAGATGCATACTATTGATTTTCGTGACGCGACTTATTAGTACTAAAGCTCCTAAGGGAGCTTTTTTATTACCAATAACTCATCATATACCATTAACTTTACAGAGCGCAAAATGCCACTAATACTTAATTCAGTTCAGTCGTTTAAATCCACAAATTCTAGGTTGTCGAAAATGACCGACTTCATACCACACGGCAGATGCAGCTACTCAGTAGAAAATAACATCGTTATAATAGATGCTACGGGCCCATGGAATTTAGAATTTTTTCAACAAATGCACCATGACCTTGCCAGAATTATTTTTAACGACGTCGATTACAATAATTTTGCAATATTGCTGATATTAAATGGCGACTCTTTGGCGGTGCAAGACGGTTTAGATTATCATTTGAATCTAGTAAAAGACGGACCGACAAAAGCTTTAGCGATTAACACCTCTCAAAGCAATGCTCCGAAAATAACAGAAGCGTTATTCACTGCTGTTTATGATCAGGCAGGACTGCTCAATAAAAGCTTTGACTCAACTGCCGAGGCAAAAGTGTGGTTAACAAGTCAGCTGTCTTAATGGCGCCCCGGCTCTCTTTTGGCTGCGTGTGGTACTTTTAGTGATTAAAAACTGTATTCCCGGCCCACGCCCGTATCAACGCCCAAACAGCAACAACAATAAAGATAGTGTGCACCAAAACAAAATAGGTGATAACAAAAACCCAAGTCCAGCCAGAGTGAAAGCCTCCGAGCAAAATCATCAGCACACTTACCAATATTAAAGCTGTTGCCGCCAGCAAGTTTAACTTAAGTGCGAATGTCAAATGACGAGCCGCTAAGCTATTGGCAGTAAATTTATTCAATTTTAGCAGTAACATAATAAACGCAAATATAGGTAAAAATGTTAGATTCAATATCGACCACAAGGCAATATTTGACGCTTGTCGAATTTGCTCTTTACTCTGAATTTTGGCCTGTAAATTCACCTTCAACTCCTGTTATTGGACTTAGTATTAACCACTCTTAGAAAAAAACACTTGCGATAATCATCGATGGAAAAACAATGAAATACAAGCGCATCAGTAAACGTAAGTTGCGATTAGCGTGTTTTAGCTCCATAAAATAATCAATCACAATAATACCTTTATACATAACAGTTAACGCCACTAAAACACTGACAAAACCTGTAATAGTTAACTGCTCACCTAACAAGGTATTAAACACCGTGATAGCGATTAATATCCCCCAAAACCACTCTAAGCTGTGCACAGATTTCATATTGCCCCCTTACCGTAAAACATAAAGCAGCGGAAAAATTAAAATCCACATTAAATCAACCATATGCCAATACACCGCTAGCGCTTCAAGACCACTGTGTTCATGCGACGAATATTGCCCTGCACGTAAACGAAAAATTACCCATAAAATCGCGCAAGACGCCCAACCCACATGCAAAAAATGGTTAAAGGTCATATAGTAATAAACGGTATAAAATTCATTGGTTGTGCTGCTTAAGCCTTGTAAGTTATTCCAATAAAATTCCCAAGTTTTTATCATCAGGTAACCGCAACCACAGCTCAAGGCGAACCATAGATAGTGTTGGCATTTAACGCGTTCATCTAAGCGAATATGCCTCATGGCTTTGGCCATAAAGTAACTACTCGACAGTAAAATAATGGTATTAGCCACACCTAAGCTAGTGCTCAACGCCCGCGGCCCTTGCGAAAAGACCTCAGGGTAGTGGTATTTAGCAACAAAATATGCGATGAAAAAAATACCAAACTCGGTCAATTCAGACAATATACCGACCCAAATCGGAATATTGCCAGGAATTCTACCGGCATATTCTTCACGCCAAGCGCGTGGAAAAACACCTAAAGTATGTGTTGAACGATGACTATTCATCTTGGCCTTGCTGAGGCTAACTATATTAACAACAGCATAACTCGCTATGCTTTTTTTTAAGTGATGTAAATCAAAAGATGTTGATTAAGCGAATAATGCACGCACCAACCTGATCTTATAACGCTGAAATTTAATGTGCTAACGCTTCGCCTGGCTTGGATTATCGATAACTACCTTGATGTGTATCAAATAGCGTTATGGTTGAAACTTGAACGACCTCTACCGGTTCATTATTATTATTTTAGTGGTTGTCAGAAAGACGATAATTAACTATGTTGGTAACAGTTTTAGATTTTCATTGCACATCTAAGCTATTGCTTTGATAACAATTACCATTTACAGATGACTGAACACCGCCACGGAAAATCAGTACAATTTTTAGGAGAATAATATGAAAAAACCTTTATACCTCGTTGCCGTTGATGGTAGTGAATGGAGCTTGCGCGCAGTAGAACGTGCCGTTAAGTTAGCAGCTCAAACTAAGGCCAAGGTAACATTGTTAACAGTAAAGGATTGGTCATATTTACAACCTATGCTGATGGAAGGCACCACGCCACCCATACTAGATCAGGCTGAGGAAGAGAGTAATACTCGCCGCACCGTACTTGCGCCTTTGGTAGAAAAATATAGTGATCTCGATGTTGAAATTACCACTGAGCTAATGTGGGGCGATCCGGCAATTGTTATTCATAAACAAGCAAAAGCATTACACGCTAATATGTTATTTGTTGGTCGACAAGGACGATCTCGACTCGCAGATATTCTGCTCGGCAGTGTCGCCAATAAATTAGCGCATCAAACCGGCATCCCTATTGTTTTAGTGCCGTAGCCATTACCGTTTTTCATTAACTACAACGTCGTTCGTAGCATCAGTAACAAAAAAGAGGCTAAAAGCCTCTTTTTCATTTACAGTATTAAACATACGTTTCCTAAAAAGGTTATCTAAGACAAACTAGGCAAATTCAGGGTCAGTACAGCAATAATACCCTTTACTAGCAACAGGTTTAGCAAAGTGACCCTAATTTACTTTCAAACATTAAAAAACAACAATGTAGATAAACTGCGCTATTTTCCACCAATTACGGTTAAGTTTAAACATTTTTCAACATTTCTGCCAAGGCGGTTTTACGAGTATCAACAGCGCCTTGTTTGTTAACACCATAACGAAAATCCGTTTCCTTGCCAATAATATGTACTTTATCTTCTGCTCTTGTCACAGCCGTATACAACCAACTACGGTCAAGCAACCTTCCTCGTTCAAGTAAAACAATTACATTCGGTGCTTGTGACCCCTGCAATTTATGCAAAGTTAAGCAGTAAGCTAGATCGATATATTCAAATAATTGCCAATCCACTTTCAGCACACGTTTGTTACCTTTTTCATCAAGGTCTTCAAGTTCAATTACACAAGCATATTCATCAGTAGGTTCAGCACTCTTTATGACCCCCAATGTACCATTCTGAACATCGTGTTTATGACTGGTTAGGGTAATGACAATCGGGTCACCTTCCCTGAAATCGTAGCTTCCTTTGGTAATTGGCATATCCGTAAGGTCAAGAAGCTTGCTATTAGGATTCACAACACCTTGCAGGATGATGTTTGCTTTTCTTACCGTATTATTGGTGGGAGCGACTATCATGGCGTTGTCATACTCAGAATACGCAGTTACTGCGTCTTGCAGAATATCACCTGTTGATTCATGGAACGTAATATCAGCGGTAGTTAATGACTCTGGCATTATGCCGTGCCTTATAGCATTGGAATATGCAGGCACACTACTATCAGCTCCCTGTCGTTTCACGACATCAAGTTCCACATGGTTTATTACACCGCTTTTAATGACATCATTTAAAATGAAACCCGCATTAATCGGTGGAAGCTGATAAGGATCACCAATTAACAAGATTCGAACCTTATCAGAAAACAAAGTAACCAAACGCCACATGGTATATGCATCCAACATAGAGGCTTCATCCACAAGCAGTACAGCCTTATCTTCATCAAGATCAGTTTCTCGTAACAGTTTTGCAATCGTCTTCGTTTCATTACCGATTGATTGTTGAAGCCTACGGGCTGCCTTCCCTGATAACGCAACGGGGTATATCGTATAACCTAATTTCTGATAAGCATTTACAATAAGCTTAGTAGTCGTTGTTTTACCTGTTCCAGCTCCTCCAGTTAGCGCAAAGACGTGACTGACTAATGCCGTCCTTACTGCACGCTCTTGTGCTTTTTCAATGGGCCAATCAGCAGGGAACGAACTTATAAATGCCTCTTCCAACTCGCTCGACCAAAGGTTGTTTGATTTTCTGAGGTTACCAAAACGTTTGGCTATTGTTTTCTCAAATATATAATTGCCAGAAACAAAGTATTGGTTGTTTTGCTTAACAAATCCTATGATATCGCCATTGAGTTCTTTTGCCTTAGAAACTAGCTGATCGTCTTTATTTAACGAGTCCGAGACATTCGATTCGATGTCTTGCCAATCTGCAACCGTATTACCCTCATCACTCCATGCTCTCAATGCTTGCTCAACGATTGCTATTAGCCTAATTTTTTCGTCCTGTTTTATACCGAAGTGCTTTTGAGCAATAGCATCTACCTTGTCAAATCGCATCCCCAGTGAAAATAAGCGGTATGGGTTCTGTGTAAGAAAATTGATCGCATCCTGATCTGCAAATCTGAACAACTGGCGCTGGATAGGGGCTTCTATTTCCCACTCAACCAATTGAGCTGAGTGTTTTAAGTTGGAATACTCTTTATAGCCAGCCCATAATCCATGCACGGCTTTATCACCAAGCAGAACATTCCTGACAGCTTGAAAATTCGTTATTGACTGGTCTTGTTCGTATGGCGCATATTTATCACATTCAAGTATGTTAAATATATCGCTTCTAAATTCATTCCAAAGAAATTGTGCGCTTACCTTACCTATGCCTTCAAACGTTTTCTCAGTGCTTAAAAAAGTTACAAAGCCAAGGCCATTATCAGGCATAACACATTTCAGTGTCGGCTCCATAAAGCGCCAGACATCAACATAACCACCCGTACTGACTTGTTGTTGCCTAATACTGAAATTTTGCTCTTTGAGAATTTTCCATTGCTGCCCGACTTTCGGATCAATATTTAACTTGTCTTGAGTAGTCAGAATCTCAATACGATGCGCACCTGCTTTGTGGTTAACAAAAACAGCTCCCAGCCGGACATTATCCGGGTGGTACTGGTATATTCTGGTGATCCTTACCAGATAAGCACTACTCTTCATTTCCACAAGCCCATTTCAATCAGTACATCTTTAAATTCAGATAGCTTGGCAACTTCGGCAGCTAACTTAGCGTTTTCGTTTTGTAGTCTCCGGTTTGTTCTTTTTAGGTCTCTGACTTTAGCGCTATCTTTGATGTCTTCGTCAGTTTCTTTCGATACATCAATGATCTCCTTATCGAGAGGCAGGTTTTTCTTACGTTGCTGGTACACACCGGAGGTAGCAAGTTCTTGTTTAAGTTCTTGCAACAAATCAAAGAGCTTTTTATTTCTTTTTTCCTTAAATGCAGAGGAATCAAAACCAAGCTCATCAGCAATTTTTTTGGGACTTAACGTATCGCCATGCCAATAATCCAACCAGTTAGGCAACTCTTTTGATTTCATTTCAGCCACCCAGCCAAGGAATAAGTCTCTGTTACGTTGACCTCTTTCTTTACTCATATATTAACTCCCCTCCACGATGCGTCTTATCGTCGTCCTGCTAACGCCATACTCCTTTGAGAGTTGGTTCTGTGACTTCTGTTTTGATTGCACTAACTTTCGGATCTTTTCCCTATCCGAATCAGAAATAGTCTTTGGCCTGCCCATATGCTTCCCCTGAGCAATAGCCCGCTCACGGCCTTCAGTCGTATTTTTGATGATTAGGCTTTTGTTTAATTCAGCAAAAACGGCAATAACATGAAGAACAGCTTTTCCAAAAGGCGAATCATCCGCACTGTTAATAACTCCATCAAGCGTTGTAAGAGCAGCACCTTTTGAATGGATACCATCTATTGCGGTCATGATCCCTTTGAGGCTTCTGCCCAAACGATCAAGCTTCGTAACGCATACAACATCTCCTTCACGGATGTAGTCGAGAAGATCGTCAAGTTTTTTTACATTATCCAAAGAGTTACCGCTTTGCTTGCCAGAAAATATCTTCTCGCAGCCATGACGCTCTAATGCTGCAACTTGAGCTTCAAGATCTTGCTCCTGCGTGCTAACCCTCGCATACCCTATTAACGCCATCTCCTGCCTCTTTACGTGAACCTAAGTTATAACTTTAGTACATAATTAATTATGCATGAACTTTTTATTTATAAAAACTTTAGTTCATGGATTAAAATAAGTATGCTAAGTTTAGTAACAAATAGTAAGCAACGAGCTAAAATGTCTTAATTTCTACTTTATTTTAAATTATGATCGCACTTGCTAACTAAGATAATCAAAGGATGAATAAATGAAAAAAGTATTAGCTATATTGATAATGAGTATGCCGTTCTCATCAAGTGCGAATGAGTTACCTGATTGCGCCTCTATGAGTGCAATTTTAGCAAGTCAATATGGAGCTATATCTTTAAAATATTGGGATGAATCTACAGAGGATAGTCAAATATGTAAGGTAAGGTTACAGTCCAATACTCGCCCCAATATAGGTGAAATCAATGAGGTTAGAATCACTTGTGATAAGAAAACCAAGAAATGCATGAAGAAAACATTGGAAAAAGACAAGGATAAATAAATTTTACTTCGCTAAAAATTTGGCTTTGTTCCAGCATACTGTGCTAATTAGCGAAAAAGCTTATAGCTGAAGACTTTCAAGCATCCATTCGTCAGTTTTGCTGTAGAAAAGGACTGTCGTTAATTGGAAAACCGCATTCTACAGCAGAGCCACTACCCCAGTCTTTTATATTAGTTTTACTTTACTATTTTAATATGGATTTTCGATGAAAAAAACAATTTCAACACTTGTACTGTCATGTATGTTTTTACCAAATGCTGAGGCAAATATTAGCTGGCCTAAACTGGACAGAAATAGTTCAAGTTACAAATATTGTACAGACTTCAGTAAGCGATACCATTTAATTGCAAATAAAGAATATACAGCCGATCCTGACAACTCTAATAAATTTCATTCACCAGTCATTAATAAAAGCAAAGAAGATACTAATAACTGGTATTGTGTAATAGAAGAAACTGTTACTTCTTATTATCAAGGAAAGCCGATGATGTCTTTTAATCAAGAGGCTACTTTTGTTATTGACAAAAAAAGCCAAAAATTCACACAACAATTTTAGCCTTTTATGGAGTCAAGGCATGAGCTATCAGTGGAATAAATTTGGTAAATTAGAAGATGTGGCGTTAGGTGAAAAATATGTCATATTAATGAGCGAAGATAATAAATATAAAAAAATGGCAAGATATACATACAAAGATAGCGCTATGGAAGTATATCAAAAGGCAAAAAATTTAATTGGCATAGAAGTTACCTTAAGGACAAGTCAAAATACTGCTGAATGGCCACCAGAAATATGGTTTAGCGAAATAAAGAAAACAGATTAATCAAGTACTTATTCAACTTTAACTGTACTGGTACTAGCTCTAACTTGAATTGTAACTATTATCCCAATAACAGATTAGCTCCGATTCTTAGCTGGTAACCCACTATCAATAGTTGCAGCAAGCTTATTCAAATCAACACCATCCATCTTCTGAAGATTATGTTGCCACCTAGCAAACCTCTCAAGCAACATGTCATTATGGGTACTTAACCTATTGTTCTCTGAAGAAAGCCTTTCGTTCTCGTTTTCAAGTTTTTCAACACGTTTTATCAGCTCTGCAATAGTTGCATCATCATTGTCCAAGTTTTCCAATAGCAGGCTTAATTTATCAGAACTGTCAAATAGCGACTTGGCTTCTTCGATTGCAGCAGATTTTTTAGATCTAAGCTCTTCTTTCTTTAAGTCAAATGCATGTTTTATTTCATCATGCTTTGTGTAAGTGTGCCTTGAGGGGGGGCGCTTTAGGCCCAGTTCTAATTGAAGCCTTTCAGAAAGAAGATCATATGTAAGCTTACCGCTCCAACCATCAATGATCGCTAGAATCGTTTCTTTGTTGTCGGTTACAAAAGCCATTATGACTCCTCCATATCAGATAGTGCCAAGGCAGTAAGGTCGAAGATTGGTATAACATTTTGCTCATCAATATTGAGTGACCGTTTAACAGGGGAAGGGTCTAATTCGTCAGGAATTCTGATGGGTGTACCATCAGGTCTGTTTGGATCTTCCATCATAGCAATAATGGTTTTAATCTTTGATAACCTAAAGCCTGAGGCAGTTACCCAACGATCAGCACCGAAAACTTTATCTCCTGCTTTAACGATTGCATCCTCTAGTTGCTCCTCATTAAGCTTCTCAAGGTTTTTAAGCTCTTCTAGAGTGTTTGGCAGCCCCTTAAGGCATTCATGGTCGCTACAGACCGCACAATCGCCATTTTTAACACACGGACTTTCTGCATAATTGTGAACACAATAACCTAACCCTGTGAACTGAGCGACACCTGAGCGATTAATCCCAAGTGACTTGAGAGAGACTGGTAAGCCTAAATCATGCAACACAATTGCAGGAGGTGGCGACTCTGATGTATATGGCGATAGAAACTGATTAGCTTGAGCAACCGTCATGACACCTTCACCATTTACAACATGGCCTATACGTTTGGTTAACCGTGACTTTTGCTCTTGAGTTCTGCCATCGTAAGCTTTGTTTTGTTCTATATCCGCGCGACCTGACCACTTGGCAATCAACCAATCTTCTTCACCAGCCAGTTTCAACTTCGTATTCAACCAATGCCGGGGCTGGTGTGTATTCAATTGTAACCTAGTGCCATCTTCGTCTGTGATTGCCAATTCATCAAAGATTGACTCGATTGTTTCTTCTCCTGAAGGGCGATCTGAACCCATAGCATCACTCACAGGTCCATGACCGACCATTACCCAAGAAAACGGCTTAACATCAAATTCTTTGTGAAACTCATTCTCACGAACTAAGGTAATGCAATCCCAAAGCTTCACATCACCATAATTGGGAAAGTCTTTTGTTTTATATTTTTGGTCAACAACAGAGCGAAGATCTCTATAACTAGGGAATTTTATACTAATTCCTGTAGGGTTATGAGTGTGTTTGGTCAGTATTTCGTTGTCCTGCGAAACTTTACACCCTTTCAATAAATCCTTTTTCCAGTCTGCCACATGATTGATTTGGCTTATTAAATTACGTAACCATTTTATTGAACCATTATGTGTCCAACTCATCTGCGTGCCATTTGAATCCAGACCAGTCTTAAAGCATATTGCTTTTGCAAATTGATTATATGTTAACGGTTTGTCTTGCGGGAAATCAGTAGGTGTAATGCACTTGTCATGCATCATAAAAATGTTGGGATTTTCAAAAGCAAATTTCGCAGCAGTTCGTGCGGGTTCGGAAATATCAATGAGTCTGTCAAATGCCTGCTGTACGACATCCTCTAGTAGTTTAGGCACCCACTTTTTAACGGGATCTCCACCTTTTGCAGGATGCCACATTAGATATAAACGTCCCTTTTCACTTCTTTGTAGTGAGTTTATTGTTAAACCATTAAGTTCTGTATTTCTGCTCGGCTGGCACATCAACATTACACATAGACTGGAGAAGTATTTTTGACGAGGTGTTTTAGCTTTGTGAAAGGCATCCGCCACTTGAAGCATTTGATAGTCAGAAGGGCATTTCTCGACTTCTTCTTTACGACTGTCTTCATCAAGTTTAATTCTGGAATCAGATGGACGAGGGAAAGGATTTGACCAGTCTTGTAGATCTAGCTTGAATCGCTTGTCCTTAATGAACTTCAATATTTTTTCAAATGACAGACCAATATTGCGCTTTCCTCCTGCACCTAATTTACTGTTCCTAATCTGTTCCTCAACACGATTTATCACTGTGTTATTGAGGTGCATAATATCAACATCAGATCTGTCATTTAGAGTCGTGTTTTCTTTTAGCGCATTATAGATCCACACTAAAGATGAAGCCCAAGCGGTTGAGTCTTTATGATTTAGTGACTGCTCATAACGTACATAGGCTTTGGCAAAATCAGCAAATGGCTGTTTGAATGGTATATATTTGGATTGGTTTACACTGTTTCCAAATACGATAGTTAACTTCTTTCCTCTTGCTGTGTCCCAAGACCATTTATCACATTCCCATCCTTTCTGAGTTCCTAGAGGGGCATTAAATTCATGATCACCAAAAAGTGATAAGTCATTTTTTGCGAATGCTATGAAGTCCGCATAATTTTTCTGGTAATCGAGCTTATGCTTCGGTGTAAATACCAATACATCAGACATTTAACGCCCCTTCTTTTTCTAGCTCTTGCTTTCTAACATGACACTTTTGAATGACTACTTTGATTGCATTAATACTGCGATTATGGCCTTGTAACACAAACTCACTTGCACCCATTTTACGCTTTCGATCACGTTCAGAAATGACACTTTTCAGGACTTCAGCATGAGGTGCATTCAGCCAAGGTTGAAATTTATTGCAGGTGTAACAATGAATTGTGCCATTAGCACAAAAGCCAAATTTGCCACAATTTCCGACAGGATTGCCATCATTGTTATTAATTCGGCTACGAGGATCATTGGCTCGAATTGCGTCTTTTTCGCTATCTATTAAAGTACCTGAAAATGCCTGCGCTAATGGTGTTAAGTCAGATGCAAGCGCTTCATCAATTCTATCAGCCATTTCTTCGTTGAACTCAGTGTAGACTTTTACTTGTTGGGTATCCGACTGGCCTAGCTCTTCGGCTATTGCATAATCACTTGCACCTAGCATTGCCATATTAGTTGCATGGGTATAGCGGAATCGTCTGGGATTGATATGCAAATCACCAAAACCATCATCTAACTTAATCCGTGTCGTTTTTAAAGGGCAAAGTCGAGACAAACGCCTGATCATTTCACCAATAGAAGGATTTGCTCCTTTCATACGTATACACAATAAGTCAGGCGTTTTTTGTTGTAGCTGTTCAAATTCATCAAAATTAACGAGTTTAGACATTTCTCGTGTATTGAGGAAAATAGGAATTTGGTTCTTTTGGCTGGATGTCAATTTAATATCAAATTGTGTTTCAACAGCCTTGATGGATTGATTTGACTGCGTTGTTAGCACCAGCATTAAATCTTCACCAGTGTCCTTCTTGAGTTGAAAAGAACCTCTAAAATGTTCATCACGTTTTTTAGCATTTGGGAGTTGTAAATCAAAATGCTCAACACCTTCTTCCGTCCTTGTTATTAAATCTCCATAGTAGAGATACGTGAGCTGAACAGGACGGGCACCCGTTTGTTGTAGTGCCATGATAAAAGCGTAATCAGTCAACGAGATCAGCTTTTCAGTAAAGGCATCAACGTACCAGTTTATAAATGCTGTTTGTTCTTCAAATGAATAGGCACCGCTGAAAGGGCAACCTAAAGCTACGGCTTTTCCTTTTTCATTGCCAGACAGTTTAAGTGAGTTAAGCAACTCAACCGTTTTTTTATCAACTCCTTTGATTTCCTTTTCGTGCCAGTCTAATAAGAATGCACGAATGTAACCCAGCTTATACTCTGTGCTTTTGGTTAGTGTTGCCTTGTAATTTATTACATGTTCTTCATTTATTTTGCCCGTAACGCCAACAGCGAAGAACCACCGACAGTATCGAAACAGATTATCTGTATAAGAAGATGAAAATTCACATGCATAATCAGCTAATGCTAACCGAAAATTACTTTCGAACTTAGGATCTAAATTTAGCGAAGCGAGCAACTCAAAATTCAACGACTTATTTGCATCTAATTGCCAAAGATCGTCATACACATCAAATTCATAGTTAGCTTTACTGTATCGCTTATCCGACTTTGTTCTAGCGCTTTTTGAGCCGTGTAATTTTTTTGCTTTAGCTACCATGATAGTCCCCGTCTGTTTTGTGCTTCATCCGCGATTGAATTCTTTGGCGTATCCTTTGCGCCTGTTTTCTTGCAGTTCGCTTGAGATAAATCTCACCTGATTTAAGAGATGAATGTCCATTTAATTCGGCTCTTATCTCCAGCTCTCGCTGCTTTGTAATCTTATTTTCGTCTGCATATTGCTTTGCAGCTTGATGCAGCCCCGCCTGTTCCAATCGTTTTACTTCTTGCCTGACAGCCCTTCTTTCCTCATCAATCTGATCTGACAGTTGATCATTAAAATAATGTCTATAAGAATGAGGTGTAATAGCCCAGAAACGCTCAGGGTTCACACCTTTAATGCTTTTAAATATATCGTTAATTGTTTGTTGAATGAGCGGTTGTCCAGACTGGTAATGTCCCTCCTTATCTTTGTGAGAAACAAAAATAAATGGGTGTGTTTTCGCTACTTTTGTATCAGCACGATGAATCTTGATATAAGTGTTTAGTAAGTCTCTAAGCTCTTTTGTAATAGAAACCGCTCTGCCGAGGGTCTTTGCTGTTGGCTCTTTTACCCTAGGATCATCCTTACTGTCATGTCTTCTAACAACTGACAATGTTGGATTGTCAATATCTGTTCCAATATCGCTAATTCGAAGCGCTAATAACTCAGCACATCTAAATCCTGTTTCATACAAAACTTGAACAATGAGATAGTTTCTAAACTTGATAACTGGGTTTTTAAACGGGTTGTAATGTGAATCAGGCTTAGCTACCTCAACAAAGTCATCAAATACATCATCTGGAATACCAGACTTATCTAAGGAAACTTTCTTCGATTTTCCTTTTGGCTTACCACTCTTAAGTCGAGTTTTCATCTTATCCAGCGCCTCAAAAAGTTCTGCGGCTGCTGGCTTATACTTGACTCTTTCTTGCCCTATAAAGTGAAGAAACTCTGCAATGTGAGCTATACGGGATATATATTGAGATTTACCAATAGTCGGTTTGTCTTGTGATTTTGATAAATAAAACTTTCCCATATCGACCACGTTACTTGCTGGTTTATCTTTAACCACTTTAGCCTGATATGAGCAGTGCTCTTTAAGTTTATTAATATCATCAAGGTTAGGTACTTTACCGTTATATATTTCCTCAAGCAGATCCCTACCGTTAATCTCCTCCCAGCGTTTCAAATGTTTAATATCTTTCAGGTATTGCTCAATTGATGTTGCAGCTTTAGTCATTCGCAGTTTTTGCGTAACAAAATGAGTGACCCAAAAATCGGGAACGCCATCTTCTCCTAATAAAAAGGCGTAGCGCTCTCCACTTTTAAATTTCTTTACAGCAACTTTCATGAACACCCACTAATAAACATTTATATTTGTTATAAAGTAATATAGTGAATATTTTAAACTTTTCAACATTAATTTTCTAATAAAACTAAAAAAGCCGCTAAAAAGCGGCTTTTAAGATTGTTTTTCAACATTTGATTTTTTGTCTTTGTCTAAAATGGAATATCGTCATCAAAATCAATGGTTGGCTCTTGTGGGTTTACCTTCGGAGCATTCTGTTGGAAACCACCACCTTGTTGTGGCTGTTGGTAACCGCCTTGTTGTGGCGCCGCTTGTTGAGGTGATTGCTGCTGGTAGCCACCCGACTGTTGAGCCGGTTTATTATATGCTTGTTGAGGCGCAGCTTGCTGGTTATAGCCACCACCTTGTTGTGGTGCTGATTGCTGTTGGAAACCACCTTGTTGAGAGCCTTGCTGTTGTGAACCCTGCTGCTGGTAACCACCAGATGCACCACCGCTACCACGAGAATCTAGCATTTGCATAGTGCCGTTAAAGCCTTGAACAACAATTTCAGTGGTATATTGATCTTGGCCTTGTTGGTTTTGCCACTTACGTGTTTGCAAAGCCCCTTCAATATAAACTTTTGAGCCTTTCTTTAAATATTCACCGGCAATTTCCGCTAATTTACCGAACATAACCACACGGTGCCATTCGGTTTTTTCTTTTTGTTCACCCGTTTGCTTGTCCTTCCAACTTTCAGACGTTGCAATAGTAAGGTTAGCAACCCCACCACCATTTGGCATAAAACGTACTTCAGGGTCTTTCCCTAAGTTACCTAAAATTATTACTTTATTAACACCAGCCATGAACTCAATCCTATATTTGCCGTAAAACAGTATTTTACTGATTTAACATATACCGAGCGTCAACTCGCTCAGCATATTTATTTTTTATTACCATAAACAGATTCTATCATTAGACGTAAAAAATTACCCTAGCTTTACCGAATATTTATCAATTATTTTCTTAGCAAATAACCGCATTACACTGCATCGATATAGCGATGTTTTTCCATTTCAAGCTTTACGTTGGCAGGTATTTTTACTGAGCTTTGATTTTCATAACAAAAGTGTACCATCACCGCTGTGCCTGAGGCGCACTTAATATTGTCTTGCCATAACTCTTGATAAACGTCGAACGATGAACCGCCAATTCTGCCAATATAAGTGCGCAATTCAATCGCTTTACCGTAGTATATTTGCGCGTGAAAATTAACATCAATTTTCGCTAAAATTAAGCGCCAATTGGCTAAATCTAACTCGGGCATAAACCATTTAAATACCGGCTCTCTGGCGCCTTCAAACCACACTGGCAGCATGGTATTGTTGATATGCCCTAACGCGTCGGTATCACAAAAACGTGGGGTGATTATTTCACTAAACATAAAAACTCTTATATAAACGAACATTGTTGCAACATTCTACAGAGATTTTCCTACAAGGTAATTAAATTACTGCCCGTTTGTTGTATGCTGATGCAATGCTAAAACAACGACCTTAACCATGACAGATTTTATTGAAGTATACCCAAACGCCCTGAGCCCAGAGTTTTGCAAAAAGTTTATTAGCGACTTTGATAATAGCCAACATCAAGTACCGGGCAGAACCGGCAATGGCGTTGATACCAGTAAAAAACTCAGCCAAGATATTTACTTAAATCAACATGCTGAATTTCAATTACCGCTGCAAACCATATTACAAAGCTGTGGCGATCATATTACCGATTATATCGGTAAATATTTTTTCAGCTTAATTAGTGGTATTTCACTGACGGTACAACACCCTAAAACCAAACAGCCGGTGCTGTTAACGGTGGATAATTTTGAAGAAGTGGGAAAGCCAAATTTATTTAATTTGATAAAATACTTGTTCAACTTAGCGCCAATTAACGCGCAACGATACGAACAAGGCAAAGGTAACTACGGCTATTGGCATTCAGAAATATACCCACAACTCGGCGAAAATAAAGCGCTGCATCGGGTATTATTATTTTTAATTTATTTAAATGACGTTGAAGACGGCGGTGAAACTGACTTTTATTATCAAAATAAAAGTATTAAGCCTAAGGCGGGCACTATGGTCATTGCCCCGTGCGGCTTTACCCATACCCATAGAGGCAATATTCCTATTTCGTCGAGTAAATACGTATTAACCTCGTGGGTGAGCTTTAATCCGGCGAAACAAATTTATATTTCAGGCTAACCGACACTGCACCTTCCTACAGTTCAGCGATAAAAAAAGCATAATGACATCATTATGCTTTTAAGTTTTCTATACCTTGCGCCACTATTACGACGGACTATTCGGTAAGTTTTTCTTTTGGTGAGGCTGTATCGTCACCAACTTGATTTTCATTATTTTGCGTTTCATTGAGCTGCTGATCATTTTGCTGTTGATTACGTAAAAAACCTGCCGCTTCATCATCAGCGTTCGCAATTTGATTAGGATTGTAACGTGAGGCGTTATTTACTTTTAAAATGTTCTCTGCATGTTGTAAATCTGCGGTATTAGAGAAACCGGCAATATTTTCACGCGCACGTAAAAATGATTTGATTTCATCAACAATAGTATCTAATTCATCATCATTTTTTACCATCGACATCACATAACGTGGCATTTCAACGTTTTTAGCGCCACTGGTGGCAAAAGTGCTTGAGGTAATGCGAGAGCTAACAACCCATGGCGTAATTGACGACTTCACAATAACATTTTCACTACGGGTTGAGTCATGAATAGACATGCCGGTTGATATTTTCGACTCAGCAAAGGTCCCCTCTGTTTTCATATACATGAGTAATGAATTAAATTGTAATTCTGCCCAAAAAATATGTGAGAAGTTTTCTAACATCCGACCTATGGTAGTAACTATTTGCCAAAAAAATAACGTACTGACCAAGGCAACAATAATACTTGACGCATCCGCGACTAAGCTCTGCAATTGTGTCAGGTTACCGCTACTGGCCGCACGCGAAATACTGTCAATATTAGTGGTAAAGTATTGGAAAAACTCAATACCTGCTGAAATTTGTGGCGCAAAACTGAACAGCAACATTGCACCAATCACGATCAATACTTGTGCTAACACTGTGCTGATCAATCGAGCCATTTTATAGCTAGCAGGTTGCTCTACCGTAGAAAATTCAGGCTGAGTTTCAATTAACAATTCACCAGCAAACGAGCCTTTACCTTGGCTTTGCTCTTCTAATACCGGATCGAAGTTCATGTAGATACGATTCGGTATTTCTTTATAACGTCGGTTGGCTAAAACAATATTTTCAATGTTGATAAATATTTCATTAGGGTGCACAGACTCTTGTAAATTTGCGCGATATTCGCTTACTTCCGTATTCGTGGTGCTTTGTTGGCTGCGAATATTGACCAAGTAAAAAACCAAGGCAGTGGTTACTGCGCCTAACGCTAATAAGGTTAATAAGCTTGGCCAAGCTGAAAATAAATTCACCTTATCAATCACTTGAAAAAATGTATTGTCAGTGCTGATATTCTCAGCAAAATAATGATAACCCAGCCCAATCACTACCGGGAACAAAATTGAAAACGTGATGATTTTTGCCACGCTTGCCGCACCGGCACTATTTAAGAATTTCACCCGGTCTAAACTGACTGCGTTTGCCGCACTGCGCCACGCGACAACGAGATAAATTAAAATAAACAAAGAAAATACCGGCATAATGATATGTCCCGCTTGCCCGGCTAAACCGCTGGAGGAAACAAAATAGGTTAAGCCAAACGCGACAAAGGCAATTAAGGTTGTGGCTAATACCGAGACAATTTCTTGTGAGATATTACGAATTGGGTAAGGCAAGAAAATTAGCTTAGGAAAAATGGAATGAACAAACCGTCCCATCCAACCTTGGGGTTCGGTAAACGTGGTGTTTTTACGTCCCATCAGCATAGATTCAAGCGCTGCAGCCTTGTATGGCAACACGTTTTGTCTCCGCTCAATATCAGCGTTTTCTTTTTCACTTTTGGTTAGGTTATATGCCAGCGACGTTGGGACCGAGCGACCAACAAAATATTTAAACAGCTGAAATAAACCACCACCTATACGTTGCAAACCGGCAATCAGTAAAATCAAACCCACAGCGGCATAAATCCATGCGGTTATCATATCTTGTTCAATAATCTTAGTAACATTGAATATGCTGTATAAGCCAATCAACGCAATTGCTACCCCACCTAAGGTGCGGATTTTCCCTTCTTGCTTAAAGGGGTTATTAATACCTAACCCTTTTGAGCCAAAATCATATGCCATTATATTTCTCCATCACTGTGCAAAGCAAAAACAACTAAACTTATTTTATCGGCTAAATTAACCTAAATCACGGCTAAACAACAGATTTTAATAATAAAAATGCTTTACGTACATTCATTACGCAAAGCATTTATCAGGGCAAAAGCAGATATTATAAAAAGCGTTTTAAGAGCCGATCTATCTGTGTCATACGCAATTTTTTTAATAATTTACGGGGTTTATCCGGGTAGCACTGCACACTTTCAATATCGTTTGGTGTCGCAATAATGCTTGTGTGCTCAGTAATGCGTTGTAGCTCTTGGGCAAATTTATCGCTTAAAGTGGCATTAACATCGTCAAGCAAAATACCATTTTCTAAATCAAGCGCCCATGCCCTCGGGTTTAAATTACTACCCGTTAATAAATGATAACGCTGATCAACCACTAAGCCTTTTAAGTGAAAACTGTTATCACCATCGCGCCATAACTTAACTGATAAAGTGCCATTGTCTAAATATTTTTGGCGTCGAGATAAGAAGCTTGCCAATAAACGTTCGTAAATATAGGGCACAATTTCAACGGTAGAAAAGGTTTCTTCATCAGCGTTATAAAAATCATTCGCCTTTTTATCGCCCACGGTTAAGCTCACTTTAACGCCGCGTTTTAGCGCGGCATCTAAGTCACGCAATAATGGCTTAGGCAAATTAAAGTAGGGGGTGAAAATAACTAAAGATTCGCGACTACTGCGCACTAAATCTCTGATCACACGGTTAAGTTGATTGCCTCTACGACCACAACCCACAAACATCGCGGCTTGAATATCAGCGCTACTACGCTGACCAAATGGCCGATATTTTGATGTTTTTAATAATTTAGTTAACCGAATAATATTACGCTTAATCACTTTCGCGTCGGGTAATTGCCCTTGGTTTAATAGCGGCGCCAATTTTGAGCGCATAAAACAGCGCTGAAGGTATTCACAAAAATTATCGGCCAAGGCTTGGCTAGCTAAACGATAGTAACGGTCAAGGCGATAACGCCCTGATTGTTGTAAATAAATATCGTTAATACTGGCACCGGTGTACAGCAGTACGTTGTCGATCACCATGCCTTTTAAATGCAATACGCCGAGCAATTCTTTACGCTTTACCGGCACACCATAAATATTAATCGACACTTGATATTGGCCTTCAAGGGCTAAATAAAGGTCGCGATTACCGCCAGACTCTTTATCGCCAATCAGGCCGCGTTGTGCGCGATGAAAATCAACAAATAGACAAATATCTAAGCTCGGTGTTTTTTTCTTAGCTTGATACAAGGCTGTTAGTACTTCTCGACCGGCGTCGTCGTCTTGAACATAAAGCGCTGAAATATAAATGCGAGACTTAGCTTGCGCTATTTCCGCTAACAACATGTGTTTAAAGTCGGCCGCAGAACTGGCAATGGTGATATCGGTGGCTGAAATACCAGCCTTAGAATTAACGGTTACCATTGCAAAAATGGCCTAAAAAGATGCTGGTTAAACTCAATGTTTTATTATTATTCATTTGTTCTAGATACGTATTATTCAAAGTAAACTGCCCTGATTGTACCGCAAGTTCAGCCACGAGTTGAGAATAAATTTAGTGAAATTGCTAATTACAAAGCGACTTAGTGCAGTTGTACTGACGATTAAAAATTTACAGGGATTAATGCACCGCTAGCATTTAACAAATTAACGCTAGCGGCAACCATTGAAGGGTTAAATGATGAGATTAAATGCGCGCGGCCAATTCTGCTGCTTGTCTTATGGCGCGTTTGGCATCAAGTTCAGCAGCAACATTAGCACCACCAATTAAGTGCGCTTGCACGCCTTGCGCTTCTAATTGCTGGTAAAGGCTACGTTCAGACTCTTGCCCTGCACAAACAACAACATTATCAACGGCGAGGGTTTGTTGTTTACCGTCAATCGAAATCACTAAACCTTCATCGTTCACTTCTTCGTAAGTAACGCCGGCAACCATTTGCACACCATTTTTTTGCAATGTTGCTCTGTGGATCCAACCGGTGGTTTTACCTAAGCCAGCTCCCACTTTCGTGGTTTTACGTTGCAGTAAATAAACTTCACGGTTTGGCGCTTCATGCGCCGTGTTAGCCAATAAACCCCCATTTTCTTGGTAGTCTTTATCAACTCCCCAGGTTTGTAACCATTTTTCAGGTTTAGTGGTCAGCGACTCTTCTTCGACTAAAAATTCTGCGACATCAAAACCAATACCACCAGCGCCAATTATCGCCACGCGTTTACCCACCGGCTCTTTATCACGTAAAACTTGAATATAAGATTTTACTTTTTCATGTCCGATACCTTTAATATCTAGCGCTCTTGGCACAATACCGGTAGCTAACACAATTTCATCAAAACCGGCGGCGATAAGTTGCTCGGCACTTTGCTCTACATTTAAATGTAAGGCAATATCGTGCAAGGCAATTTGCTTGTTAAAATAGCGTAGCGTTTCGTAAAACTCTTCTTTACCCGGAATTTGTTTGGCGTAGTTAAATTGGCCGCCAATTTCGCTACCGCGATCGAAAATTTCCACCTTGTGACCACGTTGGGCTGCATAAACACTAAAGGCTAAACCGGCAGGACCGGCGCCGACAACGGCGATTTTTTTATTTTTCGGAGCTGTTTCAAAAGTTAATTCGGTTTCATAACAGGCAGTTGGATTAACTAAACATGAGGCGCGTTGCTGTTTAAATACGTGATCTAAACAGGCTTGGTTACAGCCAATACAGGTATTAATTTCATCACTTTTATTGGCGGCGGCTTTCTCAACAAAATTTTCATCCGCTAAAAATGGTCGCGCCATTGATACCATATCGGCTTGGCCAGTTGATAATATTTCTTCTGCCACTTCCGGCGTGTTGATACGGTTGGTGGTAATTAGCGGCACCGACACTTCTTTTTTCATCCGCTCGGTGATCCAAGTAAACGCCGCGCGTGGTACCGAGGTTGAAATTGTCGGTACACGGGCTTCATGCCAGCCAATGCCGGTATTAATTAAAGTGGCGCCGGCCGCTTCAATCGCTTTTGCCATAGTCACAACGTCTTGCCAACTGTTGCCACCTTCGACTAAATCCAACATAGATAAACGGAAAATAATAATAAAGTCATCACCGGCGCTAGCGCGTACGGCGCGAACAATTTCAGTGGCCAAGCGCATTCTGTTTTCAATGCTACCACCCCATTCATCGGTGCGTTTGTTTACTTTTACACAGCTAAATTGGTTGATCAGGTAACCTTCAGAGCCCATGATTTCAACGCCGTCATAGCCCGCTTTTTTCGCTAATTTAGCGGAGTGAGCAAAGTCTTTAATGGTGCCTTCAATTTGGCGCACCGACATAGCTTTTGGAGTAAACGGGTTAATGGGTGATTTCACTTTACTCGCTGAAACACTAAAAGGGTGGTATGAATAACGGCCGGCATGTAATAACTGCAAACAGATTTTGGTTGGATATTCATGTACCGCGGAAGTGACTTTTTTATGCTTGTTAACGTGCCAAAATTTACTGAGTTCACAACCCATAGGCGCAAGTCTACCGCGGGTGTTAGGGCTAATGCCACCAGTAACAATTAAGCCAACACCACCTTTAGCTCGGGCGCGATAAAACGCGGCAAGCTTGTCAAAGCCACCTTTTTCTTCTTCGAGGCCGGTATGCATTGAGCCCATTAAGGTTCGGTTGGCTAAGGTAGTAAAACCTAAATCTAAGGGTGCTAATAAATGTGGGAAGGCAGAGGTATCGTTCATCTTAAGTCACTTTTCATGTGTTAGTGTTGTTGGTAAACCAACTCATACTATTTGGCCAAACTAATTACCCTATAAAATATCTGCATGTTGAATAAAATTCAAGCTTTATTTTGACACCTGTCAGATTGTAATATCATTTTGCTGACCAATGGCGAAATTGCTACACTGATCAATACGAATTAACTTAGTTATTTTCTTCATTATTAGGCACTATCACTATCAACAAGCAACTTATTATTGATGCGATTATCACGCAACTACAAGACGAGCTGACCTTGGCACTCATGGCGGCAGATAATGCCCATAAAGCCGCAACCGATGATCAATCAGTCGCTGAAACGCAATACGATACCTTAGCAATTGAACAAAGTTACTTAGCAGAGGGGCAATCGCGACGGGTGGATGAAATACGTCATGCCATTGCGTTATTTGAAAATTTTCAGTTTGATGACGTAACAACAAATACCAAGGTGCAGATGGGATCGTTAGTGCAACTTGAGCAAGACATAGCCAAGCAGCAGTGGTTTTTTATTGCGCCAGCGGCTGGCGGCTATCGTTGCCAGCTCAACACTGAAAAAAGCTTAAGCACTATCACGCTGATCACACCACATTCTCCGATGGGAGCAGCATTATTACACCAAGTCGTTGATGATGAAGTTTCGCTCTCGGTTGGTAAAAACATCCGCTGTGACTACATCTCAGTCGTTATATAAACACTTAGTATTTCTAAAAAAGCAATTAGCTATTTAACAACGCTTTAATACTAACAAGATCGGCAGTTTTATCGTCTAGTTTTAAGTAAGCAACCGCTTCATCATGCATAATAGTGGCTTCAATTACCCCGGGCATTTCACTCAATTTCAGCGCCACGGTGTGAGCTTGTTCGTCGCTAATAATATTGATCGAAAAGCTGTAGGCTTTCGATTTTTTCAACGGTTTCATGCCTAAAGTTAATAACAACCAAAGCAATGCAAAAATAGCCATCACTAAAAATATACTGTGTTCGCCAAATTCACCGGCAATAAAACCACCGATAATGCCACCAGCAAAAGCGCCTAAAAATTGGCTGCTAGAATAAATGCCCATCACACTGCCTTTTACACCTGCCGGCGCTATGCGTGACAAGATTGACGGCATGGTGGCTTCTAAATAATTAAAAGCGGTAAAAAACATCATCACCAGCACCACAAGCGTGGTGATGGTGCTAGGTAAAACCCAGAGCAATAACAAGGCTAAGGTTAGTAAGGCAACCGCAGCGCTAAACATTTGTTTTTCTTTTTGCTTTTTTATCGCCAAAATCATAAACGGCACCATCAAGAAAAATGAGCCGATTAGCGTTGGTAAATAAAGCTGCCAATGTTGTTCAAGCGCTAAGCCACTAGCAACAAATTGCTTGGGTAAGGTAACAAAACACGCGGTTAATGCCATATGAAGAATAAATACCCCCCAATTTAAGCGTGACAATTGTCCATCTCGAATTAGGCTAACCAATTTTGACGGCAAGGCAACGTTGTCACCTTTCGGGGCGGTATTAATAGAATTGGGTACAACAAACGCAATGGTCAACATCGCGAAAATGGTCAAGACAGCAATAAACCAAAATAGGCCACTTAAGCCAAACGCTTGTGCGACTATAGGGCCAATAATCATGGCAATGGTAAAGGAAAGGCCAATAAACATGCCGATAGTTGCCATTACTTTCGGGCGTTGTTCTTCACGACTTAAATCGGCGGCCAAGGCCAATATAGCACTGGCAATAGCGCCCATACCTTGTAATGCACGTCCCAGCACCACGCCATAAATCGTTTCTGACATGGCGGCAACAATGCTGCCGAGTAAAAATATCACTAAACCGGCGAGTATCACAGGTTTTCGGCCAAATTTGTCCGATAATATGCCCATAGGAATTTGCAAAAGCGCTTGCGTAAGGCCATAGGCACCAATCGCCAAGCCTATCCATATTGGGCTATAGCCGATAAGTTGCTCACCATAGATGGCAAATACCGGCAAAATCATAAACAAGCCCAACATCCGTAAGCCGAACACTGAGGCTAATGAAAATGCTGCCTTTTTTTCAATACTGTTTAAACCGGATGCGCTCATGAAAACTGTAAACTCTTAAATTTTAAATTGTTGGAAATATCGCTAGAAAAACGCGCATATCTTAACACGGCTACTGAATGAACAAAAACAGAGATTTAAGGTGAATTTGGCTCAAAAACTGTGCGATAATATTCGGTTCTAACTTTATGTTTAGCGCAAGATAACGTTTGAGGTAATTTGCGATAAAAAGCCCTTATTTTGGCGCTATTTTATCGCGAAGGGTTATTTCAAATATTGATATAGCGTAAGCAATAATCAGTCGGGCAACTTTATGCGAAAGTTTCGTGTTAATGGGGTCGGGCCTAAACTGGTCATCATGTCATTATGAAGAAGATTGAAGTCAGGGGTGCGCGCACTCATAACTTAAAAAATATTAATCTAGATATTCCTCGCGACAAGTTAATTGTTATCACTGGCCTTTCTGGCTCAGGTAAGTCATCGCTAGCCTTTGATACCTTATATGCAGAAGGTCAACGACGTTATGTTGAATCACTTTCCGCTTATGCGCGCCAATTTTTATCGTTAATGGAAAAGCCTGACGTTGATCATATTGAAGGTTTGTCTCCTGCCATTTCAATTGAACAAAAATCAACCTCGCATAACCCGCGCTCTACCGTTGGCACCATTACCGAAATCTATGATTATTTGCGTTTGCTTTATGCCCGTGTTGGCGAGCCGCGTTGCCCAGATCACCATTTACCGTTAGCGGCACAAACCATTTCACAAATGGTTGATCGGGTTTTAGCGCTCGACGAAGGCACCAAAGTAATGGTGTTAGCGCCAGTATTGCAAGACCGCAAAGGCGAGCATATTAAATTACTCGATAACCTTGCCGCGCAAGGTTATATTCGCGCCCGCATTGACGGTGAAGTATGTGATTTATCTGATCCTCCAAGCTTAGAGCTTCATAAAAAACATACCATTGAAGTGGTGGTTGATCGTTTAAAGGTACGTGAAGATATTCAACTGCGCTTGTCTGAATCATTTGAAACCGCACTGAGTTTAACCTCAGGTACGGTAAAAGTCGCCTTTATGGATGAACCCAACAAAGAAGAGCTGATTTTTTCCGCCAACTTTGCCTGTCCAAAATGTGGCTATAGCATGCAAGAGTTGGAGCCACGATTATTCTCTTTCAATAATCCAGCTGGTGCTTGTCAAACCTGTGATGGTTTAGGTAATCAGCAGTATTTTGATCAAAACCGCGTTATTGCCAACCCAGAATTAAGCTTGGCCGGCGGTGCTATTCGTGGCTGGGATAAACGCAATTTTTACTATTTTCAAATGTTACAAGCCTTAGCCGAGCATTACAAATTCGCTTTAGATTTACCTTTTAATGAATTAGATGAAAAAACCCAACAGCTGATTTTAAAAGGCAGTGGCAAGCAAGAAATTGAATTTAAATACATGAATGACCGTGGTGATATTGTGATCCGCAAACACCCATTCGAAGGTATTTTAAATAATATGGACCGCCGTTACCGTGAAACAGAATCGAATGCGGTACGTGAAGAATTGGCAAAATACTTAAATAGCCAACATTGCCCAGATTGTAGTGGCAGCCGTTTGCGGTTAGAAGCGCGTAACGTTTTTATTGGCGACACGCCACTCCCTGAAGTCGCCGAATATGCCATTGCCGACGCGCTCGCCTTTTTTCAAGGGCTAGAGCTGACTGGACAAAAAGGTCAAATAGCAGAAAAAATTCTTAAAGAAATAAACGATCGCCTTGGCTTTTTAGTTAATGTTGGTTTGAACTACTTAAACCTTTCACGCAGCGCTGACACCCTGTCTGGCGGTGAAGCACAACGTATTCGTTTAGCGAGTCAAATTGGCGCCGGTTTAGTCGGTGTTATGTACGTGCTTGATGAGCCGTCTATTGGTTTACATCAACGCGATAATGAACGCTTGTTAAAAACGTTAATCCATTTACGGGATTTAGGCAATACCGTGATCGTGGTAGAACACGATGAAGACGCCATTCGCGCCGCTGATTATGTCATTGATATTGGCCCCGGCGCCGGTGTGCATGGTGGCAATATTATCGCCGAAGGTGATGTTAACGATATTTTAAAATGTCAGCACTCACTTACCGGTAAGTACTTATCAGGCAGAGAGCGCATTGAAATACCGCCCGTACGTGTACCTTTTGATAAAAACAATGTTGTCGAGCTTAAAGGCGCAACCGGTAATAACTTAAAAAGCGTTGATTTAGTCATTCCTAACGGCCTAATGACCTGTATCACCGGTGTCTCGGGCTCGGGTAAATCAACCCTGATCAACGACACCTTATATAAACTTGCTCATACTGAATTAAATGGTGCTACCACCCAAGAACCCGCGCCATATAAAGAGATACTTGGCTTAGATTTGCTCGATAAAGTTATCGATATCGACCAAAGCCCGATTGGCCGAACGCCACGCTCTAATCCTGCAACTTATACCGGCATTTTTACCGCCGTACGCGACATTTTTGCCGCCACACAAGAAGCACGTTCACGCGGATACAAGCCCGGCCGTTTTAGTTTTAATGTTAAGGGCGGTCGTTGTGAAGCGTGTCAGGGCGATGGCTTGATCAAAGTTGAAATGCATTTCTTACCCGATGTGTATGTGCCATGTGATGTCTGTAAAAGTAAACGCTACAACCGCGAAACCTTGGAAGTAAAATACAAGGGCAAAAGCATTCATGAAGTGTTAGACATGACCATTGAAGATGCGTTTGAGTTTTTTGCGCCTATTCCGGCGGTAAAACGAAAATTACAAACCTTAATGGATGTCGGTTTAAGCTATATCAAGTTGGGGCAATCGGCGACAACCTTGTCGGGTGGTGAGGCGCAACGGGTAAAATTGTCAAAAGAATTATCAAAACGCGATACCGGTAAAACTTTATATATTTTGGATGAACCCACCACCGGCTTACATTTTCACGATATTAAACAATTGCTACAAGTGATCCATCGTTTACGTGATCATGGTAACACTATCGTTGTTATCGAACATAACTTAGATGTGGTGAAAACCGCGGATTGGATTGTCGACTTAGGACCAGAGGGTGGCTCAGGTGGTGGCGAAATATTAGTTACCGGTACGCCAGAGCAAGTGGCTGAACATCGCGGTTCGCACACGGCAAGGTTTTTAAAGCCGCTATTGGCCAATGAAGCAAAAGCGCATTAATCACTGATGCGCTAAACACTAACCGCTGTAGGCACTTATCGCAATCAAAAGGCTTGTTTTATTAACAAGCCTTTTTCTATCTGGCATATCTTTAAGGTTATGTTTAATATAGCTGGCACTAACTCTGAGGTATTTAATAAATGACTGATAAAAATAATAATAATGTGCCATGGCAAAACCCGTTAATTTACTTACTGGCCTTTTCCAGTGGCTTTTGCATTATGGGTATTGAACTTTTAGGCGGTAGAATTTTAGCGCCATTTTTTGGTAGCAGCGTCCATATTTGGGGCAGTATCATCACGGTATTTATGCTCAGCTTATCATTTGGCTATTTAGCCGGCGGTAAATTATCTACCCAAAACGCGTCATTAAACCGTTATGGTTTGATCTTTATTTTTGCCGGCTTGACGGTTTTACCGGTAGTGTTTTCTTCACAATGGTTGATGGAAGCGATATTTCTTGCCGTTGAAGACACACGTTACGGTTCATTATTGGCGTCTATGGTGTTGTTTTTCATTCCTACCATCATACTCGGCATGATTTCACCTTATTCGGTTCGTTTGTTAGTAACCGATAAAAATAGTAGCGGCCAAGTCGCTGGCTTCTTGTACTTTGTTTCAACACTCGGCAGCGCCATGGGCACCATAATCACGTCATTTTATTTAGTGCTGTGGTTTGAAGTTAACGATATCATTATGGTGTTTAGCGCAACACTTGTTGTGTTGGGTATCAGCGCTATCATTTTCAAATACCTTAACGCACAAGGTTCGCAAAATCAGTCTAATTCAAACTTGTCGGGAGCCGCTAATGAATAAACTTTCCAGCTTCCTTATCACTGGCTTGCTCAGCGTTATAACCTATAACATCGGCACAGCCAATGCCGAAACTATTCATAGTGAACGTTCGTTATACCGCAATATCCTTGTCGAAGAAAACAACGGTTTACGGTGCTTAAAATTCAATGTCAAAAGCAGTAAAACTCAGCAAAGCTGTATGTTAGTAGACGATCCGCAACGCTTGGTATTCAATTACACCAAGTTGCTGTTTTCCAGTTTATTGGTTACGCCTGAGCCGGAGCGAATTTTAATTATTGGTTTGGGCGGCGGCACTATGTCGAATACCTTACATCAACTATTTCCCGAGGCGAGTATTACCAATGTTGAAATAGATCCCGCAGTGATTAAAGTAGCACGTGATTACTTTAGTTTTTTTGAAAATGAACGCATTACTGCGAGCGCTCAAGACGGACGTATATTTGTTAAACGGGCCACCATCAAAAAACAACAATACGATTGGATCATACTCGACGCCTTTAATGGCGACTATATTCCAGAGCACTTAATGACCCAAGAGTTTTTGCAAGAAACTAAACAACTCTTAAGTGAAGACGGTGTGTTAGCCGCCAATACGTTTTCGGCCAGCGAGTTGTACCACTTTGAATCTGCCACTTATAAAGCGGTGTTTGGCGACTTTTTTAATGTTAGAAATAACAACAACAGCAACCGCATTATTTTAGCCAGTAAAAAGCCATTACCGCATGATGAGGTGATCGCCGAACGCGCTAAATCGCTAGACGCTAAGTTAAAAGTGTTTGATGTAAATATTAAGGCCATTAGCCGGAAAATCACTTCAACCGCAACGACACAAGATTGGCCAGAAGATACGCGGTTATTGACCGACCAGTATTCACCAGCTAATTTATTGAATATAGAAAAATAGACTCAGCTATTAAGCCAATGTTGGTTTTTTAATGTTGTTAAAAAAGGGGCTGCGGCCTCTTTTTTATTGGCTAAAATTCGCTAGTTCCGCAATAT
>JBMZDW010000028.1:0-33103 GCA_049614565.1 Cognaticolwellia sp. | reverse complement strand
ATATCGGTATGGTGGTGGCGATTGGCTTTTTCTCGCTATTATCTATTGCCGCACTTACGTCTACCATTTCATCTACCGAAGTGCCGGTTGCTTATCTTGTTGAAGATAAAAAACTAAGCCGTGGCAGAGCCACATGGCTAGTATCTGCCATCGTATTAACCGCTAGTATGACCTTGATCGCATTTTTCGACAGCCTATTTGGTCTGGTTATTCGCGTACTCACCACTATTTTGCAACCACTTAGCTGCTTATTTTACTTTATTGTGGTTGGTTGGTTATGGCAGCGTGGCAACAAGCTGCGTGATGTGTCGCTACAACAAGGCAGAAAATGGCTGCCAATATGGGGTAATTACTTACGTTTTGTTTGTCCGCTGTTATTAACGGTAGTCTTTATTAATGTTGCCATCCTAAATTAGCGACTGTTGAAGCAATCCGGAATATGACTATCATTAGGCGAATGACAAGTGGTGGAAAGACACGCCAACCCTGCTTGAACAAACGCGAAAATTAAACAAAGTGTTCACAGATGTTCATCAGGGAAGATGAACAAAACGCTGTTGGCACATGGACGCGCCATCAGCGTTGCTCTGTCGACAACACTTTTTTAAATTACAGTACTAGGTTTGTTAGCAGCGCCGAGGGAGTCCAGAGAGAGGTCGGCGTAAACCTCCCTTTGGGTGCCGTCGCCACGGCGACAACTATGGATGAGAGTCGATAACGATTGAAACGTTCAAGGAAAATATTTTCCATCCCGCCCCCCATTTATTGCAAAGAGCGATCCGAGCCTCATTACTCAGTAGTTAGCGCTACACTCTCTGGCTTTATTTCAACTTGCTCTATTTTTTCAAAACGGCTACTAATTTTATCGGCAGAAGTATGAATTTGTTTTACATCCGTTGCCGCTTGATCAATATGTTTTGCTAAGTTAGCAAAGCGCCCTTTAAAGCGAGAAAAGTCAGCGGATAAGTGTGATAAATGCGCTTGAATTACATGTACTTGCTTACGGGTTGCTTCATCTTTTAACACTGAACGTGCTGTGGTTAATATTGCCATTAAGGTTGTTGGCGAGGCTAACCACACCCGTTTTTTGTTGGCATAATCAACCAAGTCACTTTGATGGGCATGAATTTCAGCAAAAATGGCTTCGGCGGGAATGAACATTACCGCGCCATCAGCGGTTTCTCGGTCAATTAAATACTTATCGCTGATATCATTAATATGCTTTTTAATATCCAGTTTAAATTGCCGCTCAGCCGCTTTGCGCTCCAATTCAGCTAAAGTATTGTCAGCCATTTTTTTATAGCTTTCTAACGGGAATTTTGAATCAACCACAACATTACCAGTTGGCGGTGGCAGAAAGAGAATACAGTCAGCAATTTTACCGTTTGACAGGGTATGTTGCAGCGCAAAGTGTTGCTCAGGTAACACATTTCGAATCAGGGCATTTAACTGTACTTCACCAAAAGCGCCGCGCGAGCGCTTATCTGCTAACACTTCTTGTAGGCTCACGACATTGCTCGACAATTCAGTAATTTTTTTCTGTGCATCGTCAATTAGCGCTAAACGCTGCAAAATATCATTAAAGGTTTTGGTGGTTTTTTCAAAGCCGTCTGCTAAGCGTTTTTCTACCTGACCACTAATGTCTTTTAGGCGGTTGTCGGTAGATACGGTCAGTTCATCAATTCTTTTCGCCATTTGCTCACTGGATAATTGCAACGACTTCGCCATTTCTTCACGACCTAACTGATTAGTTTCATTGAGCTTAGCTAGCAATTGCTCTAACGCGCTAAGTTGGTTGCTGTTAAACGCTAAGTGATGCTCATGTAAGGTTTTTTTCAGCTGCTCGCTGTGACTATGCAATTGCTGCCCTTGTTTTTCGCCCTGCTCAGCATGTTGGCGCAATAACTTTAATTTAAAGTCAGATATTTGCTGTTCAAAGTAGGTTTTTAATTCGCTTTGTTGCTTGGCTAACTGTTGATGATTGCTATTGAGTTGTTGTTGCAAGTGCTGCTGATTACTGGCGTTGACTTGATAGCTTAAATTAACTTTCTCGGCCAATTGCTGCAACAGGGTTTGCTGGGTTATAAACGAGGTTCGACTGATTTTCACTTGCCTAAGTAGCGCTAAGGCAAGTAGCAAAATGCTCACTAATAGCACCAAAGCTACGGTGATTATTGTTGGGAAATTATCTAAGGTTAACCAAGAAAGGTTGAATTGTGAGTTCATTGCCATGCCAAATACTGTAAATATTAACAGTTATTAGAGCATATTTTGCTGATAAGGTTAAATAATATTTATTTGTACGGCGTTTTACTGCCCGCTTAGTGCTTACTCACGAGTTGTTACTGTTATGGAAAAGCTAAAAAAACGCGGCAAGTCAAACAGTTGAATTGCCGCGAATATTAAACTTATTGCTTTAAAAGTTATGCACCTTTTAATTTGCTATCTAGTTCTTCAATTTTTGCCTGCCAAATTGCAGGACCGGTAACATGGGCTGACTCACCTAAGCTGTCAACCGCGACAGTAACAGGCATATCTTCCACTTCAAATTCGTAAATCGCTTCCATGCCCATATCTTCAAATGCCACCACTTTCGCTTTCTTAATGGCTTTAGAGACTAAGTAGGCTGCACCACCTACCGCCATTAAGTAAACTGACTTATGGTTTTTAATACATTCAACCGTTGCTGGGCCACGCTCTGCTTTACCGATAGTGCCTAACAAACCGGTTTGAGACAGCATCATTTCGGTGAATTTATCCATACGTGTTGCCGTGGTGGGGCCTGCGGGACCAACCGCCTCATCGCCAATGGCGTCAACTGGGCCAACGTAGTAAATAAATTTATCAGTAAAATCTACCGGCAGCTTTTCGCCAGCCGCTAGCATATCTTGAATACGTTTATGAGCAGCGTCACGCCCCGTTAAAATAGTGCCGCTTAGCAGTACAGTTTCACCGGTTTTCCAATCACTGATATCGGCTTTTGATAGTTCATCAACATTCACCCGACGAACATTCTCGCCTACTTCCCAGGTAATTTCTGGCCAGTCTTCCAATTTAGGTGGTGTTAAATCCGCAGGTCCTGAGCCATCAAGGTGAAAATGCACGTGGCGTGTCGCCGCACAATTTGGGATCATCACCACCGGTTTTGACGCGGCATGAGTGGGCACAGAATTAATTTTAATATCAACCACGGTCGTTAAGCCGCCTAAGCCTTGTGCGCCAATGCCAAGCTTGTTAACGCGGTCATAAATTTCTAGACGGAGTTCTTCTTCGGCATTTTCTGGGCCACGGTCGATCAGCTCTTGAATGTTTACCGGATCCATTAAACTTTCTTTGGCGAGTACGCCCGCTTTTTCAGCGGTGCCGCCAATACCTATGCCGAGCATGCCCGGCGGGCACCAACCCGCGCCCATGGTTGGCAAGGTTTTCACCACCCAGTCCGCAATAGAATCACTCGGGTTTAACATCACCATTTTAGATTTGTTTTCACTACCGCCGCCTTTCGCCGCGATCATCACTTCAATTTGATCGCCAGGGACCATATCAATATGAACTACCGACGGGGTATTATCCTTGGTGTTAATTCGTTTGCCCGCAGGGTCAGCAACAATTGAGGCACGCAAAGGGTTATCAGGGTTTAAATACGCACGACGCGTCCCTTCATCCACCATTTGCTGTACGGTCATATCGGTGTTGTCCCATTGCACCGCCATACCCACTTTAACAAAACAGGTAACAATACCGGTATCTTGACAAATAGGTCGCTTACCGTGCGCCGACATCCGCGAATTAATAAGGATTTGCGCAATGGCATCTTTTGCCGCTTGGCTTTCTTCTTTGTGGTAAGCTTTTTCAAGCGCTTGAATAAAATCTAGCGGATGGTAGTAAGAAATATATTGCAGCGCATCTGCAACACTTTCGATTAAATCTTGTTGTTTTATAATAGCCATAACGGTCTCTTTTTATGAATTGGACGAGAGAAAAGTTGAAAGTTATAAATTTGCCGATATCATACCCTGCTTGCTAAATGCCTACCAGCACCAAATGGTCGAATACTGTTTAGTATATATGATGATGTAACTTAACCTTGTGAGAATACTTTGCCAACCCATGCCTTAACGCCGCTATCCGCTAAATTATTACAACTTAACGTTCCATTTGATAGCCAGTCATTGTTTGCCACACTTGCTGAGCAACCTTGGGCAATGTGGCTAGATTCTTGTGACAGCGACCATGTTGATAGCCGCTATGACATTATGGTGTGGCAACCCAGTATTACCCTAACCACAGTTGGCGAACTCACTACGGTTAAACATATAAACAACAATAGCCAGTATCACAGTAATGAAGATCCTTTGTTACTGTTAAAGCGTGAACAACAAGCTTGCTTTAAGCATATAGAAGTTGAAGACAATACCCTGCCATTTAACGGCGGCGCGCTCGGTTATTTTGCTTATGACTTAGGTAAACGCTTTGAAGTGATCAAGGCGCAAAATGCTAAAGATATCGACATTCCCGAAATGGCGATTGGCATTTATCAACAGGCGGTTATTTTCGACCGAAAACGCCAAGAAACATGGCTATTATGCCTAGATAAGCAGCGCAGCGAATTGATTGCGTTTTTTAATCAAGCCCTGAGTAAGCCTATCGAACAAAGCCCTTTCAAATTATCGTCGTCTTGGCAGTCCAATATGAGCGCGGCGCAATATCGCGAAAAATTTAATACCGTTCATAACTACTTACTGTCGGGTGACTGTTATCAAATTAACTTAGCGCAGCGTTTTAGCACTGACTATATTGGTAACGAATATCTAGCTTACTGCGCATTACGCCATGAAAACAAAGCACCGTTTTCGGCATTTTTACGCTTTGAGCACAGCGCTATTTTAAGTATTTCGCCCGAGCGATTTTTACAACTTAGCGATAACAAAGTACAAAGTAAGCCTATTAAAGGCACGCGGCCACGCAGCCATGATATAGTAGAAGATCAGGCCAACGCTAACGAGTTACAGCACGCGAGTAAAGACAGAGCCGAAAATTTAATGATAGTTGACCTGTTACGTAACGACATTAGCCGCGTTTGTATTCCTGGTACGGTGGAGGTTCCGTCACTTTTTGACATTGAAAGCTTTCCAGCGGTACATCACTTAGTCAGCACCGTTGAAGGGAAAATTCAGCCTCAATATGATGGCAGCGACTTGCTTCGTGCCGCATTTCCGGGTGGCTCAATTACCGGCGCACCTAAAATTCGCGCTATGGATATTATTGAAGAATTAGAGCCCAATCAACGCAGCGTCTATTGTGGTGCTATCGGCTACTTATCGGCATGTGGTAATATGGATACCAGCATCACTATACGTACCTTAGTGTGTCATAACCAACAAATACACTGTTGGGCGGGTGGCGGACTCGTTGCTGACTCAAACGTTGACAGTGAGTATCAGGAAACTTACGATAAAGTGAATAAAATTTTACCTGTGTTGGCTCAACTCAATTCAGCCGAGCGATAAATAGATAAGTGTTTAACATGGTGTTATAGGTGATGTATGACCAAAGAAGAATTTATACAGCGCTTTCATATGCTAAACCTGCCCCCCTCCGCGCATAAGTTTCGCTACCAAGATAAGTTAAAAAATGCCGCGGTGTTAATCGCCATTGTTAACAATAACAATCGCCTTGAGGTATTATTAACCAAACGGGCCAGTCACCTAACCCATCATGCGGGGCAAATTAGTTTTCCTGGTGGTAAAGTCGAGCCCGACGATCATGATATTACCGCAACAGCGCTGCGTGAAACCCAAGAAGAAATTGGCCTAGCGCCAGCATTTATTGAGGTGCTTGGCCAGCTTAAGCCTTATCAAACCATTTCTGGTTATGAAATTACCCCCATTGTTGCGCTGGTATCAAATAACGAGCACTACCAAATTGATGAAAATGAAGTGGCGGAAGTATTTCAAGTACCGTTAAATCATTTTTTACAACGTCAAGACCATGTGCAAATACCGGTTTTTCACCGCGGCAAGCAACACAAGGTACACTTTATGCCGTATCAACAATACAATATTTGGGGCGCAACCGCCGCCATGTTGCATGATTTAAGCGTATTACTAAACTAGTTCAGCCCGTCAATTACTCACTATAATTAAGCTATGTAGTCAGACATTTTGTTTTGCATGCTAAGCGCTTTCAGCTACAATTACCGAACAAAATTTTACTTCCACCGGCAATTATCGGTATTTATTCAGGTTTATTTATGATCAGTGTATTTGATATGTTTTCAATCGGAATTGGCCCTTCCAGCTCTCACACCGTTGGCCCAATGAAAGCGGCAAAGTTATTTGTCGAAAACCTGATAGCCGCAGATAAATTACTCGATACTGATCGGGTAAAATGTGAGTTATTTGGCTCATTAGGACAAACCGGTGTCGGTCACGGTACCGGTAAAGCGGTAATTTTAGGCTTAACCGGCCAAAGCCCTGAATCCATTCCGGTTGATTCTATCGAGTCAACCTTGGCAGAAGTCGTCGCCAGTGAAAAAATCAACTTGAATAGACAACACCTTATTGAGTTCCCGAAAGCCAATGCCATTGTCTATCATCGTCGAAAAACACTGCCCGCACATGCTAACGCCATGACTTTGTTTGCCTATCACGGCGAGAATGTTATCTTCGAAGAAACCTACTACTCAATCGGAGGTGGTTTTATTGTTAAAGATTGCGACTTTGAAAAAGAAAAAGACAAAGCACTTTCAACCCATGCCAATATTAATCGCCCGCACCGCTTTAGCAGTGCCGACGAACTGTTAAACATTGCTAATGAAAAAGGCCTTAGTATTAGTACCATAATGATGGACAACGAAAAATGCTTGCAAGACGAAGCAAACATTCGCGCCGGCCTAATTGATATTTGGCACGCGATGAAAGCCAGTATCGATCGCGGTATTGCCACCGAGGGCATATTGCCGGGCGGCTTAAAAGTAACCCGACGTGCCCCAGCCCTATATCGAGCCTTATCGGTTGAGCGTAACCCCGATCCGCTTTCAGCAATGGATTGGGTGAATTTATTTGCCCTAGCAGTAAATGAAGAAAATGCCGCCGGCAGCCGTGTAGTAACAGCACCCACCAATGGCGCGGCAGGAATTATTCCAGCGGTACTATGTTATTACGATAAATTTATTAAACCGGTGACTGACGACGATTGCATTCGTTATTTATTAACCGCGGCCGCTATCGGTATTTTATATAAAACCAATGCCACAATTTCGGGCGCAGAAGGCGGTTGCCAAGCAGAAGTTGGTGTTGCTTGTTCAATGGCCGCAGGCGCATTAACTGAAATTATGGGCGGCTCACCGGCACAGATAGAAAACGCCGCAGAAATTGGTATGGAGCACAATTTAGGACTGACCTGCGACCCCGTTGGCGGCTTAGTACAAGTACCTTGTATCGAACGCAATGCCATGGGCTCAGTAAAAGCGATCAATGCCTCGCGGTTAGCGCTGCGCGGTACAGGTAAACAGAAAGTCTCGTTAGATAAAGTGATCAAAACCATGTGGGACACAGGTAACGATATGAAAACCAAATATAAAGAAACCTCGCGCGGCGGTTTAGCGGTCAATATTATTGAGTGTTAGTTTGGTAACCTTGCTGGCGATGAAAGGTAAAAAAGCCGTATTGTTAGATACGGCTTTTTGTTGTTGACAACAATCTCAAAAGTTCGACACGCGCTAACGCGTCGGCAATTTAATATTGGCAAACATCTCATCGATTTCAGCATTATTTTTCAGCAAAATAGCTTTGGTGACGAGATCACGATTTAAATGCGGGGCAAATCGCTCAATAAAGTCAAACATATAACCGCGTAAAAATGTACCGCGCTTAAAACCAATTTTTGTTGTGCTTGGGGTAAATAAGTGACTGGCATCAATAGTGACCAAATCATCATCAATTTTCGGATCCATCGCCATAGTGGCAATTACGCCGACCCCGACACCTAATCGCACATAGGTTTTAATCACATCAGCATCGGTAGCGGTAAAGGCTATTTTAGGCTCAACCCCCACTTGGCTAAAGGCCGCGTCAAGCTCTGAACGGCCAGTAAAACCAAAGACATACGTAACTAACGAGTATTTTGCGATATCTTCAATACTAATATTTTGTTTATTGGCTAATGGGTGATCCGCCTTAACGATAATACTGCGGTTCCAGTGATAACAAGGTAGCATCACCAAATCGTTGTATAAATGCAACGACTCAGTGGCAATAGCGAAATCGGCATCGCCTTTACTTGATGCCTCACTGATTTGTGCGGGCGTGCCTTGGTACATATGTAATGACACTTTTGAATAGCGTTTCATAAAGCCTTGGATCACCTCAGGCAAGGCATAACGGGCTTGAGTATGCGTAGTGGCGATACGTAATTTACCTTCATCCGGCTGGGTATGCTCTCGCGCCACCGCTTTAATGGCGTCAACTTTCGATAAAATTTCCGTCGCGATGTTAATTACTTCATTGCCGGCAGAAGTGACATGAGTGAGATGTTTACCGCTGCGACCAAAAATTTGAATACCTAGTTCATCTTCCAGCATACGCACTTGCTTGCTAATACCCGGCTGCGAGGTGAACAAGCTTTCAGCCGTGGCAGAAACATTTAAGTTATTATTGAGTACTTCGACGATATAGCGCAGTTGTTGCAGCTTCATAATTATAATTCGGAGGTTTCTTATTCGAAAAATATATACTTAAATCAACATTTATTCCATATTATTTTTATCATATGAACAAATAAGCAGCTATTTTTACTTTACACGACAATTTAGCAAGTCAAACACTCTCCCGATAGCGGCCCAGAAAGCCAGCGCATTAAATACGCAAAAGAAAATGCTTTCTGCTTTGCTTCATCGCACAATTTTTGTAGACTGCACTATCAGCAATTTATATCTTTCATAATAGAGAATTATTCATGGGCATTATCATCGCTTTAATTATCGCGTTAATTATCATTGTCGTGGTCGTTAGTGCAATACAGCAACATAAGCAAAAATTAGAACAAGAAAAGCGCACGAAAGCCGCCAAACAAAAAGCCATTATCGATGAAACCGAAGAGCTACTGCTCAGCATAGCAAACTTGCCGAATAACCCGCGTTTAGTAAACATTCTTAACAAGCGCAGCTTACATGCTGCAAGTGCTATGGCTAAGCTTTCGCCCAGCAATAAATTACTCACCAATCGCGTAAAAGAGCTCGAAACGCGTATTAATGACAATAAAGATAATGCTGCACAAGCCTCTAGCGAACAAAATTTTGTCTTGCCTGATAATGAGCAGCAACTGGTTGGCATTTTACAATGCATAAAAAAACTGCGCGTGACATTAAAATCAGAGCAAAGCAAAGGCCATTTAGATCCGCAAACCTTCACGCAGGAAGATCAAAAACTAACCGCTATGCAACTAAAAATCAGTGTCGAAAGTTTGCAAAAGCGCGGCATGATGGCTTACCAAAAAGAGATGTTAGGCTCGGCTCGCCAATATTTTGAAAAGGCGATACAAACCCTGTCTGAAAGCCCATTACAAACTGAATATTGTAAGGCTAAGCGTGAAGAAATTGGCAATATCCTCGAAGAAATCACCTCAGCGCTGAAAAATACCAATGCCCAAGATGCCGCGAAAAAAGCAAAAGATGAAGAAGATGATTTAGATTTACTGTTTCAACCGAAGAAAAAATGGTAAAGCTTAAGTTTTTACAACGAGCCAGCAACCATGCTGGCTTTAGTTTTTAACCTGTAATGAGAACACCACAACACCACCTGCCGAGCATTACCTTACCCTCTTTTTTACGTCGGGTATTAAAAGCTTATGCCGTTAAAGCCCTTATTCGCCAGCAAGGCTGTCAACTTAACCGTATCGGTCGCTCGCGCAACTGGCAGCTAACCGCAACCTTTGAACAATTAGAGCAAACTATTGCGGCCATAGAACAAAGTAATGAGCCTAGCTGGCAGTGGTTAGCGCTACACCTATCGAAACAGCGAAAAAGCTTAGGGTTTGATGTTTTGCTTTCTATCGCGAAGAAAAAGCCCGGTATAACCGTGACCGAGCTTATGCAGCGCACGGATTGCACTATAGCAGAAGCAAGACGAGTGATTGATACTGTCGAGTTTGGTGAGTAGCCGGTCGCGCTAGCAGAGAAAGCTTAGCTACACTTGATGGGCAGGTATTGATAGACACGGCCACTATTGGCTGATTATATTATATTCTTCACTATCACTGTTTCTAATCATTTGAAAATATGTGATATTAATACTGTTAACAGCGCATGTTCACACACTTTATCTACACTACTGAACCGAAAATATTATGAGCTCTGAAGCAGAAAAAGGCCAAGTCGAAATCCGCATATTTAAACGCTTTGCCGCTGCTGCTGGGCTTAACTTTTCGTCGGTTGAAAAGCAATCGCCTGAAGAGGGCAAACCCGACCTTAAATGCCGGTTCAATGGCAAGGTAATATTTTTTGAGTTAACAGAGGCTTGCTCAGAAGATGTTGCTAAAGCGGTCGCCCATGAGCAAGCGCTAACCGAGTCTGCCGCCACAAATATTCGCGACTACACCTCTGAAACCTATCAAAAGAAGATCAATAAACATTATGCGGTAACCGAGCCGGTTGAGCTATTGATCTACAATATCGGTAGAACCATACTGCCAGATGAGGTATTGATCAACAATATCCGCGCCATTGCCGATAAAAACAAAGGTCAATTTAGCAAAGTGTGGTATTTCAATAAGCACGCTGTAGAAATTTAGCCTCGTTAATTTTTTACGTCATAAAATAGATATAAAAAAGCGCTCAGTGAGCGCTTTTCAATATAACAGCTAATATAACAGCTAATATAACTAAGCTAGATTTAAGCGGTTTTTTTCGCTTTGGTATCAGATTTCGCTTTCGCCTTGGCTTTAGGTTTGGCTTTCGCTTTTACCGCTTTTTTCTTGGCAAGCTCTTCAACCCATTTGCCTTCAATATATTTAGCATTCCAACCCGTTGCTTTACCTTCTACTTCGGTCATCACATATTGTGATTTCGTTTTACGGCTATAGCGTACCACAGCTAAATTACCTTCAGGGTCTTGTTGCGGCGCATCAGCAAGGTAATAGAACTTTTCCGAAATTCTATCGCGAAAGCGTGCCAGCTCAGCCACTTTAGGTGCTCGCGTTTCACGTGATCTTGGGAAAGTGTTCGCCGCTAAGAATATTCCCGCAGCACCATCGCGTAGCACAAAGTGTGCATCAGACTTTTCACAGGCCAATTCAGGTAATTGCACTGGATCTTCTTTTGGTGGCGCAGCTTCACCACTGGCCAGTAACTTACGGGTATTTTTACATTCGCTGTTGGTGCAATCAAAATACTTACCAAAACGGCCTGATTTAAGCTCCATTTCAGCTTCACAACGGTCACATTCTAAAATAGGACCGTCGTAACCTTTAAGCTTGAACTCACCTTTTTCTAATTCCAGTCCATCACAAACCGGATTATTACCACAAACATGCAATTTTCGCGTTTCATCAATCAGGTAGCTGTCCATGGCGGTGCTACATTTTTTACACCTATGCATAGCACGTAAGGCTTCGGTTTCTTGATCTTCGGCTAGCACGCTTACCGCTTCTTCGCCCGGCGTTAAATTCATGGTGGTTGTACAACGCTCTTTTGGCGGTAAGGCATAACCAGAGCAACCTAAAAATACGCCGGTAGAGCCGGTTCTAATGCCCATTTTACGACCACAGGTTGGACAATCAATATCGGTAACAATCGGTTCATTGTTACGCATGCCGCCTTCTTCTGTTGGCTTGTTGGCCAGATTAAGCTGTTCTGTAAAGTTTTTATAAAAACCGTTTAAAACATCTTTCCAATGACTTTTTCCATCAGCAACTTCATCAAGCTCTTGCTCCATATTGGCAGTAAAGTCGTAGTTCATTAAGTTAACAAAGCTTGCTGAAAGGCTATCAGTAACAATTTCACCCATTTTTTCCGCATAAAAGCGTTTTTTATCTAAACGCACATAACCACGGTCTTGAATAGTGGAAATAATTGACGCATACGTCGATGGACGGCCAATAGAACGCTTTTCTAACTCTTTTACTAGTGATGCTTCACCAAAACGTGCTGGCGGCTTAGTAAAGTGCTGAGAAGGGTTTAATTGTTGTAGGGTTAACACTTCACCTACAGCTAAATCAGGTAAATGCTTGTCATCACCTTTTGATAATTGTGGATGAACACGCGTCCAACCATCAAATTGCATTACTCGGCCTTTAGCTTTTAAATCAAAGCCTGAGGCGTCAACGGTGATCGTGCTCACGGTATAGCGCGCGGCTGTCATTTGACAAGCGACAAATTGGCGCCAAATTAATTCATATAACTTCTTGGCATCGGCGTCGACGTCATTAAGTAACGCCGCTTCGAGTTTAACGTTTGAGGGACGAATTGCCTCATGCGCCTCTTGGGCATTGCCTTTGCTGTTATAAACTTTTGCTTGCTCAGGTAAGTAATTATCACCAAAGTTGTCACTGATATAGCCACGACACATCTCAACCGCATCTTTGCTTAAGTTGGTTGAGTCTGTACGCATATAGGTGATATGCCCCGCTTCATATAAACGCTGAGCTAAGCCCATAGTACGTTTTACGCCAAAACCTAACTTAGTACTCGCCGCTTGCTGTAGCGTTGAAGTAATAAAAGGGGCAGATGGCGTGCTTTTTGACGGTTTGTCTTCACGTTTACTAACCGTATAGGCCGATGACGTTAACGTCGCTAAGGCTTTGTTGGTATCGGCCTCGTTAGTTGGCTTAAACGCTTTGCCGTTTTGATGCGTTACGTCTAGCGCAAAATCAGCACCTGCAGATGTTTGCGTATCCGCGCTGACTTCCCAAAACTCTTGTGGGTCAAACGCTTTAATTTCTCGTTCTTTTTCGACAACTAGCTTCACGGCCACAGATTGCACACGACCGGCGGATAAGCCACGGGCAACTTTTTTCCATAATAACGGGCTAACCATAAAGCCAACCACGCGATCAAGAAATCGACGGGCTTGTTGAGCATTTACCCCTGGCATACTTAATTCACCGGGTGTAGCGAATGCTTGTTGGATGGCATTTTCGGTTATTTCGTTAAACACCACGCGTTTATATTTGTCTTCGTCGCCGCCAATAATTTCTTTTAAATGCCAAGCAATGGCCTCTCCCTCTCTATCCAAATCGGTCGCGAGATAGATGGTTTCAGCGTTGTTGGCAAGTTTGATTAATTCAGCAACTACCTTTTCTTTGCCGGCCAAAATTTGATAATTGGCTTGCCAATCGTTGTCAGGGTCAATGCCCATACGATTAACTAATGCTTGCTTATCACGCTTAGCTTTATATTTAGCTTTGGCTGCTGGCGTCATTTTACGCACTTCAGCGGGAGACTTAGCCGCGACTTTTTTACCGGTACTGCTATGTGGTAGATCACGCACATGACCCACACTCGATTTAACAATAAAATCTTTACCAAGGTACTTGTTAATTGTTTTCGCTTTGGCTGGCGATTCCACAATTACCAGAGATTTTGCCATATTATTTTATATTCCTACTAAGCTGACCTGTGTCAGTTTCGCCTCAGTAAATTAGCATTAATTGGCATGCAATTGTGCACGCACACTATTCATCAAACATTGCTTTTGAGAATAACACTGAGACGTAAAATTAAACTTGAGACTAAAATTACTATTAGATATATCTGTAAATTAACAAACTGACAAGCAAAAATTTTTATATGCGTGCCTTTTTACTACTTTTAGCTATAATGATGCCAATTTTTCGGCGCCATCATAGTCGACTTTTTCGCAAAACTTAAGGGCTGAAGCCAAAATAACGTAAGTTTTCCGATAAATTGACCTTTTTTATCGTCACCACAGGTAGTTTGCCTTTATTTAGCGCACGTCAATACCTTTAATAGGAAGAAAATATACATGACCACTTCTTGGACAACACTTAGAAACAAACTTAGCCATTGCTTATGCCCGCCAGGCAACGGGGTTTTTACCGTAAACACGGCAAAAGAGCGTAAAGAACGTTTACACCAAGCGTTATTTGGCCAATCAGACAATATAGAAACTCTATGGCAACAAAGTGTCGATAAGCTGCCAGAGTCAACCAAGGCGGTTATGTTAGGTATTGCCTCAGATTGCGGTGGCGGTATTTTACGGGGCGCAAATTGGGGTCCACTATTTGTGCGTTCTACCTTATTAGAGCAATACCCAGATTTGACGGTGTTTGATTTAGGTGATGTGAGGGTAATTCCACATTTACTACATGACAAATACCTTAATGAAGCGACATTAGCGAATTGCCGCCGCGCACTATACCAAGATGAAAACAGCCCGTTACCGGTTAGCCCGTTAACCATTACCGAAGATGTATTACATGACTTTTATGCCGAATTTCCACATAAAGGCATATTCGGCATAGGTGGTGATCACTCGGTAAGCTACCCATTAACGAAAGCATATTTACAAGCCAAGAAAAAACAAGGCATTCGTGCGGCGATTATTCACTTTGACGCCCATACCGATCTACTGGTTGAGCGCTTAGGCATCGACTTATGTTTTGGCTCATGGTGTACGCATATTTTAGATGATTTAACCGATAATCGTGACTTGATCCAAATTGGCATTCGCTCAAGCGGTAAACCTAAATCACATTGGGAAAGCAGCTTTGGTGTTAAACAGCATTGGGCGTTTGAAGTAAAAGAGCAAGGCGTTGAGGCGATTATTGAAAAAATTATCAGCCAACTTAAAGCCGATAATATTGACGAAGTTTATGTCAGCTTCGATATTGACGCCCTAGATGAGACGTATGCCGCGGCAACAGGTACACCTGAGCCTGACGGCTTATCACCCGCTGAGGCCATGCAAATTTTACGCGCGGTAGCCGCCCAATGCCCGATCACCGGTGCTGATATGATGGAAATCGCCCCGTTTACCGATAGTACAGGTTTAGGTGAAGCGAGCCGTGACAGAACGTTAGCCGCTGGGGCTGAGATTTCAGCGTTCTTAATTGAGCAGATAAATACGTAATTTTCTGTTTCAGATAGCTATTCTGCTTGCCGCTAACCCGCGTGCTTAATCAGTTTATAGTAAAATAAGCGCAATAAAAAAGCCGTTCAAAGAACGGCTTTTTTCATGTCTCAGTAGTCTGGATGATTATTGAATTACAATATTAATACCACTAAATACCGTTGTTACGCCACCTGGTGTTTCAACTTTTATCTCTAGAGGCCCACTTGTCGGCTCAGCTTCACCTTTAATAGCAACACCAAAACTGCTACCACCATTGCTAGAATCGCCAGGCCAAGTATAGCTGTTCGAGCCAACAACAGAGCCAACTCCTGCAACAAAAGAAACAATCGTGCCCGCTGGCATAGGTTGGTTGTGTAAATCAGCAATGATAATACCGACTACACCGGTACTTTCACCGGCAATGTATAGCGTATTATCGTCAGAGTCAAAGTTCGGATTAGCAACCTCTACATCAGGTGTATTAGGGTCATTATCATCATCTTCAAGAGTCGTCTCGCTTACAGAATCATGAGTGCCTGTCACCGTAATGTATGGCGAGGTACCTGACATAATAATAATGGTTGAACCACGAACATTCGTTGATACTTTTTCTGCCTTTTTAGTTGGATCAGGCTCATCGTCTGGGTTAGCACAATATTGGTTAACTGTGTCAGTACCCGGATTAGTTACATCGTTCAATCCACATAAAATACCATTATAAACACCATCTTGGGTATCAAAAATGCCATTGTTATTAAAGTCGGTAAATTCTTCTAGTTCGCCACCCGTTTCAGTGCTAACTTCCTCTGGGTTATATAAACCATCTTCATTATGATCAACAAAGGCTTCTTTTAAGTCATACGGTGCATCGCTAACATTTAAGCCTTGAAATAACGTATATTCACTTTCATCAAAGCGGCCGTTACCGTTTTTATCTGCAAATGATTCTTCGCCGACTGCGGTCGCTAATACGGTAACTCGACCACCGTATTCTTGGCCTAAATAGTTTTTACCATTGGCTAGAGGCTCTCGTGCACACAAAATTGCAGGATTGGCATTATCGGCAACACTACAAAAGCTATTCGTTAGTCGTCGGCCTGCTGGACGTGGGTTTTGACTTTTCCACATAACAGAACAGGCACCATTAACCGTAGTACACGACGACCCAACAGAGCCACCTTCAGTAGTAAAGTTGACCGCAGTGCCATCAGGAACCGGATTATTAAAGGCGTCAGCCATAAGGACAGTAACAGGTACCTCTACATTATCCACGTTCCACGCTTCTGGGTTTGCAACACCTCTAGACAAGCTAAAGCTGTCTTGGTCCGGAATACCTGTCGATACAACTAACTGACTAGATTGGGTGAAAACTATAGTGCCATCGAGTGCTTCTGTCGATGCTATAACACGCACTGTAGTTGCGACAGTGCCTGAATTAACAACAGTTTGCACTAAACCTTGGGCATTAGTGGTTGCACTGTCTTGACTTAAACTAATACCGCCAACATCAGTGTTTAGCGAGAAGTTAACATCACGATTGTTATACGGGTTGCCGTCTGTATCTTTTACTTTAAAGACCACCGTTGAACTTTCAGAACCGCCTAAAATACCAGCACCTAAAATACCAATATTTTCTGGCATTGCTGAAATGTACTCGATACTACCAATATCGGCAGGAAGTACATTGATAGACGTTACCGCCGATAAATTAATACCACCGGCATTAGCCGTCACGTTAATCGGATCATCACCAACACAGCCTTGCGCTAAGTATGTGCTTGTTGCTATACCGTTTGACGTGGTGATAGGGCTGCTCAATGTAGCCGTTGCTTGCGCAGAACAACCAGACGAGAAATTAACATCTACTGGTTCGGTAAATAAGTTACCTTGATCGTCGATAATCGACACAGAAATAACACTTGTACCACCAGCAGAGATTTGCGTTAAACTAATATCAGCGACCCCTTCTTGGAATGGGGTGCCACTACCCATAGATACAGTCGAAGAACCGACAACAAGCAGTACTCGCCCTGACTCGCCACTCGTTATAGACGCGGTAACGTCACCGGCACCAAGAGTATCACCAGCAAAAATATCAACAATGGCTTGATTATTGTCATCTGTAATTGCCGAGGCAATTGGAATATCACCTACCGTAGCGGCAAAGGTTACAATAACCGGTGTACTAATACCGTCAATAGTAGCAATAACACGTCCCGGCTTTGACGCCGTAATCGTACTGGTATTGTCACCATTTTCATCCACTAAAGTAACACTGATATTAATATCGCCAACCACGCCGATATCGTCACCTTGCGTATTAAAGCCTAAAGGTGCTGTTGAAGTTTCACCTGAGCTTAATGATGCCGTTATTTCACCTGCACCGCGCACACTACCAGCTGTTAAGGTAATGGTTGCAACGCCACTTTCATTGGTAAGTGCAGAGCCAGAAATTGGCGAAAATGCGCCTAAATCTGTTGTAAAGGTAACTGCTCTACCCACGATTGCATTGCTGCCTTGCTTAACAGTTGCTGTAACAGTGACTGGCGCTGCGCCTGTTACCGTTGTATCTGAAATTGCTAAGGTAAGTGTTATAGCGTCAGGTGTACTACCATCACCGCCATCTTGGGGTTCATTAAACCCACCACTGCTGCCACCACAACCGATTAAGGTTGCAAACAGTAAAATAAAACTAAAGCGTTGAAGTAGCGCCATAAAAAGCATCTCCCTGGTATTATTTATCATCAACTTTCCACATCTTAACTGAATTTTCAAAAAAAGGTCAGTGCTTAATTAAAAAAAACATAATTTCATGAAATTTTAATCATTTGATTTCTGAATCTAGCAACAACATAATAGGTTATCGTTCAATAAAACTAGAAAAATATGACTGAAAAAAAGCAAGCAAGTTTAACCACGCGAATTGTTACCGGTATGGTTGGCGGTATCCTTATTGGCACCATTTTACAATGGTTAATGCCCAACGGCTCTGATGTTGTCATTCCGTTATACCTCTTTGATTTTTCACTACGCGGCTTTTTAGTTGACGGCGTTTTTGAAGTGATTGGCCAAATATTTATTTCAAGCTTACAAATGCTAGTAGTTCCGCTGGTATTTGTCTCATTAATTTGTGGTACATGCTCATTAAAAGACACCACAAAACTTGGCCGCATTGGCGGTAAAGCCATAGGGTTATATTTACTAACCACCGCCATTGCCATTAGTTTTGCCATGACCTTAGCCTTATTGGTTAGTCCGGGCGAAGGCGTTAACATGACCGCTGGGACAACTTTTACTAGCCGTGAAGCGCCGTCGCTTGCGCAAGTACTTATTCAAATGTTCCCAAGCAATCCGTTTGCCGCCTTTGCCCAAGGCAATATGTTGCAAGTGATTATTTTTGCGTTATTGTTTGGTATCGCTATTGCCCTTTCAGGTAAAGCCGGTGATCGCATTGCCACTATTTTTGAAGACATGAGTGTCGTGATCATGCGCCTTGTCACCATATTGATGAACATTGCCCCTTACGGTGTGTTTTGTTTATTGGCTGGGCTATTTACTGATGTGTCATTAAGCACTTTTGGTAATTTAATAAAATACTTCCTTGTCGTGGTTTTTGCCTTATTGCTTCATGCGTTTATTTCTTACCCAGTACTACTTAAAGTATTAACCGGCTTGAACCCATTAACGTTTTTAAAGAAAATGCGTGATACCGCTATTTTTGCTTTTTCAACCTCAAGCAGTAATGCAACCTTGCCAATCACTTTAGAAACGACCACGAAAAAAATGGGTGCTAAAAACTCTATTGCCTCTTTTACTGTGCCACTAGGCGCCACCATTAATATGGACGGCACCGCCATTATGCAAGGTGTAGCCACGGTATTTATCGCCCAAGTATTTAGCCAAGACCTAAGCTTTTCCGACTACTTAATGGTGATACTAACCGCCACCTTGGCCTCAATTGGCACGGCGGGTGTTCCGGGTGTTGGTTTGATCATGCTGGCTATGGTGCTTGAGCAAGTGGGCTTGCCAGTTGAAGGTATTGCACTTATTATTGGTGTTGATCGTTTATTAGATATGACCCGTACTGCAGTCAACGTCACCGGTGACAGTATGGTCACCCTAGTAGTTGCTAAGTCGGAAGCACAGTTTGATGAAACAATATTTAATGACGCCGATGCCGGTAAGAGTATTGAAACCATCGACTTTCATCACTTAGATAAAAGTGAGTAATTGCTGATTTAGCACATTCCCTCACCATCAAAAAAGGCGCTATTAAGCGCCTTTTTCATTTCAGTACTTTCTCATTTGTACTTTTATACTCTCACTCTCTAGCCGGTAATTAGCGGTTCAAAGCCTTTAACTAAATCATCTAACGACTTCATTTGCGCTAAATAAGGTTCAAGCTTATCCAGTGGTAAAGCACAAGGGCCGTCACACTTAGCGGTTAAGGGATCAGGGTGTGATTCGATAAACAAACCAGCAATACCTATCGCCATACCACTACGCGCCAATTGCGCGGCTTGTGCACGTCGACCATCGGCTGAGTCTTCTCGACCGCCGGGGCGTTGTAAGGCATGAGTGGCGTCAAACATCACCGGGGCATAGCTTTTCATCTCATCCATCGCCAGCATATCGACGATTAAATTATTGTAGCCAAAACAACTACCGCGCTCACACAGAATAATATCTTCATTACCTGCTTCAGCAAATTTATTGATGATATGGCGCATTTCATGAGCCGCTAAAAACTGCGGCTTTTTAACATTAATAATGGCTTCAGTTTTTGCCATCGCAACCACCAAGTCTGTTTGACGAGCAAGAAACGCCGGCAGCTGAATAATGTCAGCCACTTCAGCAACGGGAGCCGCTTGATACGTTTCATGAACATCGGTAATAATCGGCACATTAAAGGTCGATTTGATTTCTTGAAATATCTTTAAGCCTTCGTCCAAACCAGGGCCTCGATATGAGCTAATCGATGAACGGTTAGCTTTGTCAAATGACGCTTTAAACACGTACGGAATATTAAGCTTTTGCGTTACTTCAACATAGTGCTCGGCAATGCTCATGGCTAAGTCACGCGACTCAAGCACGTTCATGCCACCAAAAAGGACAAAAGGTTTGTCGTTGGCGATATCAATATCGCCCAATGAAATTAATTGCTTTGTCATAATGTTTCCAAATTTCTCTTATGCTTGTTCGCGCCTAGCTGCCAACAATTCTCAATAATTGTCCACATAACCACGCCATATAAGTCCCTAACGCATAACCTAATACCGCCAATAAAACCCCAACCGGAGCAAGGGAGGGATGGAATGCTGAGGCAATCACCGGCGCTGATGCCGCGCCGCCAATATTGGCTTTACTGCCTACCGCTAAATAAAATACTGGCGCTTTAATAAACTTACCCACCGCGAATAATAAAATTACATGTACTGCCATCCAAATTAAGCCAATCACCATATATTTAGGCGCTTCAACAATTTGGGTAATATCCATATGTAAACCTATGGTCGCCACTAATATATAGAGAAAACTACTACCAACTTTAGATGCCCCTACCGCCTCGAGTTTTCTAGCTTTGGTAAACGACAAGGTTAACCCTATGGTGGTCACTAAAACAATGATCCAAAATAACTTGCTGTGTAAGCTAAATTTTTTCAGCTCGGGGTAATTGCTTTGGAAAAACGGCACTAAATAATCCGCGGCTAAATGGGCAAAACCCGCTGCACCTAAACCGACCGCTAAAATAAGCATATAGTCTTTAAGTTCCGGCGTTTTTGCGTTGGCACGACTTTCGGCCTCAACTTTTGCCACTAAGCGGTCAATACTGGCGGTATCTGCGCCATTTTTTGCATCAATACGTTTATGATTCGCCGCCATATATAGCAAACCTGCCATCCAGATATTCGCCACCACGATATCAACCGTCACCATAATGGTGAATATTTTGCCATCAGCGCCATAAATTTCTTTCATGGCTAACATATTAGCGCCACCACCAATCCAACTACCAGCCAAGGCCGCCATACCACGCCATACCGCGTCAGGGCCTGAAACACCAATAAGCTCAGGCCAAACTGCGGAAATGATTAATAATGCCAGAGGACCACCGATAACCACGCCAACCGTACCGGTGAAAAACATAATAATGGCTTTACTGCCCAAGCCAGCAATAGCTTTAATATCAATACTTAACGTTAATAACACTAAACAAGCGGGCAATAAGTAATACTTAGCCACTTCATCGACTTGGCTAAGGTCTGCGCTAACAATACCAAAAGTGTTTAATAACGAAGGCAATAAATAACACATTAACAATGCAGGAACATATTTGTAAAAGGAGCGACAAGCCGCGTTACTACTGGTTGATGTATAAAAAACAAAGCCTAAAATTAGCGCTAAAACACCCAGTACGGTAGCGTCGTTAGTAATTAATGGCGCGCTCGCCAAAACAGTATCTTGCATTACTTATCCTTATAAATTTGTCACTTGCATTATTGTTGTTATTGCGTTTTTGCTAATGCAATGTTCGATTCAGTGCTGTTTTTAAATGTTTATCAGTGCAATATCGTATCTGAAATTGAGATTTTATCTAGTTGTAGTTTCAGTAACTGCGCTGCGGGGTCTTTTGGGCATTGCTCAACAAAGTACTGATAATCATCATACGCGACCTTAAAACAATCGAGTTGATGCAATAAAAAGCCGCGGTCACGACGCTCAAACGGATCATTCGGGTTCAGTGCCAACAGCATATCGACACACTTTAATGCATTGTCATAGGCTTGTTCGCGAATAAACGCCGCTTTTAGGCTAGTAATATGTTCCAGCACTAAACTTTGCTGTTTCATTATATCCATTCTTATTTCAAAGGGGTCGCCTGAAATTTCGCTCATCCGTGCGTCCAACTCATGCCAATTTAATGACTCACCAGTTACCGGATCAAATATAATGGCGTAGTTGTCATCACAAATAATTCTGATCATGGCTTTTTCCGGCACAAAGACAATATCCGTTTTACAATCACAGGCATTAGCAATATGCGCAATTAACACCGCTTTTAAGGTCGGCGAAATTACCTTGTGACTCAATGCCGATGACAGTTGATGTGAAATTAACGGCCAAACCTGTTGCTGCTTATCAATAAAGAGTTGATCAACAAATAACGCATTAATCAACACTTCGGCGCGCTCTATTGGCTCTTTAACTTTATCGGTTTCACTTTGACACCAGTGGACTAAGTCATCTAGTTCATTAAGCACACTGTCATTGCTGCCGAAGATATAGGTTTCTAGCAACAAGAATGTTTGTAGTGCTTCATTTTGTTCAGACTTTATTTCTGACAACAACAAATCGTTCATGAATTCTCTTTTAATCTTTAATTCTTGGTTTTACTCACTAAAATCCGGCTAAAAACACCGTTTCTTTGCTCATGGCAATGCGCACAATTAGCATTACCCAACCCATAGCACCTAAAAAACCGATAATTTGCATGGTGCGATTACGCGCCAGTTTAAGCGTGTAATAACCGGTAAAAATATAGGCAACCACGGCAAATAGTTTTTCTGCTAACCACAGCTGCTCTGCTGGGTTAATGGCCAATTGAACCGCTAAGGCTATACCTAAACCTAGTAATAAGGTATCGATAATATGTGGGGCAATTTTCAGCCATTTCAATGATAACTTTTCTGAATTGACTAAGGTCAGCGCAAAGCGAAAGGTAAAAAGTAAGATACTGATCGCAGCAAGGGTCATATGTAAATGTTTAAGCACGGCATTCTCCATTTAGTTTTTATTATTAATTAGTTAGATAGGTAACCACAGGTGATCCTGTCATTAGCATTATAATCTTTGTAGGTGATAATGTTTACATACCCCAAGCCGACCAATACACTCTGAACTGCCAAGCTTTGTTCAAAACCATGTTCAATATATAAAGCGCCGTTCGATGATAAAAACTTCAATGCTTGGCGGGCAATTATTTTAATATCCGCTAAGCCATTATCTGGTGCCACTAAAGCCGACAATGGTTCAAACCTGACATCACCCGTTGCTAAGTGTGGGTCTTGCTCATCAATATAGGGCGGGTTACTGACGATAATATCAAAACGTTTATCATCAGGCACCGCACTAAACCAATCACTTTGATAAATATTGACTCGCGACAAATTCAAACGCTGAGCATTGCCTTTAGCAAGGACAACGGCATCATGGCTAAAATCAAGCGCATCTATTTGCCAATTAGGTTTTTCTGAGGCTAGCGCTAACGCAATAGCCCCCGTGCCCGTACCTAAGTCTAAACACCTTAATTGGCTATCGGTATGGTTATTTAATACCTGCTCAACCAACACTTCGGTATCAGGACGTGGAATTAAGGTCGCAGGCGATACTTGCAGCGGCAATGACCAAAACTCGCGAGTTTCTACGATATAGGCGATTGGCTCGCCTGCAATACGACGCGTCAATAATGCCCCGAACAGCGTTGCTTGCGCTGTTGATAAGGTTTTTTCTGGCCAAGTGAGTAAGTAACTGCGCGGTTTATCAATAACAAAGCAGATCAACAGCTCAATATCTAACTTAGCGCTATCAGAAATGGGCGCAACAAGTGTTTGCCCCGCCGTTATTAACTCAGCAATTGTCATCGATGATAATTGCTCATGCGATAACAATTGCCCTAAAGCAAATTCAGACACTAGTTTTGCTCGGCTAGCTCTGCTAACAAGTCGGCCTGACTTTCCTGCATAATTGGCTCTAATACCAATTGCAAACTGCCTTCCATAATTTCATTTAAGCGATACAGTGTCAGGTTGATACGATGATCACTCATGCGTCCTTGCGGGAAATTATAGGTACGAATACGTTCAGAGCGATCGCCACTGGCCACTAAGTTGCGACGAGAAGACTCTTCTTCGCTGCGACGCTTTTCATCTTCAGCTTGTTGTAAACGTGCTTGCAGTACCGACATCGCTTGCGCACGGTTTTTATGCTGCGAGCGCTGATCTTGACACTCAACCACAACACCTGATGGAATATGGGTAATACGAATGGCAGAATCAGTTTTGTTAACGTGCTGTCCACCCGCACCTGAGGCGCGGAAAGTATCAACTTTCAAATCCGCTTTATTAATTTCAATGGCTTGTGATTCTGGAATTTCTGGCATGACCACAACAGTACAAGCAGAAGTATGCACACGACCTTGTGATTCAGTTTCTGGCACACGTTGAACGCGATGGCCGCCAGACTCATATTTCATTTGCCCGTAAACACCTTCACCGTTTATTTTAACGACAATTTCTTTATAGCCGCCCTGCTCACTTTCATTCGCGTTCATTAACTCAACGCGCCAACCTTGCTTTTCTGCGTAACGGCTATACATACGATATAAATCACCGGCAAAAATAGCCGCTTCATCACCACCTGCGCCAGCGCGAATTTCAACAAAACAGTTGTTGTCGTCTTTTGGATCACGCGGTAATAACAAAATTTGCAGTTCGTCGGTCATTTGCTCAACCGCTTTTTTAGCCGCCTTAAATTCTTCTTGCGCCATTTCACGCATATCAGGATCATCATCCTTTAGCATTTCTTCGGCGGTGGCAAAGTCATTTTCAGCGTCTTGGTAAGCATGAAAAGCAGACGTTACCACTTCTAACTGGGAAAATTCTTTTGATAATGCTTGAAACTTTTCTTGGTCGGCAATGGTTTCAGGATCAGACAATAACGCTTGTACTTCTTCAAAGCGTTCGACAAGTATTTCAAGTTTTTGATAAACAGATTTATTCATTAAATGATCTTATATAGTCAATAATTGATGAATTACCCGCGCATTATATTCGACTCAGCCGATAATTAGCAGTAATTTATAACAAAAGGATATGAAGCGGGCAGTATAAAGAGCTTAGCTTTGGGTTTCAATGCACACACTATCAGCGGTGGATAAATTATTCGCTACTATTTTGAGCCATCGATATTTTCATCACCAATATCGAAAATATCGCGTAAATACATTAGCCTATCTAATTCGCCACCTTGAGCGGCTGACTGAATAGCACTCGTAGGAGCGTGCATAAATTTATTGGTTAGCTTAGTGGCAAGTTCAGCAATCACCGCTTCAGGTTTTTTATTTGCCGCCAGTTGCAGCATGGCTTTTTCGATGAGTTGATCGCGATTGTTTAGGCACTGCTTACGATATGAGATCACGGTATCTTGAGTATTTAAACCCCGCAGCCAGGACATAAAGCTCGATGAATGATCAGAAACAATGCCTTCAGCCAGTACTGCTTCTTGACGACGACTTTCTAAATTTTTTGCAATAATGTTTTGTAAATCATCAACGGTATAAAGAAAGACATCTTCAAGGTCGGAGACTTGCTCTTCAATATCACGCGGCACCGCTAAATCAACCATAAACATTGGTCGATGCTTGCGCTGTGTCAGTGCATTTTCCACCATACCTTTACCAATAATAGGCAAAGTACTGCCGGTAGAGCTGATAACAATATCAGCATTGGCCATCATTTCAGGAATTTGCGCCAAGGTAATAACATCAGCGCCAAATTGCTGTGCCATATTTTCCGCGCGACTTAGCGTGCGATTAGCCACGGTAATATGACCAACCTTATTTTCATAGAGATGTTTCGCCACTAATTCGATGGTTTCACCGGCGCCAACAAGTAGCACCCGCGCTTTGTCTAAACTGGCAAATATATGCTTGGCTAAATTTACCGCCGCAAATGCAACAGAAACCGCATTGGCACCGATGGCGGTATCAGTACGTACTTGTTTGGCAACACCAAAGGTACGCTGAAACAATCGATCCATCACTAGCGCCATCGAGCCTGCTGCTTTGGCCTGACTATAGGCTTGCTTCATTTGCCCCAAAATTTGCGGCTCGCCCAATACCAGTGAATCTAAGCCACAGGCAACCCGCATCATATGATTTACTGCGTGTTGATCTTGATGCCAATATAAGCTGGGGGTGATAGTAGAAGCTGGCACATTGTGGTGTTGCTCTAGCCAACGCACCAAACGCTCTTGAGTGAGCGCTACTTCGCCATCTTGTACTAAATATAGTTCGGTACGATTACAGGTAGATAAAATCGCCGCCTCTTTGCAATCGACTGAATGGATCAGTTCCTGCAAAGCCACACTCAAGTTGTCAGGGTTAAATGATATTTTTTCCCTAACGGCAACCGGAGCGGTTTTATGATTAATACCTACGGCAACTATCGACATATAAATATATTGAGTCCAAAAAATTTGATGGTAGCAAAATCGGCTGCTTTGCTTATTCAGTTAGCGTTAATTATACGCCTGTGATAACGATTTGCCGCTATTATCCGCCAGACAAGAAAAAAAACCTATGATCTATGACAAAAAATCGCGATAATTTTACGAAATATGACATTAAATTGAAAGTAACGAATAAAGATGATTTGTTATGAGTTATAGCCATAAGCTTATTTTTAGTGCTCAAACACAGTTTATTTACTTCACAATACAGGAACGCTATGCATAGCAAAGCTCTCATTATTTTATTTTTTGTCGTTATATTAACTGCTTGTAGTAGCATTAACGACATTCCTGTAACAGATTCTAACACCAACCAATCTATTACCAGCCGTAATAAACAAATGTCACAACTTAGCCAGTGGTCGTTGGCGGGAAAAATAGCCTTTATAAATAGCCAAGAGCGCCAAAGTGCCACCTTAAACTGGCAAAAAAATGACGTGGATAACACCGAGTCGTTAAATTTATCGACGGTATTTGGCATAAAAGTATTAGAGCTTAACCGCGCGCAAGACAGCTTTAGCTTAGAAGTCGACGATCAAAGCTATCACACTCAAGATTTAGACCAATTAATTTATCAACTCACCGGCTTGAATTTACCGACCCGTGCCATGAGTCATTGGTTAAAAGGCTTAGCCTTCTTACCGAGTGACGAAATAATCTATAACCAGACAACGCAATTACCGGCATTACTCACTAGCCAGTACAACAATAAAACCTGGCAAATAAAATACAGCAAATATCATCATATTGGCCAATATCAATTGGCGAAACAATTCGCCATAGTGCAAGATGATTTGCGAATAAAAATTGTTATACATTCATGGAAAATTTAACGAGGTCATTTTGAATAACCAGCCATTTATTTCATTTCCATCTCCGGCAAAACTGAACTTGTTTTTACATATTGTTGGCCGAATGGACAACGGATATCACCAATTAGAAACGGTATTTCAATTTCTCGACCATCACGACACCATAGAATTAAGAGCCACCGAAAACAATGCCATTACCCTATTAACCCCTATTGCTGGTGTCGATAACAACGACAATTTAATCGTTAAAGCGGCAAAGCTCTTACAAAGTACCAGTGGCTGCCAACAAGGCGCTGAAATTAAACTCGATAAAGTATTACCTATGGGTGGCGGCTTAGGCGGCGGCTCCTCGAATGCGGCCACGGTATTGTTGGCACTGAATGCGCTCTGGCAAACCCAGCTTACTATTGAGCAACTGGCAGAGTTGGGCATACAACTTGGCGCTGACGTGCCTATTTTTATTCACGGCTTTGCCGCCTTTGCCCAGGGTATTGGTGAGCAATTAACGCCAGCAACACCCAAAACTTATTGGTACTTAGTGTCAAAGCCAAATTGTAGTATTGCTACCCAAAGTGTATTTACCGCAACAGATTTAACCAGAGATACGCCCGCTATACGCTATAGCGATGCTGACATCGAAAATTATCATAATGATTGCCAAACTTGGGTAATAAAACACTACCCTGAGGTTGCCAAGCTACTGGCTTGGTTGATAGACTATGCGCCGTCTCAAATGACTGGAACAGGTGCCTGTATATTCTCCCGTTTTAGCTCAAAACAAGACGCCTGCTACGTACAGTCTTTACTGCCAAGCGGTATAGAATCATTTGTAGCACAAGGGCTAAATCAGTCGCCATTACATGCTGCAATTGCAGAAATAAGTGACCCGTAAGCCGAGATAAAATATTATATAATTGCCATTTATACTGGCAAAAACACAATAATTTGCTGATATTTAACCTATGGTTTTATTCAGTATCGTAATTTAAATGTCAAAAGTTTCTGAGGAAATCACAGTGCCTGACATGAAGATTTTTGCGGGTAACGCCACCCCTGAACTGGCCAAACAAATCGCTAATCGCCTATACATCACCTTAGGCGAAGCCAAGGTCGGTAGTTTTAGTGATGGTGAAATTAGTGTTGAAATTACTGAAAACGTGCGCGGTGCCGATGTTTTTATAATTCAATCAACTTGTGCTCCTACCAATGATAACTTAATGGAACTAATCGTGATGATTGATGCGCTTCGCCGTGCATCAGCTGGCCGTATTACTGCTGTTATGCCTTACTTTGGTTATGCTCGCCAAGATCGTCGTGTTCGTAGTGCGCGTGTGCCGATCACAGCAAAAGTTGTCGCTGACTTCTTATCAAGTGTTGGGGTTGACCGTGTTTTAACGGTTGATTTACATGCTGAGCAAATTCAAGGTTTCTTTGATGTGCCGGTAGACAACGTTTTCGGTACGCCTATCTTATTAGAAGACATGTTGGATAGAAACATTGAAAACCCAGTCGTGGTGTCTCCTGATATCGGTGGTGTGGTGCGTGCCCGTGCGGTTGCAAAGTTATTAGACGACGCTGACTTAGCTATTATCGATAAACGTCGCCCGAAAGCGAACGTTGCGCAAGTTATGCATATTATTGGTGATGTTAAAGGCCGTGATTGTTTTATTGTTGATGACATGATTGATACGGGTGGCACATTAGCCAAAGCCGCTGAAGCACTAAAAGATCACGGGGCAAAACGCGTATTTGCTTATGCAACTCACCCTGTACTTTCGGGTAATGCGGCTGAAAACTTACGTAATTCTGTGATTGATGAAGTGGTTGTCACTGACTCTATTCCACTGTCAGATGAAATTAAAGCCTTAGGTAATGTTCGTCAACTTACCTTAAGTGGCATGTTATCTGAAGCCATTCGCCGAGTTTGTAATGAAGAATCAATTTCTGCGATGTTTGACGCCTAAGCGTTAAATTTCGGCTAGTTAAAAAGCACCTAAGGGTGCTTTTTTTGTCTCTGTTACTTCTACTTTTAAAAGTATGATAAACAATGGATCTCGCGCCGATAGAGTGTTATCATGCCGCGCCTTTTTTAGCTAATTGTCATTGGCTAAGTCAGGAACAGGTTACTTTTGGTCGCAAAAAGTAACGACTTTTAATTATTATATAATGGATATTACCATGACTGATTTATTTACATTGGACGCTGAAGTACGTACAGATTTAGGGAAAGGTGCGAGCCGCCGCCTACGTCACGCGAACAAAGTTCCAGCAATTTTATACGGTGAAGGCCAAGAGCCTGTTTCTTTAACGTTAGAGCACAAAAATGTTTACCGTGCACAACAAGAAGAAGCATTTTACTCTCACGTATTAACCATCAACGTTGACGGCAAGCCAGTTGAGTGTCTTTTAAAAGACATGCAACGTCACCCGTACAAGCAAGTTGTTATGCATTTAGATTTTTTACGTATCGATGCTACACACGTTGTTCACGTTAATGCGCCAGTTCACTTCATCAACGAAGAAACTGCAGAGAAAAAAGGTGGCAACATTGCTCACCACATCAACGAAATCGCAGTAACTTGTTTACCTGCTGACATTCCAGAGTTCATCGAAGTTGATGTTGCTGGTTTAGAAGTTGGTCAAACATTGCATTTATCAGACGTTGCGTTACCAAAAGGCGTTACCTCTGACGAATTAGCAAAAGGCGAAAGCCATGACCAAGCCGTTGCTTCATTAAATGCACCGAAAGGTTCAAGTGAAGATGACAGCGATGAAGCTGAAGTAGCTACTGAAGAAGCTCCAGCTGAGTAATTTTTAACATTACTCGCAATAAATAAGCTTAAAGGGAAGTGTTTTACGACATGCCCTTTAAGCTTTTTAGTTTTAAATGTCTTTGAATTTATTTCAGCAACAAGAGTAAGCGCTTAGATGACGATACAATTGGTAGTCGGCTTAGGAAATCCTGGTTCAGAATACAGTAGAACCCGTCATAACGCGGGCGATTGGTTCGTTCAAGAGCTAGCATCACGCTATAACATTTCATTACGGCCCGAGAAAAAATACTCAGGTCTCTACGGTAAAGGGTTAATTGCCGGGCAATTAGTTCATCTTCTTATTCCAACCACCTTTATGAATCGTAGTGGTCAAGCCGTAGCCCCGTTAGCGAACTTTTTCCGTATTCCTGTTGAAAATATCTTAGTGGCTCATGACGAACTCGATATGCCCCCGGGCGTTTGTAAAATCAAACAAGGTGGCGGCCATGGCGGCCACAACGGCCTGCGCGACATTATTGCCCGCATGGCAAATAACAAAGAATTTTATCGGTTACGCATTGGTATTGACCATCCAGGTCATCGCGATCGCGTTACTGGGCATGTGCTAGGTAAGGCCCCTGCCAACGAACAAAACTTAATTGACCAAGCGATAGACGAAGCCGTGCGCTGTTTTGAAATTTGGCAAAAAGACGACATTAAGAAAGCACAAAATCGTCTACATTCTTTTAAAGCGCAATAACGACTATTGCGACAACATTATAGGGTAACATCATGGGATTTAAATGTGGTATTGTTGGCTTGCCCAACGTCGGCAAATCAACACTTTTCAACGCGTTAACAAAAGCTGGTATTGAAGCAGCTAACTTTCCATTTTGTACCATTGAACCTAATACTGGTGTTGTGCCTGTGCCTGATCCGCGTTTAGACGCGTTAGCGGATATCGTAAAACCTGAACGTGTATTAGCAACTACCATGGAATTTGTTGATATTGCCGGTTTAGTGGCTGGCGCCTCAAAAGGTGAAGGTTTAGGTAACAAATTTTTAGCCAATATTCGTGAAACTGACGCCATTGGTCATGTCGTGCGCTGTTTTGAAAACGACAATATTATTCACGTTGCCAATAAAATTGATCCCGCGGAAGATATTGACGTCATCAACACTGAGTTAGCCTTAGCGGATATGGATACCGCTGAACGTGCCATTCAACGCCAAGCCAAACGCGCAAAAGGCGGCGACAAAGAAGCGAAATTTGAATTACCGGTGCTAGAAAAAATACTCAAGCATGTTGAAGACGGCGAAATGGTGCGCTCTTTAGAGTTATCAAAAGAAGAAAAAGCCGCCGTTGCCTACTTAAACTTTCTGACCATTAAACCAACCATGTACATTGCTAACGTCAATGACGATGGTTTTGAAAATAATCCCTACCTTGACGTGGTACACGCTATTGCGGAAAAAGAAAACGCGGTAGTAGTTGCAGTTTGTGCTGAAATTGAAGGCGAGTTATCTGAAATGGATGACGAAGACCGTGAAGAGTTTATGGCAGAAATGGGCTTAGAAGAACCCGGCCTAAACCGTGTTATCAATTCGGGTTACGGCTTATTACATTTACAAACCTACTTTACTGCCGGTGTTAAAGAAGTGCGGGCATGGACCGTTAAGCAAAATGCCACCGCGCCACAAGCGGCAGGCGTTATTCATACCGACTTTGAAAAAGGGTTTATCCGCGCAGAAGTGGTCGCTTATGATGACTTTATCGAATTTAATGGCGAATCTGGCGCGAAAGAAGCCGGAAAATGGCGTTTAGAAGGTAAAGACTACCGCGTTAAAGACGGCGACGTTGTACACTTTAGGTTTAATGTTTAGTGATTAACACTGTCTAATACCTATTTTTATACTTTATCAAAGAGAGCTTCGGCTCTCTTTTTTGTTATATTTTGGTGTTTTAACAGTAATGTTAATTCTGCATTTACGCTATAGTGTTCGCTGTCGCGGTAAAATAGTTAAGTGACTATCTAACCGCTATACTTAACTCTCTGCTCTGCATAGGTGATAATCATGAAAACGCGCTTAAGCCTGTTGTTAATGCTAATACTAGCGCTTAACGTGCGAGCCAAAGAGGAAGCCTGTCAGTTTAACGTGCGAGTCGAATCAACACCAAAAAATCTTCACTCTATCGCCCATAATACCAATCAATTATCTCGCCAATCATACGCAATATTGGCAGCCTTGCTTGCTAAAATCCAATGTAAGTTAGTTACACAGCCTTTACCGTTTCCGCGCGCGTTAAAAATGCTTGAATCAGGAACACTTAATGTCATATCCGGCATGTCAAAAACGCAAGAACGTGAAAAATTTAGCTATTTTATTGGCCCGTATCACCACGAGCGAATTGTCGTGATTGGCAATCGTGCATTAAAAAATAAGGCTAACAACTTAGCACAACTGCTTCAGCTAGACGGTCTAATTTCGGCAACAGATGGCGCATATTATGGTGAGCAATGGCTGCACGCGCTACAAACAGATCCGAAATTAAAAGGTCGAATTATTTATCTGTCCGAAAATCAGAAAAAATTCTCGATGCTGTTTTTAAATAGAGTGGCGATATCTTTGGAGGACGAACGAGTTGTCGATGAATATTTAGCAAAATATGATGTTGGTGACAAACTTGTTAAACTTTTTATAGTCCATGAAGACCCTGTTTATTTTGCCTTTAGTAAAAAAGCGATGTCGACAGCACTTTATGAGAAGCTCAGCCGTCAATGGCGACACATGGTAAATTCTGATGAACTTAGCAATATCAAGAAAAACATCAACAGTGATCATTAAATGCGATGTTCCGTTCGCCATATTGACCGTTTTTGAGCAGATATCCGACAAATTGCACAGTGATTAGCCAAACAAACAAAAAGTCTTATTTATTTGATAAAAAACGGTTGACGTATCCCGATCAGATTTGCATAATACGCGCCACTTGCTGAGAGGCAAGATGGAATGGCTACATAGCTCAGCTGGTTAGAGCACATCACTCATAATGATGGGGTCCCAGGTTCAAATCCCGGTGTAGCCACCATTTTTCTCTTTGCAATTATTGAAATGCGGGAATGGCGGAATTGGTAGACGCGCTGGATTTAGGTTCCAGTATCGCAAGATGTGAGAG
>JBMZDW010000027.1:0-33658 GCA_049614565.1 Cognaticolwellia sp. | reverse complement strand
TACCCGTGAGGCTTAACCATACAACACCCAAGTGGTTTTAAAGATTGTAGGTAAGTTTGACAAATTACTGAAAGGTAAGTCACGTACATAACGTGTGAATAAGAGACAGTATTTATAAACGCTTTCAAGATTGTAACTTTTTTGTCTAGCGACAATAGCGACGTAGCCCCACCTGATCCCATGCCGAACTCAGAAGTGAAATGCGTTAGCGCCGATGGTAGTGTGGGAGGTCCCATGTGAGAGTAGGACATTGCTAGGCTTCTATTTAGAAAAGCCCGTTACGAAAGTGACGGGCTTTTTGCTTTTTGGATTTTGAAAAATATACAATGCACCGTGTTAGCGCCGGTGGTAGTGTGACTATGTTGCAGATAAGCCCATGTGAGACCGTTCTTGTGCGTCCTGCACCCACGGCATTAGTGCATACTTGCACGCAATTGCTAGGCTTCTATTTAGGTTGTTGCTTGCCATCTCGGTAATTGCCCTTGCATTACTCTAGTGCCTTACATCCACGAATTGAAAATATTTTTATCTATTTCCCTTATTTTGATCTAATTACTATATATTTTAAAAACTGTAACATTTAAAGGGTTTGAAGGTAATGATGAGGAATTATTTTGCGTATGGAATCTATTTTTTTCTGATAGTCGGATGGTTAAAAAACTGTACTTCAGAGATGGGATGAAATTGGTAGAATGATTATTCAATTATTATTATTAGACATTTAACTTTTTGTTTGTAAACTATGTCCCCCATATTATGGGTATAATTGTCTAAAAAATTAATAGACAACAATTAGGTTAGCTTTGACTAATCTATTGTTTAGGAGAGAAACATTGGAATTTTTGTATGAATACGGCCTTTTTTTAGCAAAGGCTGTCACCTTAGTGGTTGCGGTTATTGCCATTATTGTTGCTATAGCGTCAACGGCGATAAAACAGGGAGCTAAAAAAGGTGAATTAGAAGTTACTGATTTATCAGAGCAATATGCTGAAGTTGAAGATGAAATCACCCATCATTTACTGTCCAGAGAAGAACTAAAAGAAAAAGAAAAGCAAGATAAAAAAGCCGAGAAAGAAAAAGCCAAAGCTGATAAAAAGTCTGTTAAAGAGGACAGTGCTGAAAAGAAAAGTACGCCACGGTTATTTGTCGTTGATTTTAATGGCAGTATCGACGCTAAAGAAGTGAGTTCGTTACGCGAAGAGATCAGTGCCATTTTAACGGTAGCTAAGCCCACTGACGAAGTGTTTGTGCGCTTAGAGAGCGGTGGTGGTATGGTACATGGTTATGGATTAGCATCATCACAACTTGATCGTTTACGCCAACACAATATACCGCTAACGGCATCAGTTGATAAAGTGGCCGCCAGTGGCGGTTATATGATGGCCTGTGTGGCGAATAAAATTGTTTCTGCACCGTTTGCCATTATTGGCTCGATTGGCGTTATTGCCCAAGTGCCTAACTTCAATAAGCTGTTAAAGAAAAATGATGTTGATTTTGAGCAGTTTACCGCCGGTGAGTTTAAACGTACCGTGACTATGTTTGGTGAAAATACCGATAAAGGTCGAGAAAAATTTGTTGAAGAGTTAGAAGAAACCCACGTGCTATTTAAAAATTTTGTTAGCGAGCATCGCCCAAGTCTTGATATATCAAAGGTTGCAACGGGTGAGCATTGGTTTGGTACTCAGGCGAAAGAGCTAGGTCTGGTTGATGAATTACAAACCAGTGATGACTACTTACAAGCGCGTTGTAAGTCTCATAAGTTGATGCAAATTAAATACGCAACGAAAAAAGGCTTGGCAGAAAAGTTCTCAAAGGCAGCGTCGCTATCGTTTGATGCCATTATCAGTAAGGCTTGGCAAAACAATCGTATTTTTCCGGGCTAATCGCGATATTGAGGTAACAACACTTATGGTGCTGTAAATGGACACTAGCTTTTGGCATAAATGTTGGGAACGTAATGCCTTGGGCTTTCACCAACAGCAAGCGCACCCGTTTTTATCTCAACATTTCAAACCACGCTGTTTAGCCACAGACAGGCATGTATTCGTGCCTTTGTGTGGTAAATCGCTCGATATGGCTTACTTAGCGCAATCGATGCAAGTGAGTGGCAGTGAGATCAGTGAAATAGCCTGTCGAGATTTTTTTCTCGACAATAACATTGCTTTTCAACAACAAACTTCGGGTGACTTTGAACAGTTTTATTCTCCGGTATTATCGTTATGGCAAGGGGATTTTTTCAAGCTTTCGCCTGAGTTGATTGAGCCTGTGGATTGGATATATGACAGAGCCGCGCTAATTGCATTACCTAAGGCAATGCAGCTAGCGTATGTTAAGCATTTAAAAACCTTTTTTTCATCTCACACGCGTTTATTTTTAGTGACCTTGGAGTTTCCTGCACAGCAATTAGTAGGGCCACCATTCTCTATTCGCAATTGTGATATCACGCGGTTGTTTTCTGGTTTTAATATCGAATATGTCGCGAGCAATGAGCTCAAGGATAAGCAATTCGCTCAGCGAACCTTTGAGGTTGACTATTTAATAGAGAAGCTTTATGTCATCACGCTTGATAGCAAGAAAATAGTCGGTTATTAAGGTAAATAAAATTTAGCATCACGCAACAAAAAAGGTGCCATCGAGCACCTTTTCTATTGTCAGCATTTAATTCTAGAGAAACTAAGTGCTGTTATCACTTCATAGCATTGAGTGCTAGCGTTACTCAGCCGTTAGGGCTTGCTCTTTTCTCATTGTGTTAGCGCTTTTATTTAGCGTTAAGCTATTCATCGCTACTTGAGCTCGTGCTGTTTTTTCGATAGGGTTAAATGCCACGGTATTTAATTTAATGGCTTGTGCCAAATGCAGTTTAGTTACTTCCACAAGGTCAACAGTATTGACCGGTTGTGCTTTTACTAATTCTGTTGCTTGGCTGTTGTTTGCTACGAAGGCAAATAGGGCAATGGTTGCTAATTTCAAAATGTTGTTCATAAGTCACCTGTAATAAAACGTCAATAGTCCTTATAGATGTTTTGGGACTCTTTCTTTTCACATACAAACAAGGGTTGGGAGCCTGTTTGTTTTCTACCCGGGATAGTCGGGACAAAGATGAAGTCCTTCATCTATGGCGAGTATATTAAGGTAATGCTGGTAACTTTTAAAACGACAATTTATAATGTTTTTCATTAGAAAAACTAATCCGACATGTTTATGTGAATAATGTGATGGGTTATGCATACTAATATTTATCATTTAAATAATTTACAGGTGTAATTTGGCTAATAGACTCCCACCACTTAACGCTTTACGCGCATTTGAAGCTTCTGCTCGGCAGTTGAGTTTTACCCGAGCGGCTGAAGAGTTATTCGTCACTCAAGCGGCAATTAGTCATCAAATAAAAGCCTTGGAAGATAATTTAGGCATAAAATTGTTTATGCGTAAGAACCGGGCTTTATTACTGACGGAAGAGGGACAATCCTATTATCTTGATATCAAGGATGTGTTTAATGCCTTGCATGAAGCCACAGAACGATTACTTGCCCGTGGTGCAAAAGGGGCAATTACCGTAAGTTTACAACCCAGCTTTGCCATCCAGTGGTTAGTACCACGGCTTAACACTTTTAACCTGTTACATCCTGATATTGACGTTAGAATTAAAGCGGTTGATCAACCCGAAAACTCGTTAACCGAAGATGTTGATATTGCCATATATTACGGGCGAGGACGTTGGAGTGGAATCCATGCCGAGCAATTACATACCGAGTATTTGGTACCAGTTTGTTCGCCGTTGCTACTGTCAGGTAGAAAGCCATTAACGACGATAGAAGATTTGGCACATCATACCTTATTACATGATACCTCGAGACGGGATTGGAAACGTTGGTTTAAACATGTCAATGTCGCGGGGGGCAATGTTAATCATGGTCCAATATTTAGTCATTCGGCTATGGTGTTACAAGCGGCTATTCATGGCCAAGGTGTTGCGCTTGCCCATAGTGTATTAGCTAAACCTGATATTGATGCCGGTCGTTTGGTGTGTCCATTTAAAGAGGTACTGATCAGTAAAAACTCTTATTATATCGTTTGTCGGGAGCAACAAGTTGAGTTAGGTAAAATCGCTGCGTTTCGCGATTGGGTGCTGCAAACAGTAGCCGATGAACAAGCGACTCTCGAAGAAGGACAAGTGCTGTGACCGACATTAGTGCAGAGCATATAAAATTCGACGCCGCGCAAGATGCTAAAGCACTGGTTATATTTGCCCATGGCGCAGGGGCCGATATGGATCACAGCTATATTGAAACCCTGGTTGGTTTAATGAATGCCGCGCAACTCAGTGTTTTACGTTTTAATTTTCCTTATATGATCAAACGTAAACTTGACGGTAAACGCCGACCGCCGGATAGGATGCCAACGCTGGTGACTAGTTATCAAGCGCTGCTCGGCGCTATAAATGGCTATGATCAAAGTGAACTGCCTATTTTTATCGCCGGTAAGTCGATGGGCGGGCGTGTTGCCGCAACATTAGCTGCCGATAAAGCGTTAATGTTGGCGCATAATATACGCGGCGTTATTTGCTTAGGTTATCCCTTTCATCCGGCAAAAAAACCAGAGAACTTGCGTTTATCGCCTTTGCAAGCAAGTCAGTTACCGGTATTGATTTTACAAGGGGAGCGAGACGCCCTAGGCAATCAAGTTGAGATCACCGGCTATGAAATTTCAAACCAATGTCAGCTACATTATTTTACCGATGGTGATCATGATTTAAAGCCGCGAGTAAAGTCAGGTTATACCTTAGCGCAGCATCAAGGTGTTGCCGTAGACAAAATGCGGAGTTTTATCGATGAAGTTAGTTACCTTAGCTAAACTACTGATGATATTTGTTGGTATCAGTGGCTGTTTTTCTGTATTATTCGGCGCTTGGTTAGCCCATGGTGGGCAATCGTTGGCGTTATCGTCACAAGAGCGACTAACAACAGCGTTAACGTATCAATTTTTTCATACGCTGGCACTGATGCTAACCGTTATTCTATATAAGTTACACAAACATGTGATGCTGCTAATCGCAGGTAGTCTGTTTGCCGTAGGCATACTTTTTTTTTAGTGGTAGCTTGTACCTAAAAACCTTATTCGATGTGGTAAGTATTGGAAAATTGGCGCCATTTGGCGGCTTTTCGTTCGCACTTGCATGGTTATTGTTAGGGTTTACAGGTACTAAAATGTTTGATCATAAGTTAGGTAATTAATCAAAATGACTGCAATAGTGTTATATTGTCGCCCCGGATTTGAAAAAGAATGTGGCGCAGAAATTCAAGAAAAAGCGGCATGGAATGAAGTGTATGGCTATTTACAGCTAAGCAAAAACCAAGGGGTGGTATATTTTCATTTAAATAACCCCGACGAAGGCCAAACCTTAATGGAACAAATTCCATTACGCCGACTTATTTTCGCTCGTCAGTGGTTTGTTACCGTTACTGAAAAAATAGAGTTACCTGACTACAACCGTGTTGAAGCAATTTGTGAAGCCTTGGGCAATGAATGGCAATACGCTGATTTGCGTATGGAAACCCCCGACACTAATGATGGCAAAGAGCTTTCAAAATTCTGTCGAAAATTAGCGGTGCCGTTACGACAAACGCTAAGAAAACAAAAAGTACTAACTGAAAAGGGCAATAAGGATGGTGCGGTACTACATGCGTTATTTTTATCAGGCAAAGAAGTTATCTTCGGATTTTCATTGGCGAACAATACCTCACCACATGTGATGGGCATTCCACGTTTAAAATTCCCTAATGCCGCGCCAAGTCGCTCAACCTTGAAACTTGACGAAGCGTTTTTATATTTCATTCCACGTGATGAATGGGACACGCGTTTGACCTCTGGTATGAATGCCGTTGATTTAGGCGCAGCGCCTGGCGGTTGGACTTATCAGTTAGTGCGTCGTGGTATGATGGTTACTTCGATTGATAACGGTCCAATGGCTGAGTCGTTAATGGAAACTGGGCAAGTAAAACATCGCATGATGGATGGCTTTAAATATGTGCCGCAAAAGCAAAATGTATATTGGCTCGTGTGTGACATGATTGAAAAGCCGCAACGTGTTGCCAAGTTGATGAGCGAATGGTTGTTAAAAGGGCAATGCCAAGAAGCCATGTTTAACTTGAAATTACCGATGAAAGGCCGTTATCAACAAGTCGTTGATGACCTTCAAACTATTAAAGACGCTTTCTCTCATCACAGTGTAAAATATGAGTTGTATGCTAAACACCTATATTATGATCGTGAAGAAGTGACGGTACATGCTAGATTGCTCTCGCCGGCACCGCTAGAGACGTAAGTAACTTTTCATCGAATAATTTCTTAGATAAACGCGCTAAATTTTCAACCAATTTAGCGCGTTTTTTTGATTTATGGCGCTTAAATATTTGTGTCATTGTTATGGCTATATGGGGCTACAGACAATGCCCTAAATCGCTCGCCAACCCATTTGATTAAATTTTCTTAGCGTGGGAAAGCACTTAATCAACTTATGACGAGTATTCGGCTCGTTTCTATACTTTGAAACACCTGTACTAGACTTAGCATAAACAACTTTAAGTTAATATTTAGTAGTTTTACGTTGTTTAACGTGTTGCATGAAGTAGTAAAGGGTAAAAGTGGTGCTTTACAATTGCAAGTCTAGGTTTTGTTTTAAGGTGTTGCTGTGAACATTCGTACCATTAGTTTGCTGTGCATAATATCTTTGTTTTCTTTCGTCGGTTGCTCCGATGATAAACCGGCCGTAACCTTGGCGGTTACGGACTGCCCAAAGGCTGATATTGCAATGGCGCCAACGGTGAGCGTTACTGGCAGTTCAAGACGTTGGATAGTGACTGTGGAGGTCAATGTTAGCTGTAACGGCACTGCTGTACATGGTGCTGAGATCAAGGTGAAATATCCTTGGCTTCCCGCGTTCAAAATAGACACCGACCTTCAAGGAAACGCCAAGGTAAACCGTCAATCTCAACAGGATCCACGTCCCAGTGGCTCCATCGAGGTAACAATTACCGGCTCTGACGGCTCAAGATCACAATCAGCTGCGTACTAAATTAGCGTGCAAGCAAGGCAAGTACTAGAGACCAAAGAATAGAGCCACACCTAGCGGCCGAAAACGTATTGCGATTTCGTGCTCCTGTGATGGTTTCTGTTGGCATTTGCCCGTTGCCAATAAAATAACTTATTTACAAGGAGGAGCCTAAAATTAATCCATGTTTCAGATACAACAAATATTAAAGAGTTGACGGATTTTAAGCGAGGGAAAACCGATGAAATATCCATTTAAAAATTTAGTGTTTGAAGGTGGCGGGGTAAAAGGAATTGCCTATGTAGGCGCAATGCGCGTGCTAGAAAACGAAGGGATATTACGTAATATCATCCGAGTAGGAGGCACGTCTGCCGGTGCAATAAATGCGGTCTTATTCGCTGCGGGGTATAGTAATGATGAAACATTTAAAGAGCTAAACAAACTCGACTTTAATGATTTTAAAGATGATAGCTGGGGAGCATTACGAGACATGAAGCGGCTACGCGATAAGTATGGTTGGTATAAAGGAGATTTCTTTAGAGATTGGATTGGCGATTTATTGAAGAAAAAAACAGGAAAATTCAATCTAACGTTTCACGCTTTAAAAGCGGCGACAGGCAAGGAGCTATATGTATATGCTTCGAACCTGTCGACGCATTTTGCTGAAGTATATTCGCCTGAGCATACGCCGCGTATGCGGGTTGTTGATGCCGTTCGTCGCTCAATGTCGATCCCGTTATTTTTTCGCGCGGTACGTGATGATAGAGGTGATGTTTTTGTCGATGGTGGGGTGATCAATAATTTCCCCGTTAAATTGTTTGATCGCGATAAGTATCTGTCAAGCAGCGAGCACAAAAGAAGCCCTCAATATTACGAAGATGAAAATAAGATACTGTTAGCCAAATCGCCAGGTAGTAGTCGATATGTGTATAACAAAGAAACGCTCGGTTTTCGCTTGGATTCAACAAAAGAAATAGGTGTATTTCGTGACGGTGAGGAACCACAGCATCACGACATTGAACACTTTCTAGATTATACAATGCATTTAATTAACACTGTGTTTTCTATTCAAGATAGTCAACACCTGCACAGTGATGACTGGCATCGAACGGTTTATATTGACTCACTTGGTGTAGGCACAACAGATTTTGACCTAAGCGATAAGCGAAAAAAAGACTTAGTCGCATCTGGACAAAAAGCGGCAAAAAAATATCTATCATGGTGGACTGACGTTAACGATGACTTGGCAATTAATCATCCAAGTTCAAACGCTTAATCTATATCGGCGGGGCGCATAAGCGCCGCCATGCAACCGCAATATATCGCATCGATAAAAAACCAAGCCACAAGGCTTGGTTTTTTCGGGGGAGCTTTAAGTTTTCAACGCAGTTATAAGCGCTCTAACACCGCTTGGGTAAAGTCTGAAGTGCCGTGTGTGCCGCCTAAATCGCGAGTGGTACGGTCGCCAGACTCAATCACGTCCGTAATGGCGCGGCGAATATTATCTGCTTTGTCAGCCATGCCTAAATATTCTAGCATTTGTATTGCCGCTAAAATAACTGAGGTAGGGTTAGCTAGGTTTTTACCAGCAATATCTGGCGCACTGCCGTGAACCGCTTCAAATATTGCACAACCGTTGCCGATATTTGCTCCCGGTGCCATGCCTAAACCGCCGACTAAACCGGCACATAAGTCTGACAAGATATCACCAAACAAGTTGGTGGTAACTATTACGTCAAATTGCTCAGGGTTCATCACTAATTGCATACAACAGTTATCAACGATCATTTCGGTTGATTCAATTTGCGGGTAACGAGCAGCAACTTCACGGGCAACTTTTAAGAACAGACCTGACGTTGACTTTAAGATGTTTGCTTTATGTACTGCGGTAACTTTTTTACGCCCTTCTTTAATAGCGGTTTCGTAAGCGAAAGTTACAATGCGCTCTGCACCTTCACGGGTGATCAAACTCATTGCTTCTGCTTGTTGACCGTCTTCAGATACGATTTGGCCAAGGCCAGAGTACATACCTTCAGTATTTTCACGTATAGTAATGATATCTATGTTGTCGTAACGCGCTTTTGTGCCTTTAAATGACAGCACTGGACGCACATTGGCATACAATTGAAATTGTTTACGTAGTGTGACGTTAATAGAGGTAAAACCTTCACCTACGGGTGTTGTTAGCGGGCCTTTTAGGGTGATTTTATTTTTTTCAATCAGCTCTAACGTTGATTCAGGCACCAAGTCACCGTGATTCTCCAATGCCGTTAAGCCGGCATCGGCATATTCGTATTCAAAATCACATCCGGCTTTATCGAGTACCTTAATGGTTGCATCGATAATATCTGGGCCTATGCCGTCGCCTGGGATCACTGTGATGGTTTGTTTTGCCATTGTTTAATTACCTTTTGAGTATTACGTTTTCTACTACGAAAATTGAGATTTATCGGCTAAATATACAGCAATGCCTAGCCTGAACCTTGATCTGACAGGATTACTGCTTACTTTTCCAAGTTAATGGCGGCAATTATAGCAACTAATCAGAGCTGTTAGTAAGCCTTAACAGTAAACTTTAGTCTTAGTTTGCAATATTAATAGTGTAGAAGGGATATGTTGCTAGAGCGGGGCAGTGAGTGACATCGTACTCAGTCACTCATGTAGCATGTAAAATTTAAGTCTAATAAGGGCTTATAGCGCCTGAAACTGTTGGTACGCGGTTTTACCAATAGCGGTTAATACGCCATTGGTAAATAATAATGGCGTACATTCATCTTGCGTGGTAATGCCATCTGACTTTATGTGTTGCGTGCGATAAAAACTGACTTGATATCGACTTTCGTTAACAATTTTCGCTTCGGTAATATCTGGACTACCGAGCTGTTCAATGGCGCTGTTGAAGTTAAATTTTTCTAATTCGAGTTTGGCAATAAATTGTCGGTTGTAAGCTTCGCGATCTTCCCATTGCATTTTCGCTGGGCTGTCATCGTAAAAATTGACAACTAAGGCGACAAATACGCCGTAGGCTGCTAAAGCAAGTAATATTCTAGCAATAACTTTTTTATTCACGTTTGTTCCTTGAGCCTTTTGATCACTATTTTATTGAGCAGTAATGGCTAACTATAAATTAAAATCAGATTTTAACGAGTGATTTTATCGCATTTTTTTGCCATTTAGTCGCAATGACGTTGTTATTACGCTGATGTTATCAGATTGTTATATCACTGGGTAGACGGATGTCTTTTAAATTAAATCCTAGTGGTATATCACGCTTGAGGGTCAGTAGTTTTCGACTTAAGCTAATTTGTTCTTCGTGGTCGGCTAGCTTTTCGCTCACACTTGGTTTTAAATCGCTTGCGCTCATGATGCTGTTAATTGAACCGTATTGATTGAGTAATTTCGAGGCGGTTACTTGGCCTATGCCAGCAACTCCCGGGATTTTATTGGTACTGTCGCCCGTAAGTGTCCATAAATCCATTAACTTATCTGGTGTTACACTGAATTTGTTGAGTACGTGTTTTTCGTCTAAATAACGGCGATTAAAGTAGTCGTAAACCTTGGTATGTGGGTTGAGCAAGGATAAAAAACATTTATCGGTCGATACTATGGTGACATTCTGTCCACGCAAGGCCACTTTAACGGCTAAGGTGGCAATTAAGTCATCCGCCTCATCCGATTCTGAAATTAACGAATCGACATGTTGCGCCATAAAGCAATCTTGAATATAGGCTAATTTTTCGGCTAAATGTTTGGGCATTTTTTTACGGCCCTTTTTATAGTCAGGATAAATATCATAGCGCCAACACGGGGCTTGTGAATCAAAAACCGCCAGCGCATGGCTTGGTTGCAGCTGTTCAATAATTTTTTGCATGGCGAGTTCGCAAGCCTTCGCGGTATTGAATAAAACTTGCTGCTTGGTATTGTCCGCCAAGGTATTATTTTGCAAAAATGGCCGCTCTTGTACGGCATATATTCTTCTGATCAAATTTAGTGCGTCAACTAATACTAAATGAACTGCCATAACAATTAACCTTCAAGGACCTTATAACAGGGAACATAAGCACTGCCGGGCAGTTTCATTCTTTGCTGTTTGACGAACGAGGTTAAAAGCGTATCCATGAGTGCCATCATGCCTTTATCACCACTTATTTCAAATGGTCCGTGCTCACGAATGGCTTTTATACCACTGGCTTTGACATTACCGGCAACAATCCCTGAAAAGGCGCGACGCAAATTGGCTGCTAATGACGCAATACTTTGCTCATAATGGAGGTTGAGGGCTGCCATATTCTCGTGTTCCGGCTCAAAGGGTTGCTGAAATTCAGCTTCAATGACCAGTGACCAATTAAAGTGATAAGAGTCACCGGTCAGTTTGCGATGGGCGACAACGTCCTCCGTGGTGGCTTTAAATGTTTTCGCTACTTGCTCCGGGTCGTCAATAATAATTTTATAGAGTTGTTGCGCTGACTCACCTAACGTTGCGGCGATAAAACTGTCAATTTGTTGAAAGTATTCTGCGCTTTCCACAGGGCCCGTTAAAATAATCGGTAATTTTTGTGACTGATTTTGCGGGTGTAGCATAATGCCTAAAATATAGAGCAACTCTTCTGCGGTTCCTGCGCCACCTGGAAATATTATAATGCCGTGCGATATACGCACAAACGCTTCTAAGCGCTTTTCAATATCCGGCATAATCACCAGTTCGTTGACGATAGGATTTGGTGGCTCAGCTGCTATAATACTTGGCTCCGTTAGCCCTACATAGCGACCGGTGGTATTACGCTGTTTAGCATGACCAAAAGTAGCCCCTTTCATCGGGCCTTTCATTGCCCCTGGGCCACAGCCGGTACAAATATTAAAGCCCCGCAAACCAAGCTGGTAACCAACTTCTTTAGTGTATTTGTACTCCGTTTGATTAATTGAGTGTCCACCCCAGCAAGTGATCAAGTTCGGCGAGCTGTCGGGAATAATCGCGTTGGCATTACGCAAAATATCAAAAATGATATTGGTGGTGTTTTCCCCGTCGGTTGCTCTAATATTGGCGCGATTATCAATATACAAAATATCGCGTAATACAGCTGATAAGTGTTCTTGAATCCCTTTAATAATAACGTTATCAACAAAGGCGTGTTCAGGCGGATTATTTAATGCTAATTTTACGCCGCGTTCTCGGCGCAATACCTGAATTTGAAAGTCTTGAAATTGCTGATAGATATCTTCGGCATTATCAGTTTGGCTACCGGCATTAAGTACCGCTAATGAACAATTACGATAGAGGTTGTAGAGCTCGCTGGTTGCTGATTGTTGCAAATAGTCAACTTCGGCTTGAGATAGCAAATTCATATTGCCAACGGGATTAACTTGGGTATGCATAGTTCAACGTCCTCGTAGTTATATTTATCCGTAAATAACTCTATTTTTTCCGTCTTTTTTCGCTTGATATAGCGCCGCATCGGCACGTTCAAATGCCGAGTGCACGTTATCACCATTTTCTATCATAGTGACACCGATTGACAAGGTGATGCTGACACGGTTATTTTTAAAGGTGAAGGGTAAACTCGCCACTTTTTTCCGCAAAATATCGAGCTTATTAAGTACAACATTTTTGTTACTATCAGTAAAAATCAACACAAACTCCTCGCCGCCGTAACGGGCAATAAAGGCGTCGTTGCCAACAACTTTTGTTAGAGTGTTTGCGATAACTTGTAAGGTTTTGTCGCCCGCGGTATGGCCATAGGTATCGTTAATGCGTTTAAAGTCATCTAAGTCCAATACGGTAAGCGCTAAGTCAAATTGTTTATGGTGATAGCGGACGATTTCTTTGCTAAAAAATTCATCAAAGGCCGCACGATTACCTAACTTTGTTAGGGCATCTTGTCGGCTTTTTTCTTGCTCTTCTTGGATACGCTTTTCAAAACTTTTGCTTTGCAATTCTAATTGTTCAACTTGTGCTGACATGTTATCGAGTTTTTCTCGCAACAGCACCCGCTGTTTTTCTTCAAAACTGGTTTTCTTTTGCAGTGTTAGCGCAATTTGTTGCAGCTTTTCATTAACGTCAACTTTCATATCTACAAGCGAGCCCGCCCCGTTAATGCCAACGCTAATTTCAGCTAATTTATCAACCAATTCTTGATTGATTTTATCATTTTTATCATTAGACGCCGCAGTGCTAGCGATTGTTGAGCTTACCGATGCTTGCACAGACGCTAAGGTTTCACTTAAGGTGGAGAGAAATATTTTTGCGCTGCTGCGCTCTTGTTTTAAGTCCTCAATGATCAGATCGAATACGTTCAAGCATTTGGTCATTAGCAGGTGATTTGAAATATTACCTTTTAAGCAAGACTTTATTTTGTTGATGCTCGCTTCATACTTCTTCGAAATCACTAAGTTATTGAGTATCGCATTAAAACGTTGCAATAGCGCTTTTGAGGCGTGCTGATCACTTGTTATTGTCGACGTCGTCGTATTTTGCGGGGTAATTTTATTAATTTTATTTGTCGTCACGACCGCTTGGCTATCAATTTTACCTAAGCTCATTTCGCTGCCTAAAGAGGGCAATGCACTTTCATAGAAGGCGATAAATTCACTCATTAATGGCACATATTGCACAAGAGAATCTGGGCTGTGTTGTATTTTTTCAACCAGTAATTTTAGTTTATTGAAATTGTCTTCTGGCATGCTGTCAACGGCTTGTAAACGTCTAGCTGATGCCTGTAATTGCTGATGTACTTTTTGTATGCTTTTGCCACTTTTCAGAGAATATTGCTGTAACAGTATTGAAATGCTTTGTATTTCATTTTCTAACTCGGCAAAGCTGGTTGATTTTTTCAGCGTGGTTCTCAACTTGGCTAACTTATTGTCAAGCAGTATATCTGTGCCTTTACACGCTTGTGAAAGTTTGCCAATAAAGCCAATTAACAGTGATGATTGGGCACTGAATTCTTCTTCTAGTGTCCTGCGAGCATTAATAGCGAGATCAAGCTGAGACTTTAACTGATTGATACTTTTTTCCGCGACTATATTTTCGCTCATCGAAGACTTTCCTCGTACAACATATTGCTAATAAATATTAAATGCGATTAATGCTTTTTAAAATAATACGTTATCAGCGACAGTAACGCACGTATTAACTATAGGCTAATAATAAACATTAGCAGTAAAAAAGCGAATGATAGCATGGATTTAGCTATCGCTAGCTTGAGTTTTAACCTATTGCCTTAAGGTTCTTAGTTTTGGCGCATTTTGTTCACTAGTAGAGCGAAATGGATTGATGTCTAAGCCACCTCTACGGGTATAGCGCGCAAAAACGCTAAGCTGCGATATAGAACAAAAATGTTGGATATCACAAAAAATTCGTTCAACACATTGTTCATGAAATTCATTGTGTTGTCGAAAGGAAATTAAATACTTTAACAACGACTCATGACAAATTTTCTCGCCAATGTATTTGATATAAATGCTAGCCCAATCAGGTTGATTGGTGATCAAGCAATTAGATTTAAGTAAATGACATACTAAATACTCTTCAACTTCGCCGCCTTGATTGGCGTTTTTTAAGAGCTCAGGCTCTAACTGGTACGTATTTATTTCAACATCTAAATCATCAATACATTGTGCGTTATCAGGGGCTAAGGCGAGTATGGGGCAGTTATTGACCGGATATAGTTTTACCAAAGCGCTAACGCCAGCCGTGGTAGATAAATCGCGTACGAGTACATCTTCGACCTGCTGCCAAGAGGAAAATTTACTTTGATTAAAACTGTTTAAATACAATTTGAATGACTTGGATTCGACAATATTGTCACTGGTACAAGCAAAACGAAATTCAGCAACCGCCACCACAGGTTTACCTTTGTCGTTAAGCCAAGATAATTCGTAGCCGTACCAAACATCTTCACCGGTAAAGGGTAGGTTGTCGGCCTGTATTCCTAAACTGTCTCTATTTAAGCTTCTCGGTACTGCTTGCAGTAATGCTGGATCATATTGACTGCAATAGTTTGTTGCTTTACCAAGTGTTAACTTGCTTAACTCTTTTGCGTTTGTATAAGTGCTCATTGTTGCGTATTTTCTTCTAGGTTGTAACAATATCAATCATTATTGGCTTTATTTTATAGGAATTAACCGCGAGATGAAAATATCAAATGCTGCTCTTAACGAACTGTTGTGGCAATTTTCTCAAGACTATTTAAGAGAATACCAACAGAGGTTTCAACATTTGCCAATCACCGAGAAAATTGCCGATTGGCCATCCCCTTGTGAACAAGGAGTTCACCAAGACACTTTTTCGTTATGGCAACCGATAAAAGTTGAAGAGGCGTTAACTTTTGAGAATGTTGAGCAGGCTTTAGAAATTGAGCTGCACCGCGATATTAAAAGCTATTTTACTACGATTTATTGTGACAGCTTAGACGCAAGCTGCGCAGAAGGGGATTTGTCGTTGCTATTCGCATGGAATGAGAAAGACTTTGCTCGCTTGCAAGAAAACATTATTGGCCATATTTTAATGAAAACCAAGTTAAAACAAAAGTTAACCGTGTTTTTTGCTACTACCGATGATGAGGATCATATTATTTCACTCGACAATGACACTGGCTCAGTGTGGGTGGAGAAAGTGGGCTGTGAGCCACATAAAAAGCTGGCAGATACGCTTGCAGACTTTATTTTACAGCTCACCTCACGCATACCACCAAAAGGCATAGCAGAGCACTAAAAGGTACGCTTGATTTGTTGAGCTTAAAATCAGCCTATAGTTTGGCTATTTTGTACTTTGCTGATCTTTAATTAGCTGCTTTACCAGTTGCTTTAACTCTATGATCTCTTGCTGTAGTGGTGCTAACGCTAGGTTAATTAACGCACTTAATTCATGATTGCTGACTTGCTCTTCAGTCACAGGTGCGTCTATTTTTTGGTGTTGAATTTTAATAAATTCAGGATCGTGTTGCCATGTTTTTAGCGTGTCAATAAGTTGTGGTAGGGGTATCGAGCGATTTAGCTGACTTTTAATTAACGCAACACTTGGGTTTTTACCCTCATTGGCAAGTTTATTGGCAATGATGCAAATTTCATCAGATATCGTCATACTGCTGATCTCACGTGTAAAAGAGGCGATATTTTAGCGAAAAACACTACCAATGTCTTGATGTTTTTAGGTTTTATTTACTTATTTCTATATTAATCAATCGGTTACAAAAGTGGTTAAATGCTTGCAGTAAGTTTTAGCAAATAACTTACTATTAAGAAGAGAAAAACCAATGAAAAAAACCTTATTAGCAATAATCGCTGTCGCACCGTTAACTTTTGGCTTAACGGGTTGTGTTATCGCAGTAGGCGGCGAAGATGGTCACTCTATTACCACCGATTTTGAAGATCGCGAATATAGTAATAGAAAAAAAATTGCCGCGCTGGCGTTAAATACTACATTCAATGATGCTAGTCGTGAAATGGGCGTTGCCGATTTTACCGAAACTTATATGGACGAAGGTAAAACCATTAACTTAGTTTATTATCGTACACACCGTTTGCATAAAGATGGTTTAACAACGAAAGATGAGTGTACAAAATTAGTGTTTGTTGACAAGGTGCTAACTGCAATTGAATAAGCGCTTTACGGCACTAAAAAGCGATTAAAAAAAGGGCAATATCATCATGATATTGCCCTTTTGCTGCTCCCTGAACTTCCTTTTACCGTTAAGCTAAGTTCAATTCACCTAATTATTTTTTTTCGCTCTACTGTGTTGTGTTCGGCTAGCGTGGTTTTTTCTGCTGCTGGCTTTAACATGTGAGCGCTTATTTTCCCTTTTAACACTTTTTTTGTAAGTGCTTTTTTGCACATTTACCGGTTTACGGTGGCTTTTCGTACTCTGCTTGTGATGAGTAACGGTTTGCTTATGCTTTTGCAACGTGGTTTTTCTTACCGTGTCTTTGCGCACGCTAGGCTTATCAATATACTGTTTAGGGTTTGATTTCACCGGCTTCACCGATTTTACATGTCGCTTATCAATATGCGGTGTTGCCTTATTGTTGCGCCATTTTGGATCTTTGTATGGCGTTGTTTTAGCGCGTGCATCTTTTCTAATGCGATGTTTATCAACTTTTACCGCCCGATTACTTTGCATTTTTTGCTTTATGTTTTCGTGTTTACGGCTGCTGTGTTTAGCCACATGCTTGTTCTTATTAACATACTGCTTTTGCTGTGCACGCACGCTTCTATGTTGCTGAACGCTCGGTTTGTGGCTGTGGTACTTTTTCTGTATCTTTGCTGAGCGATACGCTACGCCTTTTCTATGGCGCGGATTGTGCTGCCAGCGCTTAGCTTGGTAACTGGTAGAGCGCTTTTTCTTCCAGTGTTTTTTATAATAACGTGATTTATGATGATGCACGACAATATGGCGTTTGTGCCAATGTACCGCACCAAAAAACAAGCCTAAACCAAGGTGTACCGGGTTATGCCAATAGTAGGGCCCGTGATGCGCGGCGTAACGCGCGGGACGATGCCAGAAAATCGGTGGGTAATGCGCCCAACGCCAATGTCCATAAACCACACGAGTATCATAATAAGGCACATAGATGATCTCTGGCTCGCGGGGTTCAATTATAATGGTTTTAGTTTCCCGAACAATTTTAACGTTGTCCATATTGTTAAGATTACCGGCTTGATCGGCATGTTGACGTAAGGCTTGTACGCTCAATAGTACTTGTGCTTCATCTTGCAAAAACGCATCACCGAGGTCACGCATCCAATGTAGATCTTCGCTTAACTTTTTCAATATCGCCGGAAACGGCAATAAGGCTTTTACGCTAGCGTCCCAATCCATATCTTCTGCGGCATCAGCCTGTGCTTGTGCACTGAGTTGGTTATTTTTGCTTAACCAACGTTCGGCATCAACCACTTCAATAGGATATGTGCTCGCTATAAGAATATGCGTCAATAACGCATCGGGATACAAAGCGATTGGTGCAAGCATTTGCTCTAACTGAGCACGAGTAAAGCTGCTGCTCTCACTTACCTGCGCTGTGGTATCGGTTTCAGCGTTTGCACTGTCGTAGCTTGTACTCATATTTTGCGCCGCAAAACTGGCACTCGAAAATAACAGCGCGCTCGATAGCGACAATAGCACTTTACTTAGTGAAGGCTTAAATTTAGCTTGTTTCATATACCACTCCTTAATATCGGATGATTAAAGACATCTTAGTAAAACCACCTCGCGATTAGCTGCTTGGGGTAAAACTGTTCAGCTGACTTTTTCAAGTTATGCTGGCTATATTAACCGCCGTAAACTGAACGTTTGCTGAACAGGTGTTTTTTGATAAAAATAAATTATTTCAAGGGGAAGCTTAGGGTGAATTTTGCCCCGCTTAATTGCTGTGATGATGAGATGACAATACTGCCTTGGTAACTATTGACTAAGTCGCGCACTATGGCCAAACCAATACCATGACCGTGCTGGTATGTGTCAGCTCGGGTGCCACGCTTTAATATTTCCGTTCTTAACGCCGGAGCTATGCCGGCGCCATCGTCTTCAACCACCATAGTCAGGCTAGTGGTATTATGGCTAATAATAAGCTGAATTTCCTTGTTAGCCGCTTTACAGGCGTTATCTAATAAATTCCCCAGTATTTCTAATAAATCAGCTTCATCTCCTCTAAAGGTACATTCGTCGGTAATATTGACGGTGAATAACAAAGCTTTGTCTTGGTATATTTTTTCTAAACTCTTAATAAGTTTTTCCGCAATGGGCGCAATGGCTGTACCTAGATACCATGAAGATTGACCGGCGCTTTGTGCCTTGCGCAGTTGATGTTCAATAATGGTATGGATCACGCCCAGTTGTTCTTGGGTCAGCGGAGAAAGTTGTGGTTGCGTTTGCATAACGGCGATAGGGGTTTTTAAACTATGTGCAAGATCCGACAGGGCATTGCGGTAACGCTGTCGTTGTTGTTGTTCTGCACTTAATAATAAATTTAGTTGCTCGGTAACTTGTTGCAATTCGGTGGGATAGCTGCCGCTTAAACGCTCACGCTTACCGTGTTCCACATCGCTTAATTCAGTGCGTAAGCTTTGCAGAGGTCGTAATGTCCAAAGTGACCACAGGTATTGGATCAAGAGCAGTACCAACATCAGGCCGGCTAAGCCCAGTAATAATTGGCGCTGAAATTCTGTCATCATGACCGTTAACGCATCTTGCTGTTTAATAATGTGCAGGGTCATCGGGAACGGCTGTTGTTCGCTGCCGTAACTGACGGTTAAGCTGTAAACAAAGTGTGATTGGCGCTCTAATGCCGCTTGATAAAATGCGCTTTTACCGAGCACAGGTTGTTGAAAACGTTCACCTTGCCATGGCGATAATAGAGATTGTGAGCGCCAGAGCTCTGCAGGTAAGTTTACTTGGGGTTGTGTTGTGCCACCTGAGATGGAGTATGGGCTCGTGGTAAGTACAGCATATAAACCCGATTGGCTGACATTAAACTGGGTTTCTAAGAGTTGCTCTGGCATAACCAAGGCATTATTTTCTACTTCTACGATCGCGAGAATAGAATACGAATAAGCGGAAAGTTCATTTTCTATACTCGCCACCATATGTTTTTCATACGCATTGCTAATAATGAGCCCAACGATTGGCAGTAAGATAAAAATCATTAACAGTGCACTAAATAATACGCGCGTTTTTAATGAATTGAGCGATTTTTTTAACGAATTAAACACCTAAGTTTACCTTGTGGCCAATGAAAGTACGGGTTGTGGCTTGCATTAATTGGCTTGACTAGAGGCTGTTAAGTTTTTTAATAAATAGCCTTGCCCGCGCAGGGTTTCAATAAATTGGTATTGATTGTCGGGATCGAGTTTTTTGCGTAAGCGGCGGATAAAGACCTCAATAACGTTAGAGTCTAAGTCAAAATCTTGATCATAAATGTGCTCGGTGAGCTGTGTTTTAGATTTAACTTCTCCTAAATGGTGCATTAAGTACTCAAAGAGTTTGTATTCATAGCTACTTAAGGCAATAACTTGCTGATTAACACTGACTTGCATACTGGCTGTATTTATCACAAAAGGGCCGTTTTCGATAACCGGGCTTGCTTGGCCAGCACTACGACGAATTAAGGCGTTTAAGCGTGCTAATAACTCTTCAATATGAAACGGTTTCGTAAGGTAGTCATCGGCACCAGCGTCTAACCCGGACACCTTATCTTGCCAACTGCCACGTGCGGTTAAAATTAATATTGGAAAATCAAAACCTTGTTCGCGCAATAATTTTACAACGCTAACACCGTCAAGTTTTGGTAAGCCAATATCAATAATCGCGGCGTCGTAGGGGAATTCTTGGCCTTGAAATAACCCAGACTCTCCGTCACTGGCAACATCGACGCTGTATTTTGCCGCCGTTAAATGATCGTTAACATGCTGTTGAAGTGTTTCATCATCTTCAATAAGTAATATGCGCATAACTATCTTCCTGACACGCGGCCAGAGCGGCCATCAACACTGACTGAAATTACGTGACCATTATCTTTGAGTAACTTGACGCGATAACTGGGATTGTTACGTGAGCCGCTATTTTTAACTTTTAATACTTTGCCGCCGTATTTGCTTTTAACAATACGCGCCGCTTGTTGCGCACTCAGCGATTTCGCTTTTTTCGATTTGGCATACTTAACTTGTACCGCCGTGACATTATCCAGCGTAGCGTCAACACGAGCTAAAACAGGTGTTGCTATTAGTGAACTGAGTAAGCTAAGCATAAATAATTGTTTTTTCATGATGATACCTAGTGAAAACCTAAACGGCATTGTTAAACAGTGTAAAATATTGATCAGCGTAATCCAAGTATGGTGTACTTTAAATTATTCAAGCTGAACCTTTTATGAACGACAATAGTGTGTTGATATTTAGGCGATAAAATAAACACTATTGTTAAAATTAATATCATATTGTTCAGCTTGGGTTCAGAATAACTCAGCTTAAATAGCACCATATTCTTTAACGAGGTTGTCGCTATGCTTAACAATAAATTATTTAATAAAAAATTCCCCGCTGTGTTAACTGCAAGTTTAGTGTTTTTATCGCAAGTGTCGTTTGTGCAAACCGCGGTTGCAAAAGACAAGTTGAGCCATTCAATTGGCGGACAAAAAAACAATCAGTCGCTAGCCAAAACTGTAGTTGCACGAGATCAGCAACATCTGACAACGGCCAGAACGATGGCATATAAAGGTATGAATCGTGCTGATGTTAAAGCGGCTCGACTGCAACAGGTTAAGGCTGTTGCAAAAGAAACGAATTGGCCTAACTTGGTGTCGCAAGACAGTGCTGACAGCAGTATACGTTCACACCATGGTTTCTCAATTTATACAGGCTTTAGTCAACTGATTGAGGATATTGACGGTGATGGTTACTACCAAACATTTAGCGTTACCTTTGATGCTGATATATTGTCGCCAGTGGCTAATGAACAAGCACTTGTATATGCCGATTTATACTTAAGTGAAAACGGTGGACCATGGGAATTATACTTCTCTACCGATGATTTTGTTATTACTGGCGAAGACAGCGATGATGAGTTTGAAGTGGTTACCCGCTTAGATTCAGGCTATGTGCCAACCCAATACGATGTATTAATTGATTTATATGAAGTGGGATATAGTGATGTGGTTGCAACATATAGCTCAGACGACACCAATGCTCTTTATGCATTGCCACTAGAAAGTGCAGATTATGATCCTGAATATATTGAAGTTGAGTACTATGAGGAGCACGGCGGTAGCAGCAGTGTGTTTTTACTGAGTGCATTATTACTACTTGTTGTGCGTCGTCGTTAACAACAGCGCACAGTGCAACTTATTTAGATAGTGAATTACCTCAACAACGTTAGGCTACTTAGTGACATCAAGATGATTGATTATCGAAAATAGCCTGACTTTCCTTATGCTTATTAGAATATAATTTGACCTGATTTGAAATATGCTGATAAGGTGAACGGATAAAAATAATAATAATTCGTATCATTTATGAGGGATCCTAGATGTCATCAGCAGTCATTGATAAAACCGATGTCGATATAAAAGCCGCCTACCTTAGTGCCGAAGATTTAAAACTCGCTGCATCATTGTTATACCAAGCCTATCATGATGATCCGGTCTTTCTAGAAATATTTTCTGCTGATAAAGCTGATTACGAGCAACGTTTACGGGCGTCAATTCGTGAAGAGCTTAATGCGTTTTGGCAAGCCAAACAGCCGATGATCGGTTTGTACTTAGGTGAGACTATGGTGGGTGTGGCTTGCTTAAATGACCCAGAAGAAGGGGTGTCGTCAGAGCGCTTTTGGCATTGGCGCTTGAAAATGTTGCTCGGTGCTGGTTATTTTGGTACTAAGCAAATGATTGAAAAAGAAAAAACTGTTTTAGCCGCAGTACCGTTGAAGAAATTTCATATGTTGTCATTTATTGCCATACATCCCCTTCATCAACATCATGGTTTTGGCCATTACTTGATGGCGGCAGTTAATACTATTTTAGCAGAGCATAAAGATAGCGAAGGCGTTGCGGTTTATGCCACGAGTAAAAAATATCAGGCATTTTTCAACGATGTTAATTATCAATTTATTGATAACGTAACTGTTGGCAATGTTTCTGGCTCTGTGATGGTTTATTATCGAGAAAGTACTGAAGACTAATCTGCCAAAAATTTTTTTCAAATAGGGTAACGATATCGTTGCCCTATTTTTTGTAATCTCAACTAGATTGAGTTAACTTCAAATCTAAGCCACTGAGAATTTCATCTTCAGTCATAAACTCCAGTTAATACATTACCCTAGCGTAAAAGCATCATGATCACTCTCACCGAGAGATAGAGGGAAGTACGCTAAAATTGTCAATAAGTCACTGAACATTAAATCGCCGGTTAGAAAGTGCACATCCCAATATCCCGAAGCGCTGTGAGACATATCCTACATCAGCGTAAGATATCATGGTTTTAGTGTACGAACCAATCACAATAAAATTATTATGTTATTGATTTTAATGCGTTTTATTATATTTTATTTTGACTTTTCTGTTTGATATGAAATTTATTTAAATTTAATGTCTTTGAAAGTTTTGCGCTTCGTCTAATATTATAACTGTCAGGAAGACAAAGGGATTATCAAAAACGGTTAGGGAAGACTGAAAGGACGCTTAGTATAGCGAAGAGATAGGATATCTCGCAAGGATGGTAGGACAATTGTCACGGAATGGTCATCAGGAAGATGCACATAGACAATGATGTAGCTAGATAGCTACTGTGAAGGAAAACGAGGACGGCAAATGATTTGCTAGGAAAGGCTAAGGATAGCTCTTTATGGATGAAGCAGGATCATTATATATTTATGCTGGATGCATATAAGCTAGTTATAAAAGTGCGGTTCATTGAACCGCATTTTTTATATGCAAATTTTGTCTAACGTTAGTCTCTTCTGATCAGAACAAGCCAAATTAATTAATCCATATGTCACTCGGCATTATGCTCACATCCAACAGCCAAAGTCTTTAAATTAACTCCATATCTAGGCAGCTAATACTCAATGAAGTCGGCATAAAAAGGCGATTTACCTAATGCTGCTTGGCTACCTTTTAGTGAAAAATTGAAACCACACAAAGAGAATTTATTTTTAAAGGCGATATTTTTAATGAGTGCCTGACTGTCTAGTGGTGAAAAATAGGCGTAATAGTCACTATCTAGTGTGCGAACAAGATAAGTTCTTATTTTTTCGCCATTAAAAAAGGCAATGTTTTCGCAGGCTCTATCGCCGATTGCCGTGGCAAGCGACCAGACTTCGCTGTTATCACTGTCATCCGTTTGCCATTGAATGACCATGTTGTTGTTCGCAGAGCGCATCAGCGAAAAGTTATCCGCTAGCGTTACTTTCTGGCTATATTGCGGGACTTGCTGTGCAACGTCTTGACTTTGTGCTTGCGGCGTTTCTGCTGGTGAAGTATCAGAGAACAACAGTGACATTAGCAGCGCAAGCAGTAACAAAGCGCAAATACTGGCGATTGTTAGTCGTGCGTTTTTATGGCTAAACAGCGCTAGGCGAATTGTTTCACCGATATCGGTATGATTGCTACGCTGATTTCGATCACCGACATGCAGGTGTTCATCGCGACTTGCACTGGCATAAACGTTATTTTGAGCAGAGCTAGCATGGCTTGCATTCACCGCATGCATGGTTGGCTCTACGCGTTGTTTGTTGCGTGCGCTCGAGTTTGCTGTTTGTTGAAAATCGCTTAGGCTAACTGGGCCGTTATAACCGAGAATATAGTACTTTTGGTGTTTGCCAGCGTACGTCAACAGCAGTAAGGTTAATAGCAGTGGCACGAATAACAACCAATAGCTGGCGCCATGATCAATAAAAATAATGATTAAACCGGCGATTAAAAAACTGCCTGCCGGCGCAAAGATCCAATTTTTGTGTAATTGTGCATCGTTAAGACGGCGTTGCGTTGTTGCCAGCGATATTGTTGAAAAAAATAATAACGCGATAATCGTTGTCGCTTTATTATTGAAGCTTTCATTAAAAATAATAAAAGCAAGCAAACAGCAGGTACTAATAACAATAAAACGTATGCGGTTATCAAAACCTTGCCAGCAAAATAACGACTTGAACAGTTGCACAAAACCTCCACAAATTAGTGTAAGCGATATAGGAAATACGCTAACTTTAAAAAATATAAATACAAAAATCTAGAATAACGAATCTTACCAACAAAGTCAGTTTGTCTTTGACATTGTTCTGAATTTTTTGAAACCTTATTTTTGCTCTAAACGCATTGGTAAATGGCGCTAGAAGCACAAAAAACGCAACTTGCGTCGCGTTATTTTTTGGCATGTGTTGTGACTAAGTGATATTAACTGACGCGATATGGTGGTGTGTCGATATTATCGAGTTTATAACCGCGTAAGGTTATAGTGCCGTGATAGGTAGATTCGCCATCACCACTAAATTCAAAGTCGAAATTACTCAGCCAATGCGGACCAAAGCGCTTTGAAAATCTAAAGCGACTTGAAAGACGTGCAATGGCTAAAAATTGCAAATTCTCTTGCTGACAATATTTATCAGCGTGTGAGCGTGCATACTCGGCAACTCTACGTAAATAAATGAAATACCAAAAAATTAAGCCGACAAAAAGTAAATAGTAAATATTCTCCATGACTATGCCTGTGGTTTAAACAGCATGCCAATGGCTTGCGCCAAATTTGCACTGCGTTTTGGTGAACGAATGGCTTGCAATAGTACGGGGCGTATCATAGGAATAGCAACTAAATCTTTAAATATTGCTGAAAATAGTTGCTGGTTGTGATCTTTTACTAGCTGTTCTAAGTAAGCAAAAAGTATCGCTTCTTCAGCCAGTATTGGCCATAAACGTCCAGCCATCATAATAAGCGTATCTTCTTCTAAAGTTTGATTTTGAATTAACTGCGCTAACAAAGTTTGAACAAACGGGTGTTGTGTACTGGATGATAGAGCGCGTAATAGCGCTAGCGCTGCAACGTTATTATTGCGTGATTTTTCGCTTTGGTAACGGCTCGAAATTTGTTCGATAACAACTGCTGGTAGCACAACGTTCTCAAGTGCTGAACATAATGGCGTTAGTACTTGCTCGGGTAAATGGCTGACAGCGTTAGTTAAGGTTTCAATGTTGTTGTTTTCGCTTAATCGAAATGCAAAGTCAGATAACCCTTGTACCCCGACATCTTGCCACGCTTGCCAACCGAGAACACCAGTTAAATATTCACTTGCCGGCGCATAAAACTTGCTCGGAGCTTGTTTTAGTGAGCTTGATATTACGCTATTGACCGCTGCTAATTTATATTGCGCAGGGGTAAAGTGATAAGGGTTTTTCTTTAGCAGTGCTTCTTGTTGCTCAGTAGGGTTAACAGCAAGGTCGCTACCTAAGGCTTCAATAATGATGGCAATAAAATGATTGCGCGCCCCTTGATTTAGTAATCCCCGCTCGTCTAAAGGCAGTTTTATAAACCATAGGTAAGGGCTTGGAGATTGCTTTTGCCAAAAAGCGATAGCTAGCATAGCATGACCCTGGGACGGATAAGGGTAGGGCAGTTGCGCCGCTTCTATTTTTTCAAATTGCTCTTTAGATATTTTTTCAACCCGTCGACCCATGTCGAAAATACGGTATTGCGAATCAGACAAATTTAGCAGGGCTGAAATGGAAGCGATAGTGTCGGAAGTAGTACTCATAAAATAATAGCTTCGCGCTTAAAAGTGGAGTTGTTATAGCGCGACATTATAGGGATAATGACGCGTTAACTCCACCGTTAATCTTGACCACACCGGTCAATCACGCATTAAGGTAAAATAAAGAATTGCTATTATGACGATTGTAAATGCTGGCTCGGTAATTGTTGATAAACCCGTATTAACGATTTTATATCAAGATGAATACTTGGTTGCTGTTGATAAACCCGCGGGCTTGTTTGTTCATCGCAGCTTTATGGATAAAGATGAAGTTTACTTCGCTTTGCAACTTATTCGTGACCAAATTGGCCAGTACGTTTATCCGTTACACCGTTTAGATAGGCCAACATCAGGTGTTTTGTTATTTGCCTTAACACAAGATGTGGCGCGCTTAATGGGGCAGGCATTTACCGAGCGTAAAATTCAAAAAACTTACTATGCCTTAACGCGCGGGCACTTATTACATGACGGTGAGATTGATTATCCTCTAAAAGAAAAGCTGGATGAATTGGGGGATAAAAATGTTAGTCGTGACAAAGCGCCGCAAAGCGCGCAAACGCATTACCAAGCGATAGCATCGGCGTCATTGCCTGTACCCTTGGGCAAGTATGACAGTGTGCGATATTCGTTAATTAAATGCCAACCTCATACCGGGCGTCGTCATCAAATACGCCGTCATCTCGCGCATTTACGCCACCCAATTATTGGCGATATTAATTATGGTGATAATAAGCAAAATCCATTTTTTGGCGAATACTTTGGCTTTAAACGCTTAATGTTAATTGCCAAACAATTAGACTTTACGCACCCGGTTACAGGGCAGGCGGTGTCTGTCAATGCCGCCTTTGATGAGCAATGGCAGCAGGTATTCGATAAGTTTGCATGGAATATTTAGCATATATATTGCGGTTAGCTAGTTAGTGCAATTGTATCCTTTGATTATTTCGGCCCCATTATCCATACAGCATTAAGGTCTCGGGCAATTAAATTGCGGTAGTTGTGTTGAGTCTGAGAGGATAAATTTGACGGATAGTTATCGGCTTTTGGGCCTTTTATTTCAATCGTATTATAAGGGTGCTGTGCAGGCGCTGGGTTAACGGCTTGTGCGAATGCCAACATCATTTTTTGATCTTGCGTCTGTGGGCGTTTAAGTAAACTCAACATTAAATTATGATCGGAATTCATTGGTTTTTTTACCATAGCGCTATGTTGCGTAGAGCTGCATGCTGAGAGCAGTAAAATAATGAATATAGTGATAAACGCGTTTAAAATTTTCATAGTGTTTTTGAAATTAACTAAAGCTTACCGGCATTAAAGCAAAGGTTAAGCCAAGTATTTTTGGAATAATATTATGACAAGAGGTTATTCTGTTTTATATTTTAAGTTTTTGATTGTTTTTGCTATTTCATGAAATTAGGTTGGTGTTCAACACTAACTTTTTTGAATGAAAACTTTTGAAATGATAATTGTCGAGATAAAAAAGTGATGTTTTATTGGCGATAGTGAATGATTACATTTGTGATATGAAAGTACTGTCAAAAAAACAGCAGCAAGTGAATTTGACAATATTACGCTAGCGTAGCTGAAGACGTTAGCGTAAATGCTAATACAGATCGTATTTTAAATATGTTGCGCCTTTAGGTTTAAAGCCAAAGACGCGATTCTATATTTTTTAGTCCGTAATTACTCGTCAGATACTGAACGAAGTAGGGCGTTAATACCCACTTTAGCGCGGGTTTTTGCATCGACTTTTTTTACGATAATCGCAGCATATAAACTATAAGCGCCGCACTTTGACGGTAAATTACCCGGTACAACCACAGCGCCTGCCGGAACTCGGCCGTAATGGGTTTCGCCGGTTTCTCGGTCATAAATACGGGTACTTTGACCAATATAAACCCCCATCGAAATAACTGCACCTTCTTCAACCACCACACCTTCAACAATTTCAGAACGCGCGCCAATAAAACAGTTATCTTCGATAATCGTAGGGCCAGCTTGTAGGGGCTCTAATACGCCACCTATGCCAACGCCGCCTGATAAATGCACGTTTTTACCAATTTGCGCACATGAGCCTACCGTTGCCCACCCATCGACCATACAACCTTCATCAACAAAGGCGCCGATGTTAACGAAACTTGGCATGATAACAACGTTTTTACCAATATAACTACCGGTACGAACTGACGCGCCGGGCACTACTCTTACACCATCGGCGATAAAGTCAGCTTCACTGTAGTTGCTGTATTTCATTGGTACTTTGTCGAAAAATTTGCTTTCTGCGCCGTCAATAACTTCGTTATCCCAAATTCTAAACGACAGTAAAACGGCTTTTTTTAGCCATTGATGTACCACCCATTCACCGGCAATTTTTTCGGCAACGCGTGCTGAGCCATTATTCAACGCGGCTAAGGCATCTAACACCGCTTGTTTTACCTCTGTTGACACGCTAGCGGGGGTAATGTTCATACGTTGCTCGAACGCTTGCTCAATTATGGTTTGTAGTTCTGACATGTGTGATCCTAGTAATGTATTTTTAATATTTAGCTTTAAAATGTTTATCTTTTTAATGGCTATCAGCGGCCATCAGCGCACAGCATGGCTTCTAATGCTGCTTCTTGCGTTTTGGTCAATGCTTGATTATCACTATTTGACACGGTAAAAACATCTTCTGCCTTTTCACCAAAGGTGGTGATTTTGGCGGAATGTATTTGCACTTGGCATTTTTGAAAAACTGCGGCGATATTTGCCAGTAGGCCGGGATGATCTAAGGCCACTATTTCTAGCATAGTACGGTTTTTAGCGGCGCCTTCGATAAAGCTAACCTGCGTTGGTACTTTAAATTGACGAAAGCGCTTGGCTAACGGCTTGGGTTTAACTTTAATTTGTTTTGCGGCTAATTTTACACTTAATGAGCGCGCTATGGTCGTGGTTCTGGCGCTGTCATTTAATGCTCTGTTGCGGTTATCGAGCACCACAAAAGTATTGGCGGTATAACCGGATTTATTGGTGGTAATTTTCGCGTCATGAATCGACAGTTTTTTCGCGCCCAAAAGGGAAACAATATGAAAAAACGTATTGGGTTTATCTTTTGTATAAACAAACACTTCAGTGCCGCCTCGATAAGGTCTCGGGCTAATAATGACTAAAGGTTTTGCCTTGTTATGTTTTAATATGTGATAAAAGTGCCAAGCAATTTGCTCAGGCGAATAACGTAAAAAGTAATCCGCTTTAAATTCTTTCCACAAGGGCTTTAATCGTTCTTGATCTACGGTTTGGCTGGTTAAAATTTTAATCGCTTGTTGTTGATTTTCTCGAATTTTTGCCCGCAAGTCGACGGGTTTTTCAAGGCCGCGTCGAAATGCTCGCTTGGTATTGAAATATAAATCTTCCAGTAAATTTGCTTTCCAACTATTCCACAAACTTTCGTTGGTGGCGCGCATATCAGCCACGGTTAAACAATATAAGTAGTCAAGACGGGCTTCATCACGAACGATTTCAGCAAAGGCTTTGATCACCTTAGGATCAGAAATATCACGTCGCTGCGCTGTAACCGACATCAATAAATGTTGTTCAACTAACCAGGCAATCATGCGGCCGTCAATATCACTTAATTTATGTACTTTAGCAAAATCAAGCGCATCAATGGCGCCAAGTTTTGCGTGATCGCCACCACGACCTTTAGCAATATCATGAAATATGCCGGCAAATGATAACAGCTCAGGCTTGCGAATACGTTGCACTATATTGCTACATAACGGATATTCGTCATTGTGTTTGGGCAGACTAAAGCGATACAAATTCTTCAGCAAACGGTAGGTATGCTCGTCAACAGAATAGGCATGAAATAAATCAAACTGCATTTGCCCCATAATGTTACGCCATTGCGGCAGATAAGCACCGATAATAGAATGGCGATGCATCAAGGTAAAGGCTAAACCTAGACCGCGAGGGTGTTTAATTAATGCCACGAAAATTTCGCGACAACGCGCGTAGTCAATCATGCCAGAAACCAAGCGTCGACGTGCATTGCGCATTAATCGTAAGGTTTCAGGATGTAAGTCGGTAATTTCTTTGTGTTGTGCGATCAGTAGAAACATTTCCATGATCATAGTTGAGCGAGTAAATACCCGCTTATCACGCACCTTGATTTGGCCGTCAATAATGACAAAATCATCATTAAGAATAATTTCTTTGCGATGTTTTTTCTTGTTTAAAATGGCGTATTCAAAATGTTGTAATAACATGCGATTAAGCTCTGATACCCGGGAAATAATCCGGTAAAAGCGCTTCATCATACGTTCAATGGCAAGCTTGCCGCCATCACCAAAGCCCATTAATTCGGCAACATCGGCTTGGTAGTCAAATAGTAAACGGTTTTCATTACGGCCAGCAACAAAGTGCAGGGCACAACGCAGGCGCCATAAGTAATCTTGACACTCCATTAACTCAAAAAACTCATTGCTGGTTAGGTAGTGATGATCAATGAGTTGTTCAAGGGTGTCAGCCATAAAGTGGCGTTTTGCCACCCAACCAATGGTTTGAATATCGCGCAAACCGCCGGGATTCGCCTTTAAATTCGGCTCTAAAGTATAGGAGGCACCGTGAAACTGTTGATGTCGGTGAACTTGTTCATCACGCTTGGCAATGAAGAATTTTTTTGATGTCCAAAAACCATCTTCTGCTAATAAGGGCTGTAATTGCTCTATTAACCCTTGATTACCGCAAATCTTGCGCATTTCCATTAAGTTTGTCGCGACCGTAACGTCAGCCACCGCTTGCTTGATACATTCATTGACACTGCGAACACTGTGACCGATATCAAGTTTTACATCCCATAATTGGGTAATAAAAGCGGAAATTTTTTCGGCTAGCTCATCGGAGACAGTGCTTTGGGTGATCAGTAAAATATCAATGTCGGAATAAGGGTGAAGCTCGCGGCGACCATAGCCACCCACGGCAACTAAGCTGACTTGATCTTCATCTAAATTATGTTGACACCAAAGCTTGGTTAATACTTGGTCAACATAGTAAGCTCTGGCGGCAACAAGTGCAGTAACTTCACTGATGGGAAATTGTGTTTGCTGCCACTGAAGAAACTCAGTGCTTAAGACACATATTTCTGAGCTGGTTAACGTTGGCGCACAAACCGCGAGAGCTTGACAGTACTTTTCTGGGATGGGTGATGTCATAGTCAACAATAAGCTCTTTATAGTCATCAACACGGCAAGGATGCTTAAGGTACATTAGCATGTTAACCGACATCATTTACCGTGTTATTGGCGATTTGTGTATTTAGCGTTAATTAGTTATGCAGCATACGCGGGATAGTATCATCTTTACGTAAAGTTAATATCTCACAACCGGTTTTTGTTACCACTACGGTATGTTCCCATTGTGCTGACTTTTTACCGTCTAAGGTATATACCGTCCAGCTGTCTTCTTTGTCGAGTAAGGTATTGGCGCGGCCTAAATTAATCATCGGCTCGACAGTAAAACACATGCCTTCTTGCATTTTTTCTTTGTCATTATTTTTGTAATGAACAATCTGTGGCTCTTCGTGAAACTCTTTACCAATACCATGGCCGCAATACTCTTTTACGATTGAGTATCGTCCAGACTTTTTAATAAACTTTTGTATCGCGGTGCCAATTTCGCCAAACGTATTGCCCGGTTTGACCTTTTTAAGACCAATATATAGCGCTTCTTGGGTGATGCGACACAGACGGTTATCTTCTAAAGAGGTATCGCCAATTAAAAACATTTTACTGGTATCACCGTGGTAACCGTCTTTAATAACCGTAATATCGATATTGACAATATCGCCATCGACTAGCGGTTGGTCATTGGGAATGCCGTGACACACCACATGATTGACCGAGGTACAAATAGACTTGGGAAAACCATGGTAATTTAGTGGTGCAGAAATGGCGTTTTGTACCTTGTCGGTATATTCGGCGCATAAGGTGTTAAGTTCGTCGGTGGTGACACCGGCTTTAACATGAGGCGCGATCATTTCTAATACATCTGCCGCAAGTTTTCCCGCAACTCTCATTTTTTCAATTTCTTGCGGATTTTTAATGGTAATCGTCATAAAACCTCAAATGTTACTTGTAGGGTGATGGTTGCTATTGTCGGCAATATTGCACACAGATAATAAACTGCTGCAAGCCTAAGCGTAAATATCGAGAATAATAGTCAATGATTTTACACGCTTTTTAACTATTTCCCAATCGTAAACCTTAAGCTTGTTTGATGGCAATACCATCACGAAAGCTTAAAATATTGTCAATTTTTATAAAACGTTGTCTTACGGGTTTTTGTTAATACTTATTGTGAGCTTATGAAAACTTGTCGAGCTCAGCTTTTACGGCTTCGACAATGGCATCAGGTTTTTCTAAATAGAGGTTATGGTTTAACAGCACTAAATTTTCATTACAGGCTAAAAGCATTGCTGGAATGGCTTGCGTGCCGATCAATTCTTGTACATCAATAATATCGTGGATGGCAAATTCTGCGTCTTTAGTGAGTTTGTTCACTTGCAAACACTTAGCCGGTGGCGAGAGTTTAAGTTCGTCAATAATCGCGCTGACACTGTCTTTGTCGGTTAACTCATTGCCTAGCACAAAATGGGCGTGCTGTAATTTTGTTAATAGTTCAAAGGCTGATTTTGCCGATTTATTTTGTACCCAGGCCATTAAATTGGCCACTAAGGTAGAGTCTTTAGGATAATTAAGCGTATCAACATAATTAGCACCAAATTCAACAGGGCTAAATTCACCTACGGCGGTCAGGGTGGTTGGTGACACTTTATTGTCGCCATCGTAATAACCGAGGTGCATTGCTCTGAGGGTGATTGACGGAAAAGCGCTTAATATCTTTTCAACTAAGACAGTGGCAGCATAACTCCACGGACAGTGACTATCGTAAATAAAAAAGAGCTCTGCATTGGGTGTGTTCGATGACATGATTTAACTAGCATAATGAAATAAGTAGCATAATTTTAACGCGCCAGAATTAAAGTTCCTAGTCCTTAATAGAATAAAATATTCCCTGCTGTAAATATGAGCTAAAAACTAGCCAATTGTTTGTCTTTATGTTATAAAGTGCGCCGCTAAATTTTTTGTTTACATCTTACTGAAGTTAATTCAAGGGTTATTCAAATATTTTTAGCCTTAAACCGTGTTGAACAGATAACTTAATCGTTCAAGACATTAAAACTAAACTCACATACATCTAGCAAAGGTATACCGGGGTGCTCAGCGATTTTACATAAAGTAAAACGCAATAAGGGTCGTGTATATTGGATGTATGAACGCTTAACCCCATAAAGGAAAAAACATGCCAAACGTTTCTATGCGCGATATGCTTAAAGCCGGTGTTC